>PBLU01000013.1 GCA_002721875.1 Chloroflexota bacterium | reverse complement strand
ATAATATTTTTTTGTGGAATCTTAGAATCTATAGATAAACTATCAATTAATAAATAATCTGGTTTTATATTTAGATTATTTAAAGCTCTCTTCATTGATAATTTAACCGAATTTTGAATACCTATCTCATCTATTTCTTCAGCAGTGCAAAGACCTATAGCAGTGGATATAGAAATTTCTTTTATATAATCAACAAGATTTTCTCTAACTTTTGTAGAAACTTTTTTAGAGTCATTGATTTTTTCGAAAAAAGGATCCTCAAAACTTTTATTTTTATCCAAAATTACAGCTCCAGAATAAACAGGACCTGCCAAGCAACCTCTACCTACCTCATCAATACCGCAAATGTAATTATAATTTTTATTCCAAAGATCCGTTTCAAAATCTAAATTAGACATTTGTTTTTTCTTTAATTGAGACTATCTCTTTGATTATTCCTCCACCTAAAACTGAGTCTTCTTTATATAAAACGACTGGTTGTCCAGGAGTAATAGCTCTTACGGGGTCGTAAAAGGTTATAGAAATTTGATCTTCATCAATAAGATTTAATATAGCCTCTTTTTCAATAGCGTTATATCTTATTTTGGCTTTAACTTTTAAGTTGTTCTCAGGAGTGAATCCATTTGCCCAGTTTACTTGGTCTGCTATCAAACTCTTTTCAAATAAACTTTCATTTTCAGAAATAGTAACATCACCTGATTTATTATTTATTTCCTTTACATATACTTTTTTATTGAGCCCGCCTATCTCGATACCTTTTCTTTGCCCGATTGTGAAATTATGTATTCCTTCATGCTCCTTGAGTTTTTTACCACTTTCATCAATTAGGGAACCTTTGATAGGTTTTACTTTACCTTTTAAAAAATCTCTATAATTTCCTTTAGGAATAAAGCAAATATCTTGTGAATCAGGCTTATCAGCATGAGAAAGTTCATATTTTTTTGCAATATTTCTAATTTCTTCTTTAGAGTAATGACCAACTGGGAATTGAAGTCTTTTTAGTTTTTCTTGATTCAAGGTAAAAAGTACATATGATTGATCTTTGCCGTGATCTTTAGCTTTTTCTACTTTATATTCATTATTTATTAGCTTAATTTTTGCATGATGCCCTGTTGCTATAAACTCACACCCAAGTTCATCAGCTTTTCTAAATAAGGAGTCAAATTTTAAACTATGATTACATGATAAACAGGGATGAGGAGTTCTGCCTTTTTGATATTCTCCTATAAATTTATTCATTACCTTATCTTTAAACTGATCCACCATATTAATGTAATAGTGTCTAGCTCCAATAACACTACATGTTTTTCTAGCATCATTTACGTCATCAAGTGAGCAGCACGATTTGTTTAAGACATTAGAGTTTTTGAATGGATTATCAAATAATCTCATAGTTATTCCAATGACTTCGTATCCTTGTTCGTGAAGCAAAACTGCTGCAACTGAAGAATCGACTCCACCAGACATAGCAACTAAAACTCTATTTTTTATATTTTTCATATATATTTTTTTTTNTAATTTAAACTAAAATATAATTATTACAACAAGCAAAATTATATCAAAGGATCTTATTATAAACACGAAAGAATTTTCTAAACTAGTAGTTCAAACTGCTGAAGTTATGAGTGACAATCTTCTTTCAAATATAATTGTTCTTGATGTCTCTAAGCAATCTGAATATTTTAATTATTTTATTATTGCTACAGGTTTGACCAGTCAACATCTCGAATCATCGGGTAGCACGATTACTAAACATCTAAAAGATCTTAAAATAAAAATCAATCACAAAGAAGGACTTTCAAATGGTGGTTGGGTTTTACTTGATTATCCTGGTTTGGTTATACATTTATTTCTTGAAGATCAAAGAAATAACTATGATCTTGAAGGTCTTTGGTCAGATTCTTATGAGATATTAAATATTTTATAATTCTAAAATCCAGNTATCCGATGACTTTTCGTAATCAATTATTTCTGAATCATTAAAGAAAATTGAAACTTCTCTTTTAGCATCTTCAATNGATGCAGAACCATGAATTAAATTTCTAGAAATCTCTAAACCAAAATCACCTCTAATAGTTCCNGGTTCGGATTCAAGAGGATTAGTTTTTCCAATTAATTTTCTTGATTTTTCAACAGCATTAGGTCCTGAAAATGCTAAGGCAATTATTGGAGCAGAGCAAATATATTCTACTAAATCACCAAAGAATGGTTTATCTTCATGCTCAGCATAATGTTTTTTAGCTAAATCTTCATTNACATGCAAAAGNTTCATACCNGTTATCTTTAATCCAGATCTTTCTAATCTTGATATTATTTCTCCCGATAAAGATCTTTGTACTCCATCTGGTTTTACCAGAATTAATGTTCTTTCCAATTTATTCTCCTTTTTCTTCAAAAATTCTATATGCTTCTTTAGGTTTACTAATAGATGGTTTTTTTGAATAAATAGGAAGAATCTCATCAGGTTTATTAAAACCATTTTTTTCTATTATCATCTCTGCANTCTTAAGNATTTTTNTATAATTTCNAGGGTTTTCNGTGATACTTTTTGTCTCTCCACAAAATTGGTTACCTTCGAAAGAATTTACTTTTTCTATTCCTATCATTTCAGGTTCTATTTCACCATTTTTAAATTTTGCCCAACTTGTTAAGTTTTTTCCACAGTTTATTACNGAAGTTATATTTTTTTTAGATTCAATATGCTCAATTGCTTGAACCAAATGAGTAGGAATTCCTANAATCTTAATGTTCTTAGATAAAATTATAGACATAGCAAATGAAATGCCTATTCTTATGGAATTAAATCCTCCTGGACCTGTTAATACACCAACATAATCAACTTGAGATAAGTATTTAGTAACTTTTATAAAATTTGCATAAAGTTCTTCAGAATGATTATTATTACTTTCCCAAAATTTNGTAAAAACTAAATCATCCTTAATACATANATTGATTGAACAATATGAGTTGGAGGTATCAATAAATAAATGGTTCATTTTATTTTTTCTATAAATTTTTTAGAATAGTAACCAGTAGAATATAACATAAATTTTCTTTGGTTATCTATTTCTGTAAAATGAATTTTTATTANAATTGAATCTTCTTTTGTATTATTTATAATTTTTTCTGNCCATTCGATGATTACAGTGCTATTTTCGTAATACTCTTCTATGCCAATTTCTTCTACCTGNTCTTCTAGATCTATTCTATAGAAATCGCAGTGAGTGATATTTTTCTCTCCAGAATANTTGTTAATTAATACAAATGTAGGACTTCTCACAAAGCTATCATTACCTGAGCCTTCTACAATGGATCTTACCAATTCAGTTTTACCAGCACCTAAATCCCCAGATAAAAGTATAGAGTCTCCATTATCAATTATTTTTCCAATAGATAAACCTAATTCTTTTGTATCTTCTATTGAATTAGAGATAATAGTTTTTTCNAACTTTTCATTTTCAAATGAGGGTATTTTGTAATTATTATTTTCCAAAATGATCAAAACCTTTAGATTTAATTTTTATATTTTTTTTACTACTCANAAATATTAATTCAGAAGTATTATTATTAACAACCTTTCCAATAATGGTAATTTCGTTTTTTATACTCATTTTTTTTATTGATTCCATATCACCAATCAATATTAGTTGATAATCTTCACCAGAGGAAATTAATTTCTCAAATAGATCTTTTTTATATAATTTGTTTAGTTCTTTATCAAATGGGATAGAATCTAAATCAATTTCAATAGATACTTTAGATGAATTACTAATTCTCGATAAGTCTTTTTGCAATCCATCTGATAAATCCATTCCACAAATTATTCCATTTTTTATGGCATTTTTAGATTCATGGATTCTTGGTTTTGGTTTTAGAAAACTTTCCTTTTGTTTTTTATAGTTACTCAACTCTTTTTCTAATGCAAAAAACCCAGCACCGGCTTCACCAATCTCTCCTGTCACGGCAATTACATCACCAACATTTGCTTTATTTCTTAGCAACAAAGAATTTTTTTTATATAATTCACCAATAGCTGAGATTGATATAAAAATTTTTTCTGAATTAACGACATCGCCTCCTACAAGATATCCTCCATACGATTCACAAGCATCATTCATACCTTTATATAGAAGGCTTATATCTTTNTCAGAAAAATCGCTATTTATACCTAATGAAATAGTAAAAGCTGATGCAAATGCCCCCATCCCTGCTAAGTCACTTTGATTTGAAACTATAGATTTCCATCCAACAGATTCGTATCCGTGACTTGATCTGAAATGAACATCTTCAACCATAGCATCAGAACAAAAAATTACATTTTTATTGCTCAAATCTATGCTGGCAGCGTCATCACCAATACCAATCCAGGAATCAGGAATATTCTTTATTTTGTTAAAATTATTAGAAATAAAATCTATAAATTNTTCTTCACTCTTTATCATCAATAATTTTCTTAGAATTTAATTTATTTGATGCTCCCAATCCTCCAGCTACAATTATTTTCATAGCTTCATCTGCTGAAAGATCTAGAATCTTAATTTTTTCTTTAGGTACAGCTACTAACCATCCTGTGTTTGGAACTGGTGTTGATGGCATATAAACAAAACCATGGTCTTCTCCATCAAAATTTATTGTGTTTGTCAAAAATCCAATAGTCCATACTTTTTCTTTTGGATATTCAATAGCACAAACCATATTGAATCCACCTTGATCTTTATCTCCACCAGTAAAGGCTGTAGAAACCTGCTTTGAAGTACTATAAATACCATTTACTAATGGAAGTTTCTGAACCACAGATTCAAATATCTGAATTACTTTTTTTACAATACTATTTGATGATAATGCTCCGACAAGGAAAACAAGTATAAATAATGTTATGAAACTTGCACCAGGAATATTTCTTCCAAATATAGATCTAAATAATGGTTGTAAAATTCCATCTAAACTATTAAATGCAAACGCAACAACAAAATATGTAACAGCTAAAGGAAATAATAATAGAAGACCTATTATGTATCGTTTCTTAATGTAGTTATATATTCTTTCACTTAATTCATTCATTTTGATTCCTACTTATATTATTGCACTAAATCTTAAGAATTTTACGTCAAATTATATACAGGTTGATGTAAGCCCGCATTCCCAGTCTTTGAAGAAATAAAGATCTGCCAATACTCCTTGAGTTAAGATAGCACCAATTAAGGAAATTACGAAGATAGTTATTTTTATTATTATATGAATACCATTTCTCTTTTCNCTTTCGGAAGAATAAAGCTTTATAATCAATATAAAAATAAAATAATAAAAAATAGTAAAAATTATAGTAGCACTTATTGTCCAAGTACGAAGTGAGATGTTAGTAAAAATAGCTTCTAGAATTTGATCCATTTTTAAATATTTCTTAAGTATGATTAATAGTAACAATAAAACAGAATTCAGAGTAGCAAAAATAATTGCAAGATCTGGTTATTGTTCTAGAAGAAAAGCAGAATCATTAATTCATCAAAAAAAGGTTAAAATAAATGGAGAATTAATTCAATCTCCAGCAATAAATATATCTTTGGAAGATATAGTGACAATTAATGGTGAATTATTACCTAAAATTATGCCTCCGGAAATTTATTTGTACCATAAACCCATTGGTCTAATTGTTTCTAAAGATGATGAAAAAAATCGTCGAACAATTTTTTCAGAACTTCCTAAATTCTTAAGAGGTATGTTTTCAGTGGGAAGATTAGATAAAAATACCTCTGGATTACTACTCATCACTAATGATGGAGAATTATCTAGATATTTAGAGCATCCAAAAAATTCTATTATTCGTAGATATTTAGTAAGAATTAATAAACCAATCGGATATGAAAATCTAATAAAGATAAGAAAAGGTATAAAGATTGGAAATTTCCAATATAAATCAATAAAAATAATAAAGAAAAAATCTAATAAAGAAANTATTTATGAAATGGAATTAGTTGAAGGTAAAAATCGAGAGATAAGGAAAATTTTTTCATTTCTTGATTTGAAGGTCATTTCTCTTAANAGAGTGTCCTATGGTCCTTTTAATTTAGGTAATNTAAAGCAATCTGAGTATAAAAAAACAAACTTAGCTATTAATGATTTTTTGAATTAGCTCGTATTAATATTCCTAGGAAATAAATAATAAATTATTGGATAATTAAAAAACTTTAATTTTTAATTATGAATAATTTTTTTGATTCAATACTCAATTATTTAGGCTACTCTAGTTTCTATACTTGGTTTTTTAAGGAGGGTATATGGGCTCTTATACTAGTATTATTTGTGCTAATTTCATGGTATCTTTTTCATAGATTAGCAAGGCCTAGAATATCTACTTTAAGTACTAGGCTTAAAAATAGAGATGAAACAAGAGACATAGGTATATTCATGTCCTTAATGGATTCTAAGGGTTTTGATACTATCGTTTTATTTTTTTTCTTAATATTGATGACCGTAGGATTACTATCAATAGTTGGTGTTAATGTATCTCCTATTTCATCATATTTTCAAGAGGTATTTTCCGGTTTTTTCCCATGGATTTTTTCTAATGGAATTGTAATAATTCTAATAATTTTAGGTGTATGGGCATTTGTAAGAATAATTGAAAGAATACTTCCAAAAGTGGTTCATACTTTTGTAATGAGTAGATCGGAATATGGTGAACATGAAGAATCAGAAAAAAGAGCAAATACTCTATCTAAAGTTTCCACTGGTGGAGCTCAAATTATAGTTATTATAACTGGTGTATTTATGATTCTTACAAAATTAGCAGTGCCAGTTGGTCCTGTTCTTGCTGGATTTGGAGTAGTAGGTATAGCAGTTGGATTTGGTGCTCAACATTTAATTAGAGATCTAATTAGTGGAATATTTGTTATAGCCGAAAATCAATATCGGACTGGAGATGTAGTTACTATAGCTGGAACATCAGGATTAGTAGAGGATATAAACCTCAGNCGTACTATACTAAGAGATTTAGAGGGAACTGTCCATGTAATTCCTAATGGCGAAATAAGTGTATCTTCAAATAGAACAAAAAATTATTCAAGAGTTGTATTAGATGTAGGAGTGGCATACAAAGAAAACTTAGAAAGAGTAATTATGATCTTAAATCAAATAGGTAATGAGCTATCTGCTGATCCTGTTTTTGGTTTAAATATAATTAAGGCTCCACAAGTTTTGAGGATTCAGTCTTTGGATGATTCTTGTATTACCATTAGGGTTTTAGGTGATTGTAAGCCCATGAAACAATGGCTCTTGAGGTCTGAGCTTATCAGAAGAATNAAGGCTAGATTTGATATTGAAGGTATTGAAATTCCATTCCCTCACCAAACTTTATATTGGGGAGATGATCAACCTAGATTAACTATTCAAGAAAAACAAACTAAGAGAAAAACTTCTAATAAAGAAGAAAAATCTCCNGAAAATAATTCTCCAGAAGATGTTGAACAAATTTTAGCTCAAATAGCCTTAGCTAAAAGAGGCTCACTATGGAATGATCAAGATATTGATGAATAAAAGGAAATAAATNATCTTTAATAAANTACAACCAAATTTACCTAATAATCTNGAAGAAATTACTTCCTCAATTCCNCATCCTGAAGGAATAACTGTNGANGATAAAGGTAAAGTATACGTTACTTCGGCTTCCTCAGGAAATATATTTAAGNTNAANAAATCTAATATAAACTCACATGCAAATACTAAAGGAAGGCCCCTCGGAATAGCTTTTTCTAAAAAATCTAACTCACTTATAGTAGCTGATGCGGCAAGAAAAGCTATATTGAGAGTTAGTCTAGGAAATGGAAGTATTACACAGTTATGTGACTCTTACGATGATATTGAATTAAATGGTCCATCAGATTTAGATATAAATGAAAATGATGAAGTTATATTCACGGATCCACTTAGAAATCCATACCCAAATCCTTGTATAAGCCCTGTTTATAAGCTAATCAAAAACAAAGTTGAATTATTTATTTCAGATTTAGCATTTCCAAGCGGTATCACAATAAGCTCTAAAAATGTTTTTATATCAGAAACTAGGGCTAATAGATTAGTAGTTTTAGAAAATCATGAATCTGAAGATGTTCCAGAACCTAGAATGTTTAGAAGATTTGCTGAGCCAGGTAATCCAGATGGTATAACAGTTGATGATGATGGTAATATTTATCAAACCCTACCAGGAATAGGCGCTATTGGTGTTCTAAATTCTGAAGGAGAGATGATAGAAATTTATCATATGGAAAGTTGGAAACCATCTAATATTCATTATACAAATGGTATATTTTACGTAACTGATAGATTAGGTAGTAGAATTTTTAAGTTTACAAAATAGAATATACATATGATTTTTTTCTGATAGGCTAGTGTTAGTTTAAATTATGAAAGGTTCTAATTATTTTTTCAGATAAGTTTTTATTTTATATTGTAGTAATTTCACATCATATATTTTTGGTTATTACTTTTTTTTCCATTCCTTTTTATATAATTTTTGCAGAATGGTACATCACATTTCCGTTATTAAGTTGGACAATTTATCTGATTTTTTCAACTGAAATTACCTGTCCATATACAAATTTGGAAAATAGACTAAGAAAAAAAATAGGTAAGCCTCAAATTAAGGGTTTTATTTATCATTATTATTTGAAAAATTTTGTAAGAATTAAAAAGAGGATAAAAGGTTAAAATAGTAAATTTTAGATATTTAATTCAATGCAAGAGTTTGATCTAGTCGTTATAGGCGGTGGAATAAATGGTGCAGGAGTTGCTAGAGATGCATCTGGTAGAGGATTAAGTGTTTTACTTTGTGAAAAAGATGATCTCGCACAAGCTACTTCCTCATCATCTACAAAGTTAATACACGGTGGCTTAAGGTACCTAGAATTTTTTCATTTCAACTTAGTTAGAGAATCTCTCAGAGAACGCGAAATTTTACTAAATTCTATGCCTCATATTATATGGCCACTTAGATTCATACTTCCTCATCATAATGGCTTGAGGCCTGCTTGGCTTTTGAGACTAGGTTTATTTCTTTATGATCACATTGGAGGTAGGAAACTTCTACCTGCTACTAAAAAAATAAACCTAAAAAATCATGAAAGTGGTAATCCCTTGAAAAAGAATTTTTCTGTTGCATTTGAGTATTCGGATTGCTGGGTTGAAGATTCTAGAATGGTTATATTAAATGCAAAAGATGCAAAACTTAAGGGTGCAACTATAAAAACTCATACTTCCTTTGAGAATGCAAAAAGAAAAGACGATTTATGGGAAATAACCTTAAGAGATAATAAAACTAGTATTAAAAAAACTATCATATCAAAGTCTATTGTTAATTGTGCAGGCCCTTGGGTGACTAATGTAATTGATGAAAAACTCAATGAAAAAAATGACATTGGAATGAGATTGATTAAGGGAAGTCATATAATTACAAAAAAGCTTTTCGAAAAAAATCATAATTATATTTTTCAAAATTCTGATGGAAGAATTGTATTTGCTATTCCTTATGAATCTGATTTTACTCTTATTGGAACTACTGATATTGAATATGAAGGTGATCCTGGTGAAGTAAGGTGTAGTTTAGAGGAAAAAAAATATTTAGTAGAGTCTGTTTCTAACTATTTAAGTAACCCCGTAAGTACTAATGATATAGTTCATACATACTCAGGAGTTAGACCATTATTTAATGATAATAAAACAAAAGCACAAAATGTAACGAGAGATTATGTTATAAAAACTAACTCTCAAAATAGAAAAGCACCTTTAATAAATGTATTTGGTGGAAAAATTACTACTTATAGAATTTTAGCTGAAAAAGTGATGAATGAATTAAAACCATACTTTAGTAATTTAGAAAAAAAATGGACAAAGAATTCTAATTTACCAGGTGGAAATTTTAATCCTAATGAGTTTGATGAATTAGTCAAAGAAATAATGGATAAATATAAATATTTAGATAAAAAATGGGCTATTAGATTGCTAAGAGCTTATGGCAAAGATAGCTTTGATATCTTGAATAATAGCTTGAAAATTGAAGATTTAGGTATTAATTTTGGTTGGAATTTAACTGAAAAAGAAATTTTATGGATGGTAGAAAATGAGTTTGCAGAAACTACTGAAGATATACTCTGGAGAAGATCAAAACTTGGCTTAAGATTTTCTCATGATCAAGTAAAATATTTAGAAAACTGGTTGAAAGATAATATCAAAATACATACTCATTACTAACTTTGATATAGATTACTTATTATGAAGAAAGAAAAAGAATATATATTTTATGAATTTGATGAAGATTATAAAGTTATTAAGTTGTCTGTTTTAGGAGACTATTTTACTGAAGACTCAGTTAAATTGATGAAGAATTCAGAAGCGCTATTAAGAAGAGTTTTTCCTGAGAAATCAAATGAAAATATTAAAACAATTTCAATTTTTGATGAAAATGAGTTACTTTCAAAAATTTCAGAACTGAGTAAATGATGAAAATAACCGATGTAAAAATTTTAAGAATGGCTGCTGAATCTCATAAAACTTCTGTAGATGGAGACACTAATAACTGGCTTTTCGTGAAAATTTATACTGATGAAGGTATTTATGGAATTGGAGAAGGGAGTCTACAATACAAAGACCAATCGTTAGAATCTGAAATTTTGGATTTTGCTAAATTCCTAATTGATAAAGACCCTTTTGATATAGAATTTATTTGGACTTCCTTGTACAGAAGAGTTACTTGGACTGGCGGAGCAGTAACAATGAGTGCTATTAGTGCAATTGATCTTGCTCTTTGGGATATCAAAGCGAAAGCCTTAGATGTACCTGTATATCAATTATTAGGAGGTAAAGTCAGAGAAAAAATACCTGTATATGCAAATGGTTGGTTCGAAGGTTTAGAAACTCCTGAGGAACATGCTATTGCAGCAAAAAAAATTATTGATAGTGGGTATAAATGCTTAAAGTTTTATCCATTTATAGGTAAATACAATATTGAAAACGAAAATATATATAAGGGTATAGAGTTGGTTAAGGCTGTAAGAGAAGAAGTTGGTAAAAATATTCAAATAGCAGTAGATATTCGAGCCAGGCTTGATTTTGGAAGCGCATTGAAAGTTCTAAATAAACTTATACCATATGATTTAGCTTGGGTTGAAGAACCTATTCAATTTGATAATCTAGATATGCTGGATAAACTTTCTCAAAAAACTACAATTCCCTTGTCAACAGGAGAACAGCTATATAGTAGATGGGATTTTCAAAAATTATTTGAAAATAAGTCAGTATCAATACTACAACCTGATATATGCCATGCAGGTGGGTTGAGTGAATTAAAGAAAATTGCTACCGCAGCAGAAACTCATTATCTAAGTGTTGCCCCTCATAATTCTAATGGACCTATTTCTACTGTAGCAAGTTTACACTTAGATATGAGCATTCCAAACTGCTATAAGCAAGAAATTTTTGTAAGCTTTCTTGAAAGATATAAAAAAGTTCTTACGAATAATATAGAGATTCAAGATGGATTTACTTCTCCTCCTAAAGGATCTGGTTGGGGAACAGATATTGATGAAGATGCATTAACTGAATTTCCTCCTTCAAAATATACACCAGTTGAATCAGAACCTTATACTGAATTTTTTTGAAATTAATTTTCTATTAAGAAATTCCATATAAACTCATTCGTTGAAGTAGAATTTATTTCTTCAGGCCAATCATGTCCTACTTTATTAAGAGCAAATAGTTTTACTTTAGTATTATTTTTGCAATCTGAATAAGTTATTTCTGAAAATTCATCTGAATTTGATATTGATTTAGATAAGCACGAGTTTTTGTTACCCCAAAACTCAATTAAACTTTCAGTATCCATCATAGAACCCACTGAATCCCAGTTTTTCCATTCCCAACTATCGTAATAAGGAATTATCATATCGTTCTTTCCATGAATATGCATTATATTTATAGATTCATCAACATCACATGCATTGGGGTTTATTGGCATACTACCTGCATAACTTGCGATAGATACAAATTTATTACTCATGTGACATGCCAACTCATAGGTAAACATAGATCCTAATGAGTAGCCAATTGCATATGTTTGATTTCTATCTCCACAATATTCTTCAACTGCGTAGTCAATTAAATAATCCACAAAATTTAAGTCCTGCATGTTATTTTTTTGGGTATTTAATTGCCAAGCACCTTCATTACTTAAGTATTGTTTGGCCTGAGGGTAAATTATAATCACATTTTCTCTAAGAGAGATATTTTCGAAAAGAGCTTGTTGAGGAAAATAAAAATATCCATCATTACCACCATGAAAAGCTATAATGATAGGCATTTTTTTTCCAGATATATTTTTTGGAACTGTTATGCTAAATTCTCGAGTTAAGTCTCCAATTATTATACTTTCTTTTCTTTGGCTTATTGATTCGTTAACTAAACAAGAGGTTTCTATCTCAAGTTGATTATTTACTTCTTTCTCAATATTTTTTGATGGTGTACATCCTGAAAATATCAATATGCAAACTGTAGATATCATTGTATATTTAATCATTGTTTTGAGACAGTAATTATCTTTTTATTATGATTATTTGAGTTGATTATATTTATGATGAAATTAGCTAAAGATTTTCTGCTTACAAATAAATTTGGTTTGGGATAGTTTTCATCGGATTCCATAACATTGTAATATCCTCCAAAATTAACAAGAAAAGTTGGTCTAATTATTGTCCAATTTATCTGAGATTTTCTTAATTCAAATTCATGTTTTTCATGGTCTAGATAGGGATATTTAATATTTGAACCCTTAATAAAATACTTAAACCACAAAGGAATATTTTTGTAAGAACTCCCTACTCCCCAAGCAGATATTGTTATTATTCTTTTTATTTTCAGATCTTTACTTAAAATATTAATATTTTTTATAAATTCTGAAACAGTATTTTTTGAATTAATAATTCCACTCCAAGGAAAAATATTTTTCCTCATTACATTTAATGAAGAAATAATTATTTCAGATTCTCCTATTGAATTTCTAAGGTCTTCAATATTTGTAGCATCTCCTTGATAAAACTTTACTTTTTCTGAATCACAAAGATATTTGTTATTTCTTACCAATGCTCTAATATTATAATCTTTTGAAATTGCACTTTTTAATATTTCTTTGCCTAAGCCTCTACTTGATCCAAGAATAAATAATTTATTCATTTTTTATACCTTTTTGTTTGCTTAGCCAAAAAGATAGATCATTGATAACATTCATATTAATTTCATGTGCCATTTTATACTCTTTGTAATCTACATCAAATCCTAATTTTTGTAACTCATCATTAATTTTTCTGCCTTCATTTATATCTAAAATATTATCCAAAGTTCCATGNCGAATAAAAATTTTCGTATCTTCTGGTAAATTTTTTCTNATAATCAGATTATTATGAATTAGTTTGGAACTTAGTANTATCACTCCATCATATTTATTACTTGAAAATAAACCAGAATGAATAGCCATCATCCCACCTTGTGAAAAACCACTTATAAAAATTTTCTCGTAATTTATTTCTTCCAGAGCTTTATTAATAGTTGATTTAAGTAAATTAGAAGAACTATCATAATCTCCTGTTTCAATAGGAAACCATGCATATCCAGTCATATTAAAACCTAAATTAAGATTTATAGGTGCATTTGGGAAAATATATATAAAATCATTAGAATTAATAGGCTGAGCTAGACTTGATAAATCATTCATACTTGCTCCGTATCCATGTAGCATAATTATAATCGAGTATGAATGATCAGGATTATAGTTATCTGGATAGGTAATTAAGTAGTCAAGAAATTTTGTCTCTATTTTCTTTGTAATCATAAATTAAAGTTCTGATATCTTNTGCTTATTTCTCATATAATAAATCATAGGTTAGCAATTATAAATATATTTAGATTTATATCTATTTTATAACCTAAAGGAAGAAAAATGAATATTGATGAGTTAAGTGTATATCATGTTGCAATGCCGTTAATTGACCCATGGATAACGTCTTACGGTGCAGACTATGAAATCCATTCAATATTGTTACATTCTAAATCTGGTAACAATGAAGCATGGGCTGAAACTTGTGGGCTAGAATTACCTACATATTCATACGAAAGTGCGAATTCTATTTACTATAATATTACTGAAATTTTTGCAAAATCTATTGTAGGTAAAAATTATGAAACTTCTGAGGATATAAATAACGAACTTAGTGTTTACAAGGGTAATCCTTTTGCAAAAGCAGGTCTAGATATTACNTGGTGGATGTTGAAAAGTAATATAGAAAAAAAACCTCTTTATGAATTAATTGGGGGTACTAGAAAGAAAGTTATTTCAGGTGCAGATTTTGGAGTTGAAGATGATATAGATACTCTTATATCAAAGATTCAAATAGCTGTAGATAAGAAAACTCCAAGAATAAAATTAAAAATAAAAAAAGGTTGGGATATTGATGTTCTAGAATCAGTTTGTTCTACTTTTCCAAATTCTGTATTTCACGTTGATTGTAATGGAGGATATACATTAGATGATTTAGAATTTTTCAAAGTTATTGATAAACATGGTTTAGCTTTTGTAGAACAACCTTTAGCTTCAGATGATCTAATTGATCATTCTAAATTAGCCAAAATTATAGATACACCTATTTGTCTTGATGAATCAATTAATGGTGTTGAAAGAGCTAAGCAGGCAATTGAAATAGAAGCATGTAAATTTATAAATATTAAACCCGGAAGAGTAGGAGGAATAACAAATTCTCTAGAGATAAATAAATTAGCAGAAGAATCAGGAATCCCCGTTTGGGTAGGAGGAATGCTGGAAAGTGCNTTAGGGGTTAGNATATGTATTGCTCTTGCNACTTTAGATAACTTTACTTATCCAGGAGATCTTTTTCCTTCNGATAGATTTTATAAAAATGATTTGTGTAAACCAGAAAATAGATATTCATCTCCATATTATTTTGAACCTGTGAGCACTAACCCAATACCNGATGAAGATTTACTAAAGAAATACACAATAAAATCAAAAAAAATTAGATAAATCTATGATCTTATAAAAGAAAATGAAAATATATATTTTAATTATTCTATTCTTATTTTCCAGTTGTAATCAAAATNAAGTATTTTTTGATTTAGAAAACTTAGAGTGGGAAAATAGATTAGTAATTGTTTTTTCTGATAATGATGAATTCATTCAAAATCAGCTTGATGACCTAACTAAATATTCTGATGAAATAGTTGATAGGGATTTAGTAATTTTATTTTCTGATAATAATGAATTTTTTGTAAGTTTTGATGGATTTCAGTCTAAAGAAATGATCAATGAAGTTAGTTACGAAAAGATTTTTAAAAGATTTTTTAATAATCGAAACTCTCGGACTTTATTATTGGGTAAGGATGGTCAGATAAAAATTGATACTAATAAATTTATAGATTCAAATAAAATATTTAAAGAAATAGATCAAATGCCCATGAGAATAGAGGAAATGAAAACTAGATAATCTTTTGTANTTTATTTTGATGAGCGGAGTTTCCAAATATATGAATTTTTTTCATCAGTAATAATGAATATTTCCCCCTTAGAATTAACTTCTATATCCCTTATTCTTCCTATTTTATCTTTTAGTATTATTTCTTTTTGACTGATNGAGTTATCTTTTATTTCCAAACTAACTATTAATTTGAATTTAAGAGAACTTACAAGAATTTTTCCATTCCAATTAGGGAATTCTTCTCCTTTGTAAAAGATAAGGTCACTTGGAGCTATTGATGGAACCCATGAAATTAAGGGGATATTGTAGTCCTCTAAAAAACTTTTCCCTGATCCTATATTTGTTCCAGAATAATTTTTACCACCCCAGCCAATTTTATTCCAACCATAATTTCCACCTGAAAAAATTAATCCTAGAAAGTCACCTCCTTTTGCTCCATGGTTAGTTATATAAATATCACCATTTTCATTTATTGCCATGCCTTGAGGATTTCTAAGACCAATCATATATATTTCATCAAGATTTGATTCATCAGAAAATGGATTATTAGGTATTGTACCATCAAGATTTATTCGAATTATGCTTCCTGCATGTGAATCTAATTCTTGCGCCACTACACCTTTTCCTCTTTCTCCTATTGATGCATATAAATAATCATCTTGAATTATTAATCTAGAACCAAAATGAACAGTTTCTTTAAAATATGGGAGTGCTTCAAATATAATTTNAAATTCACTTATTTTAGAATAATCTTCTGATAATATTCCTCTTCCAATTGCTGTAGTATATTCTTCTTTATCATTTTTTTTACTGAATGAAGCATATAAAAATTGTTCATGGATAACAATGTCTAATAATCCACCCTGACCAACTTGCACAGAAGGTATATTATGATCTATATTTCGTGCAGTTTTTTCCTCAAAATTAACAAGAGTCAACTCACCTTTTTTTTCAGAAATAATTGCTTGAGTTGTATTTAAAATTTCTATAGCCCACGGGTTATCAAATTTTCTATCTATATCAATTTTATCAAGAATATAATTACTATTATCAATTTGAGGATAATTGTTGAAATCACTAATTATATTTTCATTATTCTTATTAAAAGCTTCTGATTGAAAAGCTTTATCAAAATGAGTTTTAAATTCACTAAGATACTTTTCTGGGTCACTTATAAAAGCATCCCCATGTTCTAAACAATTACTAAATTCCACAAAACTACTCAATTGACCTAAAGTATTACTTGCATTAATTGATTGGTCTATAGGAACTGTTTGATCTCCAGTACAACCTATGATTTTTGTAGGTATACTAACTTTAGAACCTTCTATATAAGTATTTTCAACTGAATTAAAATCAAAATTATAAAAAATGTTTGTAAATAATAATATTCCAGGTTTTAATAAATCTGACATAGATTCATTTAATGGTGTCCTCCTTGAAATTTGAGAACTAATTAAGTCTGTAAGACTAAAATAAGGAGAATCTGAGAAAACTCCAACAATTCTTGCTGAATTATTATTTTTTAATTCATTATTTATAGCAGCTAAGTTAGCTGTCGTTGCACCATAACTAAAACCCCATATTCCTATTTCTTCAATATTTTTATAGGAATTATAAAATTCTATTGTATTATAAACATCGTTTATCTCATCAATTCCAAAAGTAAAATCTCCTTTACTTGAATCTCCGTGATTTCTAAAATCTATTGCTATTATAGAAAAGCCAAGATTATGAAATTCTCTAATAAAATTTAATATGTATTCATCATCTTTTTGACTTCTGAGACCATGGAGGATGAGAATAGTTTTATCTTTATTATTTGGAATCCACCAAGAAGAAATAATACTTTCACCAGATACTATATCAATGTCTTCATATTCCAAATCTAAGTATGATGGATCTAAATTAGAGCTTTCAGATGAAACTCTGAAAGTTGAAATTGAAGAAAATATTGAAAGAAAAATATAGATAAATAAAATAAGAAAAGANGGAATAACTAAATATTTTTTTTTGATTCTCAAAATTTATTCTTTCAATGTTGGTACTCTATAAGCTACATACCAAAAGCTAGTAAGACCTGCTAGAAAAATTATTATTTTGATAAATAAATTGGGAACTGATATTGGAGAAAAAGGAATAATTGCAAGAAAAATGAAAGTAGTCATCATAACTTGAGCAAATATCTTAACTTTTATTGGAATACCTTTTCCCTCTCTTATGTTTTTTATATGTTTTCCAAATAATTTATTTTTTATCAGCCAATTGTATAGTTTATTAGATGATCTTATATAGCAAGCTGCAGCTAAAATCATAAAAGGTGTAGTAGGCAAACCCGGAACAAGTATTCCTATAGCACCTATAGCAACAAAAATACTTCCGAGTATAATTAGTAGAATTCTAATTATAAGATATTTACTTTTTTTATCTTCCAATTTTTTTTTTTTATATATATATCATTTTATTTATAAAAATAATAAATTAGATATTAATTCTTAAATGTAAAATTTACACAACAATTTAATATGTGTTAGAAATAATTCTTTGATATTTCCATATCTAAATCTAAAAGGTTTTTTTGAAGATTATCTATGAAGTCATGAAGTCTGTTATTTGAATATTTATCTACATCTGAATTTAATATCGTATTTCTGATTTGATCGATAGAAATTCTAAGTTCTTTATTATTTGGTAGATTATTAATTGCTTCTTGAACATTGCCCAAACATTTTACAATTGATTTTGGAAAATGTTCATTCTTTATTAAGAAATTTATAATTTCACCTTTTGAAATTGTTCCTTGAGAAATCCTGTATGCTTCATAAGCAGACAAAGATCTAAGTATACTTGTCCACTGAAGAGTAGGATATTCTTCGCCTAAAACAAAAATTTCATCCTTTATACATTGAGCATCTACAATCCTTGAGATCATATCAGCTCTTTCAATAAATCTACCCAACTTTATAAATTGATATTCTGTTCCCATTACAAAATTATCTGAAATAATACCAAAAAAAAGTTGAATATTTGATATGACACTTGAAATTATGCTNCTTCTTTTTCTATTAGATTTTGATTTAGATACTTCTATAAAATTATTTATAAGAAAACTTAATTGTTCACTTGAAGCTCGTGGTAAATTATCTCTAATAGGCTTCGAATTGTATTGAGCACTAGCTAAACTTGAAAGTATTGAGTTGGGATTATTTTTATCAAACGTAAGAAAATTAATTACAACATTTTCATNATAGGAAGAATTTTTTTTTGAAAAANAATCTTCCATTCCAGTAATTTCAATAACTGGTTTCCANGCTTGNGATTTATCTCCNGGGAAATCNAACATNAGTTCAACGTTTACNTTTACTAATCTTGCTGTATTTTCTGCTCTCTCTGCATATCTTGATAACCAATAAAAATGTTCTGCATCACTACTAAGCATTATTTATTTACTATCCAGGTATCTTTACTTCCTCCACCTTGTGAAGAATTAACTATATATGATCCCTTCTTTAAGGCAACTCGAGTTAGACCTCCAAGAGAAACATAGTCATTTTTACCTGATAAAATAAAGGGTCTTAAGTCCATGTAGCGTGAATCTATGTCACCAGACATATAAGTTGGCCCAGTTGACAATGTTATAAAAGGTTGAGCTACGAAGTTTCTAGGATTTTCTTTAATTTTTTTAATAGTGTTTTTGATTAGGTTATTACTAGCATTTCTTCCTATCACTATTCCGTATCCGCCCGATTCGTTTACTGGTTTTATGACAAGATCTTTAATGTTTTCTAATACAAAGTTTTGATCATCTTCATTTGAACAAAGGTAAGTTTTTATATTATTCAATATAGGCTTTTCATTTAAATAAAACTTAATCATGTCAGGTACAAAAGAATATATTGCCTTATCATCAGCAATACCTGATCCAGGTGCATTAACTATGATAACTTTTTTTTCTTGCCAAGCTTTAATTAAACCAGGTACTCCTAAAGTTGAATTTTTATTCCATGCTAGGGGATCTAAAAAATCATCATTTATTCTTCTGTAAACTACATCAACTTTTACTAATCCACTTATTGTCTTTTTGTATAAATAACCATCTTTTCCAATTACTAAATCAGATCCTTCAACTAGTTCAATTCCCAATTGCTGTGCTAGATAAGAATGTTCAAAATAAGCTGAATTATAAACACCGGGAGTAAGTAGTACTATTTCTGGATTACTAGATTCTGAGAGTGAAGCTAGGGTTGAATATAGCTTTGAATTATACTCATCTACAGGTAAAACACCATAGTCACTGAATAATTCAGGAAAAACTCTTTTCATGACCATTCTATTTTCAATCATGTATGAAACACCAGATGGAACTCTTAGGTTATCTTCAAGTACATAAAATTTTCCATCTTTATCTCTAACTAAATCGGTCCCACAAATGTGAGCCCATGCAGAGTACTTTAATTTCATTCCTTCACATTCTTTAAGATATGAAGGAGAATTTAATATAAGCTTAGGATCCATAAATCCTGAATTCAAGAAGGATTGTTCATTATAGCAATCTTCTATAAACATATTTAGAGCTTTACATCTTTGAATTAATCCTTCAGAAATTTTCTTCCACTCTGACATTAAGATAATTCTAGGTATAAAATCTAAAGGCCAGAGTTTATCTTGAATAGTATTTTTCTCACCATATACTCTAAATGTAATACCCATTGACCTAATAGCATTATCTTTTGCAGCAATTACATCATTTAATTCATCTTTTGAAAGTGATTCGAGGTATTCAAATATTTTAGATCTGTTTGATCTAAATTTTTTTTTGTCAGTTATAAATTCATCAAATGAGCCGTTTGATGAATATTTCTCAAGGTCTAGCAATAAAGCTTCCAAAATGTAATATTATATTAATACTATTAATTATTTATCAAAAAGATTTCAAATATGTTAATCTTTTGTTTCAGAGATGGAAAATATACTGGAGAAATGAACTTAATATGACTTATTGTTTAGCTATAAAAGTAGATGAAGGAATGGTATTTGCATCTGATTCTAGAACTAATGCAGGATTAGATGATTATAATTCTTATTCTAAAATGTTTACCTACAGTGTCGGTGATAGATGTGTAGTTTTACTTACATCTGGAAATTTATCAACTTCTCAAAATGTCTTTCATAGATTAGAAACTGATTTAAAAAATCCTAAAGATGAATTAAATTTAAATACTTGTAATGATCTTGAAGAAATGGCAAGTTACATTGGTAAATTATCAGTCGAATATTCTGAAAAAAATATTGAAAATATTAATCAAGGAAATCTTAATTTTTCCTCATTTTTCATACTTGGAGGCCAAATTAAGGGGCAAAGTCAAAAAGCTTTCTTGATTTATCCAGAAGGGAATTACATATTATCTTCGGAAGATAGTCCTTATTTCCAAATAGGAGAAACAAAATATGGAAAACCAATTTTAGATAGAGTAATTCAAAAAGAAACCTCTTTGGGCGATGCGGCTCGAGCAGCTTTAGTTTCAATAGACTCTACAATGCGAAGTGATCTTACTGTAGGCCCACCAATTGATTTTGTTGTTTACAAAAATAATAATATAAATCTTGATTTGAAAGATAAACTTAGGTTGGATACACCATATTTTATGAATCTTTCAGATATTTGGCATGAAAAAATCATTTCATCATTCAAAGATTTACCCAGTTTTCATTGGGAAGAATAATCAGAGATAATAATATAAAAAGTTATACTAACCTTTTTTTTGTATTCAAAATTGGTACCCCCACTAGGATTCGAACCTAGGACCTTGGCCTTAAGAGGGCCCTGCTCTAGCCACTGAGCTACGGGGGCATGATAAGAAAATATATCTTCTACTTATTTAATATATTACAAATTTCTAAAAATAAGGTGTATTATAAAAATTATATCTTATATTCATCAGGAGATTATAAATTATGTTAGAACGATTTTTAGTACCTAAAGAAGACCAAGTCCTTGTAGACTCTGAGTCAATGACTGCTGCGACTAAAGAAATATTTTTGAAAATGGGTCTTTCCGAAGAAGATTCACAGTTATCTGCTGAGGTTTTGATGGTTTCTGACTTACGGGGATGTGAAAGCCATGGGGTTTCTAATATGCTCCCAGTTTATGTTGAGAGATTTGCTGCTGGTTCGAAAGATTTAGGAATTAACCCAAAGCCAAATATTAAGATAACAAGAGAAACCCCAACTACTGCGAATATTGATGGTGATGACGGATTGGGGTTACACGTTTTACCTAAAGCAATGGAAATAGCAATAGAGAAAGCGGAAAAATATGGTTCTGGTTCAGTCGCTGTTCATAATTCAAGACATATTGGAATGCTTGCTTATCATTCAATGATGCCTCTTGAACACGATATGATAGGCCTTACTATGACTGCAGGAAACTCACTTAGCTCTGTTCCAACGCATGGAGCAGAAAAAAGATTTGCTACAAATCCATGGGCTTATGCTATTCCTGCTGATAAAGAACCTCCTTTTGTTTTTGATATTGCAACAACTCAAGTAGCAGGGAATAAGCTGGGACTAGCAAAAAGAGTAGGAGCAAAAATGGACCCTGCTTGGATAACAGATTCTTCAGGTAATCCAGTTTTAGATGAAGTTGATTTACCTGATAATAGAGAAGACTATATGATGCTTCCTTTTGGTGGTACTAGAGAAAATGGATCTCATAAGGGCTATGGATACGCTGCAGTAGCAGAAGTATTTTGTGACATTTTGAGTGGTATGGGAGCTGGCTTTTTGATGCCTCCTAATACTTATGGTGAAATGGGTCACTTTGTCCAGGCTATTAAGATTGACGGCTTTATTGATGCAAGTAAATTTAAAAAAGATATGGATGATTTTCTTAGAGGTTTAGCAGAAACACCTCCTGTTAAAGGACAAGATAGAGTTGTATATGCAGGGTTACCTGAATATGAAGAAACACAGGTAAGGCTCAAGAATGGAATACCTTATCACTATAAAGTCATAGAATGGTTTGAAAATATAAAAGCTGAGCTCGATCTAAATTTTGACTTAAAGAAATTATAAATAATTTTTTATTTCATCTAAAGTCATTTTTTCTATACCTAAATCCTTAAGTTTTCTCCCAGTTTTCTTAAGATCTTTTTTGAGTAATATTGATCCCATTTCTATGAGAGTTTTCATAGTATGAGTATTAATTTCAAATTTTTCACCTATTGCACTCCAAGTGTAAATACCATATGATATATCTTCTGTTAGCCATCGATGGTTTATTACTCCAGGAGCTTTGAGTGAAGTAAGCATATCGCTACTAGATATTGTTTCTATAAGGGTACCTTTTTGGCCAAATCCTGCTTTATGGAAAGAATCTGCAACTTTATCTAATTTATATCCAAAAAAATTTCCTATCTTTCTTCTTTCAAGATCAACAGATTCAATTACACCAGATACACTTTCTGTAATCCCTTCATTATAAAAAAAGAATTCTCCTTCAGATTTTTCTATTCTTCCTGCGTTTAGAATAACCCCAGCAGGATGCATTACTGGATTTAATGAAGATAAACCGCATTCTAGAACATCCTCATATGAGACTAGTCCAGTGAAAAAATCAGATAAGACATTAATGGTTTCCGCTGTTTTAGATTTTGGCATTATCCCAATTCCTAAATTTGGGACCTCTCCTAATATTACAGCTTCTGAATTACCAGTCTTTCTGCATACAAAAGGTGATGTGTCTGTTTCACCAATAATTGGTATTTCTGAATTATTATCCAAGAAGTAGGACTTTAGCTCTAAAGAACCCAATGTACCAGGCATTATTACAACTATATGTTCATTTGTTACTTTTCCACTTAATATCTTTGCATAGGAATGATGAGCATATGCAGGTACACAAAGTATAATTATTTTGGAATATTCAACAGCCTGATTACAATCATTTGTTATAAGGTCTAGTTTTAAATTAATTTCTTCTGAAAGAAGACTTAAAGAAAGGTTTTCTTTCATTTTGCTCGTAGATTCAGAGAATTCTGGTAATTCAAACAAACATACACTATGACCATCATTTTTTAATTTTAGAGCAGTAGAAAGACCAGTATTACCTGAGCCCATAACGGTAATATTTTTAGACATTTATACTTAACCTAGATGCTTACTTCCAAGCATATCCCATATAGTAGGATTGTACTCAACTAGAGCATAAAATATAAGGTATAGTGCTAAAAGAATTACTGCAGTCATTATAATAGACAGAAAGCCTACAGATGGGGCAATAACAAATTTTAGAAGCTTTTCTAGGTTTTCATCGTTTTGTAGCATTACTTCAGGCTCACTTATAACTTTATATTTATTTCTTTCTTGATACTCTTTTAGAATAGTATAATAGTTTTTCATAATAATTATTCTAATAAATTATCAGTTAATATCATAGGTTTTTTTAAACTTTAATTCGTCGTTATTACAATTAATATTAATATTAATTTTAGAATTTTTTGGAATATTTAGAGAAAAATCTTTCTTTAATAATATTTCAAAGTTCAAAAAATCAAGTTTGCTTATAAATTCACCTTTTGAAATATGTGTTACGTCATTATCACTTAATATAGCCCCAGAGAAGTAATCTATATTTTCTGTATCAGTCTCAATCCAACAAACAGAATTTCTTGGAGCTTCTAATGATATTACATAAGTTTTATCCCAGCTCAAAGAATCAACTAAATTACCGTCTTCATATATTTCAATATTTTTAGAGCATCCCCAAAAAATAAAAATTGATAGAGCAATAATATAAACGATTTTGTTAAGAAATATTATTTTTAATTCATTATAATAAGACATGTAATAATCCTATCAGGTGCTCACAATTGAGAGAATAGGGAAGATGGTGAAATTCCATCACGGTCGCGCCACTGTAATTGATTAAAATCATAAGTCAGGAGACCTGCCTTTTAGGAAAATTCAACTCTTCGCGTAAGGAGTATGGGTTCTTCTCATTGCTCTTTAAAAAGAAATGAATTGAGCAATGAAAAATATAAATAACGCTTCATACAACCAAATAGATAAAAAAAATCTACTTCTAATTTATTTATTATCTTTCCTTATTTTATCAATATTGATTTCATCAATATCTCTTTCAACAGGTGTATTTAGAATTCCTTTGTCAGATGTTTTTTCAATTATTTTTTCTTCTAGTCATTCAGGCACTGTTAGTGAATCAATAATTTATGATATTAGGTTACCAAGAATACTTTTATCCTTTTTTGTTGGAGTTGCTCTATCTATATCTGGTGCCGTAATGCAAGGATTGTTCAGAAATCCTTTAGCTGATCCATCTATTTTGGGAGTTTCAGCAGGATCAGCTTTGGGTGCTGTTATTCCAATATCTTTTGCAATTCATTCAATTCACCTATTAGTAGTTCCATCCTTTTCATTTTTAGGAGGATTGCTAGCTTCAATTGTAGTTTATTTGATATTTGTATCAACTGGAAGAAAATCAACTTCTGTACTTTTGTTAGGTGGTATTGCAATAGGTACATTCCTAAACGCATTAATAACAATTTCAGTATATCTAAGCGATAACCCCTCACAAATGAGAGCAATTTTTTATTGGTTAATTGGAGGCTTTGAATCAACTAGGTGGGAACATTTGTACGTAAGCATACCAATAATAATTATTTCATTATTATTTTTAATTTATAAATCTAAAGAAATAAATCTCATTATGATCGGAGATGATTATGCATCATCATTGGGGATAAATGTAAATAAAACTCTATTATCTTGTTTAGTATTTACCTCTCTTGCTACATCAGCAGCAGTTTCAGTAAGTGGAATTTTAGCTTTTGTAGGACTTGTGGTACCCCATATCGTAAGACTCTTAATCGGAAATGATAATAGATTGGTTATTCCATTATCTGCATTTCTTGGTGGTTTTTTTGTAGTCTCAATGGATTTTATTACAAGAGTTATATTTGCTTCAGTTGATATAAGAGTTGGAGTTTTAATGAGTCTTATTGGTGGACCTTTTTTTATATTTTTGATTTTTAAAAACAATTTAGTTAGGAGTAAAAAATGAAAAAAATTAAGCTTTTATTAATGAGTTTATTATTATTTATTTTTGCTGTTGCTTGTCAAGCAGGTGAAGATAACAGAGTAGTATACGATGATAGTAGTTCAGGTGGTTATACAGAATCATTATATGATACAGAAGATCATGATGAAGATAAAGAAGATCATGATGCAGATGAAGATCATGATGAAGATAAAGAA
>PBLU01000012.1 GCA_002721875.1 Chloroflexota bacterium | reverse complement strand
CTGGATAATTATTAAATTTTTCATCTAATTCATACCAGATTTGATTTGGAGATATTTCTCCAAAATGAAGATGTGGAGATAACTGAGAAACATTTTCTTTTTCTGGAAAGTTTCTAGCATTTCTGTAACCATTTAAGCCATTTTCTAAGAATTTATTAAACTTTAAATAAGCAGAATCTTCACCAGGAGTCCAAAGATTTTCAAATTTTGAGTACCACTTAAATTTGTCCAAAAGGCACAAATCTTCTAAATTATTATTTTTCTCATCCTTTATTATATTTTCTAAGTTTGGCTTATTAATAGGCATTCTAGGAGATGAATGATTTAGGCAACCTTTTCTGTAATAAGGAGTAAAAACCTTGTATGGAGTTTTATCAGATTTAAGTATTTGATTAGGTTCCCATAGTAAATTTGAGTTGTATGAGTTAACTTTTATACCCTTGTCTAACAAAAGTTTTTTTAGCACAATATCTCTTTTAATTCTCCATGGTTCATAGCATCTGTTCCAATATACTTTCTTAATATTTAGTCTTGATGAAAGTTCAGAAAAAATATCTGAAGGGTTTCCAGAATAAAATGATATTTTATTATCTAGCTTCTCATTTAGATTTTCTAAGGATCTGTGTAGCCACCACCTACTTGATCCTCCCATTTTATTATCTTTAGAATTAACATCATCTAAAATGTAGATTACAAGAACATTATTTGATTCAAGAGATTTTGTTAGAGCTGGATTATCAGTTAGCCTAAGATCTTGTCTAAGCCAATAAATAGATAATTCATCATACGTTTTCATACTATTATTCTAAACTTTTATATTAAATAAATTCTTTGAAAAGAAAAAAGTCAAATAAACTTAACCATAAATAAATAAGTTTTGTATTATTATCACATACTAAATTAGAAACAAGGAAATATTTATGGGAACTAATTATAGGCAAGAAAGGTCAGAAGGAGTGAGAGTATCTGATGCATGGACTTTTAGAGGATTAAAAACAGTAATTTTAGAAAATAAAAATATTCGTTTAGAAATCCTTGCTGATAAGGGAGCAGATATATCCAGTTTTGTTCATAAATCTTCAGATACAGAATTTATGTTCAAGACACCATGGGGTATAAGAAATCCCAAGAATAATGTTCCTTCAACTGGTGATGGAGCTTCAATTTGGTTAGATTATTATGAAGGTGGTTGGCAAAGTGTTGTGCCACATGGTGGATATCCAAGTAAATATTATGGAGCTGATTTTGGAATTCATGGTGATGTTAATAACATCCCATGGGATACAAAAATAGTTCAGGATTCAAATAAAAAATGTATTGTAGAATTCACAACAAGAAGTTTGAGAAGTCCATTTGAAATCAAGAGGATTATTTCCTTAAGTGATGAAGATACTTATATAGAAATAAATCAAGAAGTTTCTAATTTTGCAGAAGAAGACCTAAATATTGTGTGGCTTGAACATATTGCTATAGGTGGATCATTCCTATCAGATAAATGTTCTCTGTCAATTCCTGAGTGTACAGTATTGTCTCATCCTGTTGATGCAGACAAATCATCCAAACTTAAACCTAATTATAAGGGAAAGTGGCCATATATTGAAATGAAAGATGGAACTAAAAATGACTTAAGAAAAATACCTGGTAAGCAAGATAGATCCTTAGATATGGCATACTTTACAAACTTAACTGATGGTTGGTACGCAATAACAAATAATGATTTGCAATTGACTTGGGGTGTAGAATTTCCAAAAGATTTATTTAAGTACATATGGTACTGGAGAAATTTTGGAGGAGGATACGGATATCCATGGTATGGTAGATGCTACAACGCAGGATTAGAACCATGCACTAGTTGGCATAATGGAGGAGTAGAACAAGCTGAAAATAATGGATCAGCCTATATTGTCAAAGCTGGAGAAACTATCAAAGCAAAAATCAAGGCAGGTATTTTTTCTAAATACTCGAATGGTGATAATCCTTTTAATTATTCGCCCTGAAGATCAGAATCCCATCCCCCTTTTGCCATAATTCCTCCGTCTACATTTATGTATTCACCGGATATAAATGAAGATTTTTCGCTTGCAAGAAACGAGGCTACATGACCAATTTCTTTAGGATCACCAACTCTTCCGATTGGAATATCGTTTCCAAAAAGATCAATACTTTCCTCAATATTTCCAGAAATAGAATTTCTGACCATGGGTGTATTAAATGTTCCGGGATTTATTGCGTTAATCCTTATGTTGCTACTGATGTAGTCTAAAGACATCTGCCTAGTGAGTGATAAAACACCTCCCTTACTAGCTGCATATGGTGGTACTAGCTTTTGTGATTGTAAACCCTGAACACTTGCTATGTTTATGATTGATCCTTTACCATTTTTTTTCATATAGGGAATAGAATATTTTGACATTAGAAAATAACTTTTTAAATTAACATTTATAACTGCATCCCAAATTTCCTCTGAAGTTTCTTCAACATTTTTATAGGAAGTTGGAGGCTGGATACCAACATTATTTACTAAAATTTCTACTGAACCAAAATAATTCATGCATGATTCCACCACTTTTTCAGGTGTTTGAGAATTCTGAAAATTAGCCTCTACAAAGAATGCCTCTCCCCCTCTACTAGTAATATCTCTTACAGCATTATTACCATGCTCTTTTGAAATATCTGCAATACAAACTTTGGCTCCATCCATTGAAAATATATCAACTATTCCCTTTCCTATTCCTTGTGCACCACCAGTAACAATTGCAACTTTATTATTGAGATCACCCATAATTTACCTTTCTTAGATTATTCTTCAAAAAGTATACACGATAGTGATATATCCTGATAATATAAAATTCATATTCAAGTAATGAGGTTTTATGGATTATCATATTGAAAAAGTTGCTTCTCCCAATGCTAATGTTGGGGAAGGTCCAGTATGGAACTCAAAAGAAAAAAAAATTTATTGGACGGATATCTCAGGGGGAAAATTATACAGATATGATCCTAATAAAAAAACTAATGAAATAATACATGATGGTATAAATATTGGTGGGTTCAGATTTAATGAGAGTGGAGGAATAATTCTAGGATCATGGGAAGGTATTTACTTGTGGGATCTAGGTACAAATTACAAATTATTGAAAAATGGAAAAATTGAGGGAACGGAAATAAATATTAGAATTAATGATGCTACTGCAGGTCCAGATGGAAGTTTTTATTGTGGTACTGATGCTTCAAACTGGAGTAATGATGTTGTTTTTAGAATTAATCCTAATAATTCAATAGATGTAATAGATGAAGGCGTAAAGCTTTGTAACGGAATGGGTTTTTCTCCTGATGAATCAACTTTCTACAGCACTGATTCACTGAGAAAACTTATATATAAATGGGATTATAATAAACAAAAAAAATCAATAACTAATAAAAAAGTATTTATTAATTTGAACGATGATTCAATAGGTATCGTCGATGGCATGACAGTGGATTCTGAAGGTTATATATGGTCTGCTATTTGGTTTAGTTCAAAGGTAATGAGATTTGATCCAGATGGAAAATTGGAAAGAGAAATTATTTTTCCTGCAACTCAAACCTCATGCCCAATGTTTGGAGGCAAAGATTTGAATGAATTATATGTTAGTACCGCTTTTTCAGGTACAGGAGAAGCTCCAATTGGTTCAGAGCCAAAAGGATATAATCACAAAGCATATCGTGGTGGAGATTTGTTCAAAGTAACTTTAGATATTCAAGGAAAGTTAGAATATAGTACAAAATTTTAGGAGATTATTATGGGATTACTAGACGGCAAAAAGGTTCTAATAACAGGAGCAAGGAAAGGAATAGGAAGAGGAATTGCTATTACCCTAGCAAATGAAGGTGCTGAAGTAGGTATAAATGATATTGTTGATGATGATTACACAAAAAAATTACTTAGTATAATTTCTAAAAAGTCTAAATCAAGTTTTCATAAAGGTGATGTAAGTAGTATTACTGGTATCAATGAAGTATTTGATTCATTTTTGAAAGCTCATGCTCAAATTGATATATTGATAAATAATGCCATATTTCCAGATCAACAAAGACCTTTTTTTGAAACAGATGAAATTTATTGGGATAGAATGATGAATCTATCTCTCAAGGGATACTTTTTTGCTTCACAAAGAGCTGCAAATGAGATGATCTCAAGTGGAAAAGGTGGTAGGATAATTTGTCTTTCAAGTGTTCACTCTTACATTGCAATGCCAAATTGGACTGCTTATGGAACAGCAAAAATGGGTCTTAGAAGAATGGTAAAAGGGATTGCAGCAGATCTTGCTGGTAAAAACATAACAGCAAATTGTATAGCTCCAGGTGCAATTTCTAATAGACTACCTGAATTATCTGATGATTCAATTGATGGTCCACCTCATAACCCCAATGACTTTAAGAGATTTGTTCCCTCTGGAAAAGGTGGTTTACCCAGCGATATTGCAAATGCTGTTTTATATCTTTCATCAGAACTTGGGCAATATGTTAATGGTGAAACTATATTAGTAGACGGAGGAATGATTGCTTCACAAAAGTTTCATGACTAATAATAATAAGGAAAGAGATAATTTATGATAAAGATACCAATAGCTATTATAGGAGCAGGTGGCATGGGTGGCAGACATCTAAGAGCGCTTAATGCTCTATATGAAAGCGGTATGTCTAATGTGGAACTAGTAGCTGTTTGTGACATAAGAAAAGAGAATGCAAATCATCTTGCAGATTTGGCTGAAGAAATTCTTAATAAAAGACCAGAGGTTTTCGATTCTATGGAGCTAATGAAAAAAAATAGACCTGATATTCAGGCTATTGATATAACCACAGATTCAGGATCTCATCACTTAGTCGCCGAACAAGCATTTGAACTTGGTTATAACGTTCTTTGTGAAAAGCCATTATCTCTTACTATAAGAGGTTGCAATCGTGTAATAAAAGCATGGAAAAAAAGTGGTAAAGTGCTGAGCGTAGGAGAACAAGAAAGAAGAGACCCTATGTGTCGATTAAATAAAGCTATTATTGAGAAAGGAATAATTGGAGAACCGTATAGTTTTATTCAAGGATCAGCACGTGGAGGAAATAACATAATCATATGGCCATGGAGACATTATAAAAATATTGGTGGAATTTTTGTAGACGCTGGAGTTCATACAGTAGACCAGATGATGTATTACCTGGGTGAGATTGAAGAGGTATTTGCAGTTTCTAAAATCTGGGAAACTAAAAGATTTAAGGGTGAAAAAATAGGGGTTGCTAATTTTTATGATCATTGGATTGATGAAGTACCTGAAGAAATAGAATCTACAGCTGAAGATATGGTTATTTCAACTATTAAATTCAAGAATGGAGCTATTGGTCAGTGGACATCATTTTTTGCTGCCCACGGTAAAGAAATAGACTATAGTATGATTTACGGAAGTAAAGGGTCTATAACACCCGCTAAACAACGTAGAGGAGATCCTCTTACTGTAACTCTAGATGGATTCGACTCATATTCTGGAAATGAGGTTTTAGATCTTGTGCCTGATTTTCATCTTGAAGAGCTACCTGCAAGGTTATTTGGTTCTGATAGATTAGGATTTTATAAAACACCTTTTGAAGATGCAGACAGATTTTTAGTAGCTCTAGAATATTACGAACTTGGTAAATGTATAGCTGAAGGTACTCAACCAGAAGTAGATGCATACGTTGGAAGAAAAGATTTGGCTGTATGTAACGCTGCTTTAGAATCCTCAATTCTAGGAAGACCAGTTACTATTGAAGAAATAGAAAATGAAAAAACATCAGTTTACGAATCAAGTATTAATAAATACTGGAAAATTTAAGAAAGTGAGAAAAAATTGAAGATTGAAAAGATTGAAACGTTCTTTGTTTCTCGTTTCCTAGTTGTAAAAGTAACTACTGAAGATGGCATAGAAGGAATAGGTGAATCTTGTTATTGGTCTTATCCAAAAGCTGCAGAGGCTACAATTCATGGTTTTAGAGATGAACTAATAGGCATGGATGCAGATAATATCGAGTTCATTTGGTCATACTTATGGAGATATAATTCTGCTTTCAGAGGAAATAGTATAGGTGGAGCTATAAGTGCAATAGATATGGCTTTATGGGATATAAAAGGCAAAAGATTACAATCTCCAGTTTGGAATTTACTTGGTGGAAAGACTAGAAATAAGGTTAGAGCTATTGCTCAAGGAATTTCCGGTAATACTCCTGATGAATTTGCAGTTGGAGCCAAAAAAGTAATGAAACAAGGTTTCAGTGCTTTAAAATTTACTCCTATGGCTAAGGAATGGGCAGAAATGAACTATACCAAAATGATTAGTTTTGCATTAGATGGTGTCCGAGCAGTTAGAGAAACAGTCGGATGGGATTTTGATATTGGAATAGAGATTCACAGAAATATGCAACCTCATGAAGCTATAGCTTTTTGTGAAGAAGTTGCCCCACTAAGACCTTATTTCATTGAAGATCCTATTGTTCCTGATTCTGTATTAGCTATGGGAGAAGTCTCAAAAAAAATGAAACTGCCTTTAGCTATAGGAGAAAGAAATATGGGAATATGGGAGTTTAGAGAATATGCTCAATTAGCAAAACCAGCTTTTTTTAAGCCTGATATTGCAGTAGCAGGTGGAATAACTGGAGTAAAAAAAATAGCTACAATTGCTGAAGCCCATCATATAAAAATTTCTCCTCATAATTTTCAGGGACCAATCGCTACATCTGCGTGTATTGCTCTTGGGGTTTCTTCACAATCTTGGGATGTACAAGAATCAGTTCAAGAAGATATACCTCCTAGAAGAGATATGACAGATGAAATAATGAAACTTGAAAATGGATGGTACATACCATCTGAAAAACCAGGACTTGGAATATTATTTAATGATAATGCACCTAAAATACACAGCTTTGATCCCGCAAAAATACCTCCTCCTATTAGAGAAGATGGAAGCGTAGCTTTACAATAGTATTCTAAATGGTTTGTTTCTTTTAATTTTTGTATTGTAAAGCTATGCAGAAATATTCTTTGAGATAGAAATGGTTACTTCTTAAGATGAAAAGCTCTTAATCTTTTCAAATGAAAAATGATCTCCTATATCTTCACCATACTTAACATCAGATACAACACCTTTTTCATCAATTAGTATGTCAACAGGAAGGGTGTTGAAATGCCCTTTAATTGGAAAAGGGACATAACCTTTAATGAAAAGCGCTTTATTAAATCTATTGAATCTAGTAAAAGATGCTTTGATTACACCCCACCAAGATGTTTTAACTTCGTATTTTTCAAAATATTCATAATTTTCATCAGCTAATATTGTAAATGATAAATCATGCCTGCTCATAGCTTTTTGTAAGTTACTAATTTTAGAATCAAAGATGCCAACCATTGCAAAATCATTTCCCAATTCATCATATCTTTTGATAATTTCATTTATGCGAAGATTACACATGGGACATCTTGCAAATCTATAAAATGTTAGAAGAACTTTTTTACCTCTGAGGCTATGGAGAGAAAAACTAGAACCATCTACTGAAGGAAGTTTAATATCATCTAATTTATCGCCTATATTTATTTTCATACATAAAAACTTACATTATTTGTTTTACATACAAATTACATTATTGTTAAATGTCTGTTATTTACAACAAGCCTTTTAAATTAATATGAAGCTTGAATTTTGATAAATTTCTCCAATATTTTTTGCGTCGATATAGGTACAAGTTGATCTGAGTGCTCCTAAAATATTATTTAGAGTAATTTTTACTGGGCCCCTATCTTCAACAAGTATTAACTTTCCTTCTGAAGTTCTGTAGTCTGCAACACCACCATAATGCTTAGTCATAGCTTGAGCTGAACTCATACCATAAAGTTCTCTGTAATTTTTATTATCTTTCCGAATAATTGGAGCCATGCTTTCTTTATGAGCAGCTAACAGAGATCCCAACATTACAAATCCTGCACCCGCTGCGAAAGCTTTTGAAATATCTCCAGTAATTTTTACTCCTCCATCTGAAACAACGAATCCATTGTAATTCTTTATTTCTTCACTACATTCTATGACTGCAGATAATTGAGGGTACCCTATACCTGTTGTTTCAGTTGTGTCACAAACTCCTCCTGAGCCAATTCCAACTTTTACACCATCTGCTCCTGAATCCATAAGTTGCTTAATTCCTTCAGGAGTTACAACATTTCCAGCTATAATTCCTAACTTTGGAAATTCCTTTCTTGTTTCCTTTATAAGTGAAGAAAATTTTTCAATGTACCCATTTGGAATATCAAAAACAATAGCGCTAAGATTTTTATTAGTTTTTTGAGATATTGATGAAATAGTTTCATAAACATTAGAAACTTTTTCTAATCCAAATGTCATAAAGTTGTAATTAAGATCTAGTCCTTTATTTATAGAATTGATCCAAGCATCTAAACTGTAGAACTTACTAACAGCATTAGTCATATGAAATTTTTGCAGACTTAAACCCATTTCAAATGTCCCAACATAATCCATATTTGATGCCATTATTGGCACTCCTTCCCAGTTTATGCCTGAAACAGGAAAAATTATTTTTGTATCAAGAAAAACATCTTTTCTTGAATTAAGTTTTGATAACTTTGGAACTATAAGCACATCTTTAAAATTTAATTTTTTTTCTTTTGAATAAAACATAATTTTTTATTTTATAATGTTACAAAATCAGAAATAAATCGACTTTTTTACCATTGAACAAACATATAGCCTTCTATTTCTCAAGTGAGTATAATCTTTCTAATTCATACTATACAAATAGTACCCAAGCTTAGATAAAACTCAAGGAAATAAATAACAAAATGAAAGAATTTAAATATTAACTATATTTTTTCATACTTTGTATTTATTAAAATAACTACAGAACAAAAAATATTAGAAGAATTCATATCTTAATCTTGAACCCTTAGAACATTGATTACTTTATTTACACAATCAAGACTATGCAACTTTTTTAATGATTTATCAATTGAAGATTGAGATGACTCATGAGTCATAAAAACTAATTCAGCACCATTTTGTAAAGATTTATTTTCTTTTTGAATAACTGATGCAATTGAAATTTTTTCTTCACCAAAAATGTTAGACATTTTTGCTAAAACTCCAGGTTGATCTATTACCTCAAATCGTAAGAAAAATTTAGAATTTAGAATATCTATATTCTCCATTTTCATTTTATTATAGATTTTTGGAAGAGTTACCGACAAATTCGACAGATTATTAAGCAGATAAACTAGGTCATTTAATACTGCAGAAGCTGTTGGGGAGGGACCTGCTCCTGGTCCTTGAATAATCAATTCTCCTAGCATTGTATCTTTTATTTCAATAGCATTATTTGGACCTAATATTTTTGCTAATGGTGCTTTCAAGCTTAGTAATACTGGATGGACCCTACATAATAAATTATTATCTTGATTTTCTGTAATACCTAGTAATTTTATGGTGTAACCTAATTCTTTAGCATAATCAAAATCTTCCTTTTCAATTGTTTCTATTCCTTCAACAAAAATATCTTCAAATGTAATTTCAGTATTAAATGCTAATGATGTTAAGATAGCAAGTTTATAACAAGCATCAAGCCCTGTGATGTCATTTGATGGATCAGGTTCAGCATATCCTAAATTTTGGGCTAATTTTAAGGCATCTTTAAATTCTGATTGCTTCTCTTCCATTTCAGATAAAATAAAGTTACTGGTTCCATTAATTATTCCTCTGATAGAAGATATATTTGTGGCTGATAAATCTCTCATCAATGTTGAAATAATAGGAGTTCCTGACGCTACAGCAGCTTCAAAAAATATAGAAACTTTATTTTCTTTAGCCAAACTAAATAGTTCAGTCCCATAAGTAGCTATCAAATCTTTATTAGCAGTTATAATAGATTTTTTTGACTGCAATGCCTTTTTTACAAAAGGATATGCGTTTTCGGCTCCTCCCATCAATTCTATTACTATAGATATATCTTTATTACTTATTATTTCTTCTGGGTCATTAGTAATTAATTCTTTATTTATATCTATATCTCTTTTTTTGTTGATTTCTTTAACTAAAACTTTAGAGATGTTTAATTTATAACCACTCGTCTCTTCTATCAAAGCAATTTTATCTGTCAAAGATACAAATAATTCTTTTCCAATATTTCCGAATCCTAGTATTCCAATATTTATTATTTTCATAAGAAATTTCCTATTTTCTCCAAGTGGGTTGCAAACACAAAGATTATTTATCTTTTACCTAATAAGCGAGTATTAGTAACATAAGCATCAAAATTACTACCATTGTAAGAATATCTACAAATGATCTTTGTTTCCATACAGGCTTAGGCATAACTTTTATCCTTCTTATAATAATTGTTATTGAAGGGGTAACTATAGACCAAAACCATATTCTACTTAGCCATCCTGTGGGTTCGTTTAGTTCGAACAACTGGCTATATGTATTTGAATCAAAAATAACAATATCAATTAAGTTAAAAAGTGTAATTGATATTAATGCGAATAAAAACCAATAGTAGAGTTGAGATCTTGTAGCTGTAATTTTAGTATTAGTATAATTCTTAAATCCATCTTTTACTGCATGTATCAATTCCATCTTATAATTCACCTCATAAATTTAGTTTAAAATATTGAGAGATATTTTTTCATAAAAAATGTGCTATTAGTTATTAGTTCCGTAAATAATTAATAGCACTTGTAAATTATATCAATTAAAAACAAAATGACCCTCAAAAAACATAATCTAAAGTGGATTAGAGAAAATATTTTAATAAGAGGGCCAAATATCCTGTACTAAGAAATAATTCTTAGTAGTCGGCTCAACATAATTCTATCATTTCCAAAGGATCATTGATAATAAATTATTACCATTGTACGAACATAGGCATAATTATATGAAGATATCCGGAGTTTGCCGCTGACCTAAATACACCAGGAGATGAAGGACTCATAGTTTCGATTTCAATTTCATCTCCGTCTAAAACTCCTAAGATTTCTCCAAGGAACTTTGAATTAAATGCTATTCTAGCTTCTTCTCCTTCAATTTCGGCTTTAATTCGAGCTTCATTTGATCCTAGTTCTTCAGCTTGAGACATAATCCTTACAGAGCCTTCATCATCAATATTTTCAGAAACCATTCTAATTATCCCACTGCCATCTCTAGCAAAAACTGAAGCAGCACTTGTAGCTTGTATGATTTCTTGTCTGTTTACTCTACAAATAGTCCCTTTTTCAGAAGGAATTAGTCTTTCATAATCTGGAAAATTCCCTTGAATTAGTTGAGTAACAACTTCTACATCTCCAAACTTAAAAAGTGATTGACTTTTTTGATCAGTAACAGTCATATCCAACATACCGTTATCAGAACCTAGTAATGAAAAAATTTCATTCATTGTTCTTCCAGGAACAATGACAGAAATATCGTCTTCTACGGAAGAATCACAGCTACCAGTTTCTACAGCCAATCTAAAACCATCAGCTGAAGCAAGTGTAAATTGATTATTTTTGATATCAACTTTTACTCCAGTCAGAGCAGGCCTAGATTCATCTGAAGCAACAGCAAATTTTACTCTTGACAAAGAACTCTTAAAATCTGAAGAGGAAATTGATACTTTAGGGCCATCTGTAATATTAGGTATAGGAGGATAACTTTCAGGATCAATACCGTTCATTTGAGCATCAAAATTTGCACAATGTATTTTTAATCCTATAGGATTAGGTACCATCTCAATATCAACTTTTTTATCTGGAAGCGAGTTTATGAAATCAGATAGCATTCTTGCAGGTATAGTTATTGCTCCTTCTTCTTCTATTTGAGCACCAATCCATGTAGTTATAGCAATTTCTAAATTTGTTGCGGTTAATTTTAGTCTTCCATTATCTGTTGCAATGAGTACATTTTGAGTTTCAGGAATAGTTGATCTTGTAGCTACTGCCCTACTAACGATTGCTAAGCCTTTCCTTAAGTTTGATTGTATGCAGCTGAGCTTCATAAGGTTGCCTTCCAATTTTTTACTAAATAATATGTAAATTATAAAAACTAGAACATAATTTACAAGGGATTTATAATAATCAGTTTAATTTTTTAATAATGTAAAATAAATAAATGACTAATAAAGATGATACAATCGAATTTGCTGAAATTGATTATGAAAGGGAAAAACGAACAGGTTTTCCAGAAGTAATCTATGGAGAAACAAAGTCCCCAGATCAATCTTCTAAAATTGCTAAAAGAATATATGATAATTCTGGTATTTTTCTAATTACAAGAACTAATATTGAAACTTATGAAAAAGTTATAAAGATAATTCCTGAAGCAAAATTCGATTCCCATGCAAAAATGATTTGGTCATCTAAAAATAATAAAAATACTAGTGGTATTGTGTCTGTCGTTAGTGCGGGTACTTCAGATATACCAATAGCTAAAGAAGTAGAAATAACAGCTTCATTGATGGGGGCAAAGACTGAGATAATCAATGATGTTGGTGTAACAGGGATACACAGGATTCTAAGTAAAATTGAAAAAATTAAAAAAGCCCATTGCATAGTTGTTGTAGCTGGTATGGAAGGCGCGCTACCCACAGTTGTAGCTGGTTTGGTAAATAAACCAGTGATCGCCGTTCCAACATCTGTAGGATTTGGAACAGGAGAAAAAGGATATTCAGCTTTACTTACAATGTTGAACTCATGTGCGCCTGGAATATCGGTGGTTAATATTGATGCTGGCTTCTCTGCTGGATATCAAGCAGCATTGATAGCGAAGAGATAATTTTTTGTTTATTAAGTTGGCTTGTAACTAACATTATTCTAAAGTTTTCAAATATGCAATTACGTCAGCAATATCTTGCTTTTCAGCCTCTTCCCAACTTGCTGGCATAAGATTTGAGTAGCCTTCAACTAGATATTCCCCAGGATATCTTATGGAAGCTTCTATATATTCATCAGCTGAGCCGTAACCAGGCCTTGCTCCAGATCTAACATATACTCCTTTTTGACCAGGTCCAACCAATTTCTCTGCACCAGTAGAATGACAAGCATTACAGCCTTGTGTAAGAAACCATTCTTCACCAGCAGCAGGATTTCCTACTATTACTACTTGCACAACCGGAGCAGCTCCTGCCATGAGTTTTTCAGATGTTGCAGGCGTAGGTTGAAATACAACTGGAGGAGAAGGATCTACAGTAACCTCTCTACATGATACAAGTAGTGCGGAAAATAAAGTGAAAATAAACAGTAAAGTAAATTTTTTATTCATTTTGTGAGTATAATTCGTATTTTTTCTATAATTGATTTTAAGAATAAAGTAGTAAATAAGAAAAATAAATATAAAAAAAGTAATTATTAATCAGATAATCTCTTAATTTCTATATTTTCCCCGGGAGCTAGAGCAACTTTTCTAAATTGAATTCCAAGCTTGAGCATCCAATATGATAGAGTTGCCTTACCAACNCCTAGCTGNTTAGCAGCACCAGTNAGACCAAACTCATTAACTAGTTCAGGTATAACNTTTTCNAGCTCTCTTTTAAACTTCTTTTCAACACCTAACATTTTAGATGTNTTTTTAGATTCGTTANNCATATNTTGATTATAACATAGNAAANTAATAGTACAAAACTNATTCAATACTTTTATTGNNTTTGTTTTGAANNNNTTCAAANCTTNATATTANTTGAACTTATATNAGCTAAANTATATTNNCAAAAAAANCTAAATNNNTNTGNTAANTATCTAAATATTATGTGNNATTNATGNAATTCATATATGTTGTCTTNTTNTTTNAATTAAGNNATNACTTTTTTTGATTTTTATTTTTATTTTGATTTAAGNGCNCTTTNTTAATTTTTGTATACTTTTTATAAGAACAATAAATAAAAGAGCTTAAATGGGTAGCCTAAGTTTAGAAAATTCAATAATCGAGTGGATAACTACAGTTTTAGAAACTATAGATTATTTAGGTGTTTTTATTTTGATGATTTTAGATCCGACTGCNCTACCCGTCCCAGCTGAAATTATTCTTCCGCTAGCAGGATGGATACTTGCTGATAATATTTCTCAAGTATTNTTATTATCTTTGATTGCAACTATNGNTTCNACAATAGGNTGTTTNTTTGAATTTTATTTGGCAAAAGCTGTAGGAAGGAAATTNATAATTAAGTATGGAAAATATTTATTTATCNCTGAAGAGGACNTAATCAAACAAGAAAAATTCTTTGTAAAGAATCAATTTTATTTTATTTTTATAACGAGAATGATCCCTTTTATACCCAAAACTATTACTTCAGTAATTTCGGGTATATATAATCTTAATTTTTATAAATACGTAGCATATACTTTCATAGCTTCATATCCAACTCTTTTTATNTATGTTTATATTGGGAATAATTTAGGAGAAAACTATTCAGAAATAAAAAATTATGTTGGAGGATTTGGATTTCCAATTCTTATAATTTTGANAATAGTTATCATAGGATATTTTTTATTCAAGTATTTCAAAATNAAACAAAATCAATAACCAAAAATAAAAATTTCTAATAATATAAATATAAATCTTAAAGAAATTANAAATATAAGGAAAANATTATGAAAATATTATGCGTTTTATATGACGATCCNACAGATGGTATGCCAAAATCATATCCATTAAACGAAATCCCCATTCTCGATAAATATCCAGATGGAATGTCTCTTCCAAACCCAAAATCTATAGATTTCAAGAGAGGTGAACTTCTAGGGTGTGTTTCAGGTGAATTAGGTTTGAGAAAATTCTTAGAAGAAAATGGACACACTCTTGTAGTGACATCTGATAAAGATGCTAAAGGTTGTGTAGCTGATAACGAATTAATTGATTCAGACATAGTAATTTCTCAACCCTTCTGGCCATACTACTTAACAAAAGAAAGAATAGAGTCTGCAAAAAAATTGAAAATGGCTATAACAGCTGGGATTGGATCAGATCATGTTGATTTACAAGCTGCTATAGATAATAATGTAGACGTTGTGGAAGTTACATATTGTAATTCAAGGTCCGTTTCAGAACATATAGTAATGATGATATTAGCTATGGTTAGAGATTATCATAATCAGCATAAAATTGTTAATGATGGTGGATGGCATATTGCTGACGCTGTTAAGAGATCTTATGATGTCGAGGGTATGCATATTGGAACAATAGCTGCGGGACGAATTGGTTATGATGTCTTAAGAAAAATGTATCCATTTGATGTTCATCTACATTATAACGATCGACACAGATTGCCTGTAGAAAAAGAAAAAGAATTAAACTTAACTTTTCACGATACAGTTGAGTCGTTAGTAAAGGTATGTGACGTAATCAATATCAGTTGTCCTTTACATTCTGAAACAGAAAATCTTTTTGACGATGAACTTATTAATAAATGTAAGAAAGGTGCATATGTAATTAATACTGCAAGAGGAAAAATAGTAAATAGAGAAGCTATGGCCAGAGCATTAGAGTCGGGTCATATAAGTGGGTACGCAGGTGATGTGTGGTTTCCTCAACCTGCTCCTAATGATCATATTTGGAGAAAAATGCCTAATCATGGTATGACACCACATACAAGTGGTACTTCTTTGTCTGCACAAACCAGATATGCTGCGGGAGTAAGAGAAATACTTGAATGTTTTTTTGAGGGAAGAAAAATAAGAAATGAATATCTCATAGTAGAAAACGGAGATCTAGCAGGAATGGGAGCCCATTCTTATACTAAAGGAAGTGCTACTGGTGGATCTGAAGAAGCAGCAAAGTTTAAGAAGTAAAAGCTTCACTAAGCAAAATAAGCATTGGCAATAGATAAATTTAAATTTTATAATAGTATATGTCGTCATGCGCCCGTAGCTCAGCTGGATAGAGCAATTGGTTTCTACCCAATAGGTCGGGGGTTCGAATCCTCCCGGGCGTGCCATTAAATAAAGACCAGAGCTACTTCAATGAATTTGTCTTTCTTGGAAGATTTGACATTCTTTTTGCTAATTTAGAAATAGACCTTTCAAAAAACCATGCTAATCCTGTATGAATATCATCATTAAATGGTTCTACCCATTTATCATCAAGAAAACCTGGGCCAAAATATGCTCCTAAAAGAGAACCTGAAGTTGCTCCAAAACTATCAGTATCGGCACCTTGACTTACTTGAATACAAATTCCATGACCAACATCTTCAGCAAACTTCAAAGTATTAATCAACATACCAATCTCTTGATAAATTCTGCAGTGACCATATTCTCCATATTTATCACTTATTTTATCGTATGCTTCTTCCCAAGAATTAGATTCTCTTACATCTTTAAAACAAACTGAAACTCTTTCATAAAAACGACTTTTTTGGGGCACAAACTTAAGAGCTGTTTCAATTATTTCATCTCTATCTTCCATGATTTGAGCACATGAAATAGCCGCTGCAATAAACATAGTTCCATAAACACCAGTTCGATTATGGGTAAAGCTAGCATCTCTCCAAGCTAGTTCAGAAGCCTTTGCAGGATTTCCAGGATAAGCATAACCATAAGCATCAGCTCTAATTGCAGCTCCACATAATTCATCTCCAGGATTTAATACATCATTAAAAACATCTATTAAATCTTCTGGGTTTTCAGAAGGTAAAATATCTCTTGGCCCATTGCCTCCCTTTTCAAGAAAAGTAGATCTATCCATTCCATCAATCTTTAAATCCATTCCTGACTTTAATAACTTTGTATTTTCAGGCCCAAAAGTTGTTCCTATTGGCAAATGATGAATCCAAAGTTCTTTCATATTTTCATGTGTAAAGTCTGAACCAAATTTTTCTAAAATCAACATGCCCATAATTGTGTAATTAATATCATCATCTGGAGCTACATAATTTATATACTCTTTAGCTGTTTCTGGAAAAGATCTATGAACTCTAGGTAAAACATTTTCTATTTCTTTTGTTATGTAATCAGTCATAGGCCATTGATTTATTTCTTTTAGAGCTTTCATTATTTCATGCCCTGTAAACATAGCCTCTAATGGCTTTCCTAACATACATCCACATAAAGATGCTATAAAAGCTGCTTCTACTCTTTTTGAACTATCTTCTATATCAACTTTTTTAATTTGACCTTTAGGTCTGGATGGATCCATTTCATTCAAAATATCATTTATAGAACTTGGTTCAACATAAGACCAATCAGGCCTAATTTTTAGACTTAATAATTTTTTAGTAAAATTTACAAATTCATCATAACTATCTTGTAAATTATCAAGTTGATCCTGTAATCCTTCTATATCATAACCCTGTTCACCTTTGTTTAGAACAACTCCATGAAGCCTTTCTCTTAACGTATCTAATCTAATTAACATTTTTTCTCCTTTATTTAGCTGTATATCCACCATCCACGGGTAATAATACTCCGGTAATAAATGAGGAATCATCACTGGCAAGAAATAACGCTGCTTTAGCAACGTCTTCTCCTGTGGCTAATCTTCCTAATGGATGAAGGTCTATTAATTTTTTTTCCATCTCCTTATCTTTAGTTAAAGCTGTAGTCAAATTTGTATAAGCATAACCAGGACATATAGCATTCACTCTAATATTAAATTTTGCAAGATTTACCCCCATATCTCTAGATAATTGAACTACTCCACCTTTTGAATGTGGATAAGGATTAAATCCATCTGATAANTCTAAGATGTCATTGTATCCAACCATTCCAATTATTGATGCTAAATTGATAATTGATCCTACCTTNTTTTCTTTCATNTAAANTACACTTTCATAAGACATCATCATNGATCCCTTTAANTTGATATCCATCACAAAATCCCANTTTTTCTCATAGTCCCAGTTCTGATCAGGAGCCTGTCTTTGGCTAACTCCTGCACTATTTACCAAAATGTCTATTTTCCCAAAATTATCAACTGTGAATTTTGTAGTATCCTTACATTCTGATTTTTTAGAAACATCTGNCTTNAGAGTNAGAAAATCACCTTTATAATTTGAAAAATCTTTGTNTATTTTCTCTAAAGATTTTTCATTATTATCTGAACAAATAACTTTACATCCATTTTCAAGAAAAATCTTAGTTGTTGCTAAACCTATACCTGAACCTGCACCTGTTATTATTGCTACTTTATTATTTAATCTAGACAATTTTTCNCTCCGATACACAAATAATTAAGTAAATAATATATTCGAAATTTCAAAATTTATATACCATAAAAAGACTAGNGGAATTTTAGATATGAAAAAAGAACTTAAAATTGCAGGAATAGGAAGAAGATTTATGGCTTTTATCGTAGATCTATTTTATGTTCTACTTTTATATTTTGGATTCAATATTATAGGAAGAAATATTTTTTCTGTTANCACAGNAATTTTTGATTACATAATAATAATTNTATGTTTCTCTTATCTAGTAATACCAACNGGTTTGTATGGTAAAACTATAGGNAAATGGGCCCTTAGAATATCAGTAGTTAATCCAGAAGGAAATAAGATAGGAATTGGAGCAGCATTTGCAAGAGAAATTGGAGGAAAAATTTTCTCCTCTATTCCTCTACTAATTGGTATTCTATGGATTATTAAAGATGAAAAAAATAGAGCATGGTATGATATATTTTTTGAAACTTTAGTTATTAAAGATAAACCAGTGGAAAGAAAAAAATGAGTATATCTAAAGCAATTCTTGATGTGCTAGAACAATCNAGCTGGATAAGAAAAATGTTTGAGGAAGGAATCGAATTAAAGAAGCAATTTGGTGAAAAAAATATCTTCGATTTATCTTTAGGAAATCCATTACTAGAGCCTCCTGAAAAATTCAAAAAAAAATTAATTGAACTGTCTAATTCAGATGAAAAAGGGCTTCACAGATATATGCCAAATCAGGGATTTCTATCTACAAGAGAAAAAGTGGCTAATTCCTTAGCAAAAGAATCTAATTTTCCTATAACAGCCGAAGAGCTTATCATAACTACAGGTGCAGCAGGTGGATTAAATGCAATTCTAAAATCTATATTAAATCCGAATGATGAAATTATAGTTTTTAGTCCTTTCTTTGTTGAATATTTATTCTATATTAAAAATCATAATGGAATACCAGTCATTGCTAAAACTGATGGAAATTTCTTACCTGACTTGTCTGATTTAACTGAGAGGATTACAAAAAATACTAAAGGTATAATAATAAATTCACCAAATAACCCAACAGGCGTTTTGTATCCAAGAAAAATTATAGAGAAAATCGGTGAAATACTATCTTCAAAAGAAAAAGAGCTAGATACTGAAATTTATCTTATATCTGATGAACCATACAGAAAAATCATATTTGATAATAAAAAATATCCTTTTGTTTTTCCTCATCACGATAGATCAATTGTAGTCACATCTCATTCTAAAGATTTAGGGCTAGCAGGAGAAAGAATTGGGTACATAGCATTATCTCCAAAGGATAAGGATAAAAAAGTACTTTATGATGCATTAGTATTTTCCTTACGAACCTTAGGTCATGTAAATGCAACAGCAATTATGCAAAAATCTATAGAGGATATTCAAGAAGAATCTGTAGATATAAATGTTTATAAGCAAAAAAGAGATTTTATATATAATGAGCTAATAAAGATTGGATATGAATGTGTAAAGCCAGATGGGGCTTTTTATCTTTTTCCCAAATCACCAATTGAGGATGATAGTAGATTTGTAAATATACTTCAAAATTCAAAAGTTCTTACAGTTCCTGGTAGAGGATTTGGTCTTGAAGGATACTTTAGAATATCTTATAGTGTTGATGATTGGGTACTCGAAGGATCAATAGAGGGATTCAAGAAAGCTTTTGAATCTATAAAATAGGTTCTTTTAATCCAGATCCAGTGATTGGTAGAAGAACAGTTTCATCCTTTTTAATTTTTTTGTTTCTTATTAGTTTTTCTAATGCAGGAAAAACAAAAGCACACGTTATTTCACTAAAAATCCCTTCTTCTTTTGCCAATATATCATGCCAAATAAGAGCTTCTTCATCAGTAGATGAAACTCCTTCACCTGCAGAAGATTTTACAGCTTGAATAATCTCATTAATTCGTGGAGGGTTAGAAANAGATATTCCAGAAGCGAGAGTTTTTTTGTGTATATCAAATTTCCATTTTTTGCTATTTANTTTAGCTACTATTGGTTCAATATTCTTAGACTGAGCTACATGTAATTTAGGAAGGATAGTTTTATTAGATTTCATAATGTCTTTATAACCTCTCCAGGTACCTAGAAGTAGAGATCCATTTCCTGTTGGAAAAATTATATGGTCTATTTCTTTGATCTCATTATAAATTTCATAAGCAAAGCTTTTCATACCTTCAGAAAAATATGGCGATAAATTATGAGATATATAAGGAATATCATTTTTTTCAGAGAATTTCTTTGCTTCAATAGTAGAATTTTCCCTTGGTCCTGATATTTTGTGTAATTTTGCTCCAAAAATAGATATTTGATCGAGTTTACCCTTTCCTGCACTATCCGGAACAAAAATATGGGCTTTTATATTTGCGGCGGCAGCATAAGCAGAAAGAGATGCACCAGCATTNCCAGAAGAATCCTCCACAAATTCTTTAACTTTTTCTCTTTTAGCAACACTCACTACTAATGAACTACCTCTATCCTTAAATGAACCTGTTGGAGACATAAATTCAAGCTTAGCAAATAATTTATTAAGACCTAGTTTTTTACCAATTTTTTCTAAATTAACTAATGGCGTATTTCCCTCCCCAAGTGAGATTAAATTTTTAGAATTCTTTNTAGATTCAATAGGATTTATATTATTAATTGAAATATCTTCACAATAAAGTAAAGCTTTACAGTTGCAGTCACTAAAAATATTAGAAATTGAGTTATTAGATTGTCTAANATCACAAATAGAACAATTCAGAGAATATTTTTTCATTATAAATCCTTATTAAAATTATGGAGNAAATGAACGATTTAAGCAAAGAAAAAGATGATGACTTTATTTAAAGAATGTAAGATTAATTATTAGTGTAAAAAATTTAAATATCTAATATGAAACTTAAACATTGTAATAACTTTCATGACTTTAGAAAGTTAGCTAAAAAAAACCTTCCATCTCCAATATTTCACTATATTGATGGAGCTGCTGAAGATGAAACAACATATAGAAGAAATACTAGTTCATATGAAGATGTAGATCTTGTTCCAAATGTTCTTCGTGGAGTTGAAGATATAGACTTATCNACAACTATTTTTGGAAAGAAATTAGATTTACCTTTTTACTGTTCTCCTACCGCTCTTCAAAGATTATTTCATCATCAAGGAGAGAGAGCTGTAGCAAAAGCAGCTGAAAAATTTGGAACAATGTTTGGGCTNTCTACGATTGGTACTGTACCNATAGAGGAATTAAGTAAAATAAATACTCCAAAAATGTTTCAGTTTTACTATCATAAAGATCATGGAATAAATGATGCTGTGTTAGATAGAGTTAAGGAATCTTCATTCGATGTTTTAGCTCTTACAGTCGATACAATAACTTCAGGAAATAGAGAAAGAGATCTAAAAACCGGATTTACTTCTCCTCCAAAATTAACTTTAGGAAGCTTGTATAGTTTTATTTCAAAACCTAAGTGGGGATTGAACTATGTTCTTAGAGAAAAATTCGAGTTACCACTTTTAAAAGACAGCGTAAGTGAATTATCTAATGTATCTACTTCTATTGGACAATACTTTTCAACCATGCTAGATCAATCCATGGATTGGAATGATGCGGAAAAACTTTCTTCAGATTGGGGTGGTCATTTTGCCCTTAAGGGTGTTATGTCTGTTGAAGATGCAAAAAGAGCTATCGATATAGGATGTACAGGAATAATCATATCTAATCATGGAGGCAGACAACTTGATGGGCAGAGATCTAACTTCGATCAACTTGCTGAAATAATGGACGCTGTTGGAGATAAAATTGATGTAATTTGTGAAGGGGGAATACAAAGATCAACGCATATGCTCAAGGCATTATCTATGGGAGCAAAGGCCGTTGCTGGTGGTAGATTATATCTTTATGCCCTTGCTGCAGCTGGTCAGGATGGTGTTGAGAAAGCCTTGGGATTATATAAAACTGCTTTAGAGAGGGATATGAAACTTATGGGTTGTAAAAACATAAGTGAGCTTGGAATGAATAACCTGAGGTTTAGATATAATAATTAAATTTCTTTTTGAAAAACTTCCAAAATTTGATCAACATATTCTGATTTGCAAGATTCTCCCATAAGACCAATTCTAAACACTTTTCCTGCAAAGTCTCCAAGCCCCCTACCTATTTCAATGTTATATTCATAAATTAGTTTATTTCTAAACTCAACATCATCAATATGCTCAGGTTTAGTAACTACAGTTAATTGATCTAGTCTATCCTCAGGAGATATAGGTAAACTCAGCTCTATTTCCTGGAGTCCTGCTCTTAATTTTTCAGCATTATTTTTATGTCGATTCCATCGATTTTCTAAACCTTCTTCCTCAAGAAGTCTGAGAGATTCATAAAGAGCATAGATTGAGCTCACTGCAACCGTATATTGAGGTATATGATCTTTATCCCAATAATCATTGACCAAAGATAAATCTAGATACCATGATGATGGCTTTGTCTTTCTGTTTTTTATATATTGATATGCCTTTTCAGACATAGCACATGGAGACAATCCTGGAGGAGAGGCAAGGCATTTTTGCGATCCTGAATATGCAAAATCTACTTTCCACTCATCAAAGAGAATTTCTGTTCCTGCTATTGAAGTAACGCAATCAATCATAAATAAAGCGTCAGTTTTAGAAACTATATTTCCTAACTCTTCTATATTTTGCAAAACTCCTGTACTCGTTTCAGCATGTGTAGCAACTACAAGTTTAGTATCAGGATTTTCTTTTAGAGCGTCTTCTAGAAGTGAAGGGTCCATTTGTTTACCCCATTCGGTTCTTATAGGAATTATTTCTAAACCAAGTCTTTCTGCCATCAAAATTTGTCTCTCACAAAAATATCCATAAGCACAAATTATAACTTTATCACCTCTTTCTGCTAAACAAGTTAGACCTGCTTCCATTCCNGANGATCCTGATCCACTTAAAGCAAATGCNTGATCTTTAGTNCTNTAAAGATCCTTAAGACCAACTCTTACATCATCTAATATTTTAAAAAAATCTGGATCTANATATCCAAGNATTGGATTAGACATAGATTTTAAGACATCTGGATTAGCAGATGATGGACCAGGTCCTAGAATAATTCTTTTATTTACTTTTAGAGGCTTCAAAGAAAATTCCTATTAATATATATTCTTAAGAATTAACTAAATTATAACTGAAAGGANAAAAATATGGACCTTGGATTAAATGGCAAAAATGCAATAATTACGGGAGGAAGCGACGGTATTGGTTTAGCTGCTGCAATCTCATTATCTAAAGAAGGGGCCAATGTAGCAATTCTTGCAAGAACTCAAGAAAAACTTGATAACGCTGTTANAGAGATCAAAAGAGATGCTAAGGGTAAAGTATTAGCAATATCTACAGACGTAAGAGAAGAATCTTCAGTTATAAGCTCAATAAATAAAGTAAAAGATGAATTTGGAAAAATTGATATTCTAGTTAATAACGCTGGGACGTCATCTGCTTCTCCACTTGAGGAAATGACAAATGAACAATTAACTGAAGATCTTAACTTAAAGGTATATGGAGCAATATTTTGTGCCAGAGCAGTAATAGATGATATGAAATCCAATGGATCAGGAAGTATTATCAATATAACAACACCTGGTGGAAAAGCAACAGCNGGAGGAAGTCAACCTACCTCTCTATCTAGAGCTGCAGGAATTTCTCTAACAAAAGCATGGTCTAAAGAATATGCAGCCCAAAATATAAGAGNTAATACTGTTTGTGTTGGACTACTAAAATCCGGTCAACACAGAACTAGAGTAGAAAATATTCAGAAGGAAAAGCCTGATTATACACTAGAAGATCACTGGGAAGTTATGGGAAAAAATGTACCAATGGGAAGAGTTGGTGAAGCTATAGAAGTAGGTAATGTTATTTGTTTCTTGTCATCATCTAAAGCTAGTTATGTAACAGGAACAGCTGTTAATGTTGATGGAGGAACATCTCCAGTAGTCTAGTTATTTAAGAAATCTAGGGTNCAAGATAANAAAACTTTTACACCNTTAATCATAGCTTTTTCATCAAAATCAAANTTAGTATTATGGTGTGGATATTTATTGCCTACACTTGCACCTAANAGAAAATATACNCCTGGAATTCTCTGTAAAAATTCAGCCATATCATCACCAACACTTACAGGTTCAGTTGGTCCAACTAATGAATCATCCAANACTTCTCTAGCCTTATCTCTAACCCATGATGCTACTTCTTGTTCGTTTACAACTGGACCAGCTCCATACATGATTTCTGTACTAGCTGTAGATCTCATAGATTCTGCACTCAACTTACTAATTCTTTCGAGTGATGAATAAATTTTTTCTCGAACTTCTTGTGAATATGCTCTGATTGTTCCTTCTATACTCACTGTATCAGGAATAATATTAGGAGCAAATCCTGATTCAATTTTTCCAAAAGTTAATACACCTGGATCTTGAGGAGATATTTCCCTACTTACAATAGTCTGGGCATTAGAAATAATATGAGATGCCGCTACAATTGGATCAATGTTAAGATGAGGTANCGCTCCATGGCCTCCTCTACCNTTNACTTCTAATGAAAAAGCNTCTGCAGAAGCAAAAACAGCTGAATCATTAACCCCTACAAATCCCGAAGGTAATTGGTTCCAAATATGAAGNCCAATAACTCTTTCNGGATGATAATCGTCAAATAAACCATCATCAATCATAGCAAGTGCTCCTTGAACAATTTCTTCTGCAGGTTGAAAACACAGAATTATTTCACCTTTAAATGAATCTTTTAGAGAATTTAAAATTCTNGCAGTTTCTAAAAGAATAGANACATGTCCATCATGACCACAGGCATGCATAGCTCCATTTTTAGAAGCAAAATCTAGTCCAGTTTCTTCAGATAAGGGTAATCCATCTATATCTGCTCTTATCATTATGGATCTTCCTCCTCCTAATCCTCCCTTAATTATGCCAACTACTCCAGTTTTNCCATAATCAGTTTTGAAAGGAATTCCTAATTTTTCTAGCTCATNTTGGATATATTGTGAAGTTTTATATTCTTCAAATCCTAATTCAGGAATTGAATGAAGTATTCTTCTATGAGTAATTAAATTATTATNGGTATTACTTAATAATTTTTTAAAATNCATAATTAATAAATCCCTTGACTNGCTTTTGAAGCAGAAATTCCTCTTTTTTCAAATTCTTTTTGAGCCATAACTATATTTTCTTTTTTCCCATTCCAAATTTTTAATGGAGCAGATTGTAATCCTCTTCCATAAGAATAAGTTAATTGCCATGGGGATTTTTTAATTTTTGCTAATAAATTTATAGAATTCAAGTTATCAATGGATTCTTGATCTTCTTGCCCCCCGGATAGAAAGGCTATACCTGGAACTTCAGAAGGCACATTTTTATTTAATACATCAATAGTATAATTTGCAACAGATTTTGGTTTAGCTCTATTCTTAGAATCCTTCCCTGATAAAATCATATTTGGCTTCAGTATAATACCTGGTAAATAAACATCAGCTTCATTGAGATGTTCAAAAACTTTACACAAAGTAATATCAGTGACTTCAGAACATTTATCTATTGTATGATCCCCATCCATTAAAACTTCTGGTTCAACAATAGGCACTAATCCTATTTCCTGACTTAAAGATGCGTACATTGCTAAAAGGTAAGAATTAACATTTATTGCATATTTACTGGGTAGAATATCACTAATAATAATGACTGCTCTCCATTTAGCAAATCTAGCTCCAATATCAAAATACTCTTGAAGTCTGTCACGTAATCCATCTAATCCTTCAGTGATCACTTCTCCAGGGAAACCTGCTAATTGATGTGTAGATTTATCAACTTTAATGCCTGGTACTATTTCATTTTCATTAAGTAGTTCAACAATAGATTGACCATCAGAAGTATTTTGTCTCAGAGTTTCGTCAAAAAGTATAACTCCGCTNATGTAGTCAGANATTGACCTTGTTTGAAAAAGAAGCTGTCTCCAGTCCCTTCTATTTTCTTCTGTAGAATCTAGATTTATAGAGTCAAACCTTTTTTTTATGGTTCCTGTGCTTTCATCAGCTGCTAATATTCCTTTTCTAGGAGATACCATAAAATTTGCAACTTTTTTTAATTCATTTTTGTTCATAAAATTCTCCATATTAAACCGAATAAAAAAGTTAATAAAACGATTATATTATTTTAGAATCTATCGCATCTTAAGGTAAATTGTAACTNGAAATTGAGTTCAATGAGAGAACTTTAGATAATTTTTTTCTAATATAAAATTTTATCATTTATTATTATAAATAAAGATTTGAGGATATTATTTGCTGGCATTTAGATAAGCCTATATCCTCTTTTACTTTGAACCATTATTCCAGGATGCCCGAATCTCTTTAATTTTTTTCTAATTCTTGAAACATATGTATCAACAACTCTAGATTTAGGAGTTTTATTTGGCCAAATTTGCTGAGTAATTTCAGACTTACTAAGAACTTTATGTGATTGATATATAAGAGTTTTTAAGAGTTCATACTCTTTTGGAGTTAAATCTATAACTTCATTATTGTAAGAAATCTCATATATTTCTTCTTTGACCTTCAGCATTTTCAAAATCCTTCTTAGCTAAAATTCTGGCTCCCCAGAGGGATTAGGGAGCCAGTTATAAGGTAAAAATTTATTTTTGAGTAACGTTTGTGAAATCTGGATATCCTGATGCACTATGTTCAGTAACATCAAGTCCGATTTCTTGCTCTTCGTCTGATGCTCTCATACCGATAGTTAGATCAATCAGTTTGAATACCACAAATGAAGTTCCAAAAACAAATACGAAGGCTGCAATCACACCGACAAATTGAGCTCCAAGTTGTCCAGCACCACCTCCGAATAATAAGCCATTAATTCCGCCAAATTCTTCTTGGGCAAATAATCCTACAGCTAATGTTCCCCAAGCTCCTGTAAATCCATGTGCTGCGATTGCACCAACTGGATCGTCAACTTTTAGAACATTTTCAAGGAAGACTGCGGAACCTACAACAACAAAACCACCAATTAGTCCTGTTAATAGTGCCATTCCAGGTCCCATATTTGCACAACCTGCAGTAATAGCAACTAAACCTGCAATTACTCCATTAAGTGTCATATACACATCAAATCTCTTCCAAATTGCATATGAAAGAACCATAGCACCAACTGCTCCAGCAGCTGCAGCTAAGTTTGTAGTTATGAAAATTACTGCTATTGATCCATCGTTTCCAGAAACTGTTGAACCAGCATTAAATCCAAACCAACCAAACCAAAGAATGAAAACACCAAGAGCCATCAAAACAACTGAGTGTCCTGGTAATCTTTGTGGTGCACCATCAATATATTTTCCAAGTCTTGGACCTACTACAATAGCACCAGCTAAAGCAGCCCATCCACCAACACTATGAACAACTGTTGAACCAGCAAAGTCTACAAAACCAGGGCCAACATCATTCAACCATCCTCCACCCCATACCCATGAACCAAATATTGGATAAATAAATCCAGTTACTGCTACAGCATAAATAAGATAAGCAGTGAATTTAGTTCTTTCTGCCACAGCACCAGAAATAATAGTTGCTGCTGTTGCCGCAAAAACGGTCTGGAATATAAAGAATGCAAAATCAAAATATCCAGTTTCAGATGCAGGGTCTATTTCTGATAATAAGAAGTTATCGGTTCCGATCCATCCAGAACTGTTACTTCCAAACATAAACCCAAAACCAACCAACCAAAACACCAGTGAACCCAAGGACATATCCATAACATTTTTCATGACTATGTTTATTGAGTTCTTTGCTCTTGTCGCACCAGCCTCTAATAGAGAAAAACCTGCTTGCATTAAAAATACAAGAACGGTTGCCAGTAGCGTCCATACTATATCAAGAGCTACGGGATTAAAATCCATAACATTACTCCTTCAAATAATTTAAACTATGGAATGAGTTTATTTAGGCAATATTTCAAAAGAGTTAAAGAAATGTTTCTAAAATATTACAGATAATTATAATTTTCATTATTAAACAAATACGTAACATATTGATAATAGTTAGGTAATACTTATTTTCGATAATTATCATCATAAAAGAAAAAAACAAAGATTTTAATTATGAGAAAATCAGTTGATAACAACTTAATAGTGAAAGAATCTAAAAGATCTGCAGTAATTATGTCATTTTACATAATTGTAATTATTTCAGGTGTTCTTATATCTGTAGTCTAAATATTAGTCTAAATATTCACTTCACAACTATACATAAAATAGTTTGAAAAATTATTTTTGCTGTAATTGTGCCCTATAAATTTCTTGAAAAACTCTTGCCTTAGTAATATGTTTCTATAAATATACTTAAACCATTAAACTATATTAAATTATGGATATTAAAAATATTACTCTTGCCCAGCATCTGGATAATTTAAAAATAGACTCTGATCTTAAGATTATTATTAATATTATTTCTAAGACTTGCTACGAAATTTCTGAAGTAGTACGAGTTTCTAGAATTAATAGTTTAGTTGGTAAAACAGGTAAAATAAATGTTCAAGGTGAACAGGTAGAAAAATTAGATCAATTTTCTAATGACTTATTAATCAAAAATTTATCAGATTCTGGAAAAGTTTTCTTGATGGGATCTGAAGAAATTGAATCAGTTATTATTCCGAGCCCAAATAATCAAGAAGCTGAATATGTTGTGGTTTTTGATCCTCTGGATGGATCTTCTAATATTGATGTTTCAGTAACAATAGGTACAATCTTTGGAATTTATAAAAAAATTAATAATGATCAAAATGATGAATCAAACCTTCTGCAGAAGGGTAAGGATGCAATAGTTGCTGGGTATACTGTTTATGGCTCATCTTCAGATATGTGCGTTTCAATGAGTGAAGATACGTCTATTTTTAGCTTCGATGCAAATGGTATACCATTTCTAACAATTAAAAACATTTCTCATGGCAACGAAAAGATATATTCAATAAATGAATCTAAATGGAATAATCTTTCAGACAAAGATAAAAGATGGCTCAAATCACTTAAATCTGGTGAAAATGGTAATTATACTTCTAGATATGTAGGGTCATTAGTAGCTGATTTTCATAGAAATCTAATCAAAGGTGGGATATTTTCTTATCCTACTGACTCTAAAACAGGTTTAGGAAAATTAAGATTGATTTATGAGTGTAATCCTTTGTCTTTGATAGCAAAAAACACAAATGGATTTGCCTCTGATGGGGAGAAAAATATATTAAATATCAAACCAGATAATTTGCATCAAAGAGTAGGGTTTTATGTAGGAAATAATGCAGAAATGTATATATATGAAAATACTTAAATTACTTTTAGGCTCTTAAATATTGAAGCTAACTCTTTAATTCCCTCATAATTTTTTTCAACTGATTCAAAAGCAAAACATAATCTAGCCATGTTCTGTCCATCCCCATTTGGGGCAAACATATCTCCAGCAATATACCCAACTCCTCTATCAAAAACTTCATCTCTAACTTCAGATAGATTAGTCCCATCTGTCATTTCCATCCAAGTATAACAACCACCTTTAGGAGAGGACCATTTTGCACTAGTATTAGAAAAAAATTCCTGTAAACCTCTTTCCATAGATTCTTTTTTATCTTTCAATATTTTGTCATAATTTGATTTTTGAATATCTAAATTACTTCTTAGAAATCCATCTATAGCATATGCAGTAAACTGATTAGGGCCAGAACCAACCTTTACAGATAGGGCTCTATCTATAACTTCATCGCTTGCTGTAAAAAATCCCATTCTTAATCCAGGTGCTATAAGTTTTGAAAATGATCCTACATAAATGACCATTCCAGAATCATCAAGTGAAGCAAAAGATGGTTCTGGTGAACCTTCAAATCTATTATCTACATAACAATCGTCTTCTAATATAGGAATACCATATTTATGACAAATTTCTATAATTTCTATTCTTCTTGATTTAGGAAGAGTTGAACCAGTAGGATTTTGATGCTCTGGAATAGTATAAAGCATTTTTGGCATTACTCCATTTTTTTTCTTAATTTCTAAAATTGTTTCTTCAAACTTTTTAGGTATTAAACCTTGATTATCAATTGGTGATCCCACGATATTAGCATCAAAATAGTTTAATTGCTTAGTAGTACCCATATAAACAAATTGTTCAGTGATAACAAANTCACCTGGATCAATCAAAGCTTGAATAACCAATCCATTNGCTTCTCCTGATCCATTACACAAAACNATAGATTCTTTATTTACATTTATACCTCTATCGGTTTTAATTTTATTCGCAGTGAATTCTCTTAATGATTCATCACCTTGAACATGAGGATAATAAGCCATTTCAATAGAAACTTTTTCTAAATCTGCATCAACTTTTGATTTTAAACCATCTATAAGCCCGTACATTGGAACAGCTTCATAAGGTGGATAAGCTACAGCAAAATCATACTTTGCATGCTCTGTTATAATTCTATCTGCGTCAGTTGATTTCTCGGACCATAAATTATCAAAATTGAATTTACTTGAAATGCTCATTTTTTTCCCTCTTCTTCGAAAAAATATATTTTTATCTAGAGTATATACAATATTTAGAACTATCAAGTGTAAAACTTGTATTAAATTTATGTTCTTTTTTTATAGAAAATGGAATAAAATTATAATTCAGGGTAAAAAAAAGGAGAGATATAATTGATTCAAAAATCAAATGATGATGGCAACATAATTGAAGAGGGTTTTGAAGAAGCGGATGATGATAAAATTCATCGCTCAAGTAAAACTTCAATAGAAGATGAAGCAAATGAAGAAGAACAAGACTTAAAATCATTTAGCAGCTCAGAATTAACAAGTTGGGAACAAAGAAGAGAATCTAGTAAAGATAGTTCAAAAAAAAATAAAGATGATTCTGAACTTTCAAATGACACAGTAAGAATGTATCTCAAAGAAATTGGTAAAGTAAACTTACTATCTGCAAAAGATGAAGTTATATTAGCAAGGTCTATTGAAAGTTCTATTTTTTTGAAAAAAATTCTAATAATGCCTTCACAGTTTTCTGAAGAAGAAATAGATTACACAAATAGCTTTTACGATATTCAGGATCTCAATGAGTTTATCATTGAAAAATTACTCGAAAAAATATCAGATCTAAAGGAAATTACTAAATCATTAAAGAAATTTCTCAATATAAAAGGAGAATTTACCTTATCTGAACTTTCTGTAAATGAAAAAGTAAAAGAAATTATTGACGGACAAAAAATTGATGATTTTTTTCTAGAAGCTTCAAAATATATTTCTGATAGTACTGGAATACCTCTTGAAGAAACTCAGGAAAAAATTATAGAATTATCAATTTTGAGAAGAATTTTCCCAGAAGATTATCTAATCAAATCGAAATTAAATATAGAAAAAACTATCAAGAATCCAAATCCCACAATAGTAGAACTAACACAAGGTAATGTTTTTAGAAATCACCTCAGAATATTAAAAGAAGAAGGTGAAAAAGCTAGAAAGCATTTAGGTGAAGCTAACCTTAGATTAGTAGTTTCTGTAGCTAAAAAACACCTAAATAGAGGACTATCTATGCTAGATCTAATTCAAGAAGGAAATATTGGACTAATGAGAGCAATTGAAAAATTCGATTTTAGAAAAGGATTCAAATTTTCAACTTATGCTACTTGGTGGATAAGACAAGGAATAACAAGAGCAATAGCTGACCAAGCCAGAACTATTAGAATTCCAGTTCATGTTGTTGAGACCTTAAATAAAATTATGAGATCAAGAAGAGAATTAGCTCAAGAATTTAATAGAGAACCTTCTATTCAGGAGCTTTCTGACAGATTGGAAATGCAACCAAATAAAGTTGCTGAAATACTTAAGATGGCTCAAGAACCAGTTTCACTTGAAACTCCAATTGGTGAAGAGGGTGAAAATGAGTTAGGGGATCTTATAGAAGATGAATCGACTCCAACTCCGCCTGAAGTAGCTGCCCAATCCTCTATGAGAAGTCATATAGATTCTGTACTTAGTCAACTTAATGACAGAGAAAGAAAAGTTTTAGAGTTAAGGTTTGGAATTACTGATGGTAAGCCTCGAACTCTAGAAGAAATAGGAAAAGACTTAAGTCTAACTAGAGAAAGAATTAGGCAAATTGAAAGAAAGGCTCTTGGAAGATTACGATCTGATAGAGACGTTTCAGATTTGAAAGAGCTGATTTCTTAGTTTTCAACATATAGATTTAAGTCAAATAAATAGTATAATTTTCCTGATAATAGTTAATATGAGGAGAACTTACTTTGAGAGACAGATTATCTTTTCAGTCNCAGATTGAGTGTAATGATATTTTTACATCAGAATTTCAAACTTTACTTGTTAATCTTCATGATAAATTCAGTGATGAAGTAAAAGAAATTCGAAAAGAAAGAATTGAGAATCAAGAAAAGGCTAGAAATGGTATTATGCCAGCTCCTCTTGATAAATCGGAAGCAAATGGGGAATGGAAAATTGATGATCTTCCAGAAGATCTGAGAAAACCAGGAATAGAAATTTCTGGTCCAGCAGGTATAGCATCTATGCTTATAAATGCACTTAACCCTGGACCTGGAGGAGTTAGAGCTGAGGGAGATTTAGATGATGATGAAGATGCAGCAGGTCATACATTAGAAGATTCTATTCATGCAACAAGAAATAGAATGAATGCAACGCTGGGAACCTTGACTTTTGATAATAAAAAAACAGGTAAACATTATNAATTNGAACCAGGTAAAATTCCATTTTTTATGCACAGAGAAAGAGGGTTGCATTTAGACGAGCCAGATGTGACGATAGATGGTGAACCCATTTCAGCAACAATTTTAGGNACAGCTCTTACTCTNTTCTTTGGAGGTAGAGAACAACACAAAAAAGGAGAAGGGGTTTATTTTTATATTCCTAAAACTGAGTCAGCTAGAGAAGCTAAGTTTTATAATAGTTTGTTCACCGAAATAAAAAAATCAGTTAATGAAATAAATGATATAAATATCAAAGCAATTATCTTAATTGAATCCTTACCAGCAGTATTTCAAATGGAAGAGATGCTTTTTGCNTTAGGAGAATATGCTGCAGGGCTAAATGCTGCCAGATGGGATCTAAAAGCAAGCATCTTAGAATATGTAATGCATGATAAAGAATTTGTTTGGCCTGATAGGTTTGATGTAACAATACAAAATACTGAATTCATGTCGAATATATTTAGAAGATTAGTTGCAATTTGTCTAAAACATGACGCTGTTCCTATTGGAGGAATGGCTACTGCACTACCCTCAAAAGACGAAGATGTAAATATTGAGGCAGCCAAATCTATAAAGGCAGACAAAGAATGGGAAGCTAAACAGGGATTTATTAGAGCTTGGGTTGCTCACATATATCATATGGATCCAGCAGCTGAACCATTTAAGAAGCTAAGACAATCAGGGTGGGAGCCATCAGAAGATATGAAGAATCCTGATAATTATCCAGTAAAGATTGATAATCCTAAAGGAACTCTTACAAAGGAAGGCACAAGGCAGAATGTTAGAACACTTCTTGAATATATAGAAGGTTGGTTAAACGGTAGAGGAGCAAAAGGTATCGATAGATTAGCTGGGAAACCTGGTAAAAGACCAGCATTGATGGAAGACTTGGCTACAGCTAGGATTTCAACTGGACAAATAGCTCAAAGAATAATTCATAAATCATTTTCAGAAGATACTGAAGAAGAACACTCATTTAAGCTTGTAAAAGAAATAATAAATGATGAAACTAGAGATATTATTGATCTACTTGGAGATGATGCAACCGAAGACCAAAAATTAAAGTATATAAAATCTTCAAAAATTGCTATGCAATGGATAAAAAACTATACTGAATATGAGTTTAGATCATTGGGATCGTATACTCGAGATGACCTTGAGAAAATTGCAGCTAATCCTGAGCCGTTTTAAGAAAAATATCAATAAATGTAATCAAATGATTTTTTTTGTAGTGTAGTTTGTTTCAATGTCTTTTTTTGATGAGAAATGTAAGCTTAGCTTATTTGAAGAATTAAGACTAAATTTGTAAATTTCATTAAACTTTATTGGAATATCAAAAATATTTCTAAGATTAATATCTAATGCCTCAGAAAGTAATGCTCTGATTACACCTGAATGAGTAACAAATAAAATTTTCTTATGATTCAAATAAAATACATCATATGTAAATTTTATTGAACGATTATATAAATCTATCATTTTCTCACCATTCTTAGGATGCCTATTAACATAATCTTCCATCCAAAAATTTAAATCATTTTGATTAATTTCATCCCATTTTTTCCCTTCCCAATCACCAAAATCCAACTCTCTTAATTCATTTTTAGTTATAAAATCAACATTTTGATAATCAAGTAAATCAGTACATCGTTTTGAAGGGCTTGAAAAAATTTGATCTATATTATTTGGTAAATTATAGAATAAAAGATCGGATTTTAGTTCATAATCTTTCAATAAAGGGATATCAAAATTTCCATAACATAAATTATCAGGATTGTGGACTTCAGTATGTCTTATTACATATAATTCCATAGAAAATTACTTTTTAATATACATTGGTATTCCAGAAACCATAAAAATTACCTCATCTGAAATTTTAGCTAATTTTTGATTTGCTCTACCTAATGAATCCCTAAAAAGTCTACCTAATTTATAAGGAGGTACAAGACCTAATCCAACTTCATTAGTGACTATTAACCATGTTGCAGAAGACTTATTATATGCATTTATTACATCTTCTATTTGAAATAAAACAGCTTTATCAGACTCTTCTTGGTTAGAATGTTCTGATAATTTCATTATTGCATTTGCGGAAAGCAAGTTAATGCAATCTAGAATTATAGTGTCGAATTTTTGATAATTATCAACAAGTGATTTTGAAATATTTGATGGAGCTTCAATTGTTTCCCATGAACTTGGACGATTTTTTATATGAGAATCTATTCTTTCTTCCATTTCTTCATCAGATCTTTCTGCTGTAGCTATGAATAAGACTTTCTTACCATTCTCAATTGCCCAATTTTCAACAAAAGAGCTTTTACCACTTCTTGCGCCTCCTGAAACAAAAATTAATTTTTTCCCCATAAATAACCCCCAACTTTCTCAAAAATTTTAGACTATGTTAAAAATTTTGTTAAGGCTAAAAAAAATAATAAGCATGTTAATTCAGATAATTGTTCTACGGCCCCAAGACAATCTCCAGTATATCCACCTATATATTTTTTGAAATATCTTGAAGAATAAATAAATAAGAATAAAAGTGGAAAAACTACCAATAAATATAAAGTAGAAAAATAAGTTAGTCCTAACAAGGGTATTAACCCCCAAAAATAAGAAATAAATATTTCTGTAAAACTATTATTTTTTGCAACCGGTTTGGACTTTCCTAATTCATCAGCTCTTGAATAATCAGACGTAAAAACTATATTTATTGCAGTTAACCTAGATATCGAGTGATAAGTTATAAAAATCATAAAAATTATCAATTCACTAGTTTGGTCAAAATTTGATTGAATTATTAAAACTAAAGAAGTAAAGGAAAATATCTTTAGAAATAAAAGTATTACTATTGAGATAACTCCATATACACCTACTCTACTATCCTTCATAATTTCAAGAATTTTTTCTTTAGTCCAACCTCCACCAAATCCATCAAAAGTGTCTGCAAAACCATCTTCGTGAAATGCCCCTGTTACTAATATTCCTGAAGCAATTGAAATTATTACACTAATTTGAACATTGAAAATTTGATTAGAAATCCAATAGAAAATAAAACTTATAACTCCAACAATAATTCCAACTAATGGGAAATATCTAGTTGCTTTATTTAAGTATTCTTCTGAATGATCAACATATTTAGGACATGGAATCCTGGTATAAAACATTAATGAAGTAAAAAATATCTTTATTTCTTCTTTAATCATTTGATTTAGAGCTCACTTTAGCATTTTCAAATGTAGCCATTTCATTAATAAAATTTACTGAATTTTGAATTATTGGATATGCAAGAGCACAACCTGTTCCTTCTCCAAGTCTCATTTCTAAACTTAATATCGCTCTTTCATTAATCTTTTGCAGCAATAAATTATGACCCTTCTCAGAACTCAAATGACAAAAGAATGTATTATTTATNATTTTTGAATTGATTTTTGAAGCTGCTAAAAATGCACAAGAAGATATGAATCCATCAACCATTATGATCATATTTTGTTTATATGATTCAAGCATTGCTGAAGTCATTTGAGCAATTTCAAATCCTCCAAATGTCTGTAAAACTTTATAGCAATCATTAATATTTCCATGAAAACTCTTAGCATCCAATAATAATTTTCTTTTCTTTATGAGTTGATTCTCNGATAATCCTGNTCCAATTCCTACACATTTTTCTAAAGATATATCCAGTAAATAACTCATAATCATTGCAGCTGAAGACGTATTACCAATTCCCATTTCACCAAATCCAATAATATTTGTTCCTAATTTTGAAATTTCTTGCACTAAATCTTTCCCATGTTTGAAGCAGTCTTCTAATTGTCTTTCAGACATAGCTTTTTGATTAATAAAATTTTTTGTACCGAAATCTATTTTTTTATTAATTAATTTTTCAGTTTTATCAAATTTATAATTCACACCCGAATCTACAATTAATAAATCAATTGAGTGAGTCCTAGAAAAAACATTTATCCCCGCTCCACCATTCAAAAAATTCCTAACCATTTGATGTGTAACTTCTTGAGGATAGGAACTTACACCAGAATTTGCTATTCCATGATCGCCTGCAAACACAATTATTTTAGGCTGGTTTAGGATCGGTTTAGTGGTCTTTTGAATTAGACAAATCTTTTTGGAAATAGTTTCAATTAATCCAAGTGAACCAATTGGCTTAGTCTTAGAATCTATTGATTTCTTAATTTTGTTAATTAATTGCATAAAATTATTTTTCTTATAATTTTATAACTTTCTAATAGTTACTTGTTATNTATATTTGAGTAATAAAATTGTTATNTAATNAAATCAGGGAATTATCTTATCTTATTCAAACTTAAAATCACCATATCTTAAGAATATAACTAACTTCTTTCCCATTTTTTTAAAGAAACAACTTCTCTTTGAGGATCTTGATTTGAACCAAAAGCAGTAAAAGAAACCTCTGCAATGTAAACTGAGCCTTGAGTATCAACTGCAATTCCATGAGGAGCTATTAATTGATCAGGTTCCTCTCCTAATGTTCCTTTCCCAAACGATGAAATCATATCGCCATTTTCATTCACAATGACTACTCTTAATCCTAAATTTGGAACTCCTGCTTGCACATCAGGAGCACCGGCTTCAGCAATATATACTTCTTTGGAGTACTGATCAGAATAAATAGCAATTGGTCTATGAAAATGCCATTGATCAAGATAATTACCATTAAAATCAAAAATTTGAACTCTGAAATTTTCTCTATCACAAAGTGCTATCTTATCTTTATCAAAAATACTTATATTGTGAGGAAGTGAAAATTCTCCATCTTCTGATCCTGGTTTACCCCAACTTAAAATATGTTTCCCTAAACTATCAAACTTATGGATTCTAGAATTCCCATAACCGTCAGAAACAAATATATTTCCTGTTTGTCTATCAATTGCAACGTCAGTTGGTCTATTAAAATAGTCTCCACCTTGCCATTCTGCGGCTTTTCCTCTTTCTCCGATTGTGAATATAATTCTACCTTCCTTAGATCTCTTTTGGACTATATGTCCAATATCATCAATTAAAAAAAGGTCATCATTTTCATCAATTCTTATTCCATGAGGTCTATCAAATTCACCCTGACCCCAATGATTTATATAATTTCCTTCTTTATCAAAAATAATTAGAGGAAATAAGCCTCTATTATAAACATAAACATTATCATTTGAATCTGTTGCCACACTTGTAGCTTCATGAAATCTCATTGGATGAGGTAGTTTTGCCCAAAATGCTACTGGTGAAAATTTTGTATTATTATCTATCATTTATTCCTCTATTTCCTTGTCCATTTTCGTAAAGAGTTCAACTCTCCTAATGGTTTTGGATCTTGTTTAGATCCCCACCAGGTCCATGCTACTTCTCCAACATAAACATCTCCTTTAGAATCTGTAGTAACGCCATGAGGCGCAACAAACTGATCTATATTTTGTCCAGGTAATCCATCTCCAAAATCACTGATCTTTTCACCTTCAGGACTAAGAACTACTATTCTATTCCCTAATCCAGGAACTCCCTTTTGAACATCTGGTGGTCCCATTTCACCTATATAGAGATTTTTATCTCCATTTTTTCCTTCAGTGACTGACATTGGATGATGAAGGTGCCATTGATCGAGATAATTTCCATTTAAGTCAAATATTTGTAACCTAAAATTTTCTCTATCAGCAACAATTACTTTATCATCACCTATCATGGAAATATTATGAGGAAGAGAAAATTGTCCATCTCCAGTTCCTGGAACTCCCCAACTCAGTATGTGTTTTCCGTCAGGTGTAAGTTTATGAATTCTAGAGTTACCATAGCCATCCGAAACAAATAATTCCCCTGTCGAAGGATGAATAGCAATATCAGTAGGTCTATTAAACATTTCTCCTCCTTGCCAAGGTGCTTCTGTACCTCTTTCACCTACTGTAAAAATAATATCACCATTATTTTTTCTCTTTTGAACAAAATTTCCTGGGCCATCATCAACTAAGTAAATATTATCTTCAGAATCAATTTCTATACCATGTGGTCGATCAAAGTCTCCATGACCGAAAGACCTCAAAAAATTTCCATTTTGGTCAAAAACACATATTGGATCAGTTCCTCTATTGAATACATATACATTATCTTTTGAGTCTACTGCAACACCACCACAATCTCCGTAAAAAGATATGCCCATAGGTATTTTTGCCCAGTTCTGAACAGGCTCATAAATAATTTTAGTTGTAGTCATAAGCTTCCCTTAAATAATAAAATTGGTTTTCATTCATATTAGATGTTTGATTTACTTTAGTGAAGCTATAAGATGAAACAAATTTGTTTTTTAATATAAGTATTTCCTAAGGCTTCAATATGAAATTACCCTACAGAGGCTATCCAATTGCTATAATTGCCTTTCTTTCAACGGGTTTATCTATTGGAATGGCTCAATATGCATTTGGACAATTTGCCACTCCTCTTCAAAATGAATTTGGTTGGACTAAAACTCAATTAAACGGAGCATTATCTTTAGCTTTTGTATCAGGTATAACTGGTCCTATTTTAGGCAAAATGGCTGATAAATATGGAATAAAAACAGTGCTATTTATTTCATTGATTCTTATAAGTTTTGGTTTCCTATTAAGGCCTACAATAACTCATTTATGGCAATGGTATTTTTATAGTGGGCTTATTTATGCTGGATTTCCAGGAGCTACTCATATTACTTCAGGTAAGATGGTGTCTCTTTGGTTTCCCAAAACTAGAGGAAGAGTAATGGGAGCAGTTACATCAGGAAATAATTTTGGAGGATTCACTATGCCGGCCCTAGCTGCTTCAATAATTGCTTTTTCAAACTGGGAATTAGCTTTTATTGTTTTTGGGATAATAATGTTATTTCTTGGAATTTTTTCATACTTTATAGTATCTGAATCTTTAGATCTAGTAGAATCTGAATCTATAAGATCTAGTAGAGACTTAGATTCTATTTCTTACGTAAAAGAACAATCCAAGTTAGGTTTTGAAATTAGAGAAGCGCTTTATTCATTCAGATTTTGGACAATAAATATTTCTCTTATGCTTGGAGTATTGACATATCAAGGAATATTAACTCAATTAACTCAATTTTTAGAAGACGAGGGAATGAGAACAAATTTTGCAACAAGTTGCTTAATGATGATTGCTGTAATGGGCGTAATTGGAAAAATTACTTTTGGAAGGGCTAGTGAAGTTTTTTCAGCAAGAAAAACTCTTATTTTGAGTATGTTTTTTCAAACTATTGGAATAATGGTTTTATGCATAGATTCTAATGAAACACTACTATGGATTGGATGTTTTATTTATGGACTTGGATTTGGAGCATTCGGTGCATTAATACCATTAATTATTGTTGAACAGTTTGGTATGAAAAACCTAGGATCATTAATGGGAATTAACCAATTTCTCACTTCTGTACCCATGGCAGTTTCTCCATTAATTGCTGGATTAGTTCACGACCAAACAGGTTCTTATAGAAATGCTTTTTTGGGTATTTCTATTTTATTCATTTTTTCTATTATTTTAGTTTGGCTATCAAAATTTGGTAAGGGGCCCAATAATCTAAATATCTAATGATTTGATAACGTTTTTAGCATAACTTATGCTTTGATAATCCTTGTAGAACTGATCACCATTTTGAGTTCCTTCTATAGCCATATAACCTTCATATCCTGCATTAGTTAATGATGTCATAGCATATCTATAATCAATTTCACCATCTGGTAAAGGAACTCTTATAAAAACAGATCTCTCATTCTCTGGATGGTATACAGTTTGTAGATTTTTACAATGCCAATAATTTGAGATTGAAGCAACATTATCTATACAATTTTCAAANGTTTCTTCAGGTTGATCGTAATTCCATAGAACATTACCTAAGTCNGGATTTATTCCAAAATTTTTCCTTGAGACTAAATCGTATAAATAAACTGCTGACCAAGAATTATCAACTGGTGAATTTTGATGTATTTCAACAGAAATATTTAAGTTTTCATCTGAAGCTTTATCACAAGCATCTTGATAGACTTTAGCTAGATGTTCATACACCCATAAATTAGCATCCTTTGAAGAGTCTTGTGATTTTGACCAACCACTACCTGATGCTGGAAGACTTCCTTCAGGATTACCAGGATATCTAACTGGTGCACTGATTGCACCATTAACAACTTCTGCTCCTGCCCATTTAGCATATTCTATTGATTTTTTCATTTTTCTTATATTTTCAGGAGCATTTTTTGCTTCAGTAAGAGTACCGCCACTTCTAATTGAACCTATATCAAGACCAAATCCATTAATTCTTTTTTTGAATTCAGATATTTTTTCTTCACTACCACCAGTTCTATCTAAAGTTTCTGTAGAAATTTCAAGGGCATCAAAACCCATTTCTTTTACTTTAGATAGAAATTGATTAGTATAATCGATTGGATCTAAATCCCAAGGATCTACAGAATTTGGATACAATGTCATTCTTCTATTGGCATAACAAAACTTCATATAAGCCCCCTTTTTGATGTGGAGTTAACCACAAATAATAAGTAATTTTGATTTATAACAAAAAATATATCATATCTTGTCTCAGTTAATTAAAGAAATCTTAAGGAACCCTTCAATAATCTATGTTGTTATTGGAACTTTCTTCTTTTGGGTGTCTCTTTATTTATATGTTCCCATACTTCCGAATTACTCGAAGGATCTTGGCGCTTCAGCAACAATGATTGGTTATATAGTTGCAGCATACGCTATAGGACAAATGATACTAAGAATTCCATTAGGAATAGCAGTAGATAAATGGGGAACTAAACCTTTTGCAATTATTACAATGCTATGCTCAGCTTTAGGTTCATTAGGATTAACACTAGCATCAGATCCTATTCAATTATTTCTAGCAAGATCAGTAACTGGAATAGCAGGTGCAGGGTGGGTAGCTATAAGTTTATTATTTGCTTCTCAATTTCAAAATAATCTAATGCATTACGCAAGTTCATTTATGATGGGTATTAACGGAATAGCAATAACTATTTCAACTTTGATTAGTGGAAGGCTTGCAGATTATTTTGGGGATACTACTCCTTTTATTGCTTCACTGTTTGTAAGTATTTTAGGAATGATAGTATTTTTTGCATCTAAAGAAAATAAGAAAAAAAATGATAAGAAGCATTATAATTTTTATGAAATATTAGGAAGTAGTATTCTTATAAGAATCTCAATAATAGCAATTGGTTTTCATTTTGTTACATTTGGTGTAAATTTTGGATTTTTGCCAATCATAATTGAGAATCTGGGAGGAACAAAAACAAATATAGGTGATATAACAACATTATCTCAACTTGCTGGAATATGTGGCATGAGTTTATCAGCTTGGTTTATCAATAAAATTGGAACTAGAAAAACTATTATTTTAGGTTCTATATCTATGATCATCAGTTTAATATTTACTTCTTATGTTGAAAATTTATCATTGATTGCAGCTTTACAATTTATTTCAGGTTTTGGAAGAGGGATTCTTTATACTGTTACTATAACTCTAATTCTTATAAGCTTTGAAGAAAGTTCAAGAGGCTTGGCAATGGGTGCATATCAAGCTTACTATGCTATTGGAATGTTTTTAGGCCCAGCTTTATCAGGTTTAATAGTAAATTCATTTGGAATTAATGCTATATTTTGGTTATCTGCATTAATAACTTTATTAGCGCTTATTATAGGAATATATAAGCCATATAAAACTAAATTACATGGAGGCAAAAAAAATGAAAAGTTATGATGAATTATTACAAAAAGCTAAAGAATGGAGAGAATGGTACTATGATGGTGACCCAGGAACTCCTGAAGTAGCTAAAAGTACGGAAGAAGCTTTTGATCTAATAAACGCGACCCTTTTTGGGCATATATATCAACGTCCTAAATTAGACGCAAAAATTCGATCACTTTGTACAATTGCAGCATTAATAGTTTTAGACAAACCTAATCAATTACCTGGTCATATTACAGGGGCCTTAAACTATGGTTGGAGTAAAGAAGAAATTGTAGAATTAATNACTCAAATGCTTTTTTATGGAGGATACCCAACTGCGGTTAATTCACTAGCAGCNGCTGCAAAAACATTTGAAGAATATGACAAACGTCACTAAAAATGGAGAAGTTTTATGAATATGAGATTAGAAAAAGATTCCATGGGAGAGCTAGAAGTTCCATCTAATGCTTTATATGGAGCTAATACTAGGAGAGCACAGTTAAATTTTCCTATTTCTGATTTGAAATTTGGAAGGTCTTTTATTAAAGCCTTAGGCTTGATTAAACAATCAGCAGCAGAAACTAATTTAGAACTTAATCTATTAGACCAAAATATCGCAGATTCAATTATTAATTCTGCCCAAGAAGTAATTGATGGTTTACATGATGAAAGCTTTATCGTAGACATTTTCCAAACTGGCTCAGGAACATCCACAAATATGAATGTAAATGAAGTCATTTCTAATCTAGCTATTAGTAAACTTGGAGGAAAAATTGGCTCTAGAGAACCTGTTCATCCAAATGATCATGTAAATAAAGGCCAATCATCTAATGATGTTATTCCTACTGCTATTCATATTGCTGCTGCAATTTCTATAAAAGATAATCTAATACCCTCGATGGAAATATTAAGAAAATCTTTAGAAAAAAAATCCAAAGAATTTTGGGATATAGTTAAGACAGGTAGAACTCATTTGCAAGATGCAACTCCAATTAGGTTGGGCCAGGAATTTAAGGGTTATTATGGTCAACTAAATAATTCAATTAAGAAAGTAGAGTCAGCATTAAGTGAATTATCTATATTAGCTTTAGGAGGAACAGCTGTCGGAACAGGTATAGGAATGAATCCTGAGTTCTGTGGCTCAGTAATAGCTAAAATAAGTAAAAAAACAAATATAAAATTTAGTGAGACAGAAAATCATTTTCAATCTCAATCTACAATAGACGGCATTGTGTATGCTTCTGGTTGCGTGAGAAGCTTTGCTGTAAGCTTAATGAAAATCTCAAATGATATCAGATGGTTAGGATCAGGTCCTAGAGCTGGGATTGGTGAAATTAATTTACCTGAGGTTCAACCTGGATCTTCAATTATGCCAGGAAAAGTTAATCCTGTTATTGCAGAATCTGTAACAATGATATGTGCTCAAGTAATGGGAAATGATCAAACTGTAAGTATAGCTGGTCAAAGTGGGAATTTTGAACTAAATGTTATGATGCCAATCGCTGCGCACAATCTTCTTGAATCTATTGAAATCCTTTCTAACGGAAGTAAAAATTTCTCTAAACAATGCATAGAAGGACTTGTTGCAACTGAAAAAGGTCCTAATATGGTAAACCAAGGGTTAGCTATTTGTACTGCATTAGCCCCTAAATTAGGATATGATAAAGCTGCAAATATTGCTCATATAGCTTCTGAAACAGGAAAGACTATAAAAGAAGTCACACTACAGGAAACAGAATTAAGCTCGGAAGAGATTGATGAAATTTTAGAACCACTTAGTATGACTGAACCAAAATAATATAAGGAGAACAATTATGACAATNGAAGAAAAACTTAAAGAATTAGGAATAGAATTAAAAACACCGCCTAGTCCTGTAGCTAATTATATTCCAGTTCAACAAACTGGTAATCTAATTTATTTATCTGGGCAAGGGCCAAGAAATGAATCTGGTGATTTCATCTCAGGAAAAGTAGGATCAGATATTACAGCAGAAGAAGCTTATGAACTTGCAAGAAATACAGCTATTAATTTAGTCTCTGCAATGAAATCTTACTTAGGTTCTTTAGATAAAGTAAAAAAAATAGTTAAAGTTTTTGGAATGGTTAATTCAACTTCTGATTTTACGGATCACCCAAAAGTAATTAATGGTTGCTCAGATTTTTTTGTAGAAGTTTTTGGAGATAAAGGAAGACATGCTAGGTCTGCTGTGGGAATGGGTTCTCTACCAAATAATATGGCTGTAGAAATTGAGATAATAGTTGAAGTAAGTTAATTATTCTGAAGGATAAAATGAAAGATTCAGGGAAGATAAAAATAAAAAAAATTAATCATGTTGCAATCCCTATTAACAATAGAAAGAAATCCTTTAGTTTATACAGAGACTTTCTTGGATTGACTATCATCCCATCGATGGTTGATGAAAAACATGTCATTTGGTCTAAGACATCTGACGGAACAATGGTACATCTTATAGAACCACCTGATGGTCCTGGAAACGAATTAGTACCTTTTCATGTTGCATTTGAAGTAGAAAATTTTGATGAAACAGTAGAAATACTAAAAAAATCAGAATATAAAATTACAAATGGTCCTCAAATAAGACATGATGGTCAAAGGGCTATATATATCAAAGATATAGATGGTAATACAATAGAATTTGCAACTCATAATAATATCAAGCATTCTGATAGAATAGTAGACGCTTGGGGTTATACTAAAAACCCTTAATTTTGAAGAAAGATAGTTTTTCAATTAAATCTATAATTTGGAGTGTTTATGCTCCGAGTTTTCTACTTTCTATGGGCCAAGGATTACTTATACCTGTTCTTCCTATATTTGCAAGAGATACTTTTCAATCTGGAGATTTATTGATAGGATTTCTTATTGCTGCTAGACATTTTGGGACAATGGGATTTGATGTNCCAGCNGGNTTATTAGTAGGAAGATTTGGTCTNAATAGAACAATGNTTGCTGGAGTNNTNTTATTTGGAATAAGTGCTATTTTNGCNGGATTAAGTGGAAATTTTTCTTTACTCCTTTTTTCTAGGTTATTAGCAGGAGCAAGTTTCGCCCTTTGGTCAATTTCAAGACATGCTTATATAGCTTCAGTTATTCCTAATGAAAAGAGAGGTAAAGCTTTATCTTTATTTGGAGGCTTGGGCAGAATAGCTACAATTATTGGACCACTGATTGGTGGAATATTAGCACAATTTGTTTCTATAAGAGCACCTTTTTTCTTTCAGGCTTTTGTAGCAATATTAACTCTAATACTTATCACAACTACATCAAGAAATTTCGAGATTAATGATAAAAAGTCAAATGAAGGCTATCTGATAGATTTAAGAAATACTTTCATTGATAATAGAAACGCTTATCTCACCGCTGGAATGGCTGCTGTGGCTTTACAATTTTTGAGAGCAAGTAGAGAAATAGTGATACCCTTATGGGGGGATAATATAGGTTTACGTAAAGATGAAATTGGATACATAACAACATTAAGTTTTGCTGTTGACTCTTTGATGTTTCCAATCGCAGGTTTTATAATGGATAAATTTGGAAGGAGATATACTGGAATACCAGCATTTATAATTCTAGGCTTTTCTTTAGTACTAATAGGTACAGTTGACAACCCATTAATGTTTCTTACCTCATACTCTACACTTATATTGTCTGCAATAATGTCAGGAATTGGTAATGGTATTTCAAGTGGATTAGTATTAACTATCGGATCAGACTTATCACCACCCAATAATAGAGGAGGATTTTTAGGTATATGGAGACTTATTTCAGATGGTGGAGGTGCTGCAGGTCCAACAGTTATGGGAATAATAGCAAATTCTTACTCATTAGCAACAGCTAGTTTTTCTAGTGGCTTTATTGCTATTACAGGAATCATTTTTTTGAGATTCTTTGTTAAGGAAACTTTAGAAAAAAATAATTCTAAAACAGAGAATTAAGCTTTTTCAAACATATCATATCTTCTTCAAGAGATCTTCCATCTACATAAGGCTTAGATTCTCCTGTTAAGCCCTCTACGGCTCCCAAATTATATGTTTTCTCTATAAGCCTTTTACCTTCATCCGCGCTTGGTAATAAATTTATATTCTCATGAATTGATAGACCTGCAATCAAACCAAATGCTCCCCAATTTGAAGTGCTAGAAATTATACTTTCTGTNGCAGTAATAATTGAAGGATAGTCAATTATATTTCCTAGTTTTATTATTTCCTCAATATAATTTCCACTTCCTATCTCATTTCCACCGTCTAGGATTCCAACAGTTCTAGGATGTTGCTCAAATAAATAATCTATTTTGGCATTATATTTAGAGAAATCTTCTCCTTTAAAATTTCTATACTTACCATCATTGGATAATCCTGCTCTTTCAATTGAAATCAATGACTTAGGATCATAGTCTCGAATTAATTTATTTGCAAAAGTACTGGATTCAATATGAGATGTTATAGGAAATTCAATTATATTCCCCTCCCCCGACAATCCTGAAAGAATATTATAAGAATATTTATCTGTTACATAAAATACATCATAGCCTAATTTCTCTAATGATTTTCCAAGAGCAACAGCCCCAGGAGGACCATCAGTTTCAGGTGCATTTGCTGAAAGAATATAGAAGCCTGTAGTTATAATAACAACTCCCTTTTTTTCTAGAATTAATTTAGTTGATCTTTCAATAAATCCTTTTCCAATTTTTTTATATAAATCTGACATTCCTCTCGTATCATCATGAAGAATTATTTTTTCAATTTCAGAATAGCTCATTAGATTACAGCCATATCTTCATCTTTGAGGTCAGTTAAGAACATTTTGCCAGGAGAGTGAGTTATCATTATTTCTAATTTTGCTTCTTTTATTGCTATTTGAGGAGTTACTCCGCAAGCCCAATAAACTGGAATCAATTCATCATTTTGAGGTATCCAAGGATCTCCAAAATCTGGTTTAGTCGGATCATTTATCCCTATTTCAGAAGAGTTTCCTATCTGAATTGGTGTTCCATGTTGATTAGGGAATCTGCTAGTTATCTGTATAGATCTAACAAGTTTATCCCTTGGAATCCATCTTTGAGTAACAACCATTTTACCTGAAAATTTTCCAGATTTTTCTGTATCTATTGAAGTAATAAACATAGGTACATTTTTTCCTTGTTTAAAATATGGAAGCTCAAGCCCATTCTTTATCAACTCATTTTCAAATGTAAAAGAACAACCAAGCAAAAAAGTAACGAAGTCATCTCTCCAAATTTTTGTTATATCAGTTAATGTTTTTGAATACTTTCCATTATTAAATAATTTATACTCTGGGATATCTTTTCTAATATCTGATTGAAGTGCAAATGAAGATTCATAATTTCCTGGATCCAAAACTTCAATTATTGGACAGGGTTTAGGATTTCTTTGACAATAAAGCATAAAATCAAAAGCATCTTCTTTTGGAATTATTACTACATTTGTTTGTACAAAACCTTCAGCTAAACCTGAAGTAGTAAAGTTCTCTCCATTTCTGGCTTTATTTCTAACTTGAATTGCAGATAATTTTTTCATATTAATCTCCATTTTTTATATGATCAGAAATTTTTTCACCAATCATAATAGCTGTAGCATTAGTATTTGCTCTTACACAATCTGGCATTATTGAACAATCAGCTATTCTCAATCCTTCTATTCCGATTACCTTTGCATATTTATCAACAACAGAAAATTCATCGTTAATACTTCCCATTTTACAAGTACCTGAAATATGATGCATAGTATGAACTTTAGATAAAATCCATTTTCTTAATAACTTATCGTTTTCAAATGCCTCAGGTAATGGAGCAATTAATTCTTTTCTAAAAGAATCAAACTTACTATTTCTTGCAATTTCAAAATTTAGCTTAACACCTTCAATAAGCCTTTCCATATCATATTCATTACTTAAGTAGTTATAATTTATTTTTGGGTATTTGCTGTGATCCTCCTTATTTAAGGATAAATTTCCTGAACTTTTAGCTAAAAAAATACCTGTAGTAATTGCTACTCTGGTATTACCAAAATCAGTTTTTTCAAAATGTAAACTGTCTGGATTCATTTCTTTAGGTTGGAATCTCATAACTGATACCATATCAAGCCTATCTTTAGATTTTGAAGATGTATATCTTAAGCCCACTTTCTGAGCACCAACATCACTAAGATCATTATTTAATAAATCATCAGCATTCCACCTTAATTCAACGGCTGGGTGATCTCTCAAATTCTGTCCAACTCCGCTCAGCTGATGTAAATGCTTTATATTATAATTTTCAAATTCTGATTTATTACCAATGCCAGAAAGCATTAAGAGCTTTGGACTTTCAACAGCACCAGTTGAAATAATNATTTCCTTACCTTCAAAAACCTCATCGTCATAAAGTTGTAAACCAATTTGTTTACCATTTTCAATCAATATTTTTTTACATGTTTTATTAGATAAAACATCTAAATTTTCTCTTTCAAGAGCTGGTAGTAAATAACAAATACCTGTACTCCACCTAATGCCATTTGAATTATTTAATGGCATTGGGCCAACTCCTTCAGANTATGGTAAATTATGATCTTCAGTTGCTTTGTATCCCATTTCCTTTACAGTATTATAGAAGCTCATTTGATCGACTAATAATGAGTCTAAACTATGCCTTTTAACTGGNATTGGCCCATTATTTCCATGATATTCATTTTGAAAATCTAGATCATTTTCTTGTTTGATAAAGTATTTTAGGCATTCCTCATAAGACCAATCTTCTAAACCTCCATTCTTCCAGTTCTCAAAATCTTCAGGAATTGCTCTCAAGAAAACTTGACCATTTATAGAACTAGTTCCTCCTGCTACTCTTCCTCTTGGTACACCCATATCTTTAAATTCAGGATTAGAAACAGCTTTATATTGCCAATCAAATTCAGTACCAATAGCTAAATTACCTGTCCAATCAGCTCCAGTTGCCATACCGTTAAGTAAAACTCCTGGAATTTGATCAATTCTCTCAAATGTATTACCTGCTTCAATTAGTAAGATTTTATTATTAGGATTTTCAGATAATCTTGAAGCTAAAACTGCACCAGATGAACCTGCTCCAATAATTATATAGTCATAATATTTATTCAAATAAATTCCTCTTTTAGTTTAATGTAGCTCCACCATTTACATTCAGAGCTTGCCCTGTTATCTCAGAAGATTCTTCAGAAGCAAAAAATGCAACAGTTTTGCCTATATCTTCAGGAGTTTGCTCTCTACCTAACGGAGTTCTAGCTTTAACTGCAAACTCATCAAAAACTTCTTTAGGGGTTTTATTTTTTAAGTTTGGATTTTGCTCTATNTGGTTAATTGCTATTGCTTCCCAAATTGGTGTCCAAATCACACCTGGACAAACTGCATTTACATTTATATTGTATGAACCTAATTCAATGGCTAATAAATGCGTATATTGAATAACAGCAGCTTTTGATACTAAATATGGAGTTTGAACATTACCTCTATGAATATCTCCTAATCCTCTGGGTTTTCTACCTCCATGAGAAGCAATATTAATGATTTTTCCATATTCTTTAATTTTCATATGATCTACAACTGCATCTGCACTATTGACCATACCGATTACNTTAACATCGTAAGTATTATCCCAATCATCTTTAGAATAATTTTTNCTTTTAGAAAATCCTTTTNCTCCTATAACTCCTGCATTAGACACTAAAATATCTATAGTTCCATGCTTATCTATAATTTTATCTCTAAAACTTTCAATATCTTTTGGGATTGTTACATCAACAGAATCATGAAGAATGTCATCAGATAAAGATTCAGCTGTTTTTGAAACAGAATCTCCAAATAAATCACAAAGAGCGAGTGTTGCACCTCTTTCAAATAACACATTTGCAATCCCAGCACCAATTCCACTTCCTGCACCTGTAATCATTGCAATTTTTCCAGATAGATCTTTAGAACTCATTACTTGCCTCGATATGAATTTTATTTATTAGAAGTATATGCAGAGTAGTACTTAATNTCAAATAAGTTTGCTTTATTTCAATAGGTTTTACTAAATGCGTTAAAAAAACTAATAAAAAAAATTATAAATCTAAGATAATCTTAATAGAATATATATCAGGAGTTATCATTGAGTAAAAATAGTTACAAGCTTGAAGAATTAGAAAAACTTGTTTCTTTGGCTAAAAGAAGAGGAATTATTTTTCCTTCTAGTGAAATATATGGAGGATTATCTTCTGTTTGGGACTATGGACCAATTGGAGTAGAGATTAAGAGAAACGTTAAGAATCTTTGGTGGAAATCTTTTGTAAGCGAAAGAGATGATATTTTTGGTATTGATGCATCAATATTAATGCATCCAAATGTTTGGAAAGCTTCAGGTCATCTAGAATCATTCTCTGACCCACTCGTTGAATGTTCTAATACGGGTAAAAGATATAGAGAAGACCATATTTTTATATTAGAAATACAAGCAAAAAAAGAAAATAAGATTATAGCCGTTGAAGCTTCTGATAAATTAGAAGCAGAAAAATTAGTAAAAGATAAAATTATTTCAATAATTCCATTAGNAGAGTCAGAAAATAAAGATAATCCTTCCCCAGATGGAGGTATATTATCTGAACCTAAAAACTTCAATCTCATGTTCAAGACATTTATTGGACCAGTTGAAGATTCTTCTTCTACAATTTATCTTAGGCCTGAAACTGCTCAGGCTATGTTTGTTAATTTTCTAAATGTTTTAAATTCTTCAAGAAAAAAAATTCCCTTTGGTATTGCTCAACAAGGAAAGTCTTTCAGAAATGAAATTACCCCTGGTAACTTTACATTTAGAACTAGAGAATTCGAGCAAATGGAAATGGAATTTTTCTGCAGCCCTGATGANGATGAAAAATGGCACGACTACTGGATTCAGTTCTCATTAGATTGGTTTAAAAAATATGGAATTAGAGAAGAAAACTTAATGATTAGGAAACACGAAAGTGAAGAATTGCCACATTATTCTAAAGCTAGTTCAGATATAGATTATTTATTTCCTTGGAGCTGGGGTGAATTAGAAACTATTTCAAATAGAACAGACTATGATCTTAAGGCTCACTCAGAACTATCTGGTAAAGATTTATCTTATTTTGATCAGGAAAATAATAAAAGGTTTACACCCTATGTGATAGAACCTGCGATGGGAGCAGACAGAAGCGTTCTGGCATTCTTATGCGATGCATATTGCGAAGAGGAAACAGATAAAGAAACAAGAACATTATTAAAATTACATCCTGAGATTGCACCTATAAAAATAGCTGTACTTCCATTATCAAGGAATAAAAAACTTTCTGAATACAGTAAAAATATTTTTGATAGATTGAATACTTTATATACAACTCAGTATGACGATACTCAATCAATTGGTAGAAGATATCGTAGACAAGATGAAGTAGGTACTCCACTATGTGTAACTATAGATTTTGAAAGTGTTGAAGAGGATGATTCAGTAACTATAAGAAATCGTGATACTATGGAGCAAATTCGAGTGAGTTCAGACAAATTATTAGAAGCTATTAATGATCAAATTAAATCTTTTTAAAAAAAATATTTTTCTATTACTTTCTATTGTATTTGTGATAGTAATAGGTTGCGATAATCAATCTGAAAAAGCTAATATTGGTCAAATAGTTTTTCCTAAAACGACAATTGACAATAATAATTTTAATATTGAAAATTATTCAGGAAAAAATATATTAATAAATTTCTGGTTTCCTTCTTGTCCTCCATGTATTTACGAATTAGATATTCTTGATGATATAAATAAAAAATATGATTCTGTTGGAGTCATAGGAGTACAAGTATTGGGACTTGATAACAAAGAAGATGGTAAAAATATGCTTGAGAAAAAAAATATTTCTTATAAATCTGTAGCTGATGAATCTGATGTAATAATAGATTTACTACAAATAAATGTTTTCCCAACTACTATTCTATTTGATAAGAATGGGGATGAAATAAATAGATGGATAGGTATTATTGACGAGCAAATTGTATCAAACAAAATATCTGAAATAGAGTAAAAATTTGAATGATATTACTTACATATTTTTTGCTTGGATTCATAGTGTATCTGCTGGAATTTGGCTTGGTGGCTCACTTTTGTATCTGATCAAGTCTATAAAATATAGAGACAAAAATATTAATGCATTAGACTTTATTTCTGACTATAACTCTATTCTTCTTGTTTCAAGTATTTTACTTTTCCTATCAGGAGTGATTATTGCTTTTGATAGACTGACTTATGGAAATTATTCAAATACTCAAATGACTCTTTTGCTTACGAAAGTATTACTTACATTTTTACTTTTATATCTGACTTGGGTAAGTAGAAATTCTATAAAAGAATTTAGAGTAAATCCTTCCTTTTTTATATCAATAATTATTTATCTAATTGCTAGTATTCTTAGCTTCATCTAATAAGAATTTTATTGTTTTTTTAGTTATTGGATCTATAAAGTTTGGAGAGATTTCACTTAATGGTTGAAGAACAAAAAGCCTTTCCTTAAATCTAGGATGAGGAATCTCTAAATTATCATTAGAAAAAATCAAATCATTAAAAAAAATAATATCTATATCNATAATTCTAGGTTCATTTCTAACAGAAGAACGAATTCNNCCTAATTTACTTTCAATTAAATTTATATCATTCAAGAGCTCAAAATGGTCTTTAAGGAATTCAATCTTAACAACAAGATTTAGAAAGTTATCTTGTTTTATAGATACTTTGAATGGTTCNGTTTCAATAATTGATGAGGNGGCTTTTATGATAGAAATAGCTGAAATATGACTTAAGCACTTCTTAATATTTTCAGACCTATTACCAAGATTAGAACCTATTGATAAGTAAGCAGTGTTTGATTTCATGATGAAAATCTTGATTCTTCCAAAACATTTATCATTTTTCTTANATCATTCATTTCNGAGTANTCATGTACTCTTATTATATTTGCTCCATTNATGATTCCATANGCAACNGAAGCAGCAGTTCCAAAAATTCTATCATCAACTTCTTTGNCAGTATAATATCCGATAAANGATTTCCTGGANGGNCCAATCATTATTGGNAAATTAAAAGATCTCTTNATAATATCTANATTTGATAAAGCATCTTTNGATTGATCAAATTTTTTACCAAATCCAATTCCAGGATCTAAGATTATATNTTCTCTTTTGATACCTTTTTCTAGTATANNATCAATCTTGCTTGATAAGTCATCAATAATTTCAGGAATAATATTTTTATGTTTTTTATTCTTTCTAAAGTGATTTANTACATAAAATATATTATTTTCACCGATTGATTCTAAGATCGATTCATCTTCAAGCATAGAAATATCATTTACTACAGAAACGCCTAATTTTATAGCTTCTTTTGCAACTAAAGGTTTTTTTGTATCAATAGATATATAAAGAGGAAAATTTTCCTTTATAAATTCAATGATTGGTAAAACTCTATCGAGTTCTTCATTTTCAGTCACTTCTTTAACATTTTCATAAACTGAAGCAGGTCTAGTTGATTCACCTCCTACATCAATAATATCCACAGATTGTTTAATCATGTTTTCTAATTCTCTTTCTAAAGAGAATTTTTTATTTTTGAATATACCGTCACCTGAAAAAGAATCAGGAGTTGCATTTATTATTCCCATAATTAATAAACTTTTAGTATTTACGGATAATTTATTCATAAGAAGTCTGTTTTATTGGGCATTTAGTTCTATGAATTATTATATTTCATATTTATTATTAAGTCTGAAAATAATAAATATGAATTAATAATAAGGTTAACTAATTGCCTGATAATAATGAAAATAAAAATCTTATTGAGCAACTCAATTCTAAAAGAGAAAATGCTCAAAAAGGTGGTGGAGATAGAAGAATAGAATCTCAAAAGAAAAAAGGCAAACTGACTGCTCGAGAAAGATTAGCACTATTTTTTGACAATTCTGATTTTGAAGAGGTTGATATTTTTGTTCAGCATCAGTCTAAAGATTTAGGATTAGATAAAAGTGTTTATGATGGAGATTCAGTTGTTACTGCATATGGCTTTGTAAACGGCAGACAAACTTTTGCTTATGCTCAGGATTTTACTGTTTTGGGAGGTTCATTATCTTTGGTTGCAGGGAAAAAGATTGCAAAAATCATGGATATGGCTTCAAAAAACGGTGCTCCTATCATTGGTTTTAATGACTCTGGGGGAGCAAGGATTCAAGAAGGTGTTGATTCTTTAGCAGGATATGGAGAGGTGTTTGTTAGAAATACAATGTATTCAGGTGTTGTACCGCAAATAACGGTAATCGTAGGGCCTTCAGCTGGTGGAGCAGTCTACTCTCCTGCTATTACTGATTTTATTTTTATGGTAAAAGATATAGGTCAAATGTATATAACTGGACCTGATGTTGTAAAATCTGTAACTGGAGAAGAAATAAGTCATGAAGACTTAGGAGGATCAGTGCCTCATGCGACTAAATCTGGTGTAGCTCATTTCGTATATGATAACGAATCTAAATGTATAAATGCAGTAAAAAAGCTTTTAAGTTTTTTACCTCAAAATAATCTTGAAAATGCAAAAAAAATTGAAAGTAATTCTAGTGATCCAAATGGTGAAATGTTAAGAACAATAATCCCTGAAAAATCTACTCAACCATATAATGTTATTGATGTTATAGATAACATAATCGATAATAAAGATTTCTTAGAAATACAGTCTAACTATGCGCAAAATATTGTTATTGGGTTTGGAAGAATTAGAGGCTCCAGTGTTGGTATTGTAGCTAATCAGCCTGCGCATATGGCAGGAATGCTAGATATAAATGCTTCTGATAAAGCTGCAAGATTTGTCAGATTTTGTGATGCGTATAATATTCCTATAATAACCTTAGTAGATGTTCCGGGATTTATGCCAGGTGTAAATCAAGAACATCAAGGAATAATAAGACATGGAGCAAAATTAATTTATGCTTACGCAGAAGCAACAGTCCCTAAAATTTCTGTTATTCTGAGAAAGGCTTACGGTGGAGCTTATATAGTTATGAATTCTAAGGAATTAAGATCTGATCTAAATCTTGCTTGGCCAACTGCTGAAATTGCTGTAATGGGGCCAGAAGGTGCTGTAAATGTAATATCTAGAAAAGAAATTTCAGAGTCTGATGACCCAGATTCAACTAGAGAAAAATTGATTTCTGAATATAAAGAAAAATTTTCAACTCCATATATCGCTGCCTCTAGAGGTTATATAGATGATGTTATAGATCCAGCAGACTCAAGAAAAAAAATTGCTAATGCTTTAGAAATTTTTAACAAAAAATATTCAGAGAACCCCCCAAAAAAACACGGTAATATACCTTTATAAGGAAAAAAAAATGATCGACTTATTGAATATAGCTAAAACTGAGGCCAATGGTAATTTATTTAATGAGTTATCAAATATTTTTGGAAAAGCTGATATAAAACCTGACGGATATCCTGACGCTGTAGTCTGGCAAGGTGGAAACCATGATGGAATAATTAATCCTGTAGCTCATTCATTAACTGATGCATATGCACTTTTAGGAACAATCGCTGCTATCGATATACTTGGACTGCCTTATTATGGTGTCCCAATGTGGTCTCAATACAGACATGATACTAAACTTGAAGCTCTTGCTTGGTTTGGGAATATGCCGTGTACTTCTATCAAGTGGTCGACAGCAGGTGATGCATATGTAAATGATGGAGGAGGCAAGAAAGTTGTTGTTATGGGTAAGTCTGGTAATGCTCCATTAAGAACTCAGGCTGGTGTATATTGTAATGTCAGACCTTATGGACCTATAACCGTGGTAAGATCAATGCCATGCCTCCCCTACTCTCAGGATAAAGAGAAATTTGGAGTTAATGATGAAGGAATAGTTCATTCTGAAATGAACACTCCAGCAGTTCAAATGGCATATGCTAACAGATTATTCTTAAAATTAGTTAACGATTCTGGCTCAATTGGTAGAGTCGCAACTAAACCTACTCAAGCAATGGAAGATGGAATTAATGCTGGACTTCATTCTTGGCTCTTAAAAGGAACCAAATTTGAAGTTGGAAGAAAATATGCAGTAGATCCCTATGAAGAACATAAAGAAAGAATCGATAAAATAATAAAAATTTTACCTCCAGATTTCAAAGATGGAATGGAAAATTGGTCAGGAAGAATAGAGCAACATATATCTGATACAAATTATGGTCTTCTAGTATGGGATATTATCGAACAACAAGAAACTATAGTCCTTTCAACAGATTTAGACGGAGACAGATTAACTGATCTGCTAGCTGATATTTCAGATCCCCTAAGAGCATTTGGGGGGAAAGTTGCAAAACATTTAGGGCAAGATGTTGATATGAGAAATATTTGGTCAGATATGGGTTATACCACAGGTAATGGTAGAGATATGACTTCAGTTATGCATAGAATGTCAGGACCTCCTATTCATGAGCAAACACTAGGTTCTGCAGATGCAATGTTATTAAGATTATTAGATGGTGATGAATGGGTTGGAGGAACTAAACAACCATATGATCCCAGAATACATTTTGTGCTTATTAGAGATGCATATATTGATGCTAATCCTGATAATAAGGAACTACATTCATGGCTAGATAGTGCATTAGAAAAATTTGATGAAGTTTATACTGGAGATCGACCTGGATTCATACAGGGATATGAATCATTAAAAAAAGCGATTACTCCTTGGGGTAAATAAAAAAAATAATTGGAGGTAAATGATGAAATTTAAAGTATCAGTTATAGGAGCAGGAAACGTAGGGGCAACAACAGCACAAAGAATTTTTGAAAAAAAATATGCTGATGTAGTATTGGTAGATGTAGTTGAGGACATGCCACAAGGTAAAGCATTGGATATATTGGAATCAGGCCCTGTTTTGGGAACTGACAGTAAAATAATTGGTTCAAATGGATATGAAGAAACTGCTAACTCAGATATAGTTGTTATTACTGCCGGAATAGCGAGAAAACCTGGAATGAGTAGAGATGATCTTCTACTTACTAATATGAAAATTGTGGGTAGTGTTACAGAAGAAGTAGTAAAACAATCTCCAAATTCTATAATTATTGTAGTTTCTAACCCATTAGATGCGATGGTTCAACATGCTTACAATATAAGTGGATTTGACTCTCAAAGAGTTATTGGAATGGCCGGTATCTTAGATACTGCTAGATTTAGTACTTTCATTGCTGAAGAACTCAATGTTTCTGTTGAAAGTGTCAACGCGTATGTTCTTGGAGGACATGGAGATACTATGGTTCCTGTTATAGGAGCAACAAACATAGGTGGTGTTCCTGTTGAGAATATGATTGAAAAAAATAAATTAGCATCAATAGTTCAAAGAACGAGAGATGGTGGAGCTGAAATTGTTGCTCTACTGAAAACAGGATCTGCATTCTACGCACCGTCAGCATCAATTGTTCAAATGGTTGAAGCAATCTTATTAGATAAACAGCAGATACTACCATGTGCAGCATTATTAAGTGGAGAATATGGATTTAATGATGTTTATGCAGGTGTGCCAGTAAAGCTTGGAGCAAATGGAATTGAAGAAGTAATTGAAGTTGACCTGAATAAAGATGAACATTCAGCTCTTTCAAAATCAGTTGACTCTGTTATTGAACTTTTAGATATTATGAAAAAAAATAAGTGATATACGAACTTCTGATGAAGGTAAATTTTAAACTTTATTTAAAACTTCTTTAGCTGAAACTATATGTCTTCCAAGGCCTATATCTTTTTTCTCAATTCCCATAGCTAGAGCGATCATTTGAGGCATATGTATTATTGGTAAATCAGCCTTATCGCCTCTATTATTACTTCTAGCTTTTCCTTGATAACCATCAAGGTTTAAGTGACACAATGGACATGGAGTAACCATAGCATCCGCACCAAGATCTTTTGCTGAACCTGTATTATTGGAAACCATTTTTAATGAGTTCTTTTGATTAATAAAAAGTATTGGAAATCCGCAACATGAAAATTTACCTGGAAAATCAATAGCCTCAGCCCCACAAGATTCAATAACATATTCAAGATACATTTTTCTTTCTGGTCTTTCATTAAATCCTAGTGCTTCAGATGGTCTAACCATGTAACATCCATAAAATGGAGCGAATTTTAGATCAGATAGTTTTGTTGTAAAATGAGATTCAAGTTTATCTAAACCATAATCTTCTACCAATATCCATAAAAGATGTTTTACCTCTGTTGTTCCTTTATATTCATAACCTTCATCTTTTATCAAATCATTTATTTCGTCTAAATATTCATTATCTTTTTTCACCTTAAGATTAGCTTGACTAAGTACACCCTGACAAGTTGAACATAAAGTCATAATATTTAATCCTAACTGCTCAGCCATGGCAAGCGTTCTGACATTAATTGAATCACCTAATAAAGGGTTCTTTTCTTGAAGAACTCCAGCACCTGTACAACCTGCTTTTGTTAGTTCTTCTAATTCGATACCAAGTTTATCTAACACAGCCATAGATGAAGAAAGCAACTCAGGAGTACCGCCTCTAGCTACACATCCTGGATAAAATGCAAATTTCATTACTCTTTCTCCTTAATAGCTTTGGCCAATTCCTTAATCTTTTTATTATCTTTTGCCTTATGGGGAAATAACGGGGGCAATTTACCTCTGATAAGTGCTCTTAGGCCTACTGGAACTAAATCTAGCAATCTAAATATATTAAATATTCCAGCTGATTCTAATGCTAATCTACTTTCGTCTAATCTACCATGAGCGGTAACTGATTTTTCAAAAGAATTTGTATGATGATAACCATGAGTTTTTTTAGCACCAACTTCTATTGCAGATTCCCTTAGGTCCATTATTCTATCCATTGGATTTACTCCCTTTGGACAAACCTCAACACACTGCATACATCTTGTGCAATCCCATATACCTCCACTCTCATCGTTTAAATAGCTAAGTCTTTCAGAAGTTTTATCGTCTCTTGGATCATATACAAATCTTGACGCTTTAGCTAATGCAGCTGGACCTATAAACGAATTATCTACTTCCAATACAGTACAATCAGAAACACATAACCCACACATAATACAATTCATTTCAGTCAAGAGTTTTTCCATAGAATCATTTGATGCAATAAATTCTCCTTTTTCAGGAAGCTTATCGGGCTGAAGAAATGGACTAACTTGCTCCATTTTTGCAAAAAAAGAACTTATATCTACTATCAAATCTTTAATAACTGGTTGGTTTCCCATTGGCTCAATTAATAGAGTTTCTCCATTGGGAGATAATTCTTCTATTCTAGTTTTACAAACTAATTTTGCTTGACCGTTTACTTTCATTCCACATGAACCACAAATAGAGGCTCTACAAGCACATCTTAAGCCTAATGTTCCATCAATTTCTTCTCTGACATGAATCAAGGCATCTAATACAGTAGACGATTGGTGAATATCCATTTGATATTCTTCAAGCCAATTATTATCTTTTGTTTTTTCAGGATCATATCTTTTAACACTTAAATTTACTTTCATAAGAACTCCTAGTAAACTCTTTCTACTGGTTGCCATTGTGTGATAGAGACATCCGGAGTTTTAACAGTAATCTCACCTTCCAGATCTTTTAGCACCAATGTATGTTTCAACCAATCTTTATCATCTCTTTCAGTCAAGTCAGTTCTAAAATGAGCTCCTCTACTCTCTTTTCTGGTTAGTGCACCATGGACAATTGATTCGGCACAATCAATCATATTTCCAAGCTCAAGAGCAAAAAGTAAATCAGTATTATAGACTTTACCTTTGTTATCAATTTTTATAGAGTCTCTGTACTTTATTTTTGTTTTATCGACAACAGATTTAGCGTACTCCATAGACTTTTGATCTCTGAATACTCCAATTCCTTTGGTCATTGCTTCAGCCATTTCATTTCTTACTTCTGAAACTCTGAGTTTACCATCTGACTCTATTATACTTTTTATTCTTTTAAGGTCCTTATCAACAAATTCCTTAGTGGGGATATCTTCATTTGAAACTGTTCTAACATAATCAGATGCCTTAACAGCAGACCTTCTACCGAAAACAACTGTGTCTAGTAATGAATTTGCGCCTAACCTATTAGCTCCATGAACACTAACATTTGCACATTCACCTGCTGCATATAATCCAGGGACGCCAGTTTCTCCATCGACATCTGTTTTGATACCACCCATTATGTAATGCATACCAGGCCTTATAGGGACTGGTTTTTCAGACATATCTATACCCAAAAATTCAACTGAAACCTCTTGAAGATAACCTAGCCTAGTCTCAATAAATTCTTTGCCTAGATGTCTTAGATCAAGAAGAACATTACCATCAATACCTCTACCTTCATTAATTTCTGTTTGTTCAGCTCTTGATACAACATCTCTGGAAGCTAACTCCATGTAATCAGGAGCATATTTTTCCATAAATCTATCTCCTTCAGCATTAAGAAGATAAGCTCCTTCTCCCCTCGCTGCTTCTGATAGTAGGATTCCTGTTCTGGCTAGGGTTGTAGGATGATATTGAATCATTTCCATATCCATAAGACCAGCACCATTATTCCAAGCCAAAGATAAACCATCACCTGTACAAATCAGTGCATTAGTTGATGGTTCAAATACTCTACCAGCACCACCTGCTGCAATTACCACTGATTTAGCAGTTATAGCTTCAATTTCACCAGTTTTTAAGTCAAGAGCGACTACACCCTTAACTGCACCTTCATGCTTAATTAATGAAGTGACAAACCATTCTTCATATACAGTTAATCCCATCTTAAGTGATTGCTCGTATAAAACGTGAAGTAAAGCAGATCCAGTAATAGCTCCAACAAAAAATGTTCTTGCAACTTTCTGACCTCCAAACCTTCTTGTTCCTAACTTACCATCATCTCCTCTAGAAAAAATAACACCCATTCTTTCTAGTTCAAGCACAGCATCTCCTGCTTCTTGACTCATAATTTCTACAGCATCTTGATCTGCCAAATAGTCACTACCTTTAATGGTATCCAAAGCATGACCTTTCCAATCATCTCCTCGATCTGTAAGAGGTGCATTAATCCCTCCCTGGGCAGCATTAGAATGACTTCTTACAGGGTGAACTTTAGTTATTACTGCAACATCAAGACCTAATCTTTGTGCTTCAACTGCACAGCGTAGACCTGCTAATCCTGCACCAACTATTAATACATCATGATCATACATATAAAACTCTCCTTAATGAAATTATATTATTGATTTATAGATATTTAGAGCTGATATTGTGCCTTGATCTATAATTTTATTATTTTTAATTAAATTCATAGCTTCATCAAGAGTATATTCTTCTAAATAAATCTCTTCATCTTCATCTGGACTAAGCGAAGATTCGTAAATCTTTTCTGCTAAAAAATATTCCGTCATTTCGCTACTGTAACCAGGAGCTGCATAAAATTTACCTATAGATATATATTTCTTAGCTGCAAAACCAGTTTCTTCTCTGAATTCTCTGTCAGCACCCACTAGTGAATTCTCATCTGTTTCAAGAGTTCCACATGGAAGTTCTATTGTGAACTCTTTTACAGGTTGCCTCCATTGCTTCACAAAAAGAATTTTTTTCTCTCTAATACCTATTATCAACACAGAACCAGGATGATCAACAAAATCTTTGTTTATGATTGATTTATTAGACATCTCGTAAGTATCTCTTCTTATTTTTAGAGATTCAGCGTTATAAACTAATTTAGATTCCATGTTACGTATTCTTTGAAATATAGTTGCCTTTTTTTATTCCAAGTTTTTCAGTTATTGAACCCCAATAGTAACTTGAAGGATTTTTTCTTAAGAATTTTGCTTTAGTATCAGATATCTTGATCGTGAAATAGTCATTGTTTTCTACTTTGTGCTCTATGAAACCATCAATACTTATTTGAGCATCATTTCTAGTTGAAACAGTTATCTTACAAATTGATTCAGAATTAACTACTGCACCACCAAACTGACTCATATGAGTTGCTATAGGCTTTATGAAATAATCATTTGATTTGGGATCAAGCACAGGCCCGCCAATTGATAAAGCATAACCTGTAGATCCTGTTGCAGTAGAAATTACTAATCCATCTCCTCTATAGGTTGCAAGATGAATATTATCAATTTCTGTAATAGTTTCTATCATTGAAATTGAAGAACCTCTTGCAATAACTATGTCATTCAAAGCTGTATAGGAGTATTTTTTATTTGAATTAACAAATTCAATTTCAAGCATAGATCTTTCTTCTATTCTGACACCACTCAAGTAATCAGATATTTCTCCAATAGCTTTATCACCTTCAATATCAGTCATAAACCCAACTGTACCCATATTTATGCCTAATACAGGTACATCAAATTTTACTGCTAATGAAACAGCACGTAATATTGTCCCGTCTCCACCTATAGCAATTACTAAGTCTATTTTTGTAATATTTTCAAAATTAAAATTCTGAACTTTTTGCCATGACAAATCTGAAAATTTTGATTCAATCTCTTTACTTAGAATCACAGCTTGACTTGATTCGGGATTTATTACTGAACAAATACTTTTATATTTCACTAATTACCTCTTTTAGATGGATGAAACAACATTATCTAATATAGATAATAACAAATCAGGGAAAACCCCCAATATTAAAACTAATGATGATGATAATGATGCTACTAAAATATAGTTATTGTTGCTATTAGACTTTTGTTCGAATTTTTCCGTAGAAATATAAATGTTTCTCAACATAGCCAAATAATAATATGCAGAAATAAAAGAGTTTATAACACCAACTACAGCTAACCAAGCTAATCCATTATCTACAGCTGAACTAAAAACTAATACCTTACCCATAAATCCAACAGTAGCAGGTATACCCAAAAGACTTAGAATAGAAATAGTTAATAATATTGAGACTAAGGGATAAACACTAAATAATCCTCTAAGTGAATTTATTGAAGAACTATGAGTAACATTTATAACATATTGCAAACAAAAAAATACAGTTAAGTTGGTTAATGCATACCCAACAACATAAAAAAGAGTAGTTGAACCTGCAGAAGAAGTTGAAATTAATGCAATTATACCTACTAACATATATCCAGCATGAGCAATCGTTGAATAAGCAAATAATCTTTTAAGATCACTCTGCAAAATAGCTCCAAAATTTCCCACTGTCATTGACAAAAATGAAACTATTGACAAGAATATAATGAAGTTATTTGAATCGAAATTTATAGATAATATCTCAATAAATATTCTGATAATCAAAACAAAACCAGCAACTTTTGATACTGTTGAAAGATAAGTAACTATGGGCATTGGCGATCCTTGATATGTATCAGGAGTCCACATATGCCAAGGTGCAATTGACAACTTAAAAGCTATACCCATAAATAAGAAAACAAGACCCAAAATTATTGCTGGATTTAGAGAAGAAATATTCATGTTTTGGATATCTATTGACCCAGTAACTCCGTAAAGATATGCAACCCCAATTAGAAATATTCCAGTCGATAATGAAGCTAAGATTAAATACTTAAACGCAGCCTCTAAACTAAATTTTCCTCTACCAAAAGCAACTAATGAAATTATTGGAAGTGAGGCTAATTCAAGAGATAAATACAAAGTGATAAAATCAACTGACATTATTACAAACAAAGAACCTACCAAAGATAATAGTAATAATGAAATAAATTCAGACCTAAAAGTTACTTGATTAATTATGTAGTCGTAAAACGCTGTTAGTATAACAAAAGATAACAAAATTATAATAAGAGCCATAAAAATATATAATTTATCAAAAACTAGAGTATCAAAGAAAATAGATTTACTTGTTTCAAAATTAAAAAATTGAATTATAAGAATAGAAGCTGATATAAATATTCCAAACAGAGCGTAAAGCATTAATATAACTTTTCTTTTAACAAAAAAATCAATTATCAATACAAATAAAGCTGTTAGTGTCAAAACTATGGGAGATAGCAAATATGTTAGTTCTTCAAATTGCATTATTTTATAATCTCCTTAATTCCCATATCAAAAAAAGTTATAAATATATTTGGTAATAATCCAATTATTATGATTGGTATTGTTATCAAAAATGCAGGCAAAATATCAAAAAAGCTAGCATCTGTTAATTCATTATATTTATACGTGTTATCATTATTTTCTAGCTTATTATTACCAAACATTGATCTCTGAACCATCCAAAGAATATAACCTGCAGCCAAAACTACTCCAAATGCAGAAATTATTGTGTAAGCTGGAAATATGCTGTAGCTTCCTAAGAAAATCATAATTTCTGATACAAACCCAGAAAATCCTGGAAGTCCCAAAGAAGCTAAGCCTGAAATAACAAAAAATAAAGAAATTAATGGCATTTTGTTAGACAGTGCACCAAGCTTATTTATATCTCTTGTATGAGTTCTGTCATAAATGAGACCTACCGCTAGGAAGGATAATCCTGTAATTGTTCCATGGGTAAACATTTGCATAGCTGAACCGTTAAGAGAATATAAAGAATATTCTTTTGTATTACTTATTGCGGAGAAACCTAATAAAACAAATCCCATATGACTGATAGAGGAGTAAGCAATTAATCTTTTTAGGTCAGTTTGTCTTATGGTAACTATAGCTCCATAAATTATTGAAATTGTTCCTAATATTGCTAAAAATTCAGCTACATCAAATATTGTAAAACCTTGGGTATCCTGAAAGAAACCTAAATTAATTCTGAAAAGCCCATATCCTGCCATTTTAAGTAGAACTCCAGCTAGCATTATTGAGACTGCAGTAGGAGCGTCTGTATGAGCATCGGGTAACCAATTATGTAATGGCCACAAAGGGAGTTTAACAGCAAATGCTATGAAAAAAAATGCAAAAATAAAAGACGATGGAATAATCAGATCTTTGCCTGCAATTAAATCAGGAATCCCTTTGATACCAAGTTCGGGTATTGATACCATAGCTAATGTGCTTACTGCTTCACTCGTAAATAAAGCCAATATAGCGATAAGCATAAATGCACCTCCTGCAAGTGTAAAAATTACAAACTTAATTGCAGAATATTCTTTTCTACCCGATCCCCAAATTCCAATCAACATATACATTGGTATTAACTCAAATTCAAAAAATATAAAGAAAAGTAGGAGATCCAAAGAGGTAAATACTCCCAAAACACTAGTTTCCAAGATCAGTAACCAAATAAAATATTCCTTATATCTTTTCTGTATTCTCCATGACGACATACAGGCAACCATACCCAATAAACCTGTTAATAAAACTAATGGGGCAGATAATCCATCTAGTCCTAATAAATATGAAGACTTAATATTTAGAGAATCAATCCAATTAAGATGATCAATGAACTGAATACCTCCTTTCTCTCTGTCGTAGAAGACAAATAATAGAAGAGATAAAAGGAAAGTTATAGTAGAAGATAATATAGATATTTGAACTACTTGTTTCCTATTCCTCAGTAAAAGTAAAACTAAAGCTGTACTAGCAGGTAGAAAAACAGTTATTGTAAGAAAAAAATTAAACATATAACATCATCCTAAAATCACTAAAATAAATACAGCAATAGCACCGGTGAGAACCATTACAAGACTATAAGAATGTATTTGACCATCTTGAAGCTTGAGAGAGTTAAAGCTCAATCGACCAGCGAGCTTTGATAATCCAATATTTATACCATCAAATATATTTTTATCTATCCACTCAGAACCAGAGCAAACTATTTCATAAAAAACATTTTTTATAAATATTTTTTCATAAAGAACATCCATATAATATTTTTTATCCAAGAAATTATTAATGCTGACTATCATGGAACTTTTTTCAATTTCTATTTTTTTTCTATAAACGTTAATACCAAATAAAATACCAATAATTGATATAAAAGTGGAGACTAAGGCTATCGAAAAATTAAATTTATGAGCACCATGATAATCAAATTGGTACAAGCTTTGTTCTAAAAATACCCCAAATAGATGCTTATCAATAAATATAAGATTAGAAAATACTGGATTTACTAAATAACCAATAATTAATGCAAAAAAAGATAATACAATTATAGGATATATCATATATTTTGGAGATTCTTCAAGATGAACATGTTCAACTGTTTCTGGTATGGGTATATTATTTGCCTTAAGGTCCTCTGATTCTTTATCACCACCACCTCTAAATTCTCCAAGAAAAGTAAGAGATATTGCTCTAAACATGTAAAAAGCTGTTAGAAATGCAACGATCAAGCCTATAATCATACAAATATAGCCAATATATCCACCGTTTAAATAAGCAGAAAGAATAATTTCATCCTTAGACCAAAATCCCGATAAAGGAAATAAACCAGATAGAGACAATGCACAAATTGTCATTGAATAATAGGTGAATTTCATTTTTGACTTAAGTCCTCCCATATATTTCATATTAAATGTACCTGCTGCATGATGAACAGAGCCTGCACTCAAGAATAAGCCTGCTTTAAAAAAAGCATGAGTAAATAAATGGAAAATAGCGGCTGTATATCCTCCCAATCCAAGGGCCATAAACATATATCCGAGTTGAGAGATTGTGGAATATGCTAAAACTCTCTTAATATCAGTAGTAGTTAGTGCCATAGTAGCAGCAATAAATGATGTAATAGCTCCAATTATTGAAACGAGTGTCATAATATCTGACTGTTGAAATAAAGGAAATAGTCTTGATATGAGAAAAACTCCTGCGGTAACCATAGTAGCTGAATGAATAAGAGCAGAAACGGAAGTTGGTCCCTCCATTGCATCAGGCAACCAATTATGTAAAGGAAATTGAGCAGATTTACCTATTGCTCCAATTAAGAAACCTAAAGACATAATTGTTGCAGATTTTGTAGAAATTTGATCTGAGACTATAGCTATATATAAATTTGGAATTTCTAATAGATCAGGGTTTATATTAAACAAATAAATTATAGAGAATAAGAACCCAAAATCTCCCAATCTTGTCATTATAAAAGCTTTCTTAGCGGCGGCGGCGGCTGAATTTCTTTGATGCCAAAATCCTACAAGTAAGTAAGATGAAACACCCACTAATTCCCAGAAAATAAACAGCTGTAAAATATTTCTTGACATAACCAATCCAAGCATTGAGCCTGTGAATAATGCCATATAGGAAAAATAACGTGAAAAGCTTTTATCTCCATGCATATAGCCTATAGAGTAAATCTGTACTAAAAACGATACACCAGAAACTACTACTAACATAATCGCAGTTAGAGGGTCTACCATAAATGAAAAATTTAGATCCACATCACTAATACTTATCCAATTAAATGATATTGTGGAAGAAAAATTTTCAACATTAAAAATAATTACAAGTGAAAAAATAAAGCAAAGGCCAATAAAAAGCGTATTTATAAATCCTGAGATCTCTTTTTTATCTGGACCAAAGAAAACAACAAAAAAAGATTGAAATAGAAAAACACTAAATGGTATCAATAATATTAATAATGTTAGTATCTCTATCAAATTAAATCCCTCTTTAAATTTTCCTTATTATTTCATCTGCAACATGTTCTCTACCTTTAGGAACAAGGACTCTGAACTTAGATTTTTCAGACCATTCAAGCAATCCTTGTTCTGGAATTATTTTTGTAGGTAAACCTTCAGCCTCTAGAAGATTTTTCCAGGTTTCAGCTGTTGTCAAATTATTCACTTTTTTATAATCAATCCACATAATTAATTTTTCATCTCAGATAAGTCAGTTAATTCCACAGTGGACTTAAATTTACCAAGTGCCAAAACTAATGCCAATGCTAATGCTGTTTCTCCTGCCGCAACAGATATTATAAATATTCCAAGTATATTCCCTGACAAAATATTAAAAATATTTTCAGAAGTCAGTGAATTTAGTATATATTCTTCATGAATACTATATCTTGTAAATCCTATAACTGCCAAAACTACTGAATTAAATATTAATTCAAGAGACATTAAAGTAATTACTATATTTTTTCGAGTCAATAATCCAAAAATACCAATAGATAATAATGCAGAAGAAAAAATTAAGACTATGTCTAAAGTCATACTGTCTCTTTATTTCCTTCCTGATCATTCTCTATAGTATTTTTAGTAACAGCAATGGAGCCAATCACGCATGCTACGATGATCAATCCTATTAATTGCAGAGAAACAAAATATTTTGTTGATAATAAAGTTCCAATAGGCAAAATTGAATTATTAAATATACCTTCCTTAATTTCACTTTCTGATGAACTATTACTCACAGAAGTTATAGAATTGTCACTTGAGTTTTCAACATATTCTTCGAATAAAATTTGTTCAACAATGGGAGATTTTATATTTTCTACAGTTATCCAATTAGTTGCTAATATTACGTAAGTAAAAGTTGCAAAAATTAAACCTGAGATAAATAACGAAGTATAAAAACTAAAACCTTTAGTTGAGGATGATGCAGTTTGTAAATCTTTTACAAGAAGTACAGAAAATGCCATTAGAACAGAAACAGCCCCCACATAAACTAAAATCTGAACAGCTCCTAAAAATTCTGCATTAATGGCAAAGTATACAACAGCAACACTAATAAAACTCAAAGCTAAACTTATAGCTGCTCTAAATACATTTGTTTGAACAACTACAAATAATGCACTCATCACTCCTACAGTAGCTACTAAAATTAAGAAAATATTTAGTAAAGAATTATCCATTCGTTTTCCTTTTTGTGACCCATTTATTCTTAATATCTTGGTAACTAGGTTTTTCATGCCTTCCAGCTTCTTTAGGGTTACTCAAGTCTTTATCCCAAGGATCATAATCTTTTTCTTCAAATTGGGGTCTAAACCAACTACTTGGATTTTTATTTTGAGAAGTTAGAGTATCTTTATCAAGAACCAAATTGACTCTTTGATAATTACCTCTTTCAAAATCAGTTCCCATATGCAAGGCATCATAAGGACAAGCTTCAACACATAGACCACAAAACATGCACCTACCAGTATCTATGTCAAATTTATCGATCGCATAGTTTTCACCAGCCTGCATATTTTCTCCGCTTGGATGAGTCACAATTTCAATAATTCCTAATGGGCAGTATTTTGCACAGGAAGCACAAGCTGTACATCTATCATCGTACCAAACAAATTCATTACCTCGAAACCTAGGAAATTGATCATTCTTGACTGGAATTTTTGCCATTCCTACAAGCCCCATTAAGAATTCTTTGGGATTTTCTTTAATCAGTTTTGTGATTGGTTTATTTAAATACCTTGAAAGAGCAAAAAGACCAGCTCTTTTGTCAGGATATTGAACAGTAAATACAGGAGAAAAAAGATTTTTTAGAGTTACTGTCAAGCCTTTGAAAAGCCCTAATCCTATCATTAGCTTCCTACTTTCTCGAATTTAGGCTTATCTGATCCTATAGGATATGATGATTTTATATTTTTATAATCAACATAATTTTTTGTTCTTAATAATCTAAAGATTATGATTAGAAATGGGAAAGCAAATATCCAATTTGCAAGAGCAATATACAGAATCCTATTAGAATCTCCTTCTGGCCATATTATAACAGTAACTGAAGTTACAACAATATTAACTAATGTCAATTCAAAAAGTCCTTTCCAAGCTAAATTTAATACTTGATCTATTCTAAATCTTGGCCAAGTAGCTCTAATCCAGATAATTACAAATAAAACTCCAACAACCTTAATTGTTAGCCAAAATATACCAGGTAGAATTGGTCCATTAGGACCTCCAAGAAACAAAGTAGAGAAAACTGATGCTGCGGCAATAGCAGCAGCAAACTCACCAAGATAAAACAGGCCCCATTTCATTCCTGAATAATCATTTTGGTATCCTGCTGCTAATTCGGATTCAGCCTCTGTTAAGTCAAAAGGTGTTCTATTTATCTCAGCAAGTGATCCCAAAAAGAAAACAACAGCCGCAACAGGTTGAATCAATATAAAAGGTAGAGATTGATAATTCACAATATCCATGACCGACATTGATTCAGTTATTAATAAGATTCCTACTAATGAAAGGCCAACAGGTATCTCATAAGAAATCAACATAGCTACAGATCTGAGCGCTGAAAAAATTGCTATTCTATTTGCTGAGGCCCATGCAGCACATATTATTGACAATCCACTTATAGAAGTAACTGCAAGTATGAATAAAACACTCACATTTATATTTACAGCATATAATCCCATTCCAAATGGAATTACAGAAAAAATTATAAATACCGGTACAACAAGCAAAAGAGGCGCAAGATTAAAAATATATTTATCAGCTTCTTCAGGTATTATATCTTCCTTAAACATAACTTTTACTGCATCTGCTGTAGATGTTAATATTCCTTGAGGTCCCCATCTATTTGGTCCAGTTCTTTGTTGAAATCTACCTAAAAGTCTTCTTTCTCCCCAAATTAAAGCAAGTACTCCTCCTAGAACAGCATTAATAACTGCAAATGCTATGATTATTCCAGTTAGTAAAGTTAACATATAATTTTCATACTTGAAGTCGGTTAGAAATAAGTCTAAAACATATTTCAAAATGTCATAAATAAATTCATACATTATCTATCAACTTCTCCCATATTTATATCGATGCTCCCGAAAGTAACAAATAAATCACCAAATAAAGTTCCTAAAAGCATGTCCTTCAGCAAAGTTAGATTTATAAGAGATGATGATCTAACGTGCCATCTATATGGAGAAATAGAACCATCTGATACCAAATAAAAACCTAACTCACCCTTAGATCCTTCAATTGCTGTATAACAATCTCCCTTCGGTGGTCTAACCAAATTAGGAACCTCATCATGATGTGGTCTGACTGGACCTGGTTCAATTCTTTCAATACATTGTTTGACTATTTTCAAACTTTCCCTCATCTCTTGAACTCGAAGCAAATATCTAGAATAATTATCTCCTGCATTATGAATGGGTACAGTAAAATCTACTTGATCATAGTAATCGTATGGATCTGATTTTCTCAAATCCCAGTCAACTCCAGTAGACCTAAGAATTGGGCCAGTTATTGATGCATTCAAGGCTTGTTCAGCAGTAATCACAGCAATGCCTTTTGTTCTCGAAAAGATTATTTCATTTGAGCTCAAAAGATTTTCCAATTCATCTACTTTTGATGGAAAATCTTCGATAAAATTATCAAGAGAATCCCAAAATTGCAATGGTGCATCCATAAATACCCCTCCAGGACGTAAATAGGAATTTGTTATTCTAGCACCACACAACATTTCGAACATTTGAAGTATTTTTTCTCTTTCTCTCATAGAATACGTAAGAGGAGTTCCCCATGCCCCTAAATCTTGAATTAAGAATCCAATTGCAACTAAATGACTAGCAATTCTTTGTAACTCAGAAGCTATCATCCTTAGCCAAACTCCTCTGGGTTTAGGTTTTATACCCGCTAATTCCTCTAGGGCTAATATGTAACCTTGATTATTGAGCATAGAAGAGACATAATCCATTCGATCCGTCAAAGTAACAACTTGAGTGTATGTTCTTTCTTCAGCCAGCTTTTCAGATCCTCTATGCAAATAACCAAATATAGGTTCAACATCAATAATTGTTTCACCATCAAATGTTACCCTCATTCTAAAAACTCCATGAGTCGAAGGGTGTTGAGGACCTAGATTTATTGTTATTGGTTCACTCTTAACTGACATATGCTAACTAGAATCTCCTACTAAAGATTGATCGTTGGTTACAAAATCTTTTCTTAGTGGATGCCCTGGAAATCCATCCCACAATAATATTCTTTTCATATTGGGATGGCCCTCAAACTTGATTCCCATGAGATCATAAATTTCTCTCTCTTGAAAATCAGCTCCTTTCCAAAGTGAATATAAACTCTGGATTTTTGGTTCAGATTGCCTCCCATAACCAACCTTTGCTTTTATAGTGGCTTTTGAAAGTGTTAAAAGTGATTTTAAGTGATAAACAACCTCAAAATGATCATAGTAATCTACAGCAGTTACCGAAGACAAAAGATCAAAAGAGAAACCCGATGTTTCCTTCAAAAATTTCATTACTTCATAAATTTTTTCTGGATGAATATAAACATCTTTGCTGTTAGATTTTTTTACGCTATTAGGAAAATGAGAATCAATCTCTTTTGCAAGTAAATTACCATTCCAGTTTTTCATAGAATTATACATCCCCTGCTCTTTCGCCAGTAAGGCTATATTTCTTAATTTTCTCGTGCAGTTGCATGATTCCAAATAGCAATGCATCTGGACGAGGAGGACACCCTGGCACATAAACATCTACAGGAACAATATGATTTACACCTGGAACAACCGAATAGCTTTCATAGTAAGGACCTCCTGAAGTAGCACATACACCCATTGAAATCACCCATTTTGGTTCAGCCATCTGGTCATAAAGTCTTCTAAGAGGAACCGCCATTTTCCAAGTTACAGTGCCTGCAACAATCATAAGATCTGCCTGTCGAGGTGTAGCTCTAAAAACTTCCATTCCAAATCTTGAAATATCAAATCTACTCATTGCAGTAGCTATCATTTCAAAAGCACAACATGCTAGTCCAAATTGAAGAGGAAATAAGCTTGATTTTCTAGCCCAGTTTAGTAGTTGATCGACAGAAGAAACAACTACATTTTTATCTAAATCATCATTATTGATAATAGGTTCAGGGAAAGGAGAAACATGAGTCGATTTCATTGAGTTTATTAGTCCACCCTCTTCTCTATCTAGATCTTTAGTTGATAAATCTAGTGGAACTCTTTCTATTTTATCCATTCTAAACAACCTTTCAACCAAACATAAATAAATGAAACTGTAAGCACTGTTAGGAAAACTAATATACCAACAAAAGGTAATAATCCCCAAACATTAGTTATGTAACCATGACTTACGGCCCATGGAAATATCAAAATGGTTTCAACATCAAAAGCTACAAAAAGAAGTGCATAGTAAAAGTAACCAAAACTGAATAATGAAGGTTTTTCACTGAATGCAGGATGACCTCCTTCATATGCGGATTTCTTGATTTTAGTTTCTCTACTTGGTGTTACTCCAAACTTTGTACCTAGTTTTGCAGTCGCTAACATTCCTATTGGAACTGCAACTGATAATGATACGAAAAGTAGCAACAAACTATATTCAGTTAAATAATGTTGACTCATTTAATGTAAATCTCCTGAAATTTACTAATAAATAATACTTTATTTTATGTTTAGACTTTAGATAGAGATTCTAATTTGTTAATTACCTTTGCTTTCAACTCTTTAGCTTCCATTATATCTGGTGACTTTCCTTGAGATTTTTTATCCCACATAACTTCACCATCTACAGTTACCTTAAAAGCTCCGGCTGTACCTGGTTTCAAAGATATTGCAATTGCAGTTCCTGCAGCTTGAAATAGTTCACTTGTCATCCAAGCAGCTAAATTAGCATAACCACATGGTACACAATATTCTATCTCCGCTTCCATTTTCCAATCAGCCATAATTATCCCCTTTAAATCTTTTTTTTATTTTCTACAATTTACTATAATCTTATAAAAGGTAAATAATAATGCAACACTGCATCCAAGGTAAATTTATGAAAAAAAACGACATTATAAATCTTAGGAACGTAACCAGAGCCGATATACCTAGATTAATTGATTGGTTAGAAGATAAAGATGTATATGAAAATTGGTTTGGAAGATATACCTATAATGAGACTGCACACCTTGGCTATGAACCTAACAAAATGTTAAATGCCACTGAAGCAGAATGGAACGAGGTTTTTCATGATCCTCATCATGAACCTCATAGATCTATATTTTCCATATATTTGAATGATAATCATATTGGAGAAGCTCAATTATCTATTGATGAGTCACTAGGTGATGCTCAGTTATCAGTTCTAATTGGAGATAAATCTGTTTGGCATAAGGGATATGGTACTGAAGCAGCATTAGCTTTGCTAGAGCATAGCTTCTTAAATCTTGGTATGTACAGAGCTTGGGTTGATATTCCAGAATTTAATATAAATGCCGTAAATCTGTTCAAGAAAATAGGTTTTATTCATGAAGGAACTTTTAGAAAAAGTAGGCCTAAAAATGGTCAAAGATATAATTCCGTAATTATGGGTATACTTATAGATGAATACTCTTCAAAATATCCAAATGGAATATCAAGTCATGTAATTGAATGGGACGGTAAAGAACCTTAGTCATCCCAAAATTTTTTCTGCATAGCATCTAAATATTTATAAGCAGATCCAGTATTGACTACAACAACCTTATCATCATCCTTAATATATCCATTATCCCTTAACTTTTTTGTTGCAATAAGTACAGCTCCTCCCTCTGGGGCAGCAAATATTCCTTCCTCCTTTGACAAAAGTGAGACACCTTCAAGCATTTCTTGATCATTAATTCTGATTGCAGTTCCATTACTTTGTTTTAATATATTTAAAATTATAAAATCCCCTACGGCTAAAGGAACCCTCATACCTGCAGCTAGAGTCTTGGGGTTAACAAATGGCGTGGCATACTCTTCATCTTTTTCAAATGCATCAACTAATGGAGAACAACCTTCTGCTTGTACACATATCATTTTAGGTTTTTTATTATCTATCATACCCATTTCTTCTAATTCATTTATAGCCTTCCATATTCCAACTATTCCTGTACCTCCACCAGTTGGATAAATAATCACATCTGGTACTTCCCAACATAATTGTTCTATTATTTCCAATCCCATTGTTTTCTTACCCTCAACTCGGAATGGTTCCTTGAGAGTTGAAATATCAAACAAATCATATTTTTCAGCGGCTTCTGCTGATGCTTTACCTGCATCTGAAATAAAACCATTTACTAACTCAACTTTAGCTCCAAATGCTATACATTCCATTTTATTTGCCAAAGGAGCATCCTTAGGCATAAAAACATTAGCAGACATTTTTGATTTTGCTGCATAGGCAGACATAGCTCCAGCGGCATTTCCTGCCGATGGCATAACTATTCCTTCAATACCAAATTCTTTAGCTTTAGATATTGCAGCGGATAAACCTCTAGCTTTGAATGAGCCTGTTGGGTTATTACTTTCGTCCTTGACATAAAGATTGTCAATTTTCAGAAGTTTTGAAAGATTATTCATTTTTATAAACGGTGTGTTGCCCTCTCCTAAACTAACAATATTATGGTCATCGAAAATAGGCAGTATTTCTTCATACTTCCACATATCGTTTCTTCTGCTTTTAAGTACATCTTTTGTCATAGTTTTTTTTGCTTTATCAAGATTGTAACGTGCTAGTAATGGCTTTTGAGAAGAAGGGCTCAATCTTCTTGGAATATCGTTAGAAAAAGTATCTCCAGTTAATGAGCATTGGAGGTATTCATATGTACTAAGAGTTTTTCCCATTAATTTATTTCTAACTTTATTTTTGAATTTAATAATCTATTCATAGTATCAATTATTTCTAAAGAAATATCCTCTAAATTATATTTTTTCCCTGTGATATTTGATAAAGAAGATATTTCTAAATTTGGCATTCCGCAAGGTGTTATTTTCTTAAAAATACTTATATCATTGTTGATATTTAAAGCAAATCCATGCATAGAAATATTTTTTATAATCTTTAGTCCTATTGCAGCAATTTTTTGACCTTTAGGATTTACATCTTCATCATATTTTTCATTGGGATCTCCATTGATCCAAATTCCTCTTCTTTTTTTTACAGTGTGAGCAAATAATTTATACTTAGATAAAGTTTCAATTATTACTCTTTCAAGAAATTCTACATACTCCAAAATACCAGAAAAATAATTTTTTATATTAATTATGGGATAACAAATTATTTGCCCAGGGTTATGAGCTGTAATTTGACCTCCTCTTGAAGATTTAACAAAAAGAATATCATCATAACTTAAGTTTAATCTTTCAATCTCTATTTCAGAAATTTTTTCTTGAGAACCAAAAGTTACAACATTATCATGCTCTAAAAATAAAATATGTTCATTTTGTTCTTCTTTTTGAACTAATAAGTTTATTTTTTCTTGAAGCTTAATTGCTTCAAAATAATCAATCTTACCTAAAAAAGATGCTTGAATATTTTTTTTATTTTTAACCATAATTAAAACTTATAATTTATTATTTATATTATAGGAGTTTGATATGAAGAAAAAAATTACAATATTTTCAAGAAATATACTTATGACATATTTCATAGTTTTATTTTCAATAATAATCATTTCTTGCTCAGATAATGATGAAACAATAAATTTATCAAAAAGTAGCAATCCTTCTGCTCCATCAGGTAATATAGATCAAACTAAAGAATATTCAGCAATTTTTGATACGGAAGTAGGATCATTTGAAATTTTACTTTTTGACGATAAAGTACCATTTACAGTTGAAAACTTTATTAATTTATCAACTAGTGGATATTATGACGATACAACTTTTCATAGAGTAATACCAGGTTTTATGGCTCAAGGTGGAGATCCCTCTGGTACCGGAATGGGTAATCCTGGTTATAAATTTGATGATGAATTTCATGTAGACCTGAGGCATAATTCAGAAGGTATAGTATCGATGGCTAATTCTGGGTACAACTCTAATGGAAGTCAGTTTTTTATTACTTTTGAACCAGTGCCATTTTTAGATGCATTTGATGCAAATAATAATCCTAAAGATTGTATTAATATGAATGTTTCTTGTCATGCTGTTTTTGGAAAAGTTATATCAGGAATGGATGTTATAAAAAAAATAAGATATAGAAACCCTGCAACTGATCAACAAAGAGGGACATCTATTAATACAATTAGAATCATAGAAAAATAAGTTTAGATGTTCATGTAAGGTATTTCTTTCATAAACCTTACTTGCTTTCCTGTTGAACCTATCCACTTTCCATCAGAAATGGAATGCCTGCCTGTAATTGGTACAGAGTTTAATCTAATGCTTGGATCTTTTTCAGAAGGAATTACATTTATAAATATTTCGTTTTCAAAAAATTCAAAAAATCCGCCTTGATATGGAAGCTCACTTATATTTTTGAAATATATTCTTTTAGGATGAATCATCTTAAGGATTGGATTTCTCTTTATTTGTGAAAAATCCACTATTATATTATTATCTACATCCGTCATGAAACCGTAAATTTTTGCCCTTCTTGTGAAATTTAGAACTAGAATAGAAATAATCACTACAGCTATCAATATTAGAAACCAATAATAGTATCTTAGCCCAAATATATATAGAAAATTTGTATTAGTAGTTATAGAGATAAGAATTGGTTCAGAAGTATATTGTTGATCTAAGAAAATTGTACTAAGATTAATCTCAATCGAAGTCTCATCTTTAGTTTTTATCTCAGATAATGCATAAACATTAAATTCATAAGATTTATCTGAATCTGGTATTTTTAAGGGTTCTACTCTAAATTTTATATGATTTATTGATTCATCTAGACTCAGCTTTATTTCCTCAGGGGTAACTAAAAAAGGATAAGTATTTACAGAAGTTTGTAATTTTAAGACTTTTATTTCTTGGCTTGATTTACCTGATAGATCATTAATTTCAGTGATTTTGATTTCAGGATAATATTCAATTTTAATTTGATCTTTCTTAATAACTGGAGTTGAAAGATTTTTCCATTGCAAAATATACTCAACATCAACTACTGATTGTTTAGATATGCTTGGTAATTTTGCAGTATATATTCCATCAGCAGCAACTCTGTCTCCTTTTTGACCAATATCACTCATTATTTGAATAGTTTCAATACCTTCGAAATCTCTAATTCTGACTTGGAGTTCAGCATCTGAAATATTCAATAATTTATTATCAATATAAGCCCCAACTTCAAGTATAATTTCAGAATTTATTGGATAAATTTTTTCACCATATGTTCTCAATTCTAGGGGATTTGATGAATCTGTATAAATTTCATATTTACCTAATGATCCATTTGTTATGATTGTCCATGTTCCTGAATCTGGATTATTAATGTCTAAAAATACTATTTTGTCTAACTCCCAAAAATTATAATCCGAGTTTTCCTCTAATTCGGTACCTGAAGGAGTTATTAAAGAAATTTTTGTTTCAATGTCTTGTCTATAGATTCCTATTCTCAATTTTTCAACTGTAGGAGCAACATTTATAAAATTTGAGAGAGGCTTAGAATCTAAATTCGTATCAACTAAAAGAATAGGCTCATCTAAGAATATCTTTATAAAATCTGTAAAAGATTTATTAGAACCAAAATCTATAAAATCACCATTAGTTTGAGCTGATATTTTAGAAAAGAATTCTCTATTTTCAGCTAAAGAAGATGGCATAGACATTACACTTAATGTAATTTCGGAAGATTGATATAAGTCTGCTAAATTAGTTAACTTTATATTAGATGAATCCTCGAGAGTTCCTGTTTTCAGCGGAGATATTAAATAAAATTTTGAGTTAGAAACATTTTTATTTTCTGCTATTTGTGTAAAACCGTCAGATATTGCTAGATAATGATTAGGGTTATCTGAATTTAACTTTTTATCTATTCTAAATAAAAATTCTTCTATAGATAAATTTACATTTTCTTCATCAATTTTTAATGTTTCACCATTCATAGATCCATAACTTTGAATAATTACAGATACATTTTTTTTAATTGAATAGTAGTTAGCTATTTGAAGAATAATATCTTTTGAAGTCTTATAATCTTCATTATCATTTAAGTTATCTGTATCATAAGCAATAAATATAGTGCTATCAGTTTCTTCCTCAGCAAAAATATGAGATGTATTGAGAATGTAAAATAAAATGGCAAAAAAGACCAATCCAAGAAAAAAAATCTTACTTAGTATGTCATAATAATTTATAAATATTTTTAGAGAATTGTTCATTTTTAAATAATATACATTTTCATTCTAAAATTCCCTAAATATTTGAATCAAGATAATACTAAAATTTATAAAAAAATATTCAAATGAAAATTAAAAAACTAAAAACTACATTGATTGAGTATAATTTAGACAGAATTATGGGAGATGCTAACTCTCCCATGGGTAGGAAAAAAGCAAGTAGTTGTGTAGTTGAAATTATTACAGACGAAGGACTTAAAGGTATTTCTTTAGGTGGTCAAAATTCAATCCCCCAAATTAATTCAATTTTTGAAGAAATTCTTATAAACAATGATCCAAAAGCAGTAATGAGTACATGGAAAAGAATGATTGAAAAATTTTTTAAGGGCGGGCACGATGGAATAGTTAATGATGCAATATCTGTTGTGGATGTTGCATTGTGGGATCTTAAGGCAAAGATAAACGGTGAACCTCTGTGGAAAACACTAGGTGGTAATAATGAAAAAGTTAATGTATATGCCTCAGATATTGCCCTTCCAATTAGTGATGATGATTTATTTAAGTGGTATGCAAAAATGTCAGATGAATTTGGCTTTAAAGCAGGTAAATTAAAAGTTGGGCTTGATCAAGACTCAGACCTTAGGAGGCTTGAATTAATGGAGAAAGCTCTATCTAAAAATTGTGATAATCCTATTCTTTATGTTGACTCTAATGAGTATTGGTCACCTAAGCAAACAATAAGAAAAATATCAGAAATGGAAGAAAGGTTCTCATTAGGATGGATTGAAGAGCCTGCTCGAAGATGGGATTTCTTAGGCTTGAAAAAAGTTTCAGATTCAATCAAAACACCTGTATGTGCTGGGGAGAATCTTGATACTCTAGGAGATTTTCTTCCATATTTTCATCATAGATCTGCAGATGTAATACAAGTTAGTCATGGCATGACTGGAATTACAGGTGCAATGCAAATAGCTGATGCAGCTTATGCACTTGAATTACCTGTTACATTAGGAGGTTCATATGGAATTATTCATGCACATATAGCCAATGCTATTCCAAATTGCATTACAATTGAAGTCCCTCATCCAGAGCCAGAAACAAAAGTTTTTTCATCTGATGTAATAATCAAAGATGGATATGCACTAGTTGGTAATAAACCCGGTTTAGGTGTTGAAATAAATTATGAAGAACTTACTAAGCACAAAGTAAAATCTGTGTCACAAAAAGCTGGCCCAAGTCCATTTGGAAGAAGACCCGGAGCTGGACTGTACGAAATACCTCCCTCTAAGGAAGAAATAATTAAGGGACAATCAAAATGAAGATTATTGATTATAAATTAGAAAAATATAAAGAAATCATGGATCGCCCATTGGGTGATTCTAATGGTCCATCAGGAGATGACTTAATATATTCGAATATATTAAGAATTGAAACTGATGAAGGTATAACTGGTATTGCACCATTAGGAAGTGATCGTGTAAAAGAATTTTTCCCATTATTAGAAGGAAGAGATCCTAGAGAAGTTTTTTCAATTTGGAAAAGGATGATAGATTTTGTGTTTAAACAAGGAGATGAAGGAGAGGCTCATTCTGCGTTATCTGCAATAGATATCGCACTTTGGGACCTAAAGGCAAAAATAAATTCTGAGCCATTATGGAAAACACTCGGTTCAAGTGATCCAAAATGTAAAATTTATGCCTCTGATATTGGATATAATCTTACAGATGAAGAACTTTACACTTTTTTCTCTAAAATGGCAGATAAAGGGGTTGATTCCGCTAAAATAAAAATTGGAATTTCATTAAAAGATGATCTAAGAAGGATTGGAATTGTCTATGATGCCTTATCTAAAATTACAAAAAGACCTAGAATTATGATTGACTCTAATGAATATTGGTCTGTAAAAAAAGCTATTCAAAGTATTAATAAAATTGAAGAAAAGTTTGATATTTTCTGGGCAGAAGAACCTGTAAGAAGGTGGGATTACAAAGGGCTCAAGATGGTTTCAGATAATATTAAAGCAGCTGTATCTACTGGGGAAAATCTGAATAATGTAGGTGACTTTTATTCCTTGATCAGTAATCAAGCTGCAGATATATTAAATGTAAGTAGTTATCAATCAGGAGTTACAGGATTAAGACAAATAAGTAACCTAGCTTACGCATACGAAATTCCTGTTACAACAATGAATTGTATTGGAAATTATAATGCTCATATTGCTACATCAATTCCTAATCATGTGATGATGGAAGTGGTTGATCCTGGAAGAGAAAAAGCATATTCTAAGTGGAATGATAATATTTCAGATGGTTATTTATTTCTAGATGATACTCCTGGAATTGGTTTAATTATTGATGAAAAATCATTATCTGAACTAAAAAATCAAAAAATCAATAGAATACCTAAAGCCCCATGGGCTAGAAGAAAAGGCGCAGGATTATATATTCATGATTTTGAAAAAAATGAGGTAAAGTGGAAAAATCAGAAAAGGAAAATTAGAAATTGAAAGTAACAAAAATAACAAATATTCCCATTATGGATGAAGAAGGAAAGGTTTATTTTTTCGTAAAAATTGATACAGATAAGGGCATTCATGGTCTAGGAGAAGTTGGAATTGCAAGACAAGGAAACGCTATTGGTAAAGCTATAGATCATCTTAGCGAAATAGTTATAGGTTCGGATCCATGGGAAACTGAAAGATTATGGCAAATAATGTTTCGTTCCTCATTTTTCCCTGCTGATAAAGTTTACTCATGTGCAATTTCTGCAATTGATATAGCTCTTTGGGATATCAAGGCTAAATCTGTAGATATGCCAGTTTATAAATTGCTTGGTGGCCCCTACAGAGAAAAGGTTATTTGCTATCCACATACTCAAGGAAATTCTATTAAGGAATTTCTAGAGGAATGCGAAACTCACTTAAATAAAGGCTGGAAATTTCTAAGATGGCATCAACCTAGCAACTTTATCAATGATTTAGAATCTGAAATTTTAGAACCAAGAAAATCAATAAAAGTTGCTGTTGAAATAATGCAGAAAGTTCGAGAAAAATTTGGATATGAGCCAGAGATAACCTTTGATGTCCATACCAGGCTAGACCCACCTGAAGTTATAGAAATGTGTAAGGACCTAGAACCCTTGAAGCCTTTCTTTATTGAAGATCCAATAAGATCTGAAAATCCTGGATCCTATCATCATATAAGAAATAAATTAAATCTCCCAATTGCGGCAGGTGAACAATGGTCTTCTAAATGGCCTTTCAGAGAAGTTATAGAAAATGAGTTAATTGACTATGCTAGGATTGATTTATGTATTGTTGGAGGATTAACTGAAGCATTAAAAATTACTCATTGGGCTGAAACACACTATATTAATATTGTTCCACATAATCCTCTAGGTCCAGTATCAGCTGCTGCATGTGTCAGTTTATGTATGGCATCAAGCAATGTAGGTGTACAAGAAATGCCTAAAGCACCTGGTACTTATGCGCAGAATCTTTTTCCAAAACAAATAGAATGGCAAGATGGCTATTCCTGGTGCCCAGATACGCCTGGGCTAGGAGTAGATATAGACATGGATGTTGCTGAATCAATGAGAGTTGATCCAACAGCATTCTCACCAAGATTATCGAGGGAAGATGGGAGTTTTACAAATTGGTAACAAGAGGTTTTTTCGGTAAAAAAGAAAATAATGATAGAGTACCCCCTGGTCAATACATTGAAAACAGATTCCCTGTTTTATCAGCTGAGCCAACCCCTAAAATAGAAATTGAAAATTGGAACCTAACAATTTTGAATAAAAATGAAGAGTTAGCTAAAATTGACTGGAATTTGTTAAAAAGCTTAGAACAAAAGAAAATAACAGAAGATATACATTGTGTCACAAGATGGACTAAGTTTGACATGAATTGGTCAGGAGTTTCTGTAAAAAAATTATTTGAAAAAATCAATATCGTTCCTCCGACAGACTGGACTATGACTGGATCTTCGACTGGATATACAACTAATGTTCCAACTAAAGATCTTCTGTTAGAAAATACAATTATTTCTTATTCTTATGATGATGAACCAATATCTCCTGAACATGGAGGTCCAATAAGATTGATAGTCCCTCATTTGTATTTTTGGAAATCTGCAAAATGGTTCGATAAAATTATTTTCATGGATTCTGATAAAGCTGGATTTTGGGAAAATTACGGATACCATATGTATGGTGATCCATGGAAAGAGCAAAGATATTCAGGATAAATGAATAATAATTACTTTCATCAATCCAAGATTATTAATAAAAAAATAATTAACTCTGAGTTGTGTTTTGTAGAATTTAAAGTAGAGGATTGGAATAGTCATGTACCCGGTCAATATTCTGAAATTTGCTTAACTGCAGATAATGGATATCAAGCAATTCGGCCTTACTCAATAGCTTCTGAACCAAACGCAAATTATGTTAGATTTCTAATTGAAAAAATTTCAAATGGCGAAGTTTCAAGCTTTTTCTTTGATCATTCTATGATAGGAGATAAGGTTCTTATATCAAGACCAATGGGATTAAGATTCATATTAAGAAACGAATCGCTTCCGATTTTTATTTGTTCAGGTTCTGGAATTGCCCCCTTTTTATCAATGACTAAATTCCTAGATTATGAGAAAAAAAATTATAAATTATTTCATTGGTCTAAGACTTTTGATGGTCTAGTAAATTACAGTGACTTTTCAAAGCAAAATAATTCTGAATATCATCCTTTTGTAACTAGAGAAAAATCAGGTATAAATGGAATTGGAACTGAAAGAATATCAAAAAAAGATTTTAATAAATTAGATGAATTATTAAAATACGAAATCTATATATGCGGCTCAGATTATTTTGTTGAAAATGCATCAGAAATAGTTCAAAAAATATTTCTAAATAGTAAGATTTACACTGAAAGATTCGGGTCTTAGGGATTAAATCTAACTACATTTTTAATTACGTTATTTTTTTGTTCAGCATATTCTTCAAAGGCCTTTTGAAGATCTTTTAAGTCTGAGACACCAGTTTTCAAAGATTTAGGATCCCACCATCCTCTTTCAGCTAGAGCAACAAGCTCTCTAATTTCAGCAATAGGCTCTGGAGTTGTAGCAATTTGAGTAGAATGTATATCTAAATTTTTTCTTAACATCAAACTATGTTCAAACTCAACCATGTCATCAGTAACTATGCTAAATGTAATAAATTTTCCTTCATTCTTTATTATATTTAGACATGTATTAAATCCAGCTTCATTTCCTGAAGCATCAACAACAATATCAAATAGTTCGCCATTTGTTACTTCTTCAGATCTTTCAATTAGATTTTCCAAAGATTCATATTTTATAGATTTTGTAGCTCCAAGTGAAATACTTTTATCTAATCTATAATCATGTTTGTCTATGCCAACAATTTCAGAAGCTCCCTGTTTAGAGGCAAGCATAGTAAATGAAAGACCAATTCCCCCTTGACCTAAAATTGCTATTGATTTACCAAATATATTACCCCAATGTTTGGCTGAATAAAGCACAGTACCTGAATGCTGAAGCATAATCCAATCTTCTAAATCTCCCCAATCCGGAAGCTTAATTATTCTTTCATGATTTTGGTCTAAATATTCAACTGCTCCTCCTGTCCCAATACTACCATCCGGCTTTCTATAATTTGGTATTATAATTGCCCTTGTCCCAATGGGATATCTTTCATCTTTAGATTCAACTGCTACTCCAGCAACTTCATGAATAGGCATTCCAGGCGGTAGCGGGTAGTCTTCTTCAGGTAAAACTTTTTCAAAAGAACTATGTATATCTGATCCGCAGACTGATATACAATCGGTCTTGAATCTTACTTCTCCATCCTTCAATTCACCTAAATCAGGAATATCAGTAATTTCAACTTTCCTGAATCCTGTTATTTGAGCTGCTTTCATAAATCCCCCTATTTATGGTGGGTCCGGCAGGATTTGAACCTGCGACCAATCGGTTATGAGCCGACTGCTCTGACCACTGAGCTACGGACCCCTTATCTTAAATTCTTCTCTTTACTTCAATGAAATTTATATTACACATTTACGTGACGTAAGAAAAGGTTTAAACTTTCTAAAATAATTATTTCATAAAAAACTAATAATGGGACAAATAAAATGAAAATTACTGATGTAAACCTAAAAATTTATAGATGGGAAAGAGCTACTCCCATAACAAATGGTCTATATACATACACACATAATGTACTCAATATTGTTGAAATCAAGACCGATGAAAAAGATATTACAGGTATTGGTATAGCAGCAAGCATTGATGTCTCTCCAAGTGTAGGAAGAGAGCTAATAGATCATTTTAAAAAAGGAATAATTGGTTTAGATCCTCTTGATAATGAAAGAATATGGCATGAAATGTGGAGACCTAAACTTGTAGGTAGAAGAGGAATAACTACTAGAATTATTTCTGGAATAGATATAGCACTTTGGGACATAAAAGGAAAAGTTTCGGGGCTACCTGTTTATAAACTTTTAGGTGGTTTTACAAATAAAGTCGATACATACATAGCTGGTGGATATTATGAAAAAGGTAAAGGATTAAGAGAATTAGCTAAAGAAATGGAAGATAATGTAAAAATTGGTGCTCGAGCAGTAAAAATAAAGGTGGGAGCACTTCCTATAAATGAAGATATAGAAAGAGTTAAGATTTGTAGAGAAGTTATTGGGAATGATGTAAAACTTATGGTAGATGCAAATAACGCTTATAGGCACTATCAAGCTATTGAGTTTGCTAGAAAAGCAGAAAAATATGACCTTTTTTGGTTTGAGGAACCTGTAGAGCCAGATGATTATATTGGACAAGCTGAGATAACAAGATCAACCTCAATTCCAGTAGCCGCTGGAGAAAATGAATATACTAGATATGGATTTAGAGACATGATTAATCATAGGGCTGTAGATATACTTCAACCTGATTGTTTAATTCTAGGTGGAGTTACTGAATTTATGAAAGTTTGTGCACTTGCTCAAAGTAATGATTTAGATATTGCTCCTCATGGAGCACAAGAAGTTCATATTCATTTAGTATCAGCTATACCAAATGGACTAATTTTAGAATATTACAGAGATACCGTAAATCCAATGCACGGTAAAATATGGGACAATGAATTAGTCATTAAAGATGGTTTTGTTTACGCTACTGATATTCCAGGATTTGGTCTTAATCCTAAGTGGAAAGATCTGGAACCATATAGAGTTTAATTAGAAGAAATTATATAATTATTAATAGAGGAATTATATGAAAGATGTATTTGACGCAGCAATAGAAGAAATTAAAAACAAAAGAAAATTTGTAATTTCAACAGTAACTAGAACTCAAGGATCTACTCCGCAAAAACCAGGTGCAAAATTACTAGTTAGAGAAGATGGGTCAGGAGTAGGCACGTTAGGTGGAGGTTGTGTTGAAGGAGACATTTGGTTCGCCTCAAGTGAGAAGATCAAGCGTGAAGAAAACGCTGAAGTAAGACCTTATGAGCTAAATGAAGACCTAGCGGCACAAGATGGATTAGTCTGCGGCGGAACTATGCATTTTTTGATAGATCCTATAGAAGATAAACTTGAATTCGAATTCTTTCTAGATGAAATAGATAAGGCATTTAATGGAGGCAAACCAGTTGCATTAGTCCAAATTCTTGAATCAGAAATCAAAGAACAGGTAGGAAATAAAATCCTAGTTAGAGAAAATGGTGATCAAACAGGAATTTTATTCAATAAAGACTTAGATAAAAAAATTGTGATGGAAGCCAGAAAATTAATGGCATTAGGTAAAAATAAAACAATTCAGTACGAAAATTGTAGAATATATATCGAAGCTTTTACAACCCCTCCAAAACTTGTAATTGCTGGTGGAGGCCATATCTCAAAAGCTCTCGGAGATTTAGCTAAACCACTTGGCTTTGAACTTAATATTTTTGATGACCGAGAGGAATTTGCAAATGAAGAAAGATTTCCTCAAGCTGATGAAGTAAAAGTTGCTTCCTATAATGATGGATTTGATAAATTTCAAATAAATGCAAATACATTTATAGTCATTGCAACAAGAGGTCATCAACATGATGATTCAGCAACAAAAGGAGCTCTAGCAACTAATGCATCATATGTAGGCCTCCTAGGATCCAAAAGAAAAACAATATTAATTATTGAAAAATTATTGTCCGAAGGAATTGATGATGACTCTTTCAGTAAGCTAAGGGCACCTGTAGGATTAGGTATAGGTGCAAGGACACCAGAAGAGATAGCTATTTCAATAATGGCTGAAATTTTATCCTTTAGATTGGGTGGAGATAACAATTCTATGATGCTTGATAAAAAATTTATTGATAAGATTAAGGCTAAAATCTCAAAGTCTCAAAAAATAAATAACTAAAAAATGAAATCAGATATTGCAGCCTTGATTCTTGCTGCAGGCAAATCAACAAGAATGGGCACAACAAAATCTCTACTTATGTGGCACGGAGACTTCTTAGTAAATTATCAAATTAATTCACTATTAAAGTCTGGATGTAAAGAAATTTATTTAGTTATTGGTCATAATGGAGATAAAATTCGATCTAAGGTTTCGAATTCTAAAGTTAAAATAATAAATAATCCAGATTATGATTCAGGGAAATCTTCATCAATTATAAAAGGTATCAAGTCCTTAGATATAGGTATAGAAAATCTAATTATAGTTGGAGTAGATCAACCTAGACCAATTTGGTTCTATGAAAAAATAATTAAGTTTCATAATAAATATTCATCAGTTATTTCTTCACCTATAAATAATAAAAAAAGAGGGCATCCCTTAATTTTCAGAAAAAGTTTTTTTAATGAAATCTTAAAAATTTCAAATTATAAAAATGGCTTAAAAGACTTATTTAGAAGAAATGATGATTTAGTAAAAACTTTTGAAATAAATTCTGAGTGGACACACCTTGATCTCAATGATAAAGAGTCATTTGAAAGAAGCCTTAAATTAAATCTTGAAGATGAATAATAAATTAGAAAAATATGGGGATGAATTAATAAATGAAACCTTAGNTTTCATTAAAGAAAATATAAATTGGAAAATTACTGANCATGACTTATTACAATTCATAAACGGTAAAATTCAAATGAATAATTNTGATNTGAATATAAAAAATAATGTTTCATTNGAAGAAAANACTANANATAAAAACTATGTTCCAAATCCAGAAAATTCAAAAATAATTNGAAAAAAAGGAAAGATTAAACTTGAATTATATTTATCAGAAAAAGAAACAAAAAGTGTTCACATAATTAAAGAAATAATGATAGAAAATTTATAAGNATAAAGGAGTTAAAAAATGAGTAGTTCTATTTTNNNGGATAAAGTTGCNATTGTTACAGGTGGTAATGGAGGGATTGGTTTAGGTATTTCAGAAGGATTTGCTGAAGAAGGTGCAAAAGTTATTATTGCTGCAAGAAATGAAGAAAAAAATAAAGCAGCAATTGAAAAAATAAAAAAAATAAGTCAAAACAGCGAAACTTTTAATTTAGATGTGAANGACCACAGATTCTATAAATAAACTNATGNAATTTACAATAGAAAANTTTGGGAAAATAGATATATTNGTNAACAATGCTGGTATAAGTAGAAGAAGTGATGAGCCTCATNTATTANCTAAAAATGATTGGGACGATGTTATTGATACNAACTTAAATTCAATTCATCATATGACTTCTGCTGTGTTCCCACACTTAAAGAAAAATAAATCAGGAAAAATCATAAATATAGGTTCCATGATGTCTATTTTTGGGAATGCAAATTCTGCAGCTTATGCAGCAAGTAAAGGTGGAGTAGTGCAATATACAAAAAGCTGTGCAATTGCTTGGGCTAAATATAATATTCAAATCAACACTATACTGCCTGGTTGGATCGTGACAGATATGACAAATGAATTCAAAAAAGTAAATCCAAAAAGATACGCTNCGATTGCAGGGAGAACTCCAGCCGAAAGATGGGGATTACCTGAAGATATGGCAGGTACTGCTATTTTTCTTTCAAGCAAATTTTCAGATTTTGTAAATGGAGTATCTATTCCTGTAGATGGTGGTTATAGTGTAATGTANNNCCTANTAAAAAAAATGATTTAATGGGCCATTCCCCTTGCCTATTTTATATGCTTTATTAATAGCTTTAGTAACATATTCTTTAGATAATTTTACTGAATCTTTTAGATCTTCTCCNCTAGCAAGAAATGCTGTTATTGCNGCTGAAAAAGTACAACCAGTTCCATGAGTTGAAGTTGTATCTATTCTTTTNACACTGAATGATTCAAATTTATTTCCATCATAAAATACATCTTCAGACACATCTGATTTAAAAAAATGTCCTCCCTTNATNACTACAGATTTTGGNCCATAATTTTTTAAGATTTTACACGCTTTATAAATATCGTCTTTAGTTTTTATTTTCATCTCAGTCAACTCTTCAGCTTCTGATAAATTTGGAGTGATAATAGTAGCTANTGGAAATAGTTTTTNCTTTAATGCTTTTATAGCCTTTGNNGAAATNAGGACATCCCCTGATGTAGCAACTATTACCGGATCAATAACTAATNNAAGATTAGACGATTCACCTAANAAATTTGCAATATCAATTACTGTAGATTCTTCAGGAAGCATNCCTGTCTTAACTGCATNAAATCCTATATCTTTTATGATTGAATTTATTTGATTNTTCAAAACANTGTTAGGAATTATATGAATGTCACTGACNCCTANAGTATTTTGAGCTGTTACNGAAGTAACTGCAGAAACTCCATAACAATNTANTGATCCAAAGGTTTTNAGNTCAGCTTGAATACCTGCTCCACCTCCAGAATCNGAACCTGCAATGGTCATACANATAGGAAGTGGTTTTGCATCTGGTTTCATAGTTTTACTTTTCTTAAGATTAAGTTATAAATATTTATAGTAAATATTCTAACAGAGGTTAAAAATGTCTTGGATTTTCAAAAATGTTATACCAAATATTGGNACTATTACTGAAGGGCCTTGCTGGAACGGTAAAGAACTTCTNTTNTCAAATATTNCTCANAATAGAGTTCTTTCATACAATCCAAGTAACAACAAAGTNTATGAATTTATATCTGANACTGGNGNAGCAAATGGACTAAATTATAATAAAGAACAAGAGNTNTTTGCATGTGAAGGATCAAGAAGAAATATTTCAAAATATAATATAGANGGTTCAAAAGAAATAATTGCTGANTCATTAGATGGTAAAAAACTAAATNNCCCNAATGATTTAGCTATAAATAGTAANGGGTCTATTTACTTTTCAGATAGGNTTGAGGACATAAATCCAGAGATGGGAATNNGTTTTTCTGCAATAATTTCCGCAGATAAAAATTCNGATGGAACTTACACAACTAATAGAAGGACTTTTGATACTTCCATGCCGAATGGTTTATTATTCAATGAAGAGCANAATATTCTATATGTAGCTCAATCAGATTATAGAGCAGACAGAGAAAGAGAACTAAGGTCATATTCAGTTGAATCTGATGGATCTCTAANCAATATGAAAGTTTTACATGACTTTGGTCCTCANAGAGGNATAGATGGNATGACTTTAGCTTCTTCNAATANCAATGAAAATTATATTGTCGCTGCTACTGGATGGGAGTTATCTGGACCCGGNGGGAGCATAGTTGTATTTGATCAAGATGGTAAAATTGTTGAACGCCATNTAGCTCCTTGCGAAAGGCCNACAAATTGNACATTTATAAATAATAAAATATATGTCACAAGTATCGAAGGGCATCTTTTAGAAGCCGAAACNGAATTATCTGGAATTTTACTTTGGCCTTAANANAAATNTTAATTTGAAAAGTTGGTATAAACTAAATCCTCAATNTTAAGAGATTTATCCAAAAATTTATTTTCATTCATCCAATTNTACGTATCATACCATTTACTTAAATCTTGATATCCAAAATTAACACTTTCAGATTGCCACATTGGTATTAATAACTTAATTCCNGCTCTCTCAACNTCTTCTTCAACAATCTCTTTCCCAGCNATNTTGATTANGCTATCAATTGATTTTTCAGGATTTAATATAGAGAATTCNTAACCTTTTTTAATTGANCTTACGACTTTTTTCAATTCAGNATTTTTTTCCTCTAAAAATGTTGAATTAGTAATTAACAGTAGTTCATAATAATCNGGTACACCCCATTCTTCNAATCTCATAATTTCTATATCNTAACCTTGAAGCTCCATAACTATTGATTCNTGNGTCCAATAAGCTCCTATTATTGCATCNACTGAACCNGANACTAAGGCCTTAACTAGTTCAAATCCGACATCAATNGTATCNACATCTTNAATANNTAAGCCATCNTTATTTANTACAGTTTCCAACATNGCTTTATTTGATGGAATTCCNGGATAACCAATTGTTTTACCTTTTAAGTCACTAGGAGTTTGTATATTTTTTTCTTTGAGAGTCATAATAGAATTTAATGGATGCTGGGAAATACTNAAAACTGAAATCACATCTAGGCCCGCAGATTGAGCTTGTAAAATATCTGGNTGATANGATANNCCAAGATCGTCACGACCACTTGCAACTGATGATATTATTGCAGTAGGATCAGAAGGAGTNTAAACTTCTAAATTTATANTTTCTTTTTCGAAAAATCCTTCATCAATAGCTGAATATATTCCTGAGTGATTAGAATTTGGATACCAATCTAATGCCATGGAAACAGATTTNTCATTTTGNCAACTTATAANAGATATTCCTAAAATTATTCCTAGTAATATTTTTTTCATTAATAAACTCCCTTGATTAATTTTTTTTCTATTATTTTTACTGATAAAAAAAGAACTGATGCAAATAATGATAATAAAAAGATTGAAGCAAAAACTCTTTCAGTTTGAAATAAAGGTCCAGATACTTTCATAATCCAACCTAAACCTGCTTTCGATCCAATCCATTCTGCNACAACAGCNCCNATTACTGAGCTCACAGCAGCAACNTTAAGNCCTGAAAAAAAGCTTGGAAGAGCTAATTTAATTNTTAATAATGAATAAATTTGATAAGTTGATGCTCCCATAGTTTTCAACATATTTTCCATTTCANTATTTTTTCTATTTAGTCCGTCAAAAACTCCTATACATATAGGAAAAAATGATATTAAGAATACCACTATAATTTTAGATAATAGTCCCGCTCCAAACCAAACAATAAGAATAGGAGCAAGAGCAAAAATAGGGATCACTTGAGATGCTATTACATATGGTAATATAGATCTTTCTAACACTTTTGAAAGAGTCATTGAAAAACCTAAAATTATTCCTAGTAGAACAGCTAAAGATAACCCTAATATAATTTCATATCCTGTTACTGATGTATGATACAACAGAAAACTTGTTGAGTTTAAGAATTCCATTAAGATAGCTGATGGAGATGGTAAAAGCCAAGGCTCAAATATATTCATAATTGATAGGATTTGCCAAATAGCTATGATAAAAATAAACGCAAGAATTGATAAATACCAATTTATTAGTTTACTATATATATTTTTTAACAATTACTTTACCTCTTTTAATTTAGAATAGAGATCTTTACGAATTTCTAGAAATTCACTGGACATATTAATATTTGAACCTCTAGGATGAGGCATAGATATATCTTTTTGAAACCTAAAATTATTTTCCCCCGAACCCATAACTATAACTTTATCTGATAAAAAAATGGCTTCATCTATATCGTGAGTAACTAAAATTATTGATTTTTTTATATATTTCTTTAATTGCTCTAACCATATATAAAGTTCCATTCTTGTTATTGCATCTAATGATGCAAAAGGCTCATCTAATAAAATAAATTCTGATCTTTGTATAATTGTTCTTAGAAAAGCAGCTCTTTGTTTCAATCCCCCAGATAATTCATTTGGGTAGAAATCAATATATTCATTTATCCCAAGAATTTTAGACTTTTCAATTACATCATCATAGCTTGATTGACTTTTATCACCTAGAATTTTCAATGGTAAAAGAACATTTTCTTTGACAGTTAACCAAGGAAAAAGTAGGTCATTCTGCTGCATGTAAGAAATATTTCCTAATAAATCTTTATTATTATCGATCATAATATTGCCAGAAATAGGTCTTAATATTCCAGATATCATCTGAAGAAGGGTACTTTTACCACATCCACTGTGCCCTAAAATTGCAATAGTTTGCCCATTTGGAAATTCGAAAGATAGATTATTAATTATGGGAGCTTCGTTGTTGAAGCTATAATAAATTTTTTCTAAGATTATATTTTTTTTCATTCTTCCCTCCGCTAGAATTATCTAGTTCAGGTTTTATGGGTCGGTTTTGTACCCTCTCAGCCCTTATGAGCTCCCCAAGTAAATGTTAATGTTAAATATACAATAGTTTTCAAATTTATAAAAATAAGTGACAAACAAAATAAATAAATTAATAAATTACACTAAGAATTTTTTTTTACTTATGTTGTTAGTTTCTTGTTCAAAAAATATTCCTCTTGAATCATTAAGTTCTGAGGAAATAATATCTCTATCACAAAGTAAAATAGTAAATTCTAAATCTTTTTCTTTTGACTTAAGACATAAAAATGGATCAACTGAATTACCTGGAGATTATAATATTTCGAGAGCTAATGGAGATATTATGAAACCAAATAATATCATGATAGATGCTGAAATAATCTCAAATAATTTTCTTATAAAGCTCTCATATTTATCTTTAGGCGATCGCTATTGGATTACTAATCCAATATCTTTTGATTGGATGGAAACACCGGAGGCAGATAATCCATTTAGAAATATTGATCCTATAAATATTTTGGGAGATATTTATTCAGAAATAGAATCAATTAAGTTGGTTGAATACAAAAATAAAGAGTACCTATTAAGCGCAAATATTAATTCAAATAATTTAACTTCTTTAGTTGGAGATATAATAATTCCTAATAAAAATGTGGATATTGAATTATTTATAAATGATGACGGATTTGTAAGAAAAATTTTAATTTTTGGAGAAGTTCAACCCAATGACTTAAGTAACACCCTAAGAGAAATTTCATTTTCTAACTGGAATGTTGAAATAGAATGGGATGAGCCTTGATTCTAGATAAAAAAATATTCTATATTTCTATTCTTTGCTTAGCGGTTTTTATAGCAGCTGATGATCAAACTGTAATTGTTACACTATTACCCAGTATGGTGTTAGATTTACGAATATCTATAGGTGAACTAAATAAAATTTCATGGACTATAACTTCTTACCTTCTAGGTTTTACTATAATTATGCCAATTGCAGGCAAGATATGTGATAAGTTTGGCTACAGATCTACCTTAATATTTTCTCTAATCATTTTTTCATTAGGTTCTTTACTCATTGGAATCACAAACTCAATACCTGAAAATTCTTATTTCCCTTCAAAATTAATTTGGATGATTATATTTAGATTTTTACAAGCTATGGGTGGAGGTGCCATAATACCAATTTGCATAGTAGGAGTATCTTTAATTTTAGAAAAAAAATATTGGATATATGGATTTGGTTTAATTGGAGCTTCTGCAGAGTTAGGAGGAGTAATTGGGCCTCTGTGGGGAAGCCTAATTATAGAATATTTTAATTGGGAAACCGCGTTTTTAATCAATATACCTATATCAATTTTGATAATATTTCTTATGTATTTTTTACCTAAAAGTAGTATTTCTCAAACCAAAATAAAAATTTTTGACATAATGATTTTTTCTATAATTATAATTCTTTCGACTTATTTAATATCTGAGTATAATGGAATTGATTTTTCTGCGTTGATAATAATTTCAACTCTATTAGTTTTATCATCATTATTTGTAATAAGAATTTTGAAAAAATATCAGAACTTTTTACCCAATGATCTCCTGAATAATAAATCATTTATGACATCGTCATTTATTCATTTTTTTGTAGGAGCTAGCTTAATTGTTATTATGGTAACTATTCCACTTTCAGCATCTACTATTCATCAAATGGAAAATTTAGAAATAGGATTGTCTCTATTAAATCTAACTTTATTTATAGGAGTTGGTTCAATTTTAGGAATATTTATATCAAAATTAAGTAATTTTATAGCATTAATGATTTCAGGATGTATATGCTCAATAGGAATTTTTCTTTACTCGCTAAATATATCAGAGCCACCAAATGAATTGTTTTTTATTTTCATGATAATTGGATTAGGATTTGGAATTTATATAGTCCCAATTCATAATGCTGGACTTAAAAAAATACCTGAAAAAATCAGAGGTATTACATCATCAATGATTTCTTTTTCTAGAATGATTGGAATGATTTTTGGATTATCTATCATGACAACTTTTGGTACGGCAAAATTTTCTGAGTTAGTTTCTGGCACACAAATATTTACTTCAAATATCAATGATCAGCAAGAAATGATCGAATCTATAAATTTAGCAGGTTTATCTGTTTTTGAGGAATTAATTTTAGGTGCTTTAATATTTTCATTTATAGCACTTTTAATAACAGTTTTTTCATATTTTTATACTGAAACAACAGATGCAACTGCGTAATTTCTGGAATGACTAATAGATAATGCAATTTCTTTTATGCCAAGTTCATTTGCTTTCTTTTTTGCATTTCCATGAAGGATTACTTTTGGAGCTTTTCCTCTAGCTCTATATACTTCTATCGACTTCCATGGTACTCCCCTAATTCCGGTGCCTAATAATTTCATAACTGCTTCTTTTGTTGCAAATCTAGCAGAAATTTGAGGGAAACGACCTCTACAGTATTCAATTTCTTGTTTGGTAAAAATTTTATTCATAAATCTTTCCGGATATCTTTCACAGACTTCTTTTATTCTATAAATTTCTATAATATCTATACCTGTAAAGAGCATTTTTTAAATTTCAATAATATATATATATTTAGTATAAGGTTATTTTTTTTTTTTGAAAGGAAAAAACAATTTCAAATTTGATTGACGGAAAAAAAATTAGTACTTCAATTCAAGATTCGCTTAGAAAAGATATATCAGAACTAAGAATCAAATATAAAAAAGTCCCAAAACTAGTAGTGATTCTAATTGGCAAGAATCCTGCTTCAATATCTTATGTAAAAGCAAAAGAAAGAGCTTGTAAAAAAGTAGGAATATTTTGTCATGTGGAAAGATTAGAGGAAAATATTTTAGAAAGTGAATTAATTAACATTATTAATAAAATCAACTTAGATACTGAAACTCATGGAATAATAGTTCAACTCCCTTTACCAAAAGGTTTAGATGATGAAAAAATAATTCAGTCTATTTCTCCAAGTAAGGATGTAGATGGATTAACTAATGAAAACTTGGGTTTACTAGCTTCTGGTAATCCTAGGTTTGTTCCAGCAACACCTTTAGGGATTCAGATATTACTTCATGAAATAAATGCAAAAACTGAAGGATCAAATATAGTTATAATTGGTAGAAGTAAATTAGTTGGCATACCATTAGCTTTACTTTTGTCATCTAAATCTGAATTAGGCAATGCCACAGTCACAGTTTGTCATAGTAGATCTAAAAATATAAGAAGGCATACTATCAAGGCCGATATAGTTATAGTTGCGACAGGATTTCCTAACACATTAACAGCTGATATGGTAAAAAAAGGATCAATCATAATTGATGTGGGAGTAAATAGAATAGAAGATAAAACAAAAAAAAATGGATATAGATTAATTGGAGATATTAAATTTGATGAATTAAAAGATTTAGCTCATAAAATAACTCCTGTACCAGGTGGAGTGGGCCCAATGACAATATCTATGATACTAAGAAATGTAACTAAAGCATTTTCACTTAAAATGAAAAAACTGATGTAAATGTTTACTTAAAAGCTAGATGTAATATAAAACTTCATTTAAAATTTGCTTATGGCGACATTAAAACGAGAAAATAATAAAAAAACTTTAAAAACTTCTAAAATTTCATTAGAAAAGAATGAAATGCTAGAGCTTTATAAGAAGATGTTTCTTATTAGGCAATTCGAATTAGCATGTGGTGAAAATTACACTAAAGGCAACATAAGAGGTTTTCTTCATTTATACATAGGTCAGGAAGCCACAGCTGTGGGATCAATTTCTAATCTAATAGATGAAGACTATATAGTCACCCATTATCGTGATCACGGCCATGCAATTGCTAGAGGATTAGATATTAATAGATCTATGGCTGAACTATTTGGAAAGAGTACAGGATTATCTAAAGGAAAAGGTGGCTCAATGCATCTTTTTGATTCTGGTAAGAAATTTATGGGAGGCCATGCAATTGTAGGAGGTCAATTCCCTCTTGCCACAGGGCTAGCCTTAGCATGTCAATATAAAAAAACTGGCGGACTAGTAGTTTGCTTTTTCGGAGATGGTTCTACAAACCAAGGAACTTATCATGAAACCCTAAATTTAGCTTCTGTTTGGAAGCTACCTATACTTTTCATACTTGAAAATAATAAGTATGGAATGGGTTCATCTATAGATAGAGTAAGAGCCGGTGGAGAAGATTTTTACACAGCTGCAAGCACTTATGATATTCCTGCAGCACAAGTCAATGGTATGGATGTATTAGCGGTCAAAGAGGCTACAAAAATAGCAATTGAAAAGGTTCGTCATAATGGCGGACCTTTTTATTTAGAATGTAAAACATTTAGATTTGTTGGGCATTCTCTTGCCGATGGTCAAAAATATAGAAAGACAAATGAAATAAAAGAATGGGAAAAACAAGATCCAATAGTTAGGTTTCCTGAATGGCTTGTATCTGCAGGTATTGCCACAAAAAAAGATTTAGATAAGATACATAATGAAGTAAATATCACCGTAAAAGAATCTGTTGAATTTGCAGATTCAAGTTCAGAACCTAAAAATTCTGAAGTTTATAATGATATATATAAATAGAACTAAAATGAAGAGTTAAATATTATGCCTGAATTAGTAATGAGAGAAGCTATAAAGAAAGGACTTGAAGAAGCTCTTCAAAATGATCCAAATGTTCTTATCATGGGTGAAGATATTGGTGCTTATGGTGGCGCTTATGCCGTGACTGATGGTTTCCTTGATAAATTTGGTCCTGAAAGAATAAAAGATACTCCTATTTCTGAGGCAACATTCATAGGAACGGGGATAGGAGCAGCTAGTGCTGGTCTTAGACCAATTATTGAACTCATGTCAATAAGTTTCTCACTTGTAGGTTTTGACCAAATTGTAAATATGGCTGCTAACATTAGGTATATGTCGGGAGGACAAATTAATGTACCTATGGTTATAAGAGCACCTACAGGCGCAGGTGTTCAGCTTGCGGCAACACATTCTCAAAGTTTTGAAACTTGGCTTGCTGAAGTTCCTGGTCTATATTGTGTTTGCCCTTCAAATCCACGAGATGCGTTAGGTTTATTAAGATCTTCAATAAAAAATAATAATCCAGTGATATTTGCAGAACCTGCATTGCTATATGGAGTCAAAGGAGAAGTTCCAGACGAATACTATGAAATACCTTTGGGATCTGCAGACATAACAAAAAAAGGAGAAGATCTTACATTATTATCTTACGGAGCTGGCATTAGGATTATTAATGAAGTATCTGATATTCTAGAAAAAAAAGGAATAAATGCTGAAATAATTGACCTTAGATCTTTAAATCCTATTGATTATGCCACAATTGGAGAGTCTATAAAGAAAACCAATAAAATGCTCGCTCTAGATACATCAAGAAGAAATGGTGGAATTATGGCTGAAATTGTTGCAGATATCCAAGAAAACTTCAATGATTGGCTTGATTCTCCTATAATTAGAGTAGGAGCAAAAGATGTGCCGTGGCCTTATAATAAAAATCTTGAAAGTAATGCATATCCAGATTCTAGTGAAATTGTTGAAGATATTCTAAGTAAGATGATAAATAAATAGCAGTTATTAGGAGTTTGTTTTGGCTAATGAAATAACAATGCCCTCAATGGGAGCTGATATGACAGAAGGAACCATAGTCAAATGGTTAAAAAATGAAGGAGATAAAGTATCTAAGGGTGATAAATTAGCAGAAATTGAAACCGATAAAACTGTAGTTGAAATGGAAGCTTACGATGAAGGATTTCTTAGAAAAATAACTTCAATTGAAGGATCAGTTGTCCAAGTAGGAAAAATTATTGGCTATATAGGAGATATGGATGAAGATATCCCTGAAAAAGCAGAAGAATCTAAAGAGACAGTTATTACTGTAGAAACTTCAAATAAAATATCAGATTCTACCTCAATTAAGGAGACTATTTCTAGTGACTCAGGTGAAGAAGTTCATAAATCCACTAAAGATTTACAAAAAGTAGATATAACCTTAAGTTCTGATTCAATAAGAATAAAAGCTTCTCCCATGGCAAAAAGATTAGCTAATGAAAAAAATATTAATTTAGCGGACATTAAAGGGTCAGGACCTGATGGAAGGATTACAAAAGATGATGTTGAGAGACATATTCCTGGACCTTCATTAGTTTCATCTAATCAATTGGGTAATAGTAAAAATATAAATCTTGATAGCTCTGATATTCAGCTCAATACTATGAGGCAAGCTATTTCTAGAGTTACAGTTAAATCAAAAACTGAAATACCTCATTTTCAAGTTACGGTAGAAGTTGATATGACTGAAGCAATGAAAATGCGCTCTGACATAAATGAAGATATTGAAAAGAATGGAATTAAAATATCAGTTAACGACCTAGTTTTGAAAGCAACTATAAACTCTTTGCTAAAATATCCAAAATGGAATACTTCATTTGATGGAGACAAACTAATTTCTTACTCAAGCATCAATCTTGGTATTGCTATTGCTCTAGAACAAGGTTTAATAGTACCAGCAATTCTAGATGCACAGAATTTAGATTTAATATCTCTTGCTTCTAAATCTAAAGATTTGGGAAATAGAGCGAGAGGAAATGGAGATCCACTATCAAATCAAGAATTAACCTCTGGAACTTTTTCTACATCTAACTTAGGTATGTTTGGTACCCATGCCTTCACTGCAATAATAGTGCCTCCTCAAAGTGGAATTATAGCCCTAGGTGAAGTAAAAAAAGAGGCAAAAGTAATAAATGATGACATTCAAATTAGGCAAATAATGTATGCCACTTTATCAGCAGATCATAGAGTTGGAGATGGAGCTGAAGGAGCTCTCTTAATGAAAGAATTTAAGGAACTCTTAGAAAAGCCTTCCAGGCTATTATTATGACACCAACGGTTAAATTAGTAAGTTATTCACAAGCCTCTAATGAATTTGAAAACTTAGGATTAACCGATGTTCAAGAGTTAATTGCATTTTGTGCAAGAGTTTCAAATCCTTCTAATCAGCTAAATTCTGAAACAAGTGAAAAACTTATAAATTATCTTATAAAAAATTATCATTGGTCTCCCTTGGAGATGGTAAATGTATGCTTAGAAATTGAAACCACTAGAGATATTGCGAGACAGATATTAAGACATAGAAGTTTTAGTTTTCAAGAGTTCAGCCAAAGATATGCAAATCCAACAGAAGATCTAGATTTTGTAATAAGAGAAGCAAGATTACAAGATAATAAAAATAGACAAAATTCTATAGAAAATCAAAATTCAGAGCTAGAAAATCAATGGTCAAAAAAACAAAAAAAAGTTATAGAAAATGCAATTAAAACATATGAATGGGCTATAGAAAACGGTATCGCAAAAGAACAGGCAAGAGTAGTTCTTCCAGAAGGTAATACAGTTAGTAGACTATATATGAATGGTACTCTAAGGAGCTGGATACATTATATTGACTTAAGAGCTTCTCATGGAACACAAAAAGAACATATTGAAATAGCTAAAGCATGTGCTTTAGTAATTTCAAAAATTTTTCCTATGGCAGATAGTTTATAATTAAATTTTTGAAATTATAAATTATATGAATAATCTAATAACAATAGACATTGGTAATAGTAATGTAGATCTAGGTTTATTTGATAATAATAAATTAATTCATAGTGCTAAAATTTCTACTCAAGACAACAAATCAGAGTTTGAAATAGCAACATCAATAAAACAATTACTCCAAATAACAGACAAAACTGCTCAGAATACTAAAACAATAATTAGTTCAGTTGTTCCAAACAAAACTCAAATTGTATCAAAGGCGTCTGAAATTCTAACAAATAAAAAACCTCTAGTCTTGAGTCATGATAATAATTTACCAATTATAAATAAATATAATCCACCTGAAGACGTTGGTATAGATCGATTAGTAGATAGTATTGCAGCTGTAAAATTATATGGAAAGCCAAATATTATACTGGATATTGGTACTTGTTTAGTATTTAACGCAATTACTAAAAATAATGAGTATATTGGAGGTTCAATTCTTCCTGGCTTGAACATGGCATCAGAAAGCCTTGCAAATTCTACTGCGTTGTTAAGACCAGTGGAATTAAGAATTCCTGAAAATATAATTGGAAATAATACTACTGAATCAATTCAATCAGGAATAATTCTTGGATATGTAGAATTAATAAAAGGTGTATTCAATAAATATAAAAAAATAGTTTCTAAAGATCATGATATAAAGCTTATTATCACTGGCGGCGGTGGTGAATTAATAATACCAAAATTAGATTTTGAATATATCTATAACGAAAAATTATCATTTATTGGGTTAAAATACATATATGACTTACTTGAAAAATAAAAATATTGTTCTTTGTGTGACAGGATCTATTGCAGCATACAAGTCTGTTTTTCTTGCATCTGCATTAGTTAAGGAAGGTGTTAACCTAAGAGTAATTATGACAAAATCTGCAAAGGAGTTTGTAGGTGAATCATCATTCTCTGGGATAAGTCACAACCAAGTAATAACAGGGTATTACGAAGGAAAAACTGATCTGTCAATAGATCATGTGAGTATTGCAAAAGAAGCGGATCTGATTGTTGTAGCTCCAGCTAGCGCTAACTCTATTGCAAAAATTGCGCTTGGAATTTCTAATGAACCAATTGTAGGCACTATTTTGGCTTCAAATGCACCAGTTATTATTGCCCCTGCTATGGATGGGAATATGTATAACTCTAAACAAGTTCAATCAAATATAAAAACATTGATAGGATTAAATATGAAAATTTCTGGGCCAACAAAAGGAAGATTAGCATCAGGAATAAATGAATTCGGCAGAATGACTGAACCCCATATCCTTATAGAAGAAATCAAATCTATTTTACAAAAAAAAAAAAGACTTTAAAAACTTAAATGCAATAGTTACAGCTGGAGCAACAATTGAACCAATAGATCCTGTAAGATTTATATCAAACTGGTCTTCAGGCAAAATGGGTATTGCGATAGCAGAAGCATTAAGAGAAAGAGGAGCAAAAGTAACTTTTGTACATGGAAGAATTGATGATAATTCAATTAATGGTATAAAAAAAATCCCTATTAAAAGTGCGCTAGATATGAGAGATCAAGTATTAAGAAGTATTGATGATAATGACTTAATTATTATGTCAGCCGCGGTTTCTGATTACAGAGTAAAAGAATTTTCTAATCATAAAATAAAAAAAGAACTACTAAGCTCAATAAAATTAGAAAAAAATCCTGATATTTTATCCGAAATAGATAATAAAAAAATTATTAAGGTTGGCTTTGCAGCTGAATCAGAAAACTTGATAGAAAATGCTAAAAAAAAACTGCTATCAAAAGATTGTAATTTGATAGTTGCAAATGATATAACCTTAGAAGGAAGTGGTTTTGGTTCAAATAATAATAAAGCCACATTAGTTGATAAATATGGGTGTGAAGATTTACCACTTATGAAAAAATCAGAGTTAGCTCATAAAATTCTAGATAGAACAATACGATATATAGATTAGGAGATATAAATTGAGACTCTACTGGAGAACACGAAAAAATGGGTTGGATTTAGTTGTTGAAAATAATGATAAGGATATTTTCATAGTAGGAGGAGTTAGGGAAACTAAAAGAGGTATTGAAGCTCTTGCTAAAACAAATGGTTATGATCCATCTAGAGCAATAAAAGGTTTAGAATCAGTTGAACAAGGAAAAATATTTGTGGAAAACTTTCAGCCTTGGTTAGAATTTTTTCCAGGCGAAGATCTTAATATAGAATTAGAATAGGAATATTATGAACCTAAAAGAAATTATTGAAGGATTAATAGAATATGATTCTGCGACAGCTCAAAATGCTCTTATGACTATGGATGAATATGATAAAGAGCAAATTGATTATTCTAGCCCAGATCTAAAATCATATTACTTAGGATCTAAACCTGTAGTTGGTATAGCTGTTACATGCAAGGTTACACCTTTGTACGAACCCAAGAAAAAAATTGATTGGGACTATTATTATAATGAAATTGAATCTTCAGAATTACCAGTTATTGGTGTAATAGTAGATATTGAAAAAAATAAAGGCAGAGGGGCAGTTATGGGAGACGGTATGGCTCTAAAGCATAAAGCATTAGGTGCTGTAGGTGTAATAAATGGTGGATCAATAAGAGATCTTCCAGGGATTGCTGCAGCTGAAATGCCAGTATGGGCTACAGGTAGAGTTCCTGGTCATGGGCCTTTTAACTTAATAGAAGCCCAAACTAAAGTAGAAGTTGGAGACTTAATTATTAATCCAGGCGATCTTATAATTGGTGACAGCGATGGAATAACAAGAATTCCTATGCATTTAGCGGAAGAAACATTAATTCGCTGTAAGCAAGTCAGAGAATTTGAATCCAAAATATTTGATGAATTAAAAAAAAAGATTTCAAGTTTAGAGGAAAAGTAGGCTATAGATCTCTCTAAAATTCAGTTTCCTTAATTAGTATTTTAGTTATTATTTCTTCTTTAGATGATGTTTCCTCTACAAAATCTTCACAACCAGAGGCATTACTGAAGTCTTCTATTATATTTTGAATAATATTAAGATTATGTTTATTTGATTGAATCATTATTTGTTTTACTGGTTTACCCAAACCAACACCTTCAGATGTTTTTGTTTGTCTTACAGACCTAATCGCCTTAATTGCAACTTCTAGTGTGTCTTCGAATTTCGGTTTATTATAATTTTGAAATTCTTCCTTTGATGGCCATTTTGATTGATGAATTGATCTTATTCCATAATCATTCTTAAAACACCAAGACCATATTTCTTCTGTAATTGTAGGCAGGACAGGAGATAAAAGTCTTAGAAGAGTTGATAGACCTATTCTCAAACAAGTTACAGCTGATGCTTTGTCATTACCTTTAGAATTAAAAACTCGTTTCTTTACTAATTCTAAATAATTATCAGTATAGGTATTCCAAAAAAATTCTTCGGAAATTTGAAGAGCTTGGGCAAACTGAAATTTATCATAATTATCAGTTACATCTATGACCATTTTTTCTAAATCATTTATAAAGGAAGCATCAATTTCATTTAATTTTTCAGTATGAAATGACTCATGCGATAAAACAAATTTTGCAGCATTATAAAGCTTAGTAACAAGTTTATTGCCTACAACAAATACATTTTCATCATAAGTCGTATCGGTCCCTAATCTGGCAGAAGCAGCCCAATATCTTACTGCATCAGCTCCAAATTTCTCAATAGTTTCAATTGGAGTTATAACATTTCCTTTAGATTTACTCATTTTTTTTCTATCGGGATCAAGTATCCACCCAGAAATCACTACATTTTTCCAAGGTATTGAGTTACTATGAAGATAAGATTTTACAATTGTATAAAAAGCCCATGTTCTAATTATTTCATGACTTTGAGGCCGTATATCCATAGGAAAAATTGACTTCATTTCGTCTTTATCAGGTAAGCCCCATTTAGCGATTATTTGAGGAGTCATAGAAGAGGTAAACCAAGTATCAAAAACATCTTTCTCGCCAATAAATCCGTTAGGCTTTCCTCTGTCTTTTTCTTGATAATTATCAGGGATATCTATCTCAGGATCAATTGGTAAATTTGAAATGTTTGGTAGGATTACGTCATTATAGTCAACTTTACCTTTTTCATCTATCTTGTACCAAACAGGTATTGGAACCCCAAAAAATCTTTGTCTGCTTATACACCAATCTATTGCTAAATTTTGTGTCCAATTCTCAAATCTTTTGGACATATAATTAGGATGCCAATTAATATTTTTACCTATTTCTAAAAGATCATCTTTCTTATCAGTAATCTTAACAAACCATTGCCTTGAGGATATATACTCTATTGGAGAATCTCCCTTTTCGTAAAATCTTACAGGATGTAAAATTTTCTTTGGATCAGATACCAATGGGACTATGTTATCTAAAGAATTTTGAGATTCTTTGAGCATTTCAATTATTAAGTTTTTAGACTGCTTTAGAGTCTTATTATAAAATTTATAAATATTTTTATTAGCTTTTTCAGCATTTACACTTATCCATTCATTTTTTTCTTTTTTATGGTCAAAATTTATTTCTAAAACTTTACCGTCAGATCCAAAAAGTTGTCTAAGAGGAAGTTTGTTTTCTCTCCACCAAACTACGTCCGTTTGATCTCCAAAAGTACAAACCATCAAAATACCAGTCCCCTTCTGCATATCAACAAGTTTGCTGGGGAAAATAGGTACTGGAGCAAAAAAAACAGGAGAAATAGCTGTTTTATTAAAAAGATGCTTATATCTTTCATCATCAGGATGAGCTGTAATTCCTACGCAAGATGCTAGTAATTCAGGTCTCGTTGTAGAAATTATTAAATTTTCTTTAGAGTCTTGAATATTAAATCTTATATCATGATAAGCTCCATCAATATCTCTGTCCTCGATTTCAGCTTGAGCAACAGCAGTTTGAAAATCTATATCCCACATTGTAGGTGATTCATATTGATAAATATGTTTTTTTTCATAAAGGTCTAAAAAAGAACTTTGAGATATACTCCTTGATCTATTATCTATGGTTGTATATTCATCTTGCCAATCAATTGAATATCCCATTTTTCTAAATAAATCCTTAAAAACTAATTCATCTTGCCCTGTAACAATATGACACATTTCAATAAAATTTTGACGATTAATTTTTAGTAAAGAGCTTTCTTTTAATCCTAAGCGTTTCTTTTCATTTTCAACACTTAAATTTTTAATATATGGGATATTATTATCAATTCTAACTCCAAATATATTCTGAACTCTTCTTTCAGTAGGTAAACCATTATCATCCCAACCCATTGGATAAACAACATTAAATTTTTGCATCCGTTTATATCTAGCTATAATATCTTGATGAGTATATGAGAAAATATGACCTACATGTAGAGATCCAGAAACAGTTGGTGGAGGTGAATCAATAACAAAAGATTTATTTCTTGAGAGATTTTTTTCCCTAGAATATATTCGATTTTTTTCCCATTCATTTCTCCAAAAAGCTTCTTTTTCGAGATATTCAAATCTTTTAGGTAAATTTTTAGGATTTATATTTGTAAAATTTTTATTAATTTCTAACCTCCATAGATATAAAATTATTAATAAGCATAATCTATATTTTTTTTTCTTCTTAATAAATTATTTTTTTTATTATTGATATTTATTCTTTTTGACTCAGAATCTAATAAATTGAATAAAAAAGAAGTACCTTTTTTTGTATCAGAGGCTAATTTTGAAGGTTCAGAAAAATCTACTCTTTTCTTAAAACACCAATATGTAAATCTTTCATCATCTAGTTCAGAGTAATCATTAATATCTATCTTAAATTTTTGAGTAAATTCCATGAACAATTGATCATACGTAAAATTATAAATCTTCAAAAAAGCATCGTCTATCTTAAATCTTACAAAATTTCCATAAGAAGTTTGCCTCTTAGTTAGCTCTTCTTCTACGTAAGTGATTAGACATCTTTCAATAGTAACTCCATAAAAATAAGAAAGATGAGCAGAATATTTTTCATAACCTAACAATTTCTTAAACTCTGTCTCTGAGAAACCACCATATAAGTGAGGTTGAACTATCCAATCCAAAATTTTATCTTTTAAGAAATTATCAACTAGAAGATTACCCAGAATAAGATTAGCTAATCTTTTCCAATTAAAAGCTTGATTTAATATTATAAATTCATATTTTTTATTTTTATGAATCTTCCAAGAATTAATTATTTTTAAGATATTTGACTTATAATTTTCTTCATTTATATCTGAAAATTCTTGAATTAATTTTTTTTCATAAGCATTAATTTCAGACATTAGATATTTATCTTCTTTTCTTATTTGTTTTCTTATTCAATCTTTCAATTCTTCTTCTCTCTTTTCTAGAAAGATTATTAGTAGAACCTTGGTTTACACTATTTGAAGCAATTGTCATATTTTGTCTAGTTTGTTCAAAATCTTCCTTTTGAGTTTTATAATTTTTATTTGATTTACTTTGAATTGTACTGACTCTCATAGAATCACTGACAATTTGAGATTTAATATTTTGAACTAAAAGAGAGAACATTTCAAATCCCATTTTTTTATATTGAATCAAGGGATTTCTTTGACCTATAGCCTCTAGTCCAATCGACTGCCTCATATTATCCATAATAGTTAGATGTTGAACCCATTTTGAGTCTATTGAATGAATAAAAATTGAACTATCTAGTCTCTTAGAAATCTCTTCAGTTAAGCTTTCTTTTCGCAATTTATAAATATTTTTAGCATCATTAAGTAGTAAATCTTTATTTATCTTTTCCAGATCTAAGTTACTCAAGTATTCATCAGGAAAAAGATTTCTTAAAAAAGAAATTTTATTAATATTATCTTGATCATCAAACTCATCATAATTAATAAAGAAAGAGTCAATTTCCTCTTCAAGATAGATATAAATTTCATTATCTAGGTTTTCATTCATTAGACCTTTATCTCTTAATTTATAGATAACATCGCGTTGAGTATTCATTACATCATCATAGTCTACTAATGTTTTTCTAATTTCAAAATGATATGCTTCCACTTTTGATTGAGCCGATTCAATTGACCTAGAAATCATTTTATTTTCAACAGCCTCATTTTCATCCCAATTGAAAGCAGACATTGCAGATTTTATTCGATCTCCACCAAATCTTTTTACTAGATTATCTTCTGTAGAAATATAAAATTGGGTTGTTCCAGGATCGCCTTGCCGCCCCGACCTACCTCTTAGCTGATTATCTATTCTTCTTGATTCATGCCTCTCTGTACCAATAACATAAAGTCCACCATAATTAATTACTTTATCGTTATTGGATTCCCATTCAGCTTTATTTTTATAATTACTAGGATTTCCTCCAAGAATAATATCAGTTCCTCTTCCAGCCATATTTGTGGAAACAGTCACTGAAAATGGAGCACCTGCTTGAGAAATAATAGATGCTTCAGATTCATGTTGTTTTGCGTTAAGAATATTACACTTAATACCTTCAGATTTTAATAAATTTGATAGATATTCTGATTTTTCTATAGTTGTAGTTCCAACTAAAACTGGAGAGCCTTGATGATTTAAATCCTTAATTTTATTACTAACAGCTCTCCATTTTGCTTCCTCAGTCATATATATTTGATCCGGTAAATCATTTCTAAGTGAAGGTTTGTTTGTAGGAATTTCTAAAACTTCTAAATCATAAATTTTTTTTAATTCTTCTGCTTCAGTTGCAGCAGTACCTGTCATACCTGATAATTTTTTATATATTCTGAAGTAATTTTGAAGAGTTATAGTTGCATAAGTTACGGATTCTTTTTTAATAGACACTGATTCTTTAGCTTCTATTGCTTGATGTAGACCATCTGAATATCTTCTTCCTTCCATTAATCTCCCTGTAAATTCATCAACTATTATCACCTCAGAATCCCTAACTACATATTGCTGGTTTTTTATATAAAAACTTTCAGCTTTGATAGAATTTTCAAGTAAATGTGAAAAAATCTGATTTTCTTCGGAATATAAATTATCAATTGATAATTGTTTTTCTACCTTATCAATACCTTTTTCAGTAAGTGCTATTGATTGCCTTTTAGAATCAATTTGGTAATCTTCTTCAACTCTTAACTTAGATGCAATATTAGAAAATCTTTTGTAATCTTGAGTTTTATCTGGTGCAGGACCTGAGATAATCAAAGGTGTTCTGGCCTCATCAATAAGTATATTATCAACTTCATCAACTATCGCAAAATTTAGATTCCCCTGAACTTTTTCATTTTTATTTTGTGCCATATTATCTCTTAGATAATCAAATCCAAACTCATTATTAGTCCCATAGATAATATCAGATTTATATACTTCAGATCTAGGAGTATTAATAAGGGTATATTCATCAGAATTTTCAATTTTTTCTAAGAGTAACGAACCATTATTTTGTATACAACCTACACTTAATCCTAAGAATTTATAAATTTTCCCCATCCATTCAGAATCTCTTTTTGCTAGATAATCGTTTACAGTTACGATATGAACTGGGTCTCCAGATAAAGTATTTAAGTAGGCAGCTAAAGTAGCTATAAGGGTTTTACCTTCACCCGTTCTCATTTCAGCTATTTTCCCTTGATGAAGACAAATACCTCCTATCATTTGAACATCAAAGTGTCTCATGCCCAAAGATCTTTTTGATGCTTCTCTCACTAATGCAAAAGCTTCTTCTAGAACTGAATCTAATGAATTAAAACTTTTATATTTCTTCTTAAGTTTATTAGTTTGAGATCTCAAATCTTCATCACTAAGATTTATAAAGTTTTCTTCTAGTGAATTTATCTTATCAACTATTTTTTGTAGTTCTTTGATATCTTCATCATTAGAATTACCTATAATTTTTTTTAGAATATTTAACATTTAATCAAAGGAAAAGTGCGCCTACAGAATCACCTCTATTAGTTCTCTTTATGGCTTCACCAAATAATTCAGAGATTGATAAAATCTTAAGCTTTTTATTTGTGTAATTTATTGGGAGTGAATTTGTTACTACAACTTCTTTTATCTCTTTAGAATTTACTATTTTTTCTAAAGAATCTTGGGGAAAAACACCATGTGTAGCTGCTACATAAACATCCTTAACTCCATTTTTTCTTAATAGTTCTGACCCAGCTATCATTGTTCCACCAGTATTTATTTCATCATCAAAAAGTACAGCAGATTGGCCTTTTACATCTCCAATAATACTAAGAGATTCGACTTTATCCTTATTACCTACTCTTCTTTTCTCTATAATTGCCAATGGAGCTCCTAATTTTGTAGCAAAATCTCTAGCTCTTTTTGTTCCTCCAATATCAGGAGAAACAACTACTAGGTCATCTAATTTTTTATCAATAAAATATCTTGCAAGGATAGGAAGAGCTGTCAATTCATCAACTGTAGCTGAGAAAAAACCTTGAACTTGTCCTGCATGTAAATCCATTAGCATTACTCTATCAGCTCCAGCAGTGGTTACTAAGTCTGCAATTAGCCTTCCAGTAATAGGAACTCTTGGTTGATCTTTCTTATCTGTTCTAGCATAAGAAAAATAAGGTATTACAGCCGTTATTCGACCTGCAGAAGCTCTCTTAGCAGCATCAATCATTATTAATAATTCCATTATATGGTCATTTACTGGGTAAGATGTAGGTTGAATTATAAAAACATCTCTCTCGCGAACATTCTCTAAAATTCTTACAAATGTATTATCATTAATAAACTTAAATACTTCAGATTTTGTAAGATCTTGACCTATATAAGTAGCTATATCTTTAGCTAGCTGATTATGAGCATTTCCGCTAATTATTAATGGACCTTTTTGTAAATTTTTCATAAACTAAATTCTTTCTTATAAATAATTTATCAAAAATTAAAAATAATAATAATAACTTTTGAGAATATATAAAGAGTAAAAATTTCAAAAATTTTCTAATGAAATTATAAAAAAAGTTTATAATTTAAAATAAATAATTTTTTTTTATGGATATTTATCTAGCCAGCCCAAGAGGATTTTGCGCAGGAGTTGTACTTGCTATAGACTTAGTTGAAATAGCTATTGAGAAATATGGTGCACCAGTTTATGTGAAGCATCAAATAGTACATAATCCTGTTGTTGTCTCAGAAGTTGAAACAAAAGGCGCTATAACTGTAGAAAATGTATCAGAAATACCAAATGATTCAGTTGTAGTATTTTCAGCTCATGGTTCACCTCCATCTGACTATGAACTTGCAGCGAAAAAAAATCTGAAAGTTATAGATGCAACATGTCCCCTTGTAACTAAAGTGCATAATGAAGCAAAAAAATATTCTAGAGAAGGAAAAAAAATAATTCTGGTAGGTCATAAAGGGCACCAAGAAGTAATAGGAACTTCTGGTCAAGCTGAAATGGAAATTATTGACGACAGAGAAGAATTTAATCTTGATAACAAAAACTCTGACGATGACAAAGATATTATTGTACTTTCACAAACAACGCTTTCTGTAAGAGATACCGAGAGTACAATTGATAAAATTAAGAATATTTATCCTAAAGCATCTATTAGAAACGATATTTGTTATGCGACTACAAATAGACAAGAAGTTACTGTAAAATTAGCAAAAAAAGTTGATCTGATTCTAGTTGTTGGAGCTTCAAATTCATCGAATTGTAATCGTCTAAGAGACGTTTCAATTCAATCAGGAACAAATGCATACCTAATAAATTCATTTAAGGAAATTGATAATAATTGGCTAAAAGGAATAAAAAAATTAGGGATTACATCAGGTGCCTCAACTCCAGATAAATTAGTTTATGAAATAGTAAAAGAATTAAATCCAAAAAAATTGCTAAGATTCCATGATATTGATGAAGAAATAAAATTTGAAATACCAAGAAAAGTAAAACAGTTACTTGATGAATGAAAAAAGTCAGTATAATCTTTATAATTTTTTCAATTTCAATAATAATTTCATGTAAGAATGATATCGAATATGCAGATTCAAATTTTTGTAAAAATAAAGAAATCACATACCCAAATATATCTTTGATTCTATTAAGTAATGAAAAAGAATATAATTTAAATCTTTTTTACGCCGATGAAAAAGAAGAGTACCTAAGTGGTTTGATGTGTATAAAAAAAATTCCAGAAGATATTGATGGTATGTTATTTGAATATAAAACAGAGCAAAAATCAAGCTTTTGGATGTATGAAACTTATATTCCTCTAACTATTATTTACTTTGATAATAAAAAGGAGTCAATAGATCTTTTAGAAATGAATATATGTAGAAGAAATAACATTAAATCAGATTTAGAATATAGAAAAAAATGCTCTGATGAAGCTCAAAAATATTTACCTTCAAAAAGTTATACATTTGCATTGGAAATACCTAGTAATTACAAATATATTGAAGAAATAAAATCAAATCTAAAAGATCAAAAGCTTAAACTAATTATTAATAATTGATAAGATATCAATATCTAAGTAAGGACACAATTTGAGCTTCATTATTTTAGTTAGACATGGAAAGAGCCTTTGGAATGAAGAAAATAGGTTTACAGGCTGGACAGATATAGATCTATCAGAAAATGGTATCCAAGAGGCTAAAGAAGCTGCAAAAAAAATAAAAAATAGAAATTTAAGAATACACTCTGCATATAGTTCAATTTTCTCAAGAGCATATAATACTGGAAAAATAATTCTGGAAGAACTAGGGCTAAATCATTTAGAAATAAAAAAAGACTGGCGAATAAACGAAAGACATTATGGTAATTTACAAGGATTAAATAAAAAAGACACTTCTGATATATATGGAAAAGATCAAGTTGCAAAATGGAGAAGAAATTATTCTACCAAACCACCTATTTTAGATAAAAATATTTACTTAAGAGATAAATCCTTACCAATATTTAGCGTAATACCAAAAGAAAAATTCCCAAGAAGTGAATCTCTAAAAGATACATTGTATAGAGTTCAAGAATTCTACAATGAAATTATTTACAAACAGCTACTTGAAGAAAAAAATATACTAATATCTGCTCATGGAAATAGTATCAGAGCAATGATTAAAATTTTTGAGAATATAGACGACAAGTCAATTGAGAAGGTAGAAGTTCCTACTGGAGACCCTATATTTTATGAATTTTCAGATGGAAATATAATGAAAAAATAGTTACACGCATTAGTGTACCTGTATACAGGTAGTCGAATACGTGTACACGTATATAAATATGATTTCAAAAATAAAAAAAACTTATTATGGATGGTGGATCAGCTTATCTGGTGGTCTTAATACTGCTATTTCAAGTATTCCTACATTTAGTGGAGGAAGCATAATATTTAAAGCAATTGAAGATGAATTTGGTTGGTCAAGGGCAATAGTATCTGGAGTTTCATCATTTGGAAGATTTGGAGGAGCATTACTTGGACCTATTGAAGGATTTCTAACTGATAGATTTGGTGCTTGGAAAATGATTTTTATTGGTTTTATTATTGCAAGTTTGGGTTTATTTTGGCTAAGTACTATCAACTCAATAATCTTTTATTATTTATCCTATTTAGTTGTTTCAATAGGAGTTAGTATAGGGGGTTTTGTTCCATCAATGTCTGCAGTGAATGTATGGATGCCTCATAGAAGAGCCACTGCAATGAGTTTAGTCATAGGGGGGAGTTCTTTTGGTGGCTTTTTTATGCCTTTTATGGTTTTATCTATAGAAAATTATGGTTGGAGAATAACTCTTATTATAATTGGAATATTATTCATGGTTTTTGGGCCTATTATAGCCTCAGTAATTAGAAAAAAACCTAATCTAGAAGTAATAAATAAACTAGTATCTAATCCAAAAGTTATACCTAATAGTAATATTACAGCTAAAAATGCTATAAAAACTCAACCTTTTTGGATATTATCCTTATCTCATTTATTTGCTAATATTTCTGTGGGAGCCTTATCGGCTCATATTTTTATGTATATGACAGATGACAATGGAGTTGGTCTAGATATTATTACAGCTGGTACAATACTACCATTTATGTCTGTTCTTCAATTTTTTGGACATATTTCAGGTGGTATAGTTGGCGACATATATAATAAAAAAATTACTCTACCAATATTTTTTATTATTCAAGCCTTATCCTTAATAATCCTTGCATATGCAAATAGCTATCTCGATGTTATGCTTTGGTCGGTACTTTGGGGAATTGGTTTTGGAATGAGAACTTCAACTTTTCATGCTTTTAGAGGTGATTTTTTTGGAGGTAGGCATTATGGAACTATATTGGGATTAAATGCATTACCTATGGGAATTGGCATGATGATTGCACCAGTTATAGTTGGATATATTTATGATTTATATGGAACTTACTTTTATTCATTATTGGTCATGTCGGCGCTTTGCATTATATCTTGTTTACTTATAATTGTTATAAATAATCCAAATAAATATGAAAAAAATTAAACCAATTGAACAAATAGCTGATGATTTAGGTTTAGAATCCAAAGATTTAGAATTATATGGAAAATTTAAGGCTAAGATACCTTTAGAGAATATAAAAAATAATAATAAAAGTTCTAAATTAGTAGTTGTAACAGCGATTACACCAACTCCACTAGGTGAAGGAAAGTCTACAACCGCTATAGGCCTAACTCAAGGCCTAGGAAAACTAAATAAAAATGTTGCATTGACTCTCAGGCAACCTTCTCTAGGTCCAGTTTTTGGACATAAGGGAGGTGGAACAGGAGGAGGTAAAGCTACAGTAGAACCGGCTGTTGATATTAATTTACATTTCAATGGTGATTTTCATGCAATGGAATCAGCTCATAATCTTTTAGCTGCAATGGTTGACAATAATGTATACAGAAGTGCTATAAATAATTTCCTACCCGAAAATGTCACTTGGAGAAGAGTTACTGATGCAGAAGATAGATCGCTAAGATCAATTGTATCTGGAATAGGTGGATCTTCAACCTCACCTCTTAGAACAACTGGATTTGATATTTCATCTGCTTCTGAAATTATGGCCATTTTAGCCCTTACAGATTCTTATGAAGACCTAAGGCTTAGATTAGGAAATATAGTGGTAGGTTGGAAAAAAGATAAAACTCCTGTTTTAGCAAAAGAAATTAATGCAGTTGGTTCAATGATGGCACTTCTAAAAGATGCCATTAAGCCAAATCTAGCTCAAACTGTCGAAGGTCAGCCAGCTATAGTTCATATGGGCCCATTTGGAAATATTGCCCACGGTTGCTCTTCTATTTTGGCAGATCATTTAGCTACATCATATGCAGATTATGTAATAACTGAAGCGGGTTTTGGTGCTGATCTTGGATTTGAAAAATTTATGGATATCAAGGTTAGACAAGGTGGACCAAAACCATTTTGTGCTGTTATTGTGGCTACAATAAGAGGCTTAAAATGGCATGGTGGAGTAGATATAAAAAATCTTTCTGAAAAAAATGAAAAAGCTATCATAGATGGATCAGAAAATCTAAAGAATGCCATTGAAATCGTATCTAAATATGGTCTTAATTCAGTTGTTGCAATCAATATGTTCCCAGATGACTCTAAAGAAGAAATAAATTTAGTAAAAAAAATATCTCAGGAAAATAACTCTTTAGCAATTCCATGTTATGGATTCTCTCTTGGAGGAGATGGAATGACTGAATTGGCTTCTTATATATCTGAAATTGAAAAGAATTCTGATGAGATTAATTTACTTTATGAAGATAAAGAATCCCCAATCAAAAAGGTTGAAAAATTAGCATACGAAATATACTCAGCAGATAAAGTTTCTTGGGCACCAATGACTAGAACAAATCTAAGATTATTTGAAAAGCAAGGTTGGGATTTCCCTATATGTATGGCTAAAACACATCTTTCTGTATCAGCAGATTCAAAATTAAGAGGTGCTCCAAAAGGCCATACATTGCCTATAAAAGAAGTTAGAGTTCTTGGTGGTGCTAGACAAATTGTAACCTTAGCAGGAGATATAATCACTCTTCCAGGATTACCTAGTAGTCCAAATGCATTTGATATTGACCTTAATGATCAGGGAGAAATTATAAATATACTATCAACTTAAGTATGACTAATTTTATAATGTTCCGATAATATATCTTCTCCAAAATCTCCATTAAAATCTCTTAATACAGAATGAATATGATTAGCATTATTTTGAGTATTATCATACTCAATTAGAAAAGAATCATGCTTAATTGTGTAGTAATGCCCTTTACCTAATTCAACAGAACCTGCCCAAGAAAAATAAGTGTTTTCAAAACCCTTAGCTAATATTTTTTTCATATAAGACTCTGAGATTTCTAAATTAAATCTATCTACATAAACCTTAATTAATTCCACTAAGTTTTTTCTTTCTAAATCACTGAATTGATCAAATTTTATTCCATTATTAAAATCACTATTATCAAAGTTTCTATAATTTGCAGTGAGTATATCTAGATGAGCTACATCAGATAAAATAGCTTTAGATTTTTTATCTGGTGATAAAGAAGTTATTAATTTTCTAGCCAGATCTTCTTCTTCAGCCAAAGCTCTAAATCCTTTATGCGGTCCATCTAGTACCTTTGCAGGATTTGATCCAAAAAATAATGGATGCATTGAAAATTTATTACCAATAACATTTACTGTAAGTCCAATATGATGCCCACCAAATCTAAAGCCCCAAGGTTCATTATTCATATTAGGTTCTCCAAATAGAGCTAACCAATATCTCTCGGTAGATCTTACCCATTGACCAGCTCCACCATCATTACTATTAGAATGCCTTGCTTCGTAATCACCTAATATTTGTTCTAAATTTATTATGGATTTAGCTTTATTATAACCTTCTTTTGAATAAGAAATTTCTAGAAGTTCATATACTAATTTCCTTTGAAAGGGTTTCATATCAAAAACAAGTAAACCATTTTGAGGATGAGGTGTGTAGTACCAAACATATCTTTCTTGATCTTCAAAATTGAATTTCAATTTATTTTTTTGTTTAGTGTCAAAAGAATTTAATATTTCTTGTAATTTTTTTGATATCTGAAAGATTTTATCGGTATTTGGTTTCATATTTATATTGGATCTAATTTGTATACTATCAATTAATTTTTTAGTTAAAATAATTGATAGTATAGCATCAAAAAAATAAAAAATATGAATCTATGAAAATTCTAATAACTGGCTCAAGAGGGTATATAGGAAAAAACTTGATTGATTTTTTGAGCGAAAAAAATTTTAATATTTATAAATTAATCAGAGAAAAAAAACAATCGACAAACAATTTATTTTGGGATCCAGTAAATAATATTTTTGATCATAAAATTATCGATGGTTACGATGTGATTATCAATCTCAATGGTCAAAGGATAATAAAACCAATAATTCCAGAAAAAAAGATAGAAATTAGAGATAGTAGAATTAATCCCACTAAACTCTTAGTTGATGCTATAAATAAATCATCTAAGCCTCCAAAATTATTAATTTCAGCCTCTGCGTCTGGTTTTTATGGAAATAGAAATAATGAAATTTTAGATGAAAATTCACCTAAAGGTAGAGGATTTTTATCTAATTTAGTCGAAGAGTGGGAATCAATTCAAAAAACAAAAAAAACAAGAGTTATACATTTAAGACTTGGAACAGTAATAGGTAAAAATTCTCCAATGATAAATATGATGAAAAAATATAATAGCATAGTTGGTGTAAGTAGTTTAGGAAATGGTAGAAATTACTTTCCTTGGGTTGGATTAGATGATGTATTGGGATCAATTGAGCATATTATAAATAACGAAAATATTCATGGACCAGTAAATATTACTTCATATAAACAATATATTTTGAAAGATATATTAGAAGACATTAACCTGAGATTGAAACCAATAATAAAATTAAAAATACCCAAAAAAATAATTAAGTATGCATTAGGAGAACTAGGAGTAGAAGTTATTTTGAACAATCAAAATATTAAACCCAAAGTATTGCTTGAATCTAATTATAAGTGGATAAACTCAACACCATTTTCTAGTATTAGCTAGATTCTCTAACCATTTTTCGAAGTACGTATGGTAGAAGACCACCATTATAATAGTACTCGGCCTCAATATCTGTATCTATTCTTATCAAAGTTTGAAAATGAAACTTTTCTCCATTATTTTTAGTAACATTTACCTTGATTTTAGAATTTGGTACTATAGTTTTTTCTAATCCTTCAAAGTCATAAATCTCAGATCCATCAAGTTTCAATTTTTCAGAACTATCACCATCAATAAACTGCAAGGGAATAATACCCATTCCAACTAAATTAGAGCGGTGTATTCTTTCAAAACTTTCAGCTATAACAACTTTTACACCTAACAGCGCTGGACCTTTTGCAGCCCAATCTCTAGATGATCCTGTACCATATTCCTTTCCTGCTAAAACAATTAATGGAGTTTTAGACTCTAAATACTTTTCAGAAGCTTCAAAAATTCTCATTTTTTCACCTGATGGAAAATACACTGTCCAATCACCCTCTTCCTCAACAATTTGATTTCTTAATCTTATATTTCCAAAAGTACCTCTTACCATTACATTATGATTTCCTCTTCTTGATCCATAAGAATTAAACTCAAACCTAGGGACGTCACTTGAAATCAACATTTGTCCCGATGGTGCTGATTGTGGAATAGAGCCAGCAGGTGAAATATGATCTGTCGTAACTGAATTTGATAACTTAACCAGACATCTTGAACCTAAAATAGGATTTTTTTTCGATGGTTGAATATTAAAATTTTCAAAATAAGGAGGCTTTTGAATATATGTTGATTGCTTTTCCCAATTAAACCTATTACCGTCTGAAGAAGGTAATTTTATCCATTCTTCAGGGCCTTCAAAAACAGATCTATATTCATCAATGAACATATCTGAATTCAGTGATTTACTTATAGTTTCTTCGATTTCATTTGAAGAAGGCCATAAATCTTTTATAAAAACTTCCTCACCAGACTTATCATATCCAATGGGCTCAAGTGAAAAGTCTATATTTACAGTTCCTGCTAAAGCATATAATACTACCAACATAGGAGATGCCAAATAATTAGCTTTAACTTGAGGATGTACTCTACCCTCAAAGTTTCTATTACCTGATAAAACGGCTGAAACAGAAAGTTCATCATCATCTACTTTTTGAGCAATTTCAGTAGGCAAAGGACCAGAGTTACCAATGCAAGTTGTACAACCATATCCCACAGTTTGGAATCCTATTTCATCTAAATATTTATCCAATCCAGATGCTTCAAGATACTTACTTACAACTTTAGAACCTGGAGCCAAAGAGGTCTTAACCCATTCTTTTGGTAAAATCCCTTTATTATATGCATTCCTAGCTATCAATCCTGCACCGATCATAACATTTGGATTTGATGTATTAGTACAGCTTGTTATTGCAGCAATAACAACTGAAGCATTATCTAATTTATTATTATTAATTTGTTTTTTTGAAATTGAAAAATTCTCATGAAAATTTTTCTTAACATCTGAAAGTAATAATCTATCTTGTGGCCTTTTGGGTCCTGCTAGAGAACTTTGAACTGAAGACAAATCAAAATCAACAACTATGGAAAATTCAGGATTAACTCCGTTATAAAACAATCCATTAGATTGAGTATAATTTACAACTCTATCGATTATTTTCTCATCCCTACCAGTCAATCTGAGATAATCAATTGTTCGTTCATCAACTGGGAAAAATCCACAAGTTGCTCCATACTCAGGTGCCATATTAGAAATAGTTGCTCTATCGGTTAATGATAACTTGGATAAACCTGTACCAAAAAATTCTACAAATTTTTCTACAACACCTACTTCCCTTAATTTTTCTACAATCGCTAAAACTATATCTGTCGCAGTTGTACCTTCACTAATTTCTCCAAATAGATTTACCCCAACAACTTCAGGGACTTGCATATAATATGGTTGACCCAGCATAACAGCTTCAGCTTCAATACCACCAACACCCCATCCTAAAACACCTATAGCATTTATCATAGTTGTGTGGGAATCAGTACCTACACAAGTATCTGGATAAATATAATTATCTTCATTGGATTCCAATATTACTTCAGCAAGATTTTCTAAATTTACCTGATGCACAATCCCTGTACCAGGTGGAACTACTAAGAAATTAGAGAAGGCATTTTGAGCCCATTTCAATAATTTATATCTTTCTTGATTCCTTTCAAATTCTCTTGAAATATTCATACTTAAGGAATCATTTTGTGCAAATGAATCAACTTGAACAGAATGATCAATTACTAAATCTGATCTTACAATTGGGTTAATGATTGAAGGCTCAACATCTAAATCAGAGACTGCATCTCTCATAGCAGCAAGATCAACAACAACAGGGACTCCAGTAAAATCCTGAAGAACTACTCTACCTGGCATATAAGGAAATTCTTTATCAGGTACAGTATCTTTACTCCAACTTAATAATTGCTCTAGTTGATTTTCATTAGATATTTTTTTGTCAAAAGATCTCAAAACATTTTCAATTAAAATCCTAATAGAAAATGGAATTTTTTCTAGGTTTACTTTATTGGCTTGAGCAAGCGATTTTATATTATAAAATTCCTTCTTACCCTCTAGTAAACTCAGCTCACTTAAGTAATTTTTATTATTAAACTTTAAAGACAATATATCTCCCCCAAACTGAAAACGATTTTGTTATTTTAATGTTACATTCTATTATCGGAATAAATAAATAGATAGAATGAATCAAATAGCAAAATTTATTCAAAAAAGCATCCCTTTTTATTACGGATGGATTATTGTAGCTGGATCAGGATCTACTATGTTTGTTAGAAATGCAGCTGCAACTCTGACAATAGCAGTGTTCGTTTATCCAATGAGTGAAGACTTGGGATGGTCAAGAACACTAATTGTAGGAGCATCCTCATTAGCAGGAATTTTATCTGTATTTATTTCACCTTTATCTGGATTCTTGATACAAAAATATGGATCAAAAAAAATACTTTATTCATCTGTTATTATTTTAGGTCTAACCACGTTATTAATAAGTCAATCTTTTTCTCCTATAACCTTTTATATTTTATTTGCAACTGGAAGAATAATTTTTAGTTCTCCAATACAAATAGGGGCCTCTACTGTAGTGACAAAATGGTTCGTGAATAATAGAGGTAAAGCAACAGGAATATTAGGTCTATTACATTCATTAGGAATGGGCTTATTTCCACTTTTTGCACAATTAATTATGGATATTGATGGTAATAGTTTAGATTCATGGAGATTAAGTTGGCTTTGGCTGGGGATAATCGTTTGGATAATTTCATTTCCATTAGTTTTTTTCACCATGATAGATGATCCAAGTAAATTAGGAATTAAGGAAAAAAAATATTTATCACAAGAATCAAAGAGATCACAAGTTAGAAATGATAAATCTATTTCACTAAAAAGTGCATTTAGATCGAAAGCATTCTGGTTATTATCAATTGTTGGATTTTTGACCTATTTTATTCATACAGGGGTTAATATTCATCAAGCAGCTTATCTTATAGACAAAGGATTAAATCCATTAATTGCAGCCTCAGCACTAACAATTATGGCTCTAGGGACTGGATTTGGAAGTATTATAACAGGATGGGCAACAGATAAATTTAGTTCTAAAACAGTCTATTTTTTTGGATCTTTATGGCTAGGTATTAGTGCTATTTTATTTCTACTAGTTTCATCGGTATTATCTGCATATATAGTAGCATTTTTATTTGGTATGGCTCTAGGTGGTTTATTAGTAATACCTCCAGTTTTATTAGCTGATATTTTTGGAAAAGATAATATTGGAGCAATAAGAGGTTATACAGAACCTTTTGTAAGTGGTGGTCAAGCAATAGGTGGAATTTCTGCTGGATTAATTTATGATATATCAGGTTCCTATCAAATGAGTTTCCCGCTTTTTGGAATTTTGGCTTTTATAGCTTGTGTTCTTATTATTTTTTCACCAAAAATAAAGAATAATTAGATGTTTATTGATATTCATACTCACGTTCAGCAATTTATTGAAAATGATTTAGATTTATTAATAAATAACTCAATAAATTCAAAAATCGAAATTATTATTGCTGCAGGAACAACTATTTCAGATTCAAAAAAAACTATTGAACTATCAAAGAAATATGAACTGATTTACTCTGCAGTAGGTATTCACCCTCAAAATATTTTTGATGAAAATACAAATGATTACATAAATATTTTGGAAGGGTTATTAAGTAATAATAAAACTATTATGATTAGTGAAATAGGCTTAGATATTCAACCAGATTCACCTGATATAAATATCCAGAAAGAGTTTTTTTCCAATCAAATAGGTTTAGCTAGAGATTTTAATCTCCCAATAGCATTTCATGTAAGAAATGCAGAAAAGGAAGCTTTAGACTTATTAGAAACTGAAAATATTAAAGATCTTGTATCTGTAGCTCACTATTTTCTTGGAGATTATAAATATGCTAAAAGATTACTTGATAATAACATATATATCTCAGTAGCTAAACCTTTTCTAAGAGATAATGACTTAGCAGAAGTTATTTCTAAACTACCTCTAGATAAATTAGTTATAGAAACAGACTCATATCCTCAATATTTTAAAAAAAATAGGATGAGGTGGACTGAGCCTAAAGATCTTATGATTATTATAAAAAAACTTAGTGAAATATTTAATAAAAATGAAGATGAGGTAAGAGAAATTATTTTATGTAACTCAAAAAAAATACTAAAGGTCTAAGCTTTTTTCTTTTTCTTATTTCTTTTATTTTTATTTTTTTTATAAGATTTAGTTTTCTGATCTAGGCTTCCAAGACTTGAAGAAATTATAGAAAAATCAGTCTGTGAAATAACGTGTACAGGAGATAATAGTGCTAAATACCAGTCCTCTGGTGCCCATTTTTTTATATAGCTCAAAGATGGAGCAACATGATATCCGCTAACAAAATTACTGTCATTTAAAATCTTAGGATTTCTTAGTTTGACTCTGTAAGGTAATTTGTCACTGGAATTTTCACCCCAAATATCTTTCTTATCATAGAATTTCTTAGAGTTTATTTTGGCTTGACCAACAAAAGATCTAAGATCAGAAATATAGAAAATAACATTATCATTAATGTCTATTTTGTTAGTTAATTTATTATCTTTTTTAGAAAAACCTAATATATCAAAAGATCTCTCTTTCAAAATCTTAAAATTTTCTGAAGATAAATTTACTAGCCAATAAGTATTTGCCATGGTAAAAATTATATCAGCTATTACTTAAAAACTATTTCTGAGATCTAAATCTAACATAAATAGCAATAGAATTCATAGTTATAAGTATAAATAAAAGTACAATTATTCCTGTAGAAGCAATAGCTCTAAAGTCATCACTTGGAAATGCAGCCCATGTATATATCTGCAATGGCAAAATAGTAAATCTATCTAAAGGTCCAGAAGGAACCATAGTAATGAATACCAAAGAACTAATAATCAAAATTGGGGCTGTTTCACCTACTGCTCTAGACATAGCTAAAATTATACCACTCATTATGCCACCTATTGAATGAGGTAAAATAACTCTTTTTGAAACTTCCCATTTGGTAGCCCCCAAAGCATATGCAGCATCTTTTAGGGATGGTTGAATCGTTCTGATTGCTTCTTGTGAGGCAATTATTACTATTGGAAGAATAAGCAGTGTCATAGTTAATGCTCCAGCAATGAGACTTTTCCCTAAATTCAAAGTATAAGTAAAGAAAGCTAATCCAAGAAGACCATAAATAATTGATGGTACACCTGCTAAATTAGCAACATTAATTTTTATTAGCTTTGTAAATAAATTATCAGATGCAAATTCTTCTAAATAAAGTGCCGTAGAAATTCCTATAGGAACTGTAAAAAGTGCAGTTAATGTGATGAGCCAAAGCGTTCCAGCTAGAGGTGCAAGGATTCCAGATTTTTCAGCTTTTCTTGAAGCGTAATTAGTAAAAAAATCCCAAGTTAGGTGCTTATACCCATCCATTGAAACGTCAATTAATAGAACTAGTAACGAAATCAATCCAACTAAAACAGCTATCAAAAATATTATATTAAAAAATCTTTCTTTCATAATTTACTCATAATTTTGTGCATACTTTGTTACTATAAATCTACCTATAATATTCATAATAAAAGTTAATATAAAAAGTAATAAACCTACAGCAAAAATACTATAATACTCAACTGAATCTTGCTGAGTTTCTCCTTGACTTACAGTTACTATAAATGCTGTCATTGTTTGTATTGCATCCAATGGATTAAGTGTAAGAGCAGGTTTCCCTCCAGCAGCTAAGCTGACTATCATAGTCTCTCCAATAGCTCTAGAAATAGCAAGGATAAATGAAGCAACAATCCCTGAAATGGCAGAAGGAAAGATTACTCTTAGAGCTACCTGATATTTTTTAGCACCCAATGCATAAGAAGCCTCTCTCAAACTCATAGGAACGGCAGACATTGCATCTTCAGATAAAGTACAAACCATAGGAATTATCATTATTCCCATGACTAATCCAGCACTCAATGCATTAAAAATAATAGTTTCAGGAAAGAAAAATTGGATTACTGGTGTCACAAATGTTAGAGCAAAATATCCATATACTACAGTTGGAATCCCAGCTAATATTTCTAGCATAGGCTTTATTACTCTTCTCACCTTAATTGAAGCATATTCTGAAAGATAAAATGCACTACCTAAACCAAAAACTAAAGCCGTAATAGCTGCTATAGAAGCGACAAGAAAAGTCCCATTTACAAGAGGAAGGATACCAAAATTCTGAGGAATAAAAAGAGGTGTCCATTTTAATCCTGTAAAAAATTCTACAAATCCGACCTCATCAAAAAATGGAATAGAATTTACAGCTAAAATAGATATAATTCCAAGAGTAGTAAAAATAGAAAGAGCACCGCTTAATCTTAATAAATTAACAACAATAATTTCTTCTTTTTTTCTATTTTTAAGACTTCTTGAATCTTCTTGATTTTGCATTAGAAAATTAAATTTTATTTGAATTCAAATTTAGAATATTATAGGTATTATTTAAAGTGTTAAGTAAATGTTAAATAATTTATCTTAAAGGTATTTTTATCTTTATCAATAATCCTTCATTTATGCTACTTTCAGCAGCAATATTACCATTATGAACATCAACTATTTGCTTAACTATTGATAACCCAATTCCAGAATGTCTTTCACTTCTTAAGCCATCAACTCTGTAGAATCTTTCAAAAATATGTGGCAAGTCTTTATCAGATATACCAATACCAAAATCTCTCAAATTGAAATAAATGTTTTCATCATCATAAATACATTTCAGTTCAATTTTGGAATCTTTTTGGCTATATCTAATTGCATTTGAAATAAGATTTTCTAGTGCCGTCTTAAACATACTTTTATCAATTTTTATTTTAGGAAATTTTTTTTGAATAGAATATTCAAATTTTATTTTTTTTGAGTCTAAAATAGTTGAAAACTCTTTGTGCAATTCATTAATTAGATCACTTATTTGTATATTTTCAAAATTTATTATAAGCTCTCCTGATTCTATTGCATGAACATCAATTATTTCTTTTGAAATTTTTTCTAGTCTATTTGAATCTTCCTTTATCTTTTCCAAGAAAAATTCGTAATCAGAGTCATTTCCCTTAATCTTACTGTTTTGAAGAGCTTCAATATTTAATTTCATTGAAGTAATTGGAGTTCTTAACTCATGGGAGGTATTTGCAAAAAATTCTTTTCTAGTTTTGTCTAAAGAAATAAAATCTGTAACATCTTTTATAACGACTAACAAATATTGATTTATTAGTTTAGATTTTATGTTGAAGTATCTAGTAGGAAACGATAATTCAATTATCTTTTCATTTTGGTTTTTAGATACTGATTCAGTACAAAATTCAATGATATCTAAATTTTTAGTAATATCTGTAACTTTATTATTTTTGCTCAAAGATAATTCTGAAGAATCAAGCAAAGAAATCAATTTATAATTAAAATTTACTATATTCATATCAAAATCTAAAAACATTATCCCATCATCTAATGAATTTTTAGAAATTTCGTACAACTCTAAAACTGATTTTGAATAATCAATCTCATCTTTAATATCATTTATTTTGTGAGTAATTAAATTCTTAAATCCATAAAATTCTGGCACTATTTTTTCATTAGAGCTATTTTTATTCAAAATATCAGAAAGAATAATCTTAAAGCTCTGAATCTTGATTCTAATCATTAATAAAAAGAATGAATTTAACAAAAAAATAATTAGTAATATCAAAATAAAATTAAAACTTATTGCACCCAGTATTATCCAGATAAATAATATAAGAAAAAAATTAAATATCAAAATAGATATAAAAAAAGGAATTGTAGAAATATAATTTTTTAGTCTTAAGATAAACTACTCCACATTAATTTTGTAGCCAACGCCTCTTAACGAAATTATTTTTGTAGGTTTTTTACTGTTTTTTTCAATCTTTTCTCTGATCCACCTTATATGAACATCTACTGTCCGTGTGTCTCCAAAATACTCGAAACCCCAAATATCTTCAACTAATTGTTGTCTGGTAAAAACTTTACCTGGGTTAGACATTAATTTGTGTAGTAGTTCAAATTCTTTTGGTCTAAAAAATATTTCTTTACCTTCATAAATCACTTGTCTCTTATCAGTATTTATACTAATTCCCAAATGAGTAATTTGCTTCTTAGATAAAGAGTAAGAGTCTTCAAATAATTTTTTAGTTCTTCTTATGTTAGCCTTAATTCTAGCTAATAATTCTGGCATACTAAAGGGTTTTGAAACATAATCGTCAGCGCCAAATTCTAATCCAAGGACTTTATCTATTTCGGTATCTTTAGCAGTAATCATAATTATCGGAGTGTTATTATTTTCAAATCTAACTCTCTTACAAATATCTAACCCACTAATTCCTGGCAACATAATATCCAACAAAATAATATCAAATTCTTCAGAAAGAATAGTGTCTAAGGCATTAATTCCATCTTCCTCATAACTAACTGTATAATTTTCTGCTATGAGATTGTATCTAAGGGCTTCTCTAATATTTTTATCGTCTTCAACAATTAATACTTTTAATTTTTCAGTTTGTGTAGTCAATAAACTAATTCATAAATCTTTCTTAAATTTTATATCGCTAATATTAACTTATAGTTAAAATTATTCTTAAACAATAGTTATGAAATTTTAGTTTTCTTGGAAATCTTCGTTGAAGATTGAGAATTTTTATTGAATCCACATATTAAGCAGCTTATATATTTACCATCACTATTTTAAGAGTATTCAAATTTACTTTTTGACGTTAAGGACATCAATTTAAGATAAAGTATTAAAATTTTCTAAAAGTATTATTATTTTTATATTTTTTTGATTACTATTTCCAATACAACATTTAATTATTTATAGCATAATGGATTAGATAATAATTTTTTATCTTATGAGGGATAAGTAAAATAATATGTTCTCAGAAAATATACCTAAAAAAGGAATTTCGCTTTTCTTAATAACAGTAATATCGTCTTTTGCTGTGATTATTTATCTTTATGCTTGGGACTATCAAAACAAAATGAATGAAAATAGTAATTATCAGCCATCATGGTTACAAGAAAGTAGCTTTTACATATGTCCACTACACTAAGATTAGTAAAAAGTTTTTCTAATGTAGATTGGAAACATTATGGATGGGTTATAGTTGCAGTTGGAGCAATTGCCCAAATGATTGGGTCTGCAATAAGAATGGCTTTTGGTATTATTATAGATCCTCTTGTAGAAGAATTTTCCTGGGATCCTAAATCTATTGGAATAGCATATGCGATAATGTCAATTGTAACTGCTATTTCCTCTCCAATGGCAGGATTCTGCTCCACCAAAATAGGTGCTAAAAAAACTATGTATATAGGATTAGTTCTATTCTTGACAGGAATGCTTTGGACAGCTCTTGCAACAACAATTATTGAATTTTATATTTCTTATGGAATAATTTTTGGATTCGCTCAATCTATGTTTCTTGTTCCAGTTATACCTGCAGTTGCGATTTGGTTTAAATCACGACTAGGACTTGCTACTGGACTAATTATTGGGATGTGGAGTCTGGGACCAGCTATAGTAATACAAATTATGGGAATAATGTTAGATTCATTAGGTTGGCAAACAACGTTTATAATTAGTGGGGTTGTAGGAACCTTAATAATGATAATTGCCTTAGGTTTTTGGAAAAATACTCCTGAAGAAAAAGGAGTATTACCTTATGGAGCAGAGTTAATTGAAAAAATAGATGAACAAGAGAGTTTATCTAAAAAATATTCTAAAAATCTACAAAAAATAGTATATGGAACAGATGCATTTTGGAGCTTAATGAATATTCATTTTTTAGGATGCGTTGGTCATGCTGTAATTTTGATAGGATTGGTTCCATTAATGATTAGTAAAGGTATTGGATATACTGAATCAGTATTATGTTTAACCTTAATTATGGTCGTCTCAATTTCTACAAGATTTCTAACACCTATCATTGGAGACTCTATAAACCCCAAAATAATAATGTTCCTTTCTTTTTTAGGTCAGGGTTTATTTGTAATTCCATGGGCGTTTACTACAGATAAATGGATGTTTTATTTAATTGGTATTTTATGGGCAATTCCTTATGGTGGAGAAGGAACTTTATTTCCGATAATGAATAGAAAATACTATGGTTTTTTTAGAATGGATACAACATATGGATGGCAGATACTAGCTGCAAGTTTGGGTATGGCCTTAGGAGGATTTATCCCGGGATTAGTTTTTGATGTAACCGGTGGATATGTTTACGCAATATGGATATCTGCTTTTTTTTCATGCTTTGGTGCTTTTGTTATTCTAACCTTAGAAACCACTAAAAAAGTTATTCGCCCCTCATTCAATAATCTCTAATAAACAAACTGGAGCAGGAATAGAAATCTTTTCACCTGTGGGTATCAAATCTCCGTGCTCATCAATTCTGAACATGAATATATCATCTGAGTTTTCATTTGCTACTAAGCAATACTTACCGGAATTTGATATAGAAAAATTTCTAGGAGTTTTACCTTTAGTAGAAAAGTGTTTGTCAAACACAAGATTACCATTATCAGAAATAATAAATTTTGATATTGAATCATGCCCTCTATTAGAACCATATAAATAATTTTTATCTTTGGAAAAATGTATATCAGCAGTTGTGGTTTCTAAATCATAATTTTTTGGTATTGTAGAAATTATTTGATTTGAAATCAAATCAAAATTTGAATTTATTTCAAAAAAATTAATTGTTGAATCAAGTTCATTTATACTATAAGCTCTTCTATTTTTTTTATCTATGACGAAATGCCTTGGACCAGAGCCAGGATCAGTCTTAAAAGACTTTGAAGATACTATTTTATAATTATTTTTATTTATTGAATATCTTATAATTTCATCAATCCCAAGGTCACAAACATAGAAGTTTTCATCATCAAGAAAATTTATTGAGTGTGCATGAGGTTCATTTTGCCTAATTTTATTTAAGCTTGATCCTTCATGAGAGATTTTTTCAATAAAGGAAATTTTGCCATTTTCAAGTTTATATGTTGAAAAATCACCTGAACTATAATTAACTACAACTAAAAAATCATTCTTACTATTTACAGCAACATGACAGGGATTATCTCCAAAAGAAAATTCTTGATTGATTTTTTCTAGTTGATTATTATTAATAAGATTGTAGGAAACTATTAATCCAGGTTCAGAAGAACTTGATTCTCCCACAGCATATACATTCTTATAACCACTATCGATAGCTAAGAAAGAGGGATTTAGGGGGCTTATTTCAGGAAAAGAATTTACTAATTTAAACTTTTCACGATCTTCATCAAAGTCTAAAATATAAATTCCCTCACTTTTTCTTTTAGAATATGTTCCTACTAACCAATTCATAAAATAACCTCTTATTTATAAAATATATTGATATAGTTTAATAGATAAATAATAAAAAATGGTCGGGGTGACAGGATTTGAACCTGTGACCCCTCGCTCCCAAAGCGAGTGCGCTACCGCTGCGCCACACCCCGTAGTTATTTATTTTATACGTAAATTCTAATCAAAGTCTTATGAAAATAACAAAAATTGAAGTACTATATCCAAGTTATAAAACTTCTCTGAAAGACTGGAGACCAAATCTATGGCAAATTATAACTAAAATTCATACAGATAAAAATAAAGTGATTGGATATGGAACAGGTGGTGGAGGCTTAGCTTCCGTAAATGTTATAAATGGTCACTTGTCAAAAATTATATCAAAAGCGAATATTGAAAAAATCGAAGATATTTCTGATTTATTTAATAAGATGTACATACAAAGTATCCCATATGGTAGAGGTGGGATAGCTTCGATGGCAATTTCAGGAATAGATTTGGCGATATGGGATGCATTTAGCAAATACTACGAAATTCCAATAAAAAATTTATTAAATAATAAAAGTGAAAAACACATTTCTAATATTAATACTTATGCAACAGGAAATGATGTAAAAACCTATAATGAACTAGGATTTATCAATTATAAACTAAGTGTAAGGTCATCTAATAATTTTATTGAAGATAAAAAAAAGCTGACTAAAAAAATAAAAGAAATTAGAAAGATTTTTAGTAATTCTAACAAGATTATGTTGGACTCTTATATGTCTTGGGATATAGATTACACAATTAAGATGTCAGAAGGCCTTAAGGATTTAGATATATTTTGGTTTGAGGATGTGTCAACTCCTGATGAAATATTAAATTCTAGTTCTATTTTGGATAAGTTAAATGGAATTTTTTTAGCTGGAGGTGAACATGACTTAAATTATGAAAATTTTTCTAATATGAAAAAAAATAATACATATCATTTTTGGCAACCTGATATTACATGGTGTGGAGGAATTAGTGCATTACTAAAAATAATTAAAATTTCAAATGAGGGTTATCCAATAATATTACATAGGGGAGGTGAACCTTGGGGTTTACCAATGATCCAATCTGGATTGGTAAAAAATCTAGCTGAAATTCATAGTCCCAAAGATAAAAAAATTTCAATGGAAAAATGGGATAATAATTCTATATTGAGTTTTGATGAAGGAAAATTAAGACTAAATGAATATTTAGGTTTTGGAGCTGAACCTAAAAAAGGTATTTTTGAATGATTAACACAAAAAAAGAACTAATTTTCTTGGGTACAGGTACTTCAGAAGGAGTTCCAAGAGTCAGTTGCTTAACCAATGGACTTGGTTGCAAAGTGTGTTGCAATGCAATGAAGCCTAACTCAAAAAATAGAAGATTTAATACCAGCGCAATGATAAGAATTATGAGAAATGGAAATACAAAAAATATATTAATTGATGCAGGAAAATTTTTTTATCAATCAGCAATAAAATGGTTCCCAAAATATAAAATTAATAAAATTGACGCTGTAATTCTTACCCATGCACATCAAGATGCTGCAGGTGGTTTCGATGATCTTAGAGACTGGACAAACAATACTCAATCAAATATACCTATATACCTTAGAAACGAAGATTTAGAGGTAATAAAGAAAACATTCTATTACCTTGTTGATACTTCAAATATTACATCTGGTGGGACAGTTGCAAAATTAAGTTTTAATATAATTGATGAAAATTTTACTATTATAGAAGAAGAAAAAATAAAACATTTGAAAGTAAATCATGGTAAAAATTATTTTGCAAATGGATACAGAATTGATAATCTTTCTTACATAAGTGATTGCTCTTATATTCCTAAAGAAACAATGGATAGAATATCAGGAAGTGAAATAATTATTTTAGATGCCTTAAGATTCAAGGAGCACAAATCTCATTTTAACTTAGAAAAGGCGATAGAAACTGCGGTAAGCATTAAGCCTAAATATGCCTATTTCACGGATATATGTCATGATATTGATCATTACGAAACAAATAGATTTCTAAAAAAAATTTCAAAAGAAACTAATATAAAGATGCAATTAGCATACGATGGCCAAAGAATTATATTTTAATTTAGTCTTTAGAAGATTTTGTAGTAAGTCTTAAAGTTAGATATCCTAATATACCTGCTAATAATGATGCCAATAAAACTCCTAGTCTTACAGATGTTTGATATTCTGGATCTGTAAAAGCTAAACTTCCTATGAACAAACTCATAGTAAATCCAATTCCAGTTACCAATGAAAGACCATAATATTGAGCCCAGGAAATATCAGGCGGTAACTTACAAAGCCTTAACAAGCTTCCTATGTAAGTAAATGACATAACTCCAATTTGTTTTCCAAAAAATAACCCCAATATAATCCCTAGGGTTACTGGATCCCATAAAAGATTCAATTCCATACCAGAAAATGAAACTCCTGCATTTGCAAACGCAAAGATTGGTAGAATAGTGAAATTAACCCAAGGTTCTATTGAGTGTTCTAATTTTGACAATGGAGAATGATCTGAAGAATTATTTGATCTTAATGGTATAAATTGAGCCAACAACACACCTGCCAAACTAGCATGTATTCCGGACTTTAGAACAAAAATCCAAAGTAAAATTCCTATAATAATATAAGGGGACAATTTATGAATTTTTCTATTATTTAATACAAATAAAACAAGTGTGCTTATAGTAGCAAAAACTAGGTTGTTAATCGATAAATCAGATGTATAAAATGATGCAATAATTATTATCGCCATTAGATCATCAATAATTGCAATGGCTACCAATGTTACTTTTAGAGATATGGGTACCCTATTACCTAACAATGTAACTACACCTAGTGCAAATGCTATATCAGTTGCAGTAGGAATAGCCCATCCATTAGTAGTTAATTCATTACCAATATTTAGGCTTAAATAAATTACTGCAGGAATTGTTATTCCGCCTATGGCAGCAACTGCAGGCAAACTAAACTGCTCTCTTGAAGATAAATGGCCTTGAATTAATTCTCTCTTAATTTCTAGTCCAACCAAAAGAAAAAAAATAGCCATTAACCCGTCATTGATCCAATGATGAAAATCTTTATCGATTGAAAAGTTAAAAATCTTAATACTTATAGAACTATGCAAAAGTTTTGAATAAGAATCACTCAAGAAAGAATTTTCAACAAGAATTGCTGCAATAGCAGCTAAAAGTAATAAAATTCCAGGAGCAGATTTTATTTGGAAAAATTTCCTTATTATTTCTATGAGCATTTTTTAATTTGGAGATATATTTGATAACAAATTTAGTGAACTTTACCTAATAATATTCTTTGGTTTCCAAAACTTTTTTGAATGATCAAATGATAATAAACCAATGAATTTTCTACTATAATTATATATTTTGATATCATCATAATTCAATGAATTTATATTCAAATTTTCTGAATTAAAAACTTTACCATTATAATAATTATTTTCCATTTGAATATCAAAAAGTAATTTTTTATTATCACTAAAAATTAAGTCTGTAGATAAAAGTTTATTCTCAATTTCTTCAAAATCTTTTAAATCTATGGAGTTCTTTATTTGAAATGGACCATAATTGATTCTAGATAAGTTAATTAATGTAGCTAAACTATCAAGACTTTCTGCTAAGTCATTAACTAAACTTCTTATATAAAAACCACTAGAACAATTAATTGAGATAGTTAATATAGGAGATTCCCAACTAATTGCTTTTATGCTGTTAACTTTTACTTTACGTGAATCAATTTTGACTCTTTGATTTTTTCTTGCATATTCATATAGTCTTTTACCGTTCTTTTTTATCGCACTATATTTTGGTGGTACTTGTTCTATTTCTCCCAAAAAACTAGAAAGTTTTTTAGCTATCAAATCCAAATCTTTGGGAATTTTATTAGTTTCACTTAATATTTCTCCCTCTAAATCAAATGTTGAAGTTGAATAGCCAAACCTTATTTCAGCAATATAAGATTTCGTAAATGTTTGAAAGTAGTTAAAATATTTTGTGGTGTCATTTATTAATAGTGGAAGTATCCCCGTAGCAAGTGGATCAAGAGTACCAGCATGACCTATTTTTCTAAATTTATACCTTGACTTAATCTTTCTTAATACGTCATTTGAGGTCCATTTATAGGGTTTATTTATAATGAATATACCACTTTTATGAAAATTCATTAGTTCTATTTTTCAGAAGAAACTTCATTAATTAATTCATCGATCTGTTTTTGAAATTCAGACGATTTATCTAAAAAAAACTTAATTTTTGGTGTTCTAGACGTCCTTACTTTACTTGAGATTATTTTTTGAAAATAAAAAGCTTTATCATTTAAGTTTTCAATTATTTGATCAATATATTCATTAGAAGGATTGTAGATACTTACGAATACCTTACTAAAGGAAAAGTCTTTACTGGTATCAACACTCATTATAGAAATCATAGAAACTTCAGAGGCTAATTCATCAAGATTTGAAATGGATTCACCGATAATCTTTTTAAGGGTGTTATTAAATTTTTGAATTCTAAAATCCATAAAGTTCTTATCTCAATTCATAACATTCTAAAACATCATCTACTCTAATATCATGAAATCCATTTAATACAATTCCACCTTCAATATTATTCTTTAATTCAGTTACATTTTGAGTTAAATGCCTCATAGACTCAACACCACCATCAAATATAGTTTCGTCATTTCTGATTAATCTTATTCTTGCATTTCTTGTCATATTTCCTTCGAATACTCTTACACCAGCTATTTTCTGAACCTTTCCTCTAGGGAATACTTCAAGAACTCGGGCAGAGCCAATATTCATTTCGGATTTTTCTTTACCCTTCAGTCCTTCTATTATTTCCTTGATCTCATCAACTAATGTGTAGATGATATCAAAAGTTCTTATTGGTATATTATTAGTTTCAGATTGGCTTATTGCACCACCTTGAACAATAGTTTGAAAAGCTACAATAATACAATCTTCAGCACTTGTAGCCAACATTACATCAGATTCTGTAACAGCTCCAACAGATCCTGAAATTATTTTTACTTGTATTTCTTCGCTAGTTAAGTCATTTACAACTTGTTCTACTGCTGTAAGGGCACCATTGGATCCAGTTTTTATTACAATATTAATTTCTTTATCTTTTGAAGCCTTGGCTCTTTTGACTACTTGAGACAATGTTGTAATTTTAGAATTTGATGTTTGTTTATCTCTATTCCTTTGTTGAATAATTTTTCTTGCTTGTTTTTCATCTTTCACAACTTCAACTATATCTCCAATATTACTTATACCTGATATACCCATTATTTGAATGGGAGTGGATGGTTTTGCTAATTTGATTTCTTTTGAATATCCATCAATCATTTGACGAATCTTACCTGAATTATTGCCAGAAACTAATATATCACCTTGATTGAATGAACCAGACTTAACCAATACTGTAGAAATAGATCCTTTCTTTGGATCATTATATGATTCAATTATTACACCTTTTCCTGAGTTTTTAGTGTTAGATTGTAACTCGTTAATTTCTGATAGTAAGGTTATAGATTCAAGTAATTCATCAATACCTTCACCCTTAAGTGCTGAAACCTGTACTGAAAGTACTTCTCCACCATAATCTTCTACAATAATTTCATGTTCAGTTAATTGGCTTTTTACTTTATCTATATCTGCACCCTCTAAATCACATTTGTTTATAGCGACAATCATTGGCACATTAGCATTTTTAGCATGATTAATTGACTCAATAGTTTGTGGCATGAGACCATCATCAGCAGCAACAACTAAAACTACAATATCTGTGACACTTGTTCCAGATACTCTCATAGAAGAAAAAGCTTCATGACCTGGAGTATCAATAAAAGTCATTTCAGATCCGTTGTGATTTACCTGATATGCACCAATTTTTTGTGTGATTCCTCCATACTCTCCATCAACCACATTTGTTTTTCTAATGGAATCAAGTAGTGTGGTTTTACCATGATCTACATGACCTAGAACTGTAATCACAGGAGCTCTCTTTTCTCCCTGATTTTCTGTATTTGAATCTATAGACGACCCTACCTTTAAGGCACTAGAATTATCCACTGATTCTCTAGGTTTGAGCACCGGAATTTCAAATGATTGGGCTACTCTTGCAGCTATAGAAAAATCAATTTCTTGATTTACTGATGCCATAACACCAAGCTTCATTAATACCTTAATCACATCAACCTGTGATTCATCAAGTGTTTCAGCTAAATCACCTACTGTAATTGTTAGTGGTAATGAAACTGGAGATTTTATCTCATCATTGGTGCTATCTTGTCCCATTGTTGTCAAATAAATCCCCTATTTATCTTTTATTTTTTCTTTTTCGATCAGATTTCTTAGAATTTCTATCATCTGATTTAAAATTATTTAATGATTCTATGTCTTCAGCAAATCTAATAGTATCATCGGATTTTTCAGAACCTTTAGCCCCACCTAAGTCCCATATATCTTCAGATGAAAAATCTAGGATATCTTCTTTTTGTTTCTGTAAGACTTTCTCTTTCTCTTCTTTTTCTTCTAATTCTTGTATTTCCTTTTCTAATGCCATTAACTCAGCTGAGTCATCTACTAAATCTTCTTGTAACAAAATTTCTTCATCCATAGTTTGAACAACTTCTGATACTTCTTCTTTTTCTGATTCAGTAATATTTTCTTTAGTTTCGGCTATTTCAATATGCACATCTTTTATCTCTTCAGCAATTTCTTTTATTTGATCTTCTTCGGGTTGAACATCAATTTTCCATAATGTTAATTTTGCAGCCAATCTAGCATTTTGACCTTCTTTACCAATAGCTAGAGAAAGTTGTTTTCTTGGCACAATAACAAGGGCTGTTCTGTCATCTTCATTAATTTGAACTTTAGTAACATTAGCTGGGGATAATGAATTCGTAATCAATACTCTAGGATCTTCATCCCAATCAACAACATCAATTTTTTCACCCAGAAGCTCATTGACTACATTCTGAATTCTAATTCCTCTAAGTCCAACACAAGCTCCTACTGCATCAACTTCTGGATCTTCTGAATATACTGCAACTTTTGATCTAGCTCCAGCCTCTCTAGATAATGCTTTTATTTCGACTATTCCAGTAGTAATTTCTGGAACTTCGGTTTCAAATAATTTTCTAAGTAGATCTGGATGAGTTCTTGAAACAATAATTTCTGGACCTCTAGCAGATCTTTGGACCTCAGTAACAAAAAACTTTAGCTTTTGTCCTACTCTATATCTTTCATAGTAAGTTTGCTCTGCAGGGGGCATCAAAGCTGTGGTTCTACCTATATCCACAAATACATTTTTGGAATCTACCCTTTGAATAGTTCCTATAATTACTTGACCTTTTTTATCAGCAAATTTCCCGAATACTAAATCTCTTTCAGCTTCTCTAAGCTTCTGGAGTACAACTTGTTTTGCAGTTTGGGCAGCTATTCTTCCTGGGTTATATTCCATAAATCCTGTTTCAATAAAATCTCCAACTCGTAAATCTTTATTAATTTTTTGAGCTTCTTCTTCTGATATTTCGGATAAAGGATCTTCAATAGCATCTTTTTCTATGACATTAAGAATTGTTTTTACAATCACATCACCAGTTTCTGAGTCAACTTCAACAAGTATATCTTGTCCTTTAGCAGCAGGATCTTTTCTATAAGCTGAAGCTAATGCTTCTTTAACTGCAGAGACAACTATTGATTGTGGCAGATTTCTTTCAGCAGCCAACTGCGTTAAGGCTAAGAAAAGTTCATTCTTCAAAGTTACCTCCTAGATAACTGTTAACAAAAAAAAGTGAGCAAAGCCCACCTTCCTAGTTGATTTATCCTTTTTTTAATTTATTTAAGTTAGTATTATTCTAGCATTTTTTAGTATGTTAATGTGATTGATTTTTTATATTTTTAAAGAATTCAATTATTTGTTCAATATTAACAGTATGTGTTTTATCTGTATCTCTATCATATAATTCTAATAAACCATTAGCTAAATTTCTTTTTGAAACAACTATTCTGTATGGTAGAGATAATAAGTCAGAATCATTAAACTTAACACCAGTTTGAATATCTCTGTCATCAAATAATAAATCAAACCCCATTTCTGATAAAACGGAATAAACCTTTTCTGAAAGTTTCATCACTTCATCGTCATTTGTTTGTAAAGCAGCTAAATATATAGAAAAGGGAGAAATAGATAATGGTAAATTCATTTTATTTTCAGAATTATTTGCTTCTATACACGCAGCTAATAGCCTTCCAACTCCAATACCATAACATCCCATCAATATATCTTTATATTGACCATCTTTATCTGAAAACTTAGCACCCATTTTGGAAGTGTAGGAAGTACCTAACTTAAAAACATGACCTACTTCAATTCCCTTTTTAGCTATTAATTTTGATCGTTCTTTAGATAAGTAACCTTCTTTAGCCTCGGCTATATCAACAAATTCTGCAATGACTAGATCTCTTTCAATATTAAAACCTTTGTAGTGTTTTTCAGAAATATTTGAACCAATTATAAAATTACCTGGACCTAAGTTTACTGACTCATCATATAAAAAACTTATATTTTTTATATTAACTGGAGATATATAGCCAGGTATGAATCCTTCTTTTATAATTTCATTATCTGAAGCAATTTTAAGATTAGTAGCTTTGATATGATTTCTTATTTTTGTTTCATTTAATGAATAATCAGATCTAATTACACATCCTATTAATTTATCATCTGCTTTATAAATTATAGTTTTTAGAATCTTATTATTTTCAATTGATAAAAATTTTCTTAGGTCATCTATAGTTTTACAATTTGGAGTATCTATTAGTTCAAGTTTTTCATTGCGTTCTAATGTATATTCTTGTTTTAAGAAAACAGCTTTCTCTGAATTAGCTGCATAATTTTTATCCTCACTCAACAGCACAATATCTTCACCACTTTCAGCTAGCATTATAAATTCGTTAGATTCCTTACCACCTATAGCTCCAGAATCAGCATCAACAATCACAACATCTGTTGAACATCTTTGAAAAATATTGTTATAAGCTTCAATCATTTTTTTATAGGAAATATCCAACCCTTCTTCATTAATATCAAAAGAATAAGCATCTTTCATTTCAAATTCTCTTACTCTCAACAAACCAGCTCTTGGTCTTGGTTCTTCTCTATATTTAGTTTGGATTTGATACAAAGTAATAGGTAGATCTCTGTATGAATTTACATTTTTTGAAACTAAATCAGTCACAGTTTCTTCATGCGTAGGAGCTATAACCATATCGTTATTTCTCCTATCAGAAAATCTTGCAAGAGGTGGAATGAATGTATCTATTCTGCTTGATTTATTCCATAAATCTGAAGGTTGAACAACTGGCATATTAATTTCTAATGCTCCAGATTTATTCATTTCTTCTCGTATAATATTTTTTATTTTTTCTATTGATCTCCATCCGATTGGAAGAAAACTAAAAATACCACTTGAAACTTGAGAAATGAAACCGGATCTATGTAGCAATCTATGACTTTCAGTTTCTATATTTTGAGGATCCTCTCGATAAGTTTTCCAAAAGTAATTACTTAATTTTTTTGAACCTAAAAATGAATTAATATTCATTTATATCCCCCATTTATTTTGAACATAAGTTTCTACCATTTCAATAAACTCATTAGATATATTTTGCCCTTTAAGAATCTTCACTTTTTTCCCATCTATAAACACAGGAGCTACAGGATTTTCACCAGAACCTGGTAAAGAAACTCCTATATTTGCTGCTTTTGATTCACCTGGTCCATTAACAACACATCCCATAACTGCAACTTTTAACTCTTCAGAGCCAGGAAAATCTTTTTTCCATTCTTTATTCTTACGATCTAAATGATCTTTTATTTCTGAAGCTAATTCTCGAAAATAAGTTGAGGTAGTCCTTCCACAACCTGGACAAGCAGTTACTTGAGGTTTAAAGGTTCTTATACCTAAAGATTGTAAAATTTCTTGGCATAATTCAACTTCCCTGGACCTAAGAGCTCCCACCTCAGGAGTAAGAGAAGATCTAATCGTATCTCCTATCCCTTCTTCAATCAAGATAGATAATGCTGCTGAAGTAGCAACAATTGATTTCATTCCTAAACCTGCTTCAGTTAAACCTAAATGCAGAGGAGCAGAACATTGTTTAGAAATTTCTCTGTAGCAGTGTACCATCTGATTTAGTCTAGAAACCTTACACGAAATAATAATATTATTTTTACTTAATCCGAAATCAATTGCTTTTTCATATGAAATAATTGCACTTGAAATTAATGCTTCTGATTCTACTTCTTCTGCACTCTTGGGTACTTTTAATTTATTATTTTCTTCCATCTTTATATCTAATAGTTCTTGATCTAGAGATCCTGCGTTAACTCCAATTCGAACTGGCTTATTTAGATCTTTAGCGATATCTATAAAGGTTTTAAAATTATCATCTTTTCTATTTCCTGTTCCTAAATTACCTGGATTTATTCTATACTTATCTAGATTCTCAGCACAACTAGGAACTGATCTTAAGATCTTATGGCCAATAAAATGAAAATCTCCAATTATAGGCACATTTATACCCTTATCAGTTAATATATTCTTTATATCAGTTATTGCTTTAGCAGATTCAATATTATTTACAGTTACTCTTACAAGCTCTGAGCCTGCATTATATAATTCCTGAATTTGATTTACTGTTTTATTTACATCAGCAGTATCAGTATCTGTCATAGATTGTACGACAATTGGATTATTACCTCCAACTTTTACATTGCCTACATTTACCACATGGGTAATTTTTCTCATTTTTTCTCCACTTTCTATAATCTAGAAATATCTCTAAATGAAATATAAAATATCAATAATATTAGTATAATGAATCCAAGACCATGAATATATGATTCAACTCTCTCAGGAACCTTTTTGCCTCTTCTCAATATTTCAATAAATAGAAATGCCAACCTACCTCCATCTAAAGCAGGAAAAGGTAACAAATTAATTACTGCAAGAGAAAGACTAATTGAGGAAGCAAGTGTAAATAAAATTAAAATTCTTTCTGAAATTAAGATTGATGAAGTTGCTACATCTCCACTAATTTTTCCTAATCCAATTGGACCAATAGCTCTAGGGCCATCAAATATTGGATTACTTGATCTATTAATTATCCCAATAATTGATAGATAACTTAAGTGATAGATATCAAACGCACTTCTTGTTGCATTGGAAATATTATCACTTAAATCTTCTTTATATTTTCTAGAATTATTAGAGTTTACTAATATACCAACCGATCCTTCTTGAATAGTATCTCTAATCCCTGATCTATTATCTATTTTTCTGGCCAAATCTAATGGAATACCTTCCTCAGATTCATCAAAGACTATTGGAATTTGCTCTCCTATCTTTACATCTTCATTATAAATTATGGCCTGAGATAAGGGTATATAACCCTCTTTTACTGTGTCAGAAACTTCAAAATATGTAATAGTACCTGAATACTGATCATACAATCTTGCTTGATTTAAGGTTATATCTTCTCCAATTTTATGAATTGGAGGGTCCCATCTAGATTCAATCATAACTGATAAAAAATTATCATCCGAATAATCATAATTAGACTTTTCTCCAGGTCCCATAAATACTTTAGGTATGCCTCTTGAAATTCTCCAGTTTGATTTATCTCCTAAATTTTTAGTCGTAATATTTTGTAAGTCAGAAATAGAGTGTACATCAACATTATTTATGGAAATCACCTTGTCTCCTGATCTTAGTCCTGAGTTATATGCTGGAGAATCTTCCATAACACCCTGAATAACTACATCTGAAATATCTTTTTCTGTTATGAATATATTTACACTGAAGATCATTATAAAAGGTAATAAAAAATTAATGAAAGCACCTGAAAAAATTATTATGAATCTTCCAAATTTGGATGCTTGACTCAAAGAGTCTTTAGACTTATTACTTTCTTCACCAAATAACTTTACAAAACCTCCAAATGGTATGATATTCAAACTCCATAACATAGTTTTTACACCTATTTTGTTATTAAGAATTTCAATTAGTTTGACTGGGATATAACTACTTATATCATCTATATTTCTTGTTTTAGAAAAACTTGTAACTGTACTATTGGTATCTAATTTTATATAGATAATTTCATTTCTATTTAAATTTGATATATCTATATTATTTTCTAATGTAAATTCCTTGTAAGTAGTCCATATACTAAAGAATTTTGGAGGGAATCCAATACCAAATTCCAAAACTCTAACCCCATAGTATTTAGCGGTTAAGTAATGTCCTAATTCATGCAAAACCACAAGAGGAGTTATCATCAAGGATAATGTTATTACACTAATAAATAATTGCATTATTATAAAATTTTTATTTCTTTAGAAACTTTATTTTTTAAGTAATCTCTTACTTCAATTATATTATCTACAGTGAATTTTTGATCGAATTTTTCATTATATAAAAATTTTTCAAGGTAAATCGGAATTGAAATATATGAAATTTTTTCTTCGATAAATAAATTAACAAGAATTTCATTAAGAATAGATAATGCTGAGATGTATAGATTACCCCTAAGTATATAGTCCAAAGAAAAATCATAACAAGGATATTGAGACCTATCTACTGGAGAAAAAGTTAAGTTACTAAGTTTTGAAAAATCAATTTTATTTTTGTAATCTAAATTAAAGTTTGGATAGTCAATTGCATATTGAATGGGGAGCTTCATGTCAGGTTTTGAGAGCTGAGCTTTAACTGAACCATCCATAAACTCAACCATTGAATGTACAATACTTTCTCTGTGTATTAGGACATCAATATCTTGAAAATCGATATCAAACATATATGATGTTTCTACTATTTCAAAAATTTTATTCATCATAGTTGAAGAATCAACCGTAATTTTTTTACCCATCTTCCAGTTTGGATGAGATGTTGCTTCAGCAGGAGTAACGTTACTAAGTTCCTCATATCTTTTATCCCTAAAAATTCCACCAGAAGCAGTTAAGACTATTTTTGATACTTTTCTATAATCACCATTGATGCATTGCCAAATAGCAGAAGGCTCTGAATCAACAGGAAATATTTTAGTTTTATTTTTTTTAGCAATATCAAACAATAGTGGCCCAAAGGTGACTATCACTTCTTTATTAGTTAGACCAATATTTACACCATTTCTAACTGCTTTAAAAATTACTTCATGAGCATCAGAACCAAATGAAGCAAAAAGGATAAAATCAACTTCTTCAATAGATACTAAATCTTTTGAATCAATAAGATTTGAGCCTGAAATATTATATTCTTTTTTTTCTAAATTATCATAATATTTAGGATTTAATTCCAAGACCTGATTTTTATGTTTCTCTAAATTTTTGCCAGCTGTTAATCCTAATATTTCAATTGAGCTTTCATTTCTAAGTACATCAATTGTTTGTTCACCGATAGAACCTGTAGAACCTATTATTACAACTTTTTTCATGTTAAAAAGAATATCCAAAAAAAGAAAGTAAAACTAGGTAAAATTGAATCGAGTCTATCCAATATTCCTCCATGACCATAGAAAATATTTGAAAAATCATCAATACTTAAGATTCTTTTTATTTTTGAAACTGCTAGATCACCTAATATACTTGTAATGACTATTCCTATTGAGGTTATAAATATTATAAATATTCCTATATCATCCAAATAATTTTTACTTAAGAAATAAAGAATAAAAAAGCCAAATAAAAAACCAAATATAACTGAACCTATGTAACCTTCAATAGTTTTATTGGGTGATATTTTCACAAGAAAACTTAGCTTAGATTTCCCAAAAAGTTTACCAAAAATATATCCAAAAGAATCTACAGAAAAAACTTGAAATAGAACAAAGAAAAAATAAAGTTTCCAATTTTCTGTCATATTTTCAATAGCAATAACATGAATAAAAAAAATAATATAAATCAAAATGAATAAATAAAATTTATAATTCCTAGATTTTAGATTATTAATTAGTTGCTTTATTATTTCTATAAAAAATAATATTAAAGCAGTTAGAACCAAAGGATGAATTGTAAAACCAAGAAATTTTATAAATGAAATAGTGGGTAAAAATTCAAACCCAAGTACCATTACAAATATTCCAACAATTGATGTGATTAATCTTTTTGAACTATTTCTAATTTCCAAAATTTCTTTTCCTTAGGGAATAATTACTAATAATTCTTTCTAAATCATTTATTTTAAAATCAGGCCAAAATTTATCTTCAAAATAAAGCTCAGCATATGCAGCTTGCCACAAAAGAAAATTTGAAAGCCTTTTTTCACCACCTGTTCGAATTATCATATCAGGATCAGGATAATCTTTACTCATCAGATTTGAAGAAAAAATTTCCTCATCTATGGAGATAATTTTTTTTTGTATAATTTTATTAACTGCATTTATAATTTCGTTTCTGGCGCCATAATTAAATGCTATTGACAGAAAGAATTCATTGTTGTTTTTAGTTAATTCCTCAGATTTTTTTATTTTTTGAATCATTTCAGTTGATAAGTTTTTTTTGTCACCCAAATGAGTTATATTTATATTATTTTGACTTAGTTCTTCTGATTCCTTAATTATTACCTCAAGAGCTAAATTCATTATGAAATTTACCTCTTTCAAAGGTCTATTCCAATTTTCAGTTGAAAAAGCAAAAAGAGTAAGATATTTAACTCCAAGTTTTTTTGCCATAAGAGTTATAGATTTTATATTTTGATAACCCTTAATATGCCCCTCTGACCTATCTAGATGTTTTTCTAGAGCCCATCTACCATTTCCATCCATAATAATAGCTAAGTGTTTGGGGACAGAATTATTATCAGACATAATTATACTTGCATTATTTCAGATTCTTTTGAATTAGCTTCATTTTCTATATTTTTTATTGAATCATCCGTTATCTTCTGCAAATCAGTGGACGCTCTTCTAGAGTCATCTTCTGAGCAATTACCTTCTTTTTCAAGTTTTCTGATTTCATCTTGACCATCTCTTCTGATATTCCTTATTGATACTTTTGATTGCTCAGAACGCTGTTTCAAAACTTTTACAACATCTTTTCTAGTCTCCTCAGTCATAGGAGGGATATTTACTCTAATCAAATCACTCTCAATTTGTGGGGTTATACCCAAATCAGAATTCTGTATAGACTTAGCTATAATTTGAACAGCAGTTTTATCCCAAGGTTGAACAGTCATACTTCTCTGATCGCTTAGTGAAATCTGAGCAAGTTGATTCAAAGGCATAATTGATCCGTGATAGTCAACTTTAATATTTTCTAATAAACTTGTTGTAGCTCTCCCAGTACGAATAGATTTTATATCCTCAACAAAAAAATCACACGATGATTTCATTCTTTCTGAACAATCACTAAGTATCTCTGATAATTCCATAATAAATCCTTATATTTTCTTATATATTACCTAAGATTTTTTTGGTGTATATATATGGGTACCTACTTTATCGCCAGATACCACACTTAATAAATTATCTTTTTTAAATAAATCAAAAATAACTATTGGTATAAGATTATCCATACATAATGTAAGTGCGGTCGAATCAAGAGCGGCCAATCTCATACTCAAAGCTTCATGATGAGTAATTTCATCGATCTTTTGTGCACTTTGATTTAAATTAGGATCTGAATCATACATACCATCTATACCATTTTTAGCCATTATTAATAAGTCTGCATTTATTTCAATAGCTCTGAGAGCTGCCGCCGTGTCTGTTGACATAAAAGGATTACCTGTACCTCCAGCAAAAAGAACCAGCCTACCTTTTTCTAAGTGCCTAATAGCTTTTCTTCTTATATATGGTTCAGCTACTGAAGGAAGATTTAGGGCTGTTTGAGTTCTAACTGGAATATCATTTTTTTCTAATTCATCTTGAAGTGCTAGTGCATTCATTATAGTTGCTAACATACCTGCATAATCAGCAGTAGACCTATCCATTCCTCTTTTCTCATATTCCGCACCTCTCCAAAAATTACCACCACCGACAACTATTGAAACTTGTATGTTAAGGCTTGAAACTTTTTTTATTTCAGTTGAAATAGATCTTATAATTTCACTGTGGAGACCAAACTCTAGATTTCCTTTCAGTGACTCTCCTGAAAGCTTTAAGACAATTCTTCTTGGTTTATTAATTTCCAATTTCAAATCTATTTATTTTCTTGATTACAATATTTTCTCCAACTTTTGAGGATAGTTCCTTTACTACTTCTCCTACAGTTTTAGATGAATCTCTTATGTAAGGTTGAAGTTCTAAAATCTGATCTTCTGATTCTTCTGAATTTTCAGATTTTGTAATAGAGGTAGGATTCATTGCAGCAACTTGCATAGCAATTTCTTTTGCACATTTAGAGAATTCATCTGTTCTAGCAACAAAATCAGTCTCACAAGATAATTGTACCAATGCTCCAATTCTACCCCCAGTATGAATATATGATTCAACTATTCCATTTTCTGTAGCTCTACCGGCTCTTTTTTCTACAGAAGCAAGACCTTTCTTATTTAGAAATTCTTCAGCTTTTTTCATATCACCTTGAGATTCTTCTAGTGCTTTTTTTGCATCCATAATACCTGCACCAGTGTTATCTCTAAGTTCTTTGATTAAGCTTGCAGTTATTTCAACCATTGAGTTCTCCTAAATATTTATTTTTTTTCAGTATCAGTTTTTTTTGCCTTAGCTTTTGCTTTTGGTTTAGCTTTTGCTTTTGGTTTAGCTTTTGCTTTTGGCTCAGCTTTTGCTTTTGGTTCAGCTTTTGCTTTTGGCTCAGCTTTTGCTTTTGGCTGAGCTTTTGCTTTTGGCTCAGCTTTTGCTTTTGGCTCAGTTTTTACTTCTGGCTCTGCTTTTGCTTCTGGCTCTGCTTTTGCTTCTGGCTCAGCTTTTACTTCTGGCTCTGCTTTTGCACTAGAATCATTATTAGACTGTCTTTTAGCAGCTTGTTCTTGGGCTTTATTTCTAGCTTCAGCTTCTAATCTTTCTAGCTCAGCCTCTTCCGCTAGTTGATCCTCCTGCTTCTTTTGGTATAACTCTTGACCTGAAATTATCGCATCTGTGATTATATTAGTTATAAGCTGAATTGATCTCAAACCATCATCATTTGATGGAATAGGATATTCTACTTGATTAGGATCTGAATTTGTATCAACCATAGCCACAACAGGTATATTAAGTTTTCTAGCTTCTGCTACAGCAATTTTTTCTCTATGGATATCTACTACATAAAGCACAGAAGGTAATTCATTCATCTCTTTTATTCCAGAAAAAAACTTATTAAGTCTTCCTCTTTCAGTATCGAGTTTTTGAGATTCTCTTTTAGTCTGAGAGATAATAATACCCTTTGCAAATGAATCTTCAAGTTCAACAAGTCTTTCAAGTCTTCTCTCAATTGTTTTGAAGTTAGTCATTAAACCGCCCAGCCATCTTTGATTAATATAAAGTGAATTAGATCTTTCAGCATTTTCTTTTATGATATTTTGGGCATGCTTTTTAGTTCCAACAAACATACAATTACCACCATCTGAAATAACAGATTCAATAAAGTTAACTGCTTGTAATAACTTTTCTTGAGTCTTAGATAAATTTATAATGTGAGAGCCATTTCTTTTTGAGTGAATATACTCTGTCATTTTAGGATTCCATCGCCTAGATGGATGTCCAAAATGAGAACCTGCATCAAATAATTCCTGAATTGATGCTGATAATTTTTCATTCTTTGTAGTCAAATTTATTCCTTAATTTAGTTTCACTTAGTTGAAATATAAACGGTAATCCAAACAATCATTATAACAATTATTATTTATTTTTTACACAAAATGCTTAGTAAATCTGAGAATAAATTTTATATTTTAAATTCACTCATCCAATAAAATATTAAATAAGCACTTGATAAAATTAAAATACTTGAAGCAACATATTTATAAACCGTCAGAAATATTTTTACTTTATCTATAACAAATTTCAAGAATAATAACCCAAAAGAAACACTCAAAAGAGCAACCCATGTCCCTAATGAAAAAAGAATAAAATCAATAAAAAGTATTTGTAATTTAGATACATTCGAAAGGCTAAAAACAATAGACATAAATATAGGTAGAGTACATGATAAAGAAGTTATTCCATATGAAACGCCATAAATAAAATAGAATCTAGATGTACCATTTTTTTTTGAGTCAAATAGATATGCTAATTTTTGTAATTTTAAGAAATAAACATTACCACCATAAAGAACTATAAAACCATAACCTAGAAGAAGTATAGAGATTACTAAGCCGAAATATGAAAACACATCTCTTATACTATAAAAACCGGCAGAAATAATTGATGCAAAGATAAAAAAAACTAATATAAAACCAACTGTAACAACAGTTGAAATATATAGAGGTTCAAGAAATTTTTTTGAAAAAATTGATGTACTGCCATTAAATAATAATTTTTCATCATTTTTCAAGAATGATGAAAAATATACCGATAAAAGAGCAAATCCACATGGATTAAAAACTGCTACTAGACCTGCACTAAAAGCTATCCCCAATCTAATTAGGTTAGAAAAATTCAGATAGAAAGAACTAGTACTTGAAGATGCCTCAAAACCTAAAAATAAAATTTTGTTTAAGCTTTCTAAGCTCAATAAAAATCCAAAAGTAAGGATTATTACAAGAGTCAAAATAAATAGAGAAAAGTAAATCCAGAATTTTTTATTATCTATTTGATTTAGCATATATTTAATTTCCCAGAAAGACTGGGAAAACTTCTCCTTCTAAGTTGAATTTTTAACAAAATAAAAAGTATCACTTATTATTATTTTAGTGCTAATTAAATTTTGTGTCACTTAGTATGTATTTCATAAATGTATAACTTAGACAACATCAAAACTACTAAACAGGAGCTAGAAATTCTAGAGCTTCTTTCTAATGGCTATAAAGCTAATGAAATAGCTAAAACTATGAACTTAGCAGAACAAACTATAAAAAATAAAGTTCAAACTATCTGTATTAAATTTGATTCTTCCAATAGAACTGAGGCTGTAGCCAAGGCAATTAGATTAGGAATTATTTAAGCAGATTCTACTGGGTTTTCTAAAGTACCAACATTTTCTATTTCAATAGTTACTGTATCTCCAGGATTAATAGGAGGAGTTTTACCTGAGGTACCAGTCCAGAGCATGTCACCCGGAAGAAGAGTTGCATATTTACTTATAAAACTTATAGATTTTGCTGTTGAAAATAACATTTCAGAAGAGTGACAACTTTGACCTTCAATTCCGTTTACAAATCCTTTTATTCCAACATTTTGAGGATCTATGTCAGTAACAATATATGGACCTAATGGGCCAAAAGTATCCGCTGATTTTGCTCTCCACCATTGATTATCTGCATCATCTCCTCCCTGCCACTCTCTAGCAGAAACATCATTGCCACATGTGTAACCAAAGACATAATCTAATGCTTCCTCTTCAGAAACATTTTTAGTAACTTTACCAATAATAGCTACCAGCTCAGACTCACACGCTACAAGACCAGCTTCAGGGTGAATTTTAATTGGATCACCTGGACCAATTAGTGCTGTCGATGTTTTATAAAAAGGCTCTGGTCTAGTAGGAGCTCCTCTTTCACCCAAATGCGAACCATAATTAAGCGCTAAGCACAGACTTTTAGATGGATTAGGATTTGGGCAAAGTATCTTAACCTCTGATTCATTAAAACTTTTACCTGTTTTTTCATATGAACTTAGAATTGGATTATTATTTATCTGAATAATTTCACCATTATCAACTATCCCGTAGGATATTTCATTAGACACTTCAAATCTTGCAAACTTCATAGCTTTTCTCCATTAAAATCATTTAAATTAATTTTGTTACACATATAGTTGTTACTAGTTTAGTCTACAATTGATTAAGGTCAAGAAAAAAAAAATATTTTTATGGATAAATCATTTATAAGTATCAAAAGATTATCTAAGAATTTTAATGAAAATGAAATCATTAAAAATCTCTCTGCAGAAATAAACAAAGGAGATTTAGTTAAGGTTTCAGGTAAAAATGGTAGTGGAAAAACTACTCTATTCAAAATTCTTTGTCAGCTATATACTTTTGAATCTGGAAATATTTTTGTTGATGGGAAAGAAATAAAAAAAAATTCATTTGTTAAATCAATAACTTCTTACTGTTCAAGTGATTCAATATATTACAAAGATTTGAAAGTAAAAAATAATATAATTTTTTACTTTGATGTTTTGGGAGAACTTAATCCAAATGATTTATACACAAATAATAAAAAATTTTTAGATTTAGAATCTTTTGAAGATAAATATCCGGAAGAATTATCAAATGGTCAAAAGAAAAGAATGAATTTATTTAGATGCTTAATTCCATCATTTGAAATATACCTTCTTGATGAACCTGAATTAGGTTTAGACTTAGAATCAATTTCTGAATTAAGTTCAAAACTCACTGAAATAAACAAATTAGGTAAGACGATTCTTTTTTCGACCCATAACTTGGATTCTGTGGATTTTTATCAAAGATTTAAGAAAGAAATCTTATTATGAAAAATTTCATTAATATTCTACAACTAATAAAAATCATAGTTCAAAAAGATTTTATTGAAGAAATTAAATCCAAAGAAATATTAATTTCAATAATTTCTTATTCAACTTTAGTTTTAGTTGTTGTAGCTACGACTTCTAATATAAAAAATTCATCAGAAATTTTTTCAATAATTTTTTGGATTTCTCTAAGTTTTTCTATAATACTTGGAATTAATAAATCAATGAGCAAAGAATTTGAAAATAACGGATTAGAAATGATTCTAACATCTCCAATTGATATAGAAATTTTTATAATAGCAAAATCAATGACTAACTTTGTATTGATATCAATATCTAGTGGAATTATTTTACTATTTAATAACATAATCATAAATTATGAACTCTATAATTTTTCATTTATTTTTCTAGTTATAATAATAAACTTTGGATTTAGTATTATAGGAACTATCACTTACTTATTATTTTCTAAATCAAGAGGTAAAGAAATTTTATCTCCTCTTCTATTTATACCCTTAGTCTCACCTTTACTGATGGGAGGATCATTAACTACTGTGGAAATAATTAATAATAATTTAGAAAGTTTTACATGGTATGGATTAATTATCGCTTATGACTTAATTTTCTTGATAATTGGCTTCTTTATCTCTAATTTAATTTTCCAAGAATAGATACAATTAAATAATAGTTATAATTTTAATAAAAAAACTCAATTTTTACTTTTATGTTTGATAGATTATTTACAGTAACTACTTTGATAACCTTCGTATTTATGCTTTGGATGATATTTTGGTGGATACCAATAGATATATCCCAAGGGCCAGTAGCAAAAACTGTTTTCATTCATGTACCATTAGCTTGGTGTTCAATGATTGCTATAGTTCTTGTTGCAGTAGCATCAATCTACTACTTATTTAATAAAAAATTATTTTGGGATAATCTTGCACAATCTACTGCTGAAGTCGGTGTTATATTTGGTTCTTTGGCCTTGATATCAGGGATTATTTGGGCAAAGCCGATTTGGGGGGTTTGGTGGACAGGTGAAGCAAAACTTACAACTACTCTTATTTTAATTTTGATCTATGCGGCTTACATACTTTTCAGATCTTTATATTCTAATAGTCTTCAGATGAAGAAAATTGCTGCAATAATTGCTGTTATAGGAGCTATTGACAGCCCTATAATTTATTTTGCAGCAAATCTTTGGCAAGAATCTCATCCTGTTACCGTAATTGGTCCCTTAGCAAGAGAAGACTCTTCTTTTGGTGCAGATTATGGTTTGACTTTACTTGTTTCAGTTATAGCTTTCACTCTTCTTTTCGTGATACTAACAAGATTGAGATTAAAAGTATTAAGTCTAGAAAGTAAATTTAAAAAAGGAATATAAAATGAAAAAAATAAAATACTCCATAATAATATTTTTATTAGGCATGATTCCCATAAGTTCTTCAGTTATACAAGCTCAGCAAAATGAAAATGTTGTCAATGGATTTATTGAGAATTTAGAACTTGTAGATAATAAAATTAACATTTCAGTGATAGATAATTTTGGAACAAGATTTTTGCTAGAAATTATCGATAGTACTGAAATAGGTATTGAAACCCAATCTGGTGAAAGATGGGTAGGAAATATAAAAGATGATCCAGAGTATGTATTAGAATTACTAAATGAAGCTCAGCATAGTTTAGAACCAATTACACTAACTCAAGTTGGATCAGAAATAATTACTTTAGTGAGCTATGAGTCTTCCAACATTAAAAATAATCTAGGATATTTAGCAGCTAGTTTTATTTTTCTTTCAATTTTATTTTTTGGTTTTATATTTATAATTAATAATAAGGTTCAGATTTTATCTAGAAAAAATAATTAATGAAAAATGATTCTTCCAAAAGAGTAGTTGAAGTTAAAAATAAAAAATTTACTTTTGGAGCAATAGTAATTATTGTTTTGTCTTCATTAGTTTTCTTTGGTTTTCAAGCTTTTTCTGAAGCTACATATAAGTATTACTCTGTCAATGAAATATTAGTTTCTGGAAGTGTTGATTCAAACACTCAAATTGGATTAAAAGCTGTACTTGTACCAAATTCTTATGTTAGGTCTGCTGACGGTTTATCAGCAACTTTCAATGTCAAAGACAAAGACAATGAAAATAATATTAGAGTAAATTATTCAGGTGAAATAGGAAGCGTATTTTTTAATGAATACTCTGAGTTAATAATGCAGGGATACTTTGACAATAAAGATACTTTTGTTGCCACAAATCTTTCAGTTAGATGCCCGTCAAAATATATGACTGAAGAGGAATACAGTTAAATTGAATAGCTTCCTAGTATATCTTCTGGATTTTTAGATTTTTCCTCTATTAGTTTATTTTGTAAGTCAGTAATAGTAGGTGGCTCTTTCTTATAAATTAGACCTAGAGGAACTCCACCTTTACTTAGCAAATTAACTGCAGCATCATAATCTGATGGATCATGATCTTCTTCTACTATAAATGCGGTGCCAGGGATACCATCTTTTTTATTTCCCCTTAATATGTCATAAGTATTATTGTAAGTTGTACAGGGTGATTGTACATGAACAATTGAAAATCCAGGGTGTTTCATTCCTTCTAGTATAAATTCCGCTAATACCTTAGGCTTACTTGAGTAATGTGAAGCAATATAACTTACACCATAGGATAAATAAAGCTCTAAAGGTTTCATTTGAGAATCCAATTTTCCGAATGGAGTTGAAGTAGTCACCTGACCTGTAGTAGAAGTTGGTGAATTTTGACCTTTGGTTAATCCATAAACTCCGTTATCCATTATTATGCAAGTCATATTTGGATTTCTTGACGCAGTAGGTGGTATATGTTCGGCTCCTATAGATAAAAAATCTCCATCTCCTGCTACTACTATAGTATTTAATTCTGGTCTAGATGTAGCTACACCAAAAGCAATAGGTAATGTTCTTCCATGAATTCCATGAATTCCAAATGGCTGTTCTCCATCTAGCATATGAACCATATTTCCTGAGCATCCTATTCCTGCAATTATTACATTTGAAGTTCTGGGGATTTCAAATTCTTCAGTATATGTTCCTAAAGCTTGTTCCAAAGCCCTTTTGACTCCAAAATCTCCACACCCAGGACACCACTTAAAATCATACTCTGGATTTCTATCGCTCAAATCTATACCTCTGTTTCTTTTATTTTTTCTAATATTCTATCTGAAAGATAGGTAGGTTTAAAGGGTAGTCCTGTGTATTGGGTAACGGAAACAGCTTTAATCCCTTCCATTCTTAAGATTGAGGACCACTGACCTTGATAATTTAATTCAGGAACAATAACTAATTTTTTACGCTTCAATTGATCTAGTATTTCTGAAGGCAATGGATTTAGAGCCATAGAATATAACCAAGTTAGTTTTTCACCTTTTAATGAAAGCTTATCAAAAGCCTCTCTTGTAACTCCTTTTGTAGCACCCCATGGCATTATAGCAATTTCTGATTCAGGATTTTCTATTTCAAAAGGAGAATCATTAAGTAATCCCAACTTAGCAAATCTTCTCTCGGTAAGTCTTATGTGATGCTTTGGAAGATGGGTTGTATCACCTATTTCATCATGTTCCGAACCATTTGCTACATATGCTACATCACCTCCAGGAATTGGCATTGGAGAAAGTTTCCCATCCCAATCTTGATATCTTTTATATCCATTGGAACCAGTATCGGAGTTTCTTCTTTCATCTACTACTTTAGACAAGTCAGGTTTCTTGATGTTTTCAGACCTCTCAGCAAGACTCATTTCTCCCATAATCATTACTGGACCTTGATATCTTTCAGCCCAATTGATACCTAGAGTCCCAGCATAAAAACATTCTTCAACGGATCCAGGTGCTATGACTGGTAGCTTTACATCTCCATGAGCAGGATACATGCAAGCAAATAAATCTGATTGTTCAGTTTTAGTAGGTAAACCTGTAGCAGGTCCTCCTCTTTGAATATCAACTACCACACAAGGTATTTCTGCCATCCATGCTAATCCTAATCCTTCAGACATCAAGGCTATTCCCGGACCAGCTGTAGCTGTCATTGCTTTTCTACCTGAAAAGCCTGCACCTATTATATTATTTATAGCTTCTATTTCAGATGATACCTGAAATACAAACTTATTTTTATTAATAAGATTTTCTTCCATCCAAATCAATATTGTTGTCGCTGGAGATATTGGATAACCATAGTAACTATCTAATCCGGCAGAAACTGCTCCTAAGGATAAAGCTGCATTTCCAGTAATCATTATTTGTTCATAACTTGGAGCAGTAGGATCATCTAAAGATCCCACGCTGAAACCACTCTTTTTAGCAACTTCAGTCCCAAGCCCAAGAGCGACAATATTTGACTTTATAATTTCATCATCTCCAGCTCGACCTCTTGAAAATCTATCTTTTACGAAATTTTCTATACTTTCTAACTTAAAATCTATCAAAGTTGCTACGGCCCCTAATATGACCATATTAGCAGCCCTTGTATTACCTGATTCTTTAGCTAATTCATCAGCATTTATACCAAAATAATTTCCATCACCTGAAGGAATACAATCTTGAGCATTATAAATACAAACTCCATTTTCGCTCAGATCATCTATATGATTATCAAAAGCATACTGATTTAATACAACCAACACATCTACAGCATCTCCATTTGATAAAACAGGAGTAGTGGATATTCTTACTTGAGAAGAGGCCGGACCTCCCATAATTTGTGACGGGAATGTAGAAAATGTCTGGCAATAAAAGCCTGCTCCTGTAGCTGCTCTTGCCATAGCATCTGCTGAAGTGACAAGACCCTGTCCACCCTCACCTGCAAATCTTATAACGAAATCCTTGGATTTTACTTTTTGAACCATAATAATCTTTATATACTCAAAATTCTAGATTAGAAAATTTATCATTATTTAAAATAATTTTTTTAAATTAAAGACTAATCTGATCATATTGTAAAAAAAGCATAATTTCAATTGTATATGTATAAATTTTATTTGATTATTATACTAATAGAATAAACTATTGAAAATTTAGTATGGATGAACTCAAAAATATATGGTCAGCTGGAGGAGTTATTATTTTTGAAGAAAAAGTAATAATTTGCCATAGAAAAAAAGAAAATCTTTTTTGTCTACCAAAAGGAACCCCCGAAAATGATGAAAGTCCTGAACAAACGGCTTTAAGAGAGGTTTATGAAGAAACTGGTTTATTACCAAAAATAATTAACAAAATTGGCAAGATTAGATATCAATTTCAAAAACAATCTAGTACAAAAAAATATAAAAACAACATAAAATATAATAAAACAGTTTATTACTATCTAATGGAAACTATAGGTGGTGATATTTCAAATCATGATCACGAATTTGATTCGGTATTATGGATGTCATTTTATGAAGCTAAAGAAAAATTAACATATCAAAATGAACTCTCAATCGTGGAAAAAGCTTTTCATGCCTAAAATTAAAACTAAATCTACAAAGCCAATTATTATTACTGGTGAAAAAACAATTTTAAGACCAAAGCTAAAAAGTGATATTAAAAATGATTACAGCTGGAGAACTGATTCAGAACTATCAGAATTAGATGCAACTTTACCTATAAATTTATCATTTGAGCAGTTTGAAAGAATTTCAATAAATGATTTATCAAAATCTTCTCCGTGGTCAGAAAAATTTTCTATAGATAATTTAAATAAAGATCATATAGGAAACTGTATGTTTTATGACATAAATAGATGGGAAAAGTCTTGTGAGTTTGGGATTATGATTGGTAACAAAAGTTTTTGGAACTCTGGATATGGTACAGATGCTTCTAAAAATTTATTATTTTATATTTTCAACTACACCGAAATAAATGAAGTTTATTTACACACACTTCTAAGAAATATTAGAGCTCAAAAATCTTTTCAAAAAGCAGGATTTGAAAATCCCAAAGAAATTAAAAAAGGTAGATATGAATTTATAAAAATGTCTACCAAAAGAGATATTTGGATGAATAAATTTTCAGATCTAGTCTTAAATACTACTCTTGAGGAGGAGCAGGATTAATTAGCTCTGGCCCAAAAGTTTCTGGGACAGCGTTTGCTAACTCTTCTACAGTCCATCTTCCAGCTTTAGTTAGGGATCTTCTTGTCTCATACTTGTTAAAAAGACTTATTCTATTTCCTACTGCGTGAACAATCTCTCCATTTATGTGGCCAGCTGCATCTGTACATAACCAAGCCACAATAGGCGCTACATCTTCTGGGTCATAAATGAAGTGGTCTTCTTCAGCTGGTTTGAATGCTCCTGTTCTCATAGCTCTAGTAGAATCAGGAATTGATTGAGTCATTCTAGTATTAGCTCCAGGAGATATTGCATTTGCAGTTACTCCATACTTACCAAGTTCTTTGGCAACAACTCTTGTAAATCCTGCAATACCATCTTTAGCTGCTCCATAATTTGATTGCCCACTATATCCTATCAAACCTGAAACACTTGAGAAGGTTATAATTCTTCCTGATTTTTGTTCCCTAAAGATCTTTGATGCCGGAGCAACAACAGAAAAAGTTCCAGTTAAGTGTACGTCTATAACATCTTGCCATTCTTCTTTGGTCATGTTAAATATCATTCTGTCTCTCAATATACCTGCTGGAGTTATTACGATATCTAATCTTCCAAATTCTTCAATTGCTTTATCAATAATTGCTTTTCCTCCTGCAACCGAAGCAACGGAACTTGTTGAAGCAACTGCTTTACCACCAAGCTCAGAAATTTCTTCTACGACACTTTGAGCAGGCCCTTTATCATTACCAGTTCCATCAAGACTTGCACCAACATCATTAACAACAATATTTGCTCCTAATCTTGCTAATTCTAAAGCAATTCCTCTACCTATACCTCTACCTGACCCAGTAACAACCGCTACTTGACCATCTAATGGTTTAGCGGATTCATTATTCTTTTCGCCAAAACCAAAAAGAAGCCCTCTTCCTTCAGACTCAAGATTATCTTGTGTAAACCTTCCTTTATTTATTGGGTTGAATAAAGTCACCTTTCTTCTTAATTCTTGCAAATGATTAATGGTTCCACCTGAAACATGAAAGATTTGTGAATTAATTGGAGCTGAATAATCACTAGCCAAATAAGTTACAAATGGTGCAATATCTCTCGGATCCCTAGATTCTTTGTATGGATTATTTTTTAATGTTTTGAATTCTTCAGGAACTGAAGCAGTCATCCTAGTATCTGCACTTGGTGCAATACTATTAGCAGTAACTCCATATTTACCTAAATCTTTGCCAACAACTTTAGTGAAACCAGCTATTCCAGATTTTGCTGCACCATAATTTGATTGCCCCGGATTACCAAAAAGTCCTGAGCCTGAAGAAAAGGTTATAATTCTTCCAGATTTTTGAGATCTAAAAATAGGAGCAGCATGCCTAACAACGGAGAATGTACCAGTAAGATGAACATCTATTACATCATGCCATTCGTCTTCAGTCATATTAAATATCATTCTATCTCTTAGGATACCTGCTACAGTAACTACAATATCCAATCTTCCAAAAGAATCTAAAGCATCATTAACTATTTCTTCCCCAGCTTCAAAAGAAGCAACAGATAATTTAGATGACTTTGCTTCTCCTCCAGCTTTTTTGATTCCTTCTACAACTTCATCTGCTAATGAAGCATTCTCTACGTTCCCATCTAGAGAAAGACCAGGATCGACAACAAGAATTTTTGCACCATGTGCTGCCAAATCTTCAGCAACCGCTCTTCCAATTCCTTGACCAGAACCTGTAACTATAGCAACTTTACCAGATAAAATATCAGACATTTTAAATCTCCATTTCTTTTTTATTTATTTTTCAGTGGTAATTCAATTTCAGCAAAGCATGGAGTTGTAACTATACCGTCTTCATTCTCCAAAAAAACCTCTAATTCTAAATTACCTACTGAATTTATAATTTGTTTTTTTATAACTTTTCCATAAAGTTTTAAGTTTTCGTATGGAAAATCTACACCTCTATATGAAACATTGAATTTCTTTAGATTACCTTTTTCACCAATAAAATCTACTACTAATTTAGCCAACCAAGCACTCTTTAATGCACCATGAATTATAATTCCTTTGTGCCCAGCTTTTTTTGCTACATCATCATCATAATGGAATTCATTAAAATCCAAAGATGCTCCTGCATACATTACTAGTTGTTTTCTATCAATATTCTTAATAGTAGGTCCAATAATATCACCTACGTTTATATCTTCATAATAATTTTGATAATTCATAGTTATCCTAAAAAGGTTTTTTCTCCTTTGCCGTAAGTTATAGTTACAATTTCTTGAGTAGAAACTAGTTCCTTTTTTTGATTCACATATGAAATTAATGTCACTTTAAATAACATTTCACCCATTGTACCAGTCTTTAGAAATAAATCTTTTAATTTTGAAATTACAGTTATTTCATCTCCTACGTAAATATTTTTATAGAAGCTATATGATGAGCCTCCATCTACTAGATTTGAAAAAGGTTCTGGAAATTTTTTTTCGAGTTTATTTGCCTTGAATAATCTTACATAAGTAGGAGGTGTGATCAAACCTCCCTTAATTCTATTAGCATATTTTTTATCTAAATATAAAGGGTTTTCATCTTCAATTGCTTCAGCAAATCTTTCAACAGAATGCTTTTCGACTAAATAGGTTTTTGGCTTTGTTTCCAAGCCAATAAAACTTTTCATTTCAGTTGTTATTATCTCACCTGATGACATTATTTTTTCTTTCTTTTTCTGAAAACAAATATAAAAGAACTAACTGATGAAGACAATAGTAAAGTAGCACTAAACAAATAAATAAAAGCATAATTTCCCACTAACCCAAACATTCCTATTTGAAAATAGAATAATAAAATTGATCCAATCAATAGAGTTATAGGTAAATAAACTAAAGAGACATTTTTTCTTCTACTAGAATATAAACAAACAAGTCCTATTAGAAAAGGAACAAATAATGGGAAAATTACACTTGATGAATGGATCTCAATAAGAGATTTATTATCATCAAAACTTATAAACAATAAAATAAATCCTGCAATAAAACTTGAAATTATTGAAAGGTAAATAAGGAATTTAATTCTTCTAATTTCATTAGATTCCATAATAATCCTCAGGAGAAGATTCTTGAGATGATTCAGTAATTTCTATTGGTGATTTGTTCTTCATAATTTTCTTAATGCCTATAGGTTCTTGAAATTTTACAGTTAACTCTACATCCATTTGAAGGGATTTATATGAAAGTAAAATACCTTCTCCGAAACTTTTATGAGAAACTTTATCTCCCTCATTAATATTAACTTCAATTTGATTAATAGAATTATTAACATCCTCTTTATCAAAAGTTTTTTGAGAAATATAACTACTTTTCCAATGTGTTTTGTCATGTAAAAAAGATTTTGAATTTTTTCTTGACATAACATTTTTTGGGATTTCATCTATAAATCTAGACTTAATTGCATTTCCATATATTCCTTGAAATCTTCTTCTGCTAGAGGAAGAAAGAAAAAGCTCACGTTTAGCTCTCGTTATTCCTACATAACAGAGTCTTCTTTCTTCTTCTACTTCGTCATCAGATTCTAAAGAGCGAGAGTGAGGTAATAAACCTTCCTCCATTCCAACAATAAAAACATTTTCGTATTCTAGGCCTTTTGCCTGATGAAGAGTTATTAAGGTAACTGCTTCAAAAGACTCATTTATATTATCTAAATTAGTATTAAGTGAAGAGGTTTCAATAAATTCTATTAGGGAATCTTTTGGATTTTTATCTGATCCTACTGAAAATTCTTCTGCTGAAGATCTTAATTCATTTATGTTCTCTAGTCTCTCTGAACTATCTTCATCATTTCTAAGATAATCGTCATAAGATGTAAGCGCAATTATTGAATTAATTAATTCAAAAGGTTCTTGGATTTCAATTTGCTTCAAAAGTTTTTCGTAAATAATTAGGAATTCTTTCAATGCTAAAGTTGCCCGTTTAGGTAACAAAGAAAAATCATCATTATTAATGTATTTTTTTATGTAATTTATGAAGCTAAGATTTTCTTGAAATTTTGAATTTCTTAATATTTGAATAGTTTTATTACCTATTCCTCTAGGAGGACAATTAACTACTCTTTCAAAGGCGTTATCATCATCTGGGTTAAGAAGCATTTTGCAGTAAGCAAGAATATCCTTAATTTCTCTTCTATCATAGAACCTAACTCCACCAACCAATCTGTATTTTAGACCTAATGAATTCAATCCTACTTCAAAAACTCTACTTTGAGCATTCACTCTATATATAATAGCTATTTCATTTGGAGATTTACCTTTTTCAATCTGCCTTTGGATTTTTGAAGAAACTGATATAGCTTCTTCTTCTTCATCATTATAAAAATCAAAATTAATTAAACTTCCATTCTTTTTTTTAGTCCATAATTTTCTTTCAAATCTATTTGAATTATTTGAAATTATAGAATCAGCTGCATCAAGAATTTGTTGAGTAGATCTATAGCTTTCATCTAAATTTACCACTAAGCATTCTTTATATTGTTTTTGAAATTCCAATAAATTAGTAGGTACAGCATGTCTCCATGAATAAATTGATTGATCTGGGTCTCCAACAACTGAAATAGATTTTTGATTATTTGTTAGCAAGTTTGAAATATCAAATTGTAAAGGATTTGTGTCTTGAAATTCATCAATTATTACTTGTTTGTACCTATCAGACCATTTTTCTCTAATATCTTTATTTTCTAAAAGAATAGTTTTGGTTTTCATCAATAAATCATCAAAATCGCAGGCATTTGATTGATCAATAATTTCTTGATATCTAATAAAAACTCTTGAAACAATTTCATCAAAATATGAAGAACTTTTATTTTTGAAATTCTCAGGAGTAAAGCCTTGATTTTTAGCCTTAGATATTTCTGACGAAATTGCTTTTGGATTTATTTTTCTAGGATTTATATCTAATTCATCAAAAATATTTTTTAATATTCTCAGTTGATCAGCATCATCGTATATTGAAAATGATTGATCTAATCCTATAAAAAAGCCTTCTCTTCTCAAAAAATAAGAAGAAAAACCATGAAAAGTTTTTACTAATGGAGTTCTATGATTTGGTAGAAATTGATTTGCTCTCTCCATCAATTCTTTTGCAGATTTATTTGTGAATGTAACAGCAAGTATCTGACTAGGATTAATTTGAAAATTATTAACTATCCAAGGTATCCTATGAGCCATAACTCTTGTTTTGCCTGAACCTGGACCTGCTATAACAAGTAGAGGTTTCAACTCATGAGTAACAGCTTTTATTTGATTATCAGATAATCCTTCAAGAATTTGTGTATTTAGTGAATCCATCCGAAATTACTTTGTGATGGGTGTTGAAAAAATATCAAATAATTTATCGAAATTTAAATTATCATTTAAGATTCTATTGGAATACATGACCTTTTCATTATGGTCAAAATCATTTATCTCAAAAGAATCAGAAAGTTTAGAAATTGCTTCTTCTGTATTTTCATCAACAATTAAAACTGGAATACTTAATTTTTTTGCTTCATAAATAATATACTCAACAGGACTTATACCACTAGTAGCAATAAGAACATTAAGTGTACCTGACTGAAGAGCGGATAGCTGAACATCAGGTCTATCTCCTCTGACGACTAAAGCTACGTTTTTTCTAGTTGAAAAATATTCTGGTCCCCAATCTAAAACAAAACCACCAATTAAATAATTTTCAATGATTTTATTTAAACTTTCTTCTCCTAAAACCTTTTTAGTACTTAACACATCTCTTAGGTCTTGAGCTGTCTTAGTCATGAAAAATCTTTGTTCCTCTAATATTGCAATAACCTTTTGATTATGAAGAGATTCGATTACATTTTTTTTGTACTTCAAAACACCATTAATAATAAACCCAACTAATCTTTCTGAAAAAAACTTCTCAATACTATTAATATCAGCTGAATCTCTCTCAATAAAAATAACTTTAGCATCAAATTTATCCAGTATTATTTTTTGTTTTGAAAACTCCATTTGATTTATTTCAACAAATATAAGTTCTGAGTTTTTCAAAGAGTTTCTGTTGTCTAGTTCTAATAATTGATTGATCTTTTTATGATCAACTATCTCATTATTTTCTAGTTCACCCACATAGGTTTTTATCCCTCTGTTCAAGGACTCTTGGACTATTCCAGATAAAATAGCTGTTTTACCACTATCTTTCTCTGATGATGAAATACAAATAACTGGCATAATATATAAATAATAATGAAAAAATAGTTCAAATTACACGTTTTTTGTCATTCATTATAGAATTTTTTTGTTAAAAATTAATGATAGGTTTTTTTATTAGATGCCTGGGTAGCTCAGGGGTAGAGCACTGCGCTGAAAACGCAGGTGTCGACAGTTCGAATCTGTCCCTAGGCACCACTTAAGAAAACTTTTAGGTTTGAATAAATAAAAATAATTATATATATTATCGATAATAATGATTACAAATATTGAGAAGAAAAGTTTAATAGCTCATCTCATGAGAAGAGCTGGATTTGGATGTAATTTTGATCAGATAGAAGAATTATCTCTTCAAGAATATGATGATATCGTAGATCAATTATTAGAACCATCCTTTAATTTACCCCATGACCAAGATCTTTTAGAGAGATACTTTATAGCTTCAGTTGAAGCTCGTACAGCTAGGCATGCTGATCCACAGTGGACTTGGAGACTAGCAAAATCGAAAAAGCAACTCGAAGAAAAAATTGCTCTATTTTGGCATGGTCTATTAGCAGTTGGTGGTATTAAGTTAGATCATGGGCTGGCAATGCTTGAAGAAATTGATTTATTTAGAAAATATGGTCTAGGTAATTTTAATACCTTATTACTCAAAATTTCTCAGGATCCTGGAATGATGTATTGGCTAGATAATCAAAATAGTCATAAAGAAGCTCCTAATGAAAACTATGGCAGAGAATTACTTGAATTATTTTCAATGGGTATAGATGAGAATGGAGAGGGAGTATATACAGAAGATGATGTTAAGTCTGCAGCTAGAGCTTTTACAGGCTGGGCTTCTAAACCTACTCCACCACCTTTTTTCTTAGGACCTTTTCCAATGGAATTTAATTTTAATGAAAATGATCATGATGACTCAGAAAAAGAATTCCTTGGTGAAAAAGGTAATTTTAATGGTGAACACATAGTAGAAATGGTTTCAAAGCATCCATCAACAGCTAAATTTATTTGTATGAGGCTTTATTTATTTTTTGTTTCTGAAGAAGAAAATTGGGCTGAAATAAATAAACTTTCTCAAGTCTATTTAGACACTGATGGAAATATTAAAAAAGTTTTGGAGTACATGTTTAAATCAGATCATTTCAAATCTAAAGAAATAATGTTTAAGAAAGTTAAAAGCCCTTCAGATTTAGTTTTTGGAATTACAAGAGTAGTAGATAGGTTTGAAATACCTGAGTTAGACTCAGCTGAATTAGCTTCAAATACAAACTTAATGGGTCAATTCTTACTCAATCCTCCTAGTGTTGAAGGATGGCATGAGGGAGAAGAATGGATAGATAGTGGCTCGCTCATAGAGAGAATTAATTATGCATCTGAAGAGATATCTAATACTAGTTCAAAAGGTGTTAAAAGACTTCTTGAAATAATAAAGTCGAAAGACTCCAAAGATGATGAAGAATTTATAAATTTATGCCTAGATTCTCTTGGATATATACAAATCAGTGATAGATCTCAAAAGATTATTAGTGAGCACTTAAGGATTAATAAATATGAAAATGATGAAGACAAAATAATGGATGTATTAAAAATTATTGTGTCTACTCCTGATTTTCAATATTGCTAAGGAGAATAAATGATTAAAGAAAAGAATTTAGTTGTAATCCAATTGAGTGGAGGTAATGACTATCTGAATACTATAGTGCCCTACGAATCTGGATTATATTATGATTACAGACCTAATATGGGGCTGAAAGATGATTCAATTATTCCTATAGATAACAATGTGGCATTTAATTCCAATATGGATATTTTCAAGAAGCATTTTGATGAAAAGAATTTAGCAGTTATGATGGGTATCGGTTATCCAGAACCTAACAGGTCACATTTTAGATCAATGGATATATGGCATACAGCGGAACCCTTTGAAAGCAGTTCTATTGGATGGCTTGGGAAGACAGTAAAAAATATAGATCCAGAAGGTAAAAATCCAATAACAGCAGTAAATTTTGGTAAAGGTCTACCAAGAGCTTTAGCATGTCCAGGTGTATCAGTGGCATCTGTGGGAGCACTTGAATCTTATGGTTTATTTACAGGTGTTTCAGGGTCTCAAAATAGAGAGATTTTACTAGATACTGTTGATAGAATTTATCAACCCATGAATCTAGAAGGAATGCCTTCCCTAAGATTATTGCAAACAGGAAGAGGAGCTCTAGACGGTGCAGACTTATTAGCAGAAGCGCCAAGAAGTTATAAATCTAATGTAGAGTACCCTGAAGATAATCCAATTGCACAATCTCTTAAAGGAATAGCACAAGTTGCAAGTGCAAGACTTGGAACAAGAATCTTTTATGCTCAACATGGAAGTTTTGATACACATACTGATGAATTGAAAAATCATTCTTTATTATGGCAACAACTATCAACAGCAATAGATTGCTTTCAAAAAGATTTGAAAGAACAGTCATTAGAAGAAGAAACTATCATATGGATTTTTTCAGAATTTGGTAGAAGAGTAGCAGATAATGGTACAGGTACAGATCATGGTTCAGGAGGAGTAGCTTTTCTTCTTGGAAAATCTGTCAAAGGTGGTCTCTATGGAGAGTATCCTAATCTTGATCCATCTGCTCAACTTGAAGGAGATATAAAATATAATACTGATTTTAGATGTTTATACTCCACAATTTTAGAAGATATATTGGGAATTGAAGCTTCGAGTGTACTTAGTGAAAAATTTAGTAAAGTAGAAATTATAAAAAGCTGATGGTTACGACAGCAAATGATTATAGTCATACAATAGGAATTGCATCCTTCGAAGGAAGAGGATTTATGAATCCTATTGATGTAATTTTTAATGATGAACTATTATATGTACTAAGTAGATCAAATGCTTCGAACAAAAATAATAGAATTAGCGCTCTAACAGTAGATTCAAATCATAAATTTGAATTCGCAAATTGGGGAGAAGAACCGGGTAAATCTATATTACCAACCGCTATTGAAATAGATAAGGATAATAAAATTATCTTATCAGACGAGCATCTCAATAGAATCTCTATATTTGATTTAGAAGGGAAGCTAATCAATCATTGGGGCGAATTTGGAAATAAAGAGGGCCAACTAAACAGACCTTCAGGCATTTCAATAGATTCTGAAAATAATATATTGGTTGTTGATCACCTTAACTCAAGAATTCAAAAATTTGATACTAGTGGAAAATATATATCTTGTTTTGGAAAATTCGGTAAAGATGTTGGTGAGTTTAACTATCCTTGGGGTATAGATATAGATAAAGATCAAAATATTTATATTGCTGATTGGAGAAATAACAGAGTTCAAATATTTAATTCAAATGGAAATTATGTAAATTCTATTGAAAATTATGAAGATCAAAAATTAGCAAAACCTTCTTCAGTACATATTAGTAAAAAAGGAAATATATTCGTAACAAACTGGGCTGATAATTCGGTCATAATTTATGATTCTAAACTAAATTTCATATCAAAATTAATTGGTGATGCAACAATTTCAAAATGGTGTCAAGAATTTCTAGATGTTAACCCTGAGCAATCTAGTTGGAGAGAAGAAGCAGGATTATTTGAGGAAGAAAAAAGATTTTGGAGACCTCAAAATATTGATTCAAATGAAGACTTAATTTTTATAACAGATTCCTGTAGGCATAGAATTCAAATATACAAAAATAGATTTTAAATTTTTTCTAATTCGGCTTTTACTTTTTCAGCATGACCCTTAGCCTTAACATTGGTCCATTTCTTTATAAGTATGCCTTTTTTATCAATAAGAAAAGTCGATCTAATTATACCCATTGAAACTTTACCATACATATTTTTCTCACCCCAAACTCCGTAATCATTAATCATTTTTTTATCTGTGTCACAAAGAAGAGTAAAAGGTAAAGAATGGTTTCCTATAAACTTATTATGAGATTTTTCATCATCAGGACTTATTCCATAAATTTCACAGTTCATTTTACTGAACTCAACATATATATCTCTAAATTCACATGCCTCAACAGTACATCCAGGAGTTTCATCTTTAGGATAAAAATATAAAACAGCAGGTTTCCCTGATAAAGTATCTAAGGAAATTGTATTATTATTTTGATCTAATAATTTGAAATCTGGAACTTTTGATCCCTCCGATAATGTCATAATTTTCTCCTAAAATGAAATTTTATCTAATAGTCATTATATTTAAATTCTTATAATTTCAAAGTATTCCCACTCAATAAATGAAGATGAAGGTGCATAACTGTTTGACCTCCTCCTTGTTCAACATTAGTTAATATTTGGTAACCAGATTTTTCGATATTTAGTTCTTCAGCTATTTTTTTACACACCAATAATAAATGACCCAAAATATTTTGATCGTCATCATTGGCATGATTAATGTTTATTATTGGTTTTTTTGGAATTACTAAAATATGAACCTGAGATTTAGGATTTATATCATCAATTGCTATGCATAAATCATCCTCATAGCGAATTTCAGAGGGAATTTCCTTGTTAATTATTTTTGTAAAAATAGAATCCATTATTTTTCGTTAACGGAAACCTCATATTCTTGACCATTTATAGAAACAGTAGTTTTATACTCACCATTTAAGTTTTCAGATCCCTGAGATTTAGATTGCACTACTTCTTTCATATCTTCAGCATACCTAATCCCTAATTCAGCATTACCCTCTAAGAAAGCTATACCCTGGGCGCCGCATGTAGCAGATATAAAAATATTTTCTTCAGTAGTTTCTAAATTCTTTTCTTGTAATAATTTTTTATTATATTCGATTCCTAGTTTTGGATTAGCATCGTTTAAATCATGAACATCTTCTTTTGTAGGCTCTAGTGATAATTGTTCAGATGCAATTTTTACAATTTCTGGATCTGGTTCTGAAGGTGTTTTACCAAAATATCCAAGTACCATTTTGCCATAACTATCTGTAATCTTAGACCATTTTTCTTGAATTGTATTCATGAATGCTTGTTGAAAATAAAATTGAGAAACGGGTGTCACAGATGTTCCAAATCCAGCTTTTGCTACAACTTCTCTCATATTTTCAATTACTTTTGGAAACAAGTTTAATGTCCCATTATCTCTCATCATTTGAGTATTTGATGTAAGAGCTCCTCCTGGCATAGGAGAAAAAGGAATCACGGGATTAACTTCAGTAGCTTCTGGTGGCATGTAGTATTTTTCCATCTGATCTATAAACATCTTTTCTACTTCCAAAATTTTTTCTTCATCTATATCCAAAGTATATTCAGTTCCTCGTAAAGCTTGCCACATTGTCAAAATATCAGTTTGAGATGTACCTCCACTCACTGGAGCCATTGCTAAATCAATCATATCTGCTCCAGCTTTGATTGCAGCCATATTACTTGATATAGCCATTCCAGCTGTGTCATGAGTGTGGAATTGAATCATTGTATCTTTTGGTAATAACTTTCTAGCATTTTTTACAGCATCATAGACAATTGATGGAGGAGTTGTACCTGAAGCATCCTTGAAAGCTAGACTATCAAAAGGAATATCTGCTTTAAGTATTTCTTTGATTTTATCAGTATAAAAATCAGCTGAATGAAAATATTTTTCGTTTAGGTTGGGAGGTAATCCCATCAAAGCTATAACAATTTGATGATTTAATCCTGCATCAGTTATGCACTGACCTGAATAAGATAAATTTCTGATATCCATTAGTGCATCAAAATTTCTAATGGTTGTTATACCGTGTTTCTTAAATAACTTAGCGTGCAGATTGATTATATCTCTAGATTGAGATTCCAAACCAACAACATTAGCACCTCTTGCTAATGTTTGTAAGTTGATATCTTTACCAACTATTTCTCTTGACTTATCCATCATATCAAAGGCGTCTTCTTGACAATAGAAATAAAGGCTTTGAAATCTTGCACCTCCTCCAATTTCAAAGTTATCATTTCCCGCTTCTAATGCAGCAGACAAAATTGGTATGAAGTCTTCAGTCTTAACTCTTGCTCCCAAGCATGACTGAAAGCCATCCCTGAATGATGTATCCATAAAATTAATTTTTTTCATAAAGGCAATTATAAGATAAAAAAGTTTTTTTTTTATAAAAAATATATTTATTTAGGACTTTAATATTTAATTATTCAAATACTACTAAAACTAAAATTAGATATAATAAAATTCAAGATTGAAAATAAGCGGAAGTGGCTCAGTGGTAGAGCATCTCCTTGCCAAGGAGAAGGTCGCGAGTTCGAATCTCGTCTTCCGCTCCAAATCTTTTCACAAAAAATTAGATATGAATGAATTCCCTAACCAACTAGATAATAATTTGAAACAATTTTTCATCTTAGGAAATACGGCTTTAGATGCTTCAAGAAAAATAACTAAAGATGTTAATTTTGCTAACAGTGAGTTAAAAGATGATGGGAGTTTGCTAACTAAGTTTGATTTATCTGTAGAGGAAAAAATATTTGAAATACTTAGTGAATCAGATGCAGATATTATTACTGAGGAAATCCTTGAAAAAAAAGAAAATAAAGAATTTTGCTGGTATGTAGATCCAATTGATGGTACTACTTCATTCTCTAAAGGGATACCACTATTTGGAACAATCATTGGATTAACTCATAAAGACAAACCTATTATGGGTTTTATAGATTTACCAAAATTAGGAGATAGATATATTTCAATTAATAAATATGGATGCTTTTTGAATAAAAAATTAGTAAAAGCTTCAGAACTTGGTAATCTTAATGAGGCAATAATATCTTATGGATCACCTCAAAGATTTGCTAAAGAAAATTTAATTGATCAACTTAGAAAAATAGATGATTTAGCTTGGGATTCCAGAGGTTATTCAGATTGTTTTGGATACTCGCTAGTATTTAGAGGAGCTATAGATTTATTTATAGAAGCAGATTTAAATCCGTGGGAAACAGTTGCTATAGAAAATTTATCTTTAGAATCTGGTGCAGGATATGCGGAAAAAGAATCAATTAATGGGAAAAAAAATATAATTTTCGGGTCAAAAAATCTAATTGAACAAACTACTGATATATTTGGTGGAGACTGGACAATAAAATAAGCTCCAATAAAGTTGGTACATTTACTGCCTTAAAAAGTAAAAATTATAGAATATTTTGGATAGGATCAATAGCATCAATTTCTTCTACTCAATTGGTAACTATTTTTAGTGGGAAATTAGTATTTGATATTAGTGGTTCAGAATTTTTACTTGGATTAGTAGCAAGCATTTTTGGTTTAGGCACAATAATTCTTAATTTTGTAGGTGGAGTTATAGCAGACAGATTTGAAAAAAAAATCCTACTGATATTAACATCACTTGCAATGGCAGTAACATTATTAATTCTAGCTATTGTAGATGCTTATGATTTTGAAACTGTGGCAATAGTAATTTTAATTTGTAGTTTATTAGGATTTATTACAGGAATAGATTGGCCACTAAGAGCATCTATTTTTACAGATTTCATTGAAGATAAAAATCATATTGTAAGCGCTGTGGCATTAAATTCTTTACTTTGGCAAGGTATGAGAATTTTAGCTCCAGGATTAGGTGGATTTATTATCGCTTATTATGGCACTCCAATAATATTTTTTATAAGTTCTTTAGGATTTCTTATAATGGCTGCGGCTCTAATTATAATAAAGCATGAGCCACCAAATGTAGCACCGAGAATCAAAAAATCTTTTGTAAGCGAAACGATGGAAGGAATAAATTTTATTGCGAAAGATACTGTCTTTAGAATTATTATTATAATTAGTTACTTAACTATGGGATTTGCGATGTCTTACCTTCAATTGATCCCATCACTTACTGAAATATATAAAAATACTTCTTATGGGAATATTTCATCTCAAATAATGGGCATTATGCTTTCTGTTGGGGGAATAGGAGCAGTAACTGGAAATATGATAACTTCTGGAATAAAAAACAAAATAAACTTAGGTAAAATAACTCTAAGTATGAATATAGTCTCTGTAGTATTAGTTTTTTTCTTTGGGTTATCAAATTATTTAACCGCTAATGAAAATATTTATGATAATCCTTGGATTTCGATGAATTTATTACTTTCTATTGTGTTTATATTTTTTGCTGGAATATCAAATGCAATTTTTATTGTTTGCTCGATAACAATACTACAAATGAAAGTTCCTGAAAATCTGAGAGGAAGAGTTATGGGAATTCATACTATAACTTTTAGTATGTTAACTGCAGGTGCATTGGTTCTTGGATTAGTTGCTGAATTTTCAACATCAAGCATATCAATTATGATTTTTTCAGGAATTCTAATTGTAATTAATACGATAGTTTATTTTAAGAATCCAAATATAAAAGCCATAATCTAACAACCGATATAAGGAATCAAAAAAGAAAATTTAGACCTATTCTTAGAAAACAAAAAATAAAACAAATTATAGATAAAGTATAAAAATTTAAGCGACAACAAAATTTTGGAAACAAATGATATTTTGCCATTACAATGAGCTAATATTTTTAAAATTGCAATTCCACCTAAATAAATTCTTTCATCTTCACATACAATTTTTTTAGATGGCGTTGATAAATCTATCTTCATTCCTGAGCCAATTATTGAATTTTCATCATTTGGAAGAAATGTCCAATAAGATGATCTTTCAAGTACCCAATTTTTGAAGCAAGTACAAATTTTACAATTATGATCGTAAAATACAATTTTTGTCATAAATACCTCTTGATTATCTTTCTATGAAAATCTTAGGTTATATATTTAATATTGTATAAAAGATAATAAAAAAGTAATGAAGATTTCATAATAATATTAGTATTAGTATTTTGTAATTTTCAAAATAAAACTTTTGATAAGATTTAATAGGTATTATAATGCCGGAGTGGCGGAATGGCAGACGCGGTCGACTCAAAATCGGCTGGGGAAACCCGTGTGGGTTCGACTCCCACCTTCGGCACCATAAAAATTTTAAATGAAGAAAAATCATATTTTATTTGCGTGTATTCATAATTCAGGCAGAAGCAAAATAGCTGAAGCTTTTTTTAATTATTATGTAAATAAATTAAATAAAAAAAATATCTTGTCATGTAGCTCTGCTGGAACATATCCAAAAAAAAATGTGAATACAAACGTACAAAAAGTTATGAAAGAAGTAGGAATTAATATTATTGGTAAACCTCAAATAATTAACAATGATATGTTGTCAAAAACAGATATAGTTTTTACAATGGGATGCGATATAGACTCTGATAAATGTCCCAATATTCTTGATAAGAAAACAGTTGACTGGAATCTTACTGATCCTTCCGAAAAGAGTTTGGAAGAAGTTAGAAAAATAAGAGATCAAATTGCTGATAAAGTAAAAAATTTAATTCAGAAACTTTTAACTGAGAAAGCATAAATTCATAAATTTTTATTTTTTGAATAATCTATAATCTATTTTGTTATCAATTAAATTTTTTATATATTTATAACAATAATTTTATGTTAAAATTGAATTTATGCGGGGGTAGCTCAGTTGGTAGAGCGTCTGCCTTCCAAGCAGAATGTCGCGAGTTCGAATCTCGTCTCCCGCTCCAATTTTTTCAAATATCTACAAATTTTAAAGTAAATTCTAAATTTCAAAATTTCATGATTGATTTTTGCTCATAATAAACTATTATTGCTAGATAATTTTTTTATTTAATACGTAAATATTCATAGAATTTTAAGTGTTATTACCAGATTAAGATAACAAGAATTACGGGAGCTAATATTGAAAGCAGCAGTTCTATTTGAAACTAAAGGTAAACTTTCAGTTGAAAATGTTGATATTTCAGAACCAAAAAAAGATGAAGTTTTGGTAAAAATAAAAGCAAGTGGTTTATGCCATACAGATTGGGAAACCATGCATGGTTATCAACCTGTAAATTTACCTGCAATAATAGGTCATGAAGGAGCGGGAGTTGTTGAAGCAGTAGGTGATGGTGTCGATAACGTAAGTGTTGGAGATAATGTAATTTGTTCATGGAACCCAAATTGTGGGATATGTTTCTACTGTGATAATGGCCAGCCAATTCTTTGTGAAGTGCAAAAAAAATATAATTCTCAAGGAGTACTATTTGATGGAACTACTAGAGCTTCTCTTAATGGTCAAAATTTACATTACTATAGCCTTGTTTCTACTCATGCAGAATACACAATTATTCCTAAGCAAGGCGCAGTAAAAGTAAGAAAAGATTTCCCTCTAGATAGAGCATCCTTATTAGGTTGTGCTGTAATGACAGGATATGGCGGTGCAGTGTATGCAGGAAATATAAAACCAGAAACCTCAGTTGTAGTTATAGGATGCGGTGCAGTTGGATTAAGCGCAATTCAAGGGGCAAGAATATCAGGTGCATCAAAAATTATAGCTGTTGATATTTTTGATAACAAATTAGAATTTGCAAAAAAAGTTGGAGCTACACACACTATTAATTCTAAGATAGACAATCCAATAGAGGCTTGCTTAGAAATAACTGATGGTAGAGGCGTAGATTGTGCAATTGAATCAGCAGGTCATAATGAAACAATTCGACAAACTTTAGAATGTTCAAGGCCCGGTGCTAGAATTGTTATTTTAGGCAAAACTCCTTATGGAGTAGAAATAAATTTACCTTTTTATACACTTATGGGAGAAAGAGAAATAATTAGAACTTCATATGGAAAAAGTCATCCTAGAATTGATTTTCCAAGACTAGCTAATTTATATATGGATGGTAAATTATACTTAGACGAAATGATAACAAAAACATATAAAATAGAGGAAATTAACGAAGGGTTTGATGCACTAGAAAGAGGAGAACTTGCTAGAGGATTAGTAATATTTTAATTAGGAGAGAAATTAATGGGAAAAGTACTTAAATTTTCAGGAAATAATATAGATAGATTAGAAGTTGAAAGAAGAAACGAGGACTGGGTTTCAGAAAAAATCAATGATCCAAACTCAAAAGTCTTGGTTTACAATAGATCTAAAATTTTAGTAAAAAAAATATACTCAAATATTACTGTTAAATTTCTTAGGTTAGGTGATATCAGAGAATCTGGGATTGATCCTAAATTAATTTTGCTTGGAGATCTTGGTGGAGAAATTTATCTTGCTACAGACTTAAATGATGTTGATGAAGAAATAGTAAATGGACTTATTTCCAAAGATGAAGAATTTATAGACTGTAGGACTGCTGGAGACCAACTAAGTCAAGCTCAAGGTGGAATGATAAGTCAAAGTAAAAGTCAACTTGAGTGGAACAGAAAAAATTCTTTTTGTGGAATTTGTGCAGGAAAAACAGAAGGATTAAGAGGAGGGCAATCTAGAAAATGCTCAACCTGTGAAACAGAACTTTTCCCTAGAACAGATCCAGTTATTATATCCCTCGTAACTAATGGTGAATATTGTCTTTTAGGTCAGTCAAAAGGAAGATTATCAAGACTAAATATATATTCTTGTTTAGCAGGATTTATTGACCAAGGTGAATCTATTGAAGAAGCAGTTGCCAGAGAAATCATGGAAGAATCTGGTATAAAAGTCAAGAATGTAAAGTATTACGCATCTCAGCCTTGGCCTTTTCCTTGGTCACTGATGATTGGTTGTCATGCTGAAGCTGAAACAGAAGAAATTAACTTTGATGAGCATGAAATGCACTCAGTAAAATGGTTTCATAGAGATGAAATTTTATCAGCATTAGAAGAAAAAAACGACAATTTATCAGTACCCGGCAATATAGCTATAGCCCATCATCTAATAAAGGCTTGGGCCACAA
>PBLU01000011.1 GCA_002721875.1 Chloroflexota bacterium | reverse complement strand
TTGCTACTTGAAGAAGATATTCAGGAAGTGTGCTACCTATACCTACACGTTTATTTGTGGGGTCATAAACAAAGTTGTCAGCACCTTGAAATTTACCGTTTGATGCTTTCTTGAATTGTATTGAATTATTAGCATCAGAAGCAAGTGTATAGATTTCTGCTTGAGTAGACCACGATGCACCTGTTCCTGACCCTGTTGATATAATTACCTGTCCGTCTGTACCTGCTCCCCCTGCATTATCCTTTATCTTACCACCAAACTTTGCATCACCAACCACATCTAGATTATCTGTTGGTTGTGTGCTTCCAATACCAACCTGTCCAGCTGCTATGATACCATCAAAATTAGCAGTTGTTGCTACATCAAGACCATATTTGGCATTGGTTTTACCAATACCAGTCTTATTATTATCAGCATCAACTACCAGAGCGTCATCACCGACCTCTAGTCCTTTTTCGACAGCAAATTTCTTATTTACTGATGCCATTTATCAGTGTGCTCCTTAGTATTTGTATTTATCAACTGATACGCATGATATAAGCGATTGCATAATATGGAGGTAGGTTCGCATTTGTTGTGCTTGCTGCACCTACAGGTTGTGCGGTAGTCATTGCTAGACTTCCACTCTGACCTATCTGGTCACCTGCTGTGTTGCCAGGTGCTGCATTATTTGCAGCGTAGTCAATAGTTGGACCAGTATCTAGAATGAAACCACCTGACGCATCGGCAGTTACAGTTCCACTGGTTTGAGTGGAGTATCTAACTGGATGACCGTGATTACCACCTGTTGCAGTGTGAGTGTGCTCTGGTATGATGGCATGTGTGCTACCACCTGTGGTATCTGCTGCATATGCAGAACCTCGACCAACAATAAATCTATCAATTAAGTTAGGCGTTCCGTTACTACCATTACAGAGAGCCCAGTTTGATGGTACATCTCCGTCTGTTCCAGACCACATTATAATACCACCGATAGGTATGATACCATTACCATCAAACTTGGCAGCAGTACACACACCAACCACCTCTGCATCATTTGTAGATTTCAGGTGCTCTGCTTGTACCTGTCCTGATGCTACAACGTCAGTGGCATTTACATTATTTGTTGCTGTGACGTTTGCAGTTGCAATTAAATTAGATCCAGTAACGTCTCCGCTTGCGGTGATACTATCACCAGCGACAATATCGTCTGTTGAGTGAAGATGCTCGGCTGTTGCTACACCAACAACAGAAAGATTACTTGATATAGTAAGATCAGCACCCACAGTGGCGTTATTGTCAACAACGAGAGTATGAGATGTCAGTGTGGATCCAGCGAAAGTAAGAGCCGAGGAATCTTGTAACTCACCACTTGTTCCTATGGTAACAATTCTTCCTTGAGTAAGATCATCAACCTTTATACTACCAACACTTACATCACCAGTGACTGTCATTGCCTCACCAGTGTCAGCAATAGTTTGACCTATCGCTACTCTGTCAAAAGCATAGTGCTCAGTGCCATTCTCTACCGATACAGGACCAAAACGTTGCCATTTCTGTGATCCCTGATCAGATGTTTGAACCCAACCGATGTAACCACCACGATTGACCGTAGTAGCAAATAATATATTATCACCTGTTTGTGATGAGGGTGGTTCAGTCTCCTGAATACCCACAAATACTTGTTTACCTATTCCACCTGTCCTATTACCTCTTAATTTGAGATCAATTATGTCAGTGTTTGCATTACTGTATAGGTTTTGGTTTATGGTAATGTTGTCAAATGATGCTACAGTCGGAAGTTGTGCAGTTGGTGCTGATACTGATGTAGTATCAAACTCATCTATGGTTGATACCTCTTCACCTGTAAGAGCATCAATCTTCTTACGTCCTATAAAGAACTCACCCTTGTCATTCATAGCGGTGTAAACCACTAATCCACCACGGGTTTGCTCTGACTGTGCTAATATTTGCTCATTATTGTCAAGAACTCTATCTTGAACCTGAGGCATTGCAGTAGAATAATTACCTGGTCCAAAACCAACATATTCAAATGTATGTCCAGACGCACGTATCAATGAGTTTCTTCTTATTTCTACTGGTATAATCTTAATCTTACGTGCTGCTACGTTCTGCTCATGAGTAGTAGCATTAGTTCCTAATGCACCTCTAAGTATGCTAGTTTTATTCTTGTTTGTAATTCTTACTATTTCATCTTCAATTTGCAGGTAATCACCTCTACGTAACATAGATGTGTCTGCTAAATTCAAAGATGTAGAGGTAGATGTGAGGGCACTATTCAGTGTGGTTGTCTTACCACCGTATAATGGCATGGTTTGATTGAAACCTGTTGCACTGAAACCTGAACCATGAGCCACCGCAGATCCTGTGAAAGCGGGTTGAGATGCTGTCCTACCAATGTTGACCTTCAGTGAAGATCCATACCCAACTCTATCTGTAACAGTAAATGTTCCTTGGTATGTTGTAGGACCTCCTGATATAACTATCTCATCACCTCTTCTCAAACCAATGTCAGAGTTCAGTGTAACAGTAGCGATACCACTCAATCTATCATGTTGAATGTTATTGACTGCAGTAGTTACACCAATATGATAAACAAAACCACCATCAGCCGAGAAAGAGTCAGTTGCGACAGTATTGTATGCAACCTTCTTAGAGTTTTCAATGTTTATGATACGATGAGTACCATTGTAAGTATTACTACCAACACCAACCACCTGAATAGCATCACCCTGTGCGTTATTGATGCTGCCAATCGTTACAGTACAATCAGTTGTTGAACCTGATGGTCTAAAGGGAACTCCCTTTATAATACAAATATCACCTACTTCATATCCTGAACCATAGTTATTGATTTCTGCACTGGTTATAGTACCACTAGCACCTACAGTTACGTCAACTGTAGCATTGAATCCTGTCCCTCCTGTCAGTGGAATGTTATAGTAGAACTCAGCACTTCCACTACTTGTACCATATCCTATACCACCAGATAAAGCACTAAAACTTGTAATGGCATTGAAACCATGATCTGTTTTAGTATCAATGGTTGTGTCACCAGCAGAGTGAGATCCACCTGTGATACCAATACCAAGATTTGCACCCTCGATGAAATCATGTACTAATTCTTTTGTTATACTATTCTTAGGATCATTCGTTACTACCTGTCCTATCTTCTCTCTTAGTGCATGTGATACTGCTGCTTCAGGATCATCAACAATATTATCAACATCTGCCACTGGTCTTAGATTGTTGATGTTCTGTGGGAAATAGTTCTGTGTAGTAGAGAATGGTGATACGTTGGGTTGTGCAATGTAACCAAGCACAGTAAGATCATATATTCCATCCTGTACGTCCTTCTTGAACTCCTGAACTTCTTCGTTATTAAATACCTGATATGTTTTATTGAACTGTCTCTTTGTAAAGAACGGAGCAAAAGTTCTACCAGAGCCTACAACTGATTGATCATGCCTTGTATATGGCACGTTACTTGTTATTGTACTGATGCCACCAGGATTTGTATTTAATCCTACACTGAATGATGTCTCAGCATTTATCGCTGTAACTTCAAAGAACCCATTGAATCCACTATTGTCAACACCATTGGTATTGTTTTCACTTCTTAGTCTGCTTATTTCTACAACGTTACCTACACTCAATCTATGTGGAGACTGTGAAGTAATAATACCTGCATTACCACTTGAATCCCATGTTGCATCAATGATGGTATTCTGTGTCCTTAGGTTTGATACGGATGTAAGATCTGTATTATCATTTCTATAATATGTGTCGTCAATGAATGTTGCCGACTCTTGTATTGAGAATCCATTTGTAGGTGCAGCAGCATTTGTTGAATCATCAGGAACAACAAATCTCACACGGTATATCTTCTCTAGATCTTTTCTTGTATCTGGTTTTCTTACAATAAATGTGTTATTTGTATTGACTGAAACTGTACCTTGGTTCGTTACAATCGCAGAACGTAAAGTATTAGCAGCACCAACGTTCACATACCATCCATTAGTAGTGTCATATTGAATTGGGTGACCTGGTTCACCAGGTTGTTTTCCTGAGACAGTAGATACAACTCTTATCTTACCACCAAGATTGTTTATACCAGTAAGATTACTACCTGCAGTAGCATTATTGAATGTGGTTGCTATCTTGATTTGATCTGTTTGTAGACCAGAAGTGATTGCAAAGTAATCTACATCAGATGTAATGTTGTCAGGTAGTGATCCAGTATCAGAATAGAATCTAATTTTCTCACCAGTATTGAACTTATGTACATCTTCCAGAGTTATGATATTACCTGTGATAGAGTTGATACCAGAGTTACTTCCAACAAATACTTCCTTCTTACCTGATGCCCATGTGTCTGTGTCAGCAAGAGGACCAGGCATGAGTATGTCAGCACCATACACAATATTTTGTATGGAACAGAATAACTTATCCCCTATCTTATTACCAACAGTGAATCCACTTGCAGTAGATACTGGCACAGTGTCCTTTACTTTGAAGTCTGTAAGATATAATTGAGTATCAGTAGAGACACCAATGGTTGCCTGTACGTCAATTGATATCCAGTTTACATCTTCATCTTTATTAAAATTCTTTTTAGGTGGTACAATGCTTGTAATGTACGCCTTATTATCTTTGATGAATGCTTCTGGTTTGAAACCATCAGATTCTAAAGCAGTGTGTCCGAAGTTTGAGTTAGAGTTTGTAAGAGAAATATCACCACCAGACTCTGTAACAAACTGTTTTGCATAACCAACAGCAAAACATGATACAATCTGAGCAACAGCTTCTCTTGTTACTTTGATGTGGAAGTTCTCATATTCAGGTCTGTACAGTGCTAGACCATCAGTATGCAGTGTGACTGACGTACCTAGTGTAGCTTGATCTTGCCATGTTCCTGATGTTTTATTATATTTTACGAATGCGTTATCATCTTTCTGAAGTCCGATACCCGTAAACTGAGCAGCAACCATAGATTTAAATCCAGTTGCCTTGCTTCCATCAGCGAGCATACCACACATACCAAACACTGAACGTAATGAACAGTTGAATATGTAAGGTGATGCTGATGTGACACTATCACTTTCAACAATTACAATAGGTGCAAGACCAGTGAGTGATGGAGTTGCTGTTGATGTAGGTGCTACAGGAACAGTATATGTAAATGAAGTTGCACTTAGAACCTGTGCTACTACATGACTACCATCATAATTACTATCATCTACACCATTAATTATCACTGGTGTCTCAACATTCAAATTATGATCGGTCTTTGTAACAACAGTAACAACAGTTGTTGCTGTGGCAGCAGATGGGTTAGCACCTGAGAATATATCTTGGATTTCTAAATCACCAAGTCTTGATACAGCACCAACAATTCTAGACTCATCAATAGTCTTCTGGAAGTCAGTATTCGCTGGATAGTTTGGTAAAGCTCTTCCACTGTTTGTACCATAAGCAAGAGTCAACTTAGCATAGTACATGTCTAAGTCAGTGTTATCCTTACCTGCTATGGTATTATTACCATCAGCAAACTCAAAGCATGTTAGTTTATGGTGAGAGTAATTTGGAGCATATACATTATTTGTATAATCTCTGAATACTCTGTCTGCAGGGTCACCATCAAACAAACTGAAGTTGAAGAAGAAGCAACCACCAGTAACTCTGAATATAGCAGACTTGTCTATAGCATCATTATCTGGTTGTGGTATGTACTTTGGTTTTATCTTTGTCTTTCTTAGATCAGTACCTATAATTGATGTACCTCTTGGTAGTATAACACCACCGTGAACGGAGTTAAAATGATATAATACGTTATCTGGATCTTGTATATCAAACTTTGTACCGATTGATAATTCACTTATTGACGCTGCTGTGCCATTTACATCAGTTATATTTCCACTACTATCAATTTGAAAACCAGGTCTATTATCAATATAGTGCACACCTGGTGACACCATAATAGAAGTTTTATCAAACTTATCGTTATCTTTTCCTAACTGATATGAGAATCTTGCTGACTCTATCAGTGCTCTCTGTATTGTTTTAAACGGGCGAGTTCTGGAATTACCAGTATTACTAACGTCATCCGTTGCATCAAGTTCTTCTGGGTTTACGTATATGACGTTCCCTTGTACATTCTTTAGAAAATTTTCAAGTCTACTAAGTGGCATTACCTATGTTCCGACACCATTCCTTCAACTTATTTATACTACTCAGATTCGAGGTATCTTCTGTACTAATGGTAAGAGGTCAGATTCTACCTTATCTACAATTTTATCTAGTATATCAATATCTATTCCCATAAACGGTGGAGTCACACCTAACAATCTCAATAATCCATCAACAAACAATGCTAAAGTAGTAAACCCAAGTATCATACTTATGATAGTAGCATCCCTATTATGCTTTCGCATTGACTCCTCATCAATGCGTCTCGCTTCATCAACTGCTTCTTTTATCAACTTATCTACTTCCTGTTTGGTATAAAATTGACCAACCACAGGAACATCATGAAATTTGATATCAGATAGAGGAGGAAGAAATCTAGACATATACCACTTTTATTTCTTTATCTATCTCTTCTGCCATCTTTAGCNACCTCTAATANTCTCATAAACTGATCANCNNNNTCGCATTCNATNTTNTTAATTTCTGCATCNGATCCAAANANTCTGAACCATCTNCCAGTCATNNNAATTTCAAGACGGTCTACAACTTGATCAGGNAACATGGNATTTTTAGTAACTCCATCTATGATAGCACATCTGTGCTCAAAGTCAAATATCAGTCGTGCGGAAATGTTCATGATCATCACCAACCATAAATCCATCAACTTCCCTTATATCATAGTCATAACCTGCAGCAGAGAATTTACTACTATCACCAGGATAATCAGCAACACTCTCTCCTTCATACTCTACAACCATATCATGTCCTATTCTGTCTGCCCACACCTGATAGTATGCATCTATCTTACCACCTGCTTGATTTTTTATATAAACTCTCTTACCATATTCTATACGATCTACAAATAATTCTTGATATGCACCCATAGGAGTGAGGTGAACTGAGATTGTTTCCTTATCAACAAAATTCTGCCAATAGTCAGGCAATTCTATGATACCATCAACACTTACCTTACCTCTCACATACACTGCTGCTTCAGGTCCTTCTACACATGCATGTCTAAGTCTGTAACCTTTTATATTAGGATGTGGTAAGTCAAATACTTTACATCCTGGTGGTGTGCCTGATGTTGTGCTGATATCACCGACAAAATTACTTGCCTTCACTGTAGATGATGCTGTAATCTTACCTGTCTGGTCTGTGTCACCATCTTGTATAGTGTTACCCTCAATGTCGAGTGCTTTGCCACTCTCTGTCACGATTTTGACATCACCCTCAATATCAACAGCACGACCTGAAACATTAGGTTTGAAATCAGCAGCATCTGTACCGATGTTGACCACACCTTTTGCATCTTCACTATGTCCTCCTACAAACGCAGGTCCTGTTGATGCAAGTGTTCCCTCATACTCTTTGTCACCATTCAATGTGGTTTTTGATCTATCATCTTTTGGATCTTCAGGTCCAATGTAGATCTTACCACTATCAAGATTACGAATNCCAGCCATAATTAGTTTTTCAATGTTTTGATTTGGTTCTCTATATATTCCTCCAAAAAGGCAGGACATATTTTTGTTTGCGGTTCATGTAGTCTAATGTATTGACCCATTAGAACCGTCCATCCTTCAGAGTGTGTAAGAACTCTTTCATGGGCATCAATTGTGATATTATCAGAAGTAATTATAGTATTGTTTTTTGCCCTGAGTTTGATATCATGCTCTGCCATGATAGTAACACCATCTTCACTTGTATTATGTGACTCTATTTCAATCAAATCTGCTTTGAGAATCAATTTGTTTTTTGCTCTGATTGTGATGTCACCCTCTGAGTTTATACTCAAAGGTGCATCATCACACACCTGCATGATTGATGATCCTTTCTGTAAGTTTGCTCCTTGACTCTCACTTGAGCATAATTCAAATCCACCATCTCTGAATAATCTTAGTTTTTGACTATCACCACCATAAAGACCAACGTCTCTTGGTCTCTCTGAGTTTTTCTTCTCGTCACCAAATGTTAGATGACCACACTCAGAGTGTTGTATGGTTATTGGTGGTACTTTTGTTCCTTCAGACATAATTAGTAGAATCTAGGACAACTGATCACTGTTACCAATTGTGCATCTGGCACAACTGGATCGGTATAATCTTCACGCTTGATGAACCTTGTTACAGGGAGTATTTTTGCACCTACACCCGTGTTGGTTTCTATTGTCAATGTTGGCAAATTAGTAAGTCCTTGATCTATTTTACCACTAGCACCCACTATTCTACCATCTTCTATAATCGGTGTCAATGTTTGTCCAGTATCACTAACAATAAGATCTCCTTCTTCATAACCTGCCCCTGTTGATATAATGTTTACATCGACTACCTCTCCTATCACATCAACACCACTAGCATCTGACAATCCTGATGACAGATAACCATCACCAGTTGATAAAATACAAATATTCATAACCTTATCACCATCCATGCATGCTTCACCAGTTGATCCTCTTCCATTTCCACAGTCATCAATGATTGAAACATATGGTTTACTTGTGTAACCGAAACCAAGATCTTTCATATTTACACCAATTATCTCGCCAGTTTCATTTATAACAGCATCNGCAAGAGCACCAAAACCACCACCACCAAAAATTTCAACCCGTGGAGGTCCACAAACCTTGCTATTCTGAGGTCTACACCCACTAACTAATCCATTTAGAGGTGATGCACCACTAAAGTCTCCTATATTATCTCCTATAAGACTTACTTGTGGGAATGATAGACCTGCTAAATCGCTTATTTTTCCAACTAATCCACTACCACTCAATGTGGTAAATTTGTTCAATAGATTATTAAATTCCAATACTTTCTTAGGATCAGGACCTACATTTGTAAGAAAATCAGTAGGATTTTCATCACATTTTTGATCCTCACACTCAAATAATGATAATGCTGCTGCAAGCACAGTCATCGCCTTTGTCATCATATCTTGGAAAGCTGGCATTGCTTTGCCTGTGAATTTACTCAATGCACTTAGTAAAGGTGATATCGCATTTTGTATGTCATTAGTCAACTTAGACAATAAACCAGCTATGAATTGCTCTGCTGCACAAAGTGGTATGTTGAGTAAGTTGCCAAGAAGAGATTTGAGGAAATCCTTTATAACATTCTCTAATCCATTTAGAATATTCTCGATAGCACAATATATACCATCCTTTTGCTTCTTTGCATCAATTTGTTTTTGAAGAAAGTCGGGAGTCAAAAAATCTACTGCATCATCTACTGCTTCATCAATCTCCTCAAACAACTTATATCGTGCACCACGTATGATGCCTCCTATTCCAGTAGATATTTCTTTTGATGCTTTTGCTATCTCTTTATCAATGTCTACAATTTTATTCAATACAGGGTCAATGTAACCATCAGAAAACTTTTCAAGTTTGTTGATTTTGTCGAAGAATTTTTGAAGAGCTTTTGCTATTTCTCCTGATTTTTTCTTAGGATTATCACAAATCTCTGGTTTAGGTATATGATATGTTTTGTTATCAAAGTGATGTTCTATAGTATCTTGATCTACATTATTCTCATCTTTTATAGTTTCATTGCTGGTGACTATGACACCTGAATCAAGTTGTCTCTTCTGTTCTACGATAGTGGCATGATCACCCATATCAATACTAGGATCTATCTTCAGAGGAGCAAATCCTGTGGTGCCTTTATCTATTGCCTCTTTATATGATATTAAATCTTCAATTTTGTAATTAGCATAAAATGCTCCAAGCACAACGGGTTGTTGTGCTTCCTCTCCATCGAGAAAAAACCCAACAACCATCTCACCACCTTGCAATGCAAACGATGTCCCTGTATTATTATTACCTGCTCCAAACTGAGGTGACACCAAAAAATGTGCCCAAGGCAGATTCTCATCAGAAATACCACCTTCCGCATCACCCTCACCAGGATGATAACCTAATATTCTTATCTTTGCTCTGAACCCATTATTGAAGTTTTGATTGTTCTCTGTACGCCAAACTCTATCAGGGGCTACTTGTCCAACAAACCACTGAAATCCATCCTTACCAAGGAACTCTATATTAGATTGACGTGTATCAAGCATCAGTCATCATATACCAGACACTCTGGTTCGTCGGGATGTAGGTCACAGAATACTTCTAAAACATTAGGATCATGATGATCACCTGCCTCGATCTCATCTTTGTGATGTTCTACATAATCTTCTAGATCATGCAATTCATCTTTTGCATGTCTTCTTGCTGCTGGAGTCGCTTTTGGATCTTCAGCGATTTCCTTGTCTTTAGCAATGTGGTCTTCGATACTTTTCATGTTACTCGTTGATGGTAAATGAATCTCTCACCAGAGATAATCCAGTGAAATCACCTTTTGGATTACCAAACTCATGAGATAATTTGGCAATCATATATTTGCCACTCTCAGGAGAATTCTTATCCTCAGGTTTACCCGTATTTAGGTCTGGAAATTCAACATTAATTACCTGACCTGCTCTTAGTGAAAGATTCATGGGGACTGTGATATCTAGGATCTGAGCGAACAAAGCAGCATATCTAGCAGATGCTTGTGCTTGATATCTTGTTTGATCTTGAGGTGTGCTTACCTCTACACCATCAGCATCCATCATTGTAGTACCTTGATCAATAGTACCAAGAATTATTCTTGAATAAGGTTCTTTATAATTTGTAGGTACAGGTTCCTCATCGTTTCCGAGTTGAGAATCACCATTCCTATAATTATAAAAGTGAACCTTTCTAGTGATCACATCGTAATACCAATTTGAACTACTGAAGGCACCAGACCTTAGTTTCTTTATTATATCATGACTCTCCCTCATGTCTGGAGGACTTGCAAGTTTGAAATTATTTGACACATCTAGTCCTTCTTTGAATGGTGTCATAGTATATGTCAAGGTTGCTTCGGATTGGAATATAAGATCAATACTCCTAAAATTATATCCATCTTGAGTTTCAAAGAACAAATACCCTGCTGTGCCACCATTACCCTCCTCAAATGACCCTGTAGATGGTATTGCTTTACGACACAAATCTGTTATAACCTTGAAAGGTCTTCTATAATTACCATAAAATTCACAATTATTTGAAGTTGTGTCTACCTCATTGATTTCACCCTCTATTTTCTCGCTTAGTATTTTACTTACACTCGCTGCTATTGATCCTTTATATTTTATCCAACACCTAGTAGTATGATTCGATAGTGCACCAGGTGTTTCGCATGTGAGTGTGTATACTTCTCTTTTCTGATCAATAATATGTCCAGATATATTTGTTACGACTGCATTGAATGAGAAAGGATCTTCCTGACTAGGATGTTGTAGTAGTATTTTTGCTATACATCCACTCCTTATTGGTAATTTGTTTATCAATCCACCTGTATCAATCACTGTGATATTCATATGAATGGAGGGATCTATAACATCCTCAAAATATTTGACATATCCTAACTGACCTAACATATTATAAGATTTCCCACCCTCCTCAGTAAAAACCTCAAAGGCGAGAACTTTATGTCCTTTTGTCCATATTACGTTTGTATTCATGCTGTCATAGATTGCTGAGCTGCAGCGTTGAGATACATGAGATCGACAGTATTTATTCCACTACCACCCACGACAACTGTGTTTCCACCACCTTCATTTACGATAGGTTGTGTAGTATTATTAGTAATATTATTATTCATAAGAAATATATTATTTTCAATTCCCTCTGGTGCGAGTGCTATAAAATCATTGTTAGGTGGTTCAAGTTCATTCATTGATAGTGGAGTTCCACCACCACCAAGAGGATTACTATTTGTACCAGTCATATCTGGTGAACCAGACGGAAATGCTCTATCCACTTTTACTTTTACATCACCTTTCTTCTTTATATTTCTTGGTGTTCTAGGTAGTTTACCTTCTTTTATGAATTTTTGTAGTATCTCCCGTGCTTTTTCGGGGGATGCATTCTTTATTATATTAAAAAGTTTTTCTTGTAATTGCTTTTCTTTCTTGAGTAATTGTTTTAGAGAAGGTTCTTTCTTTGGCACATTATCAAATTTTATGTTTGGATTAATTTTTTTCAATAATGCTTCTGCTCTTATTCTTATACCTTTCGCTGATATACCAGGTATGTCAACGCCAGGCACTAACTCATCAGCAAAAGTTTGTCCCTTTGATACCTTCTTCCAAAACTTTGTAAGTGCAGGGATTTTCTTTATAAGTATAGAACCTAATCTGGTCTGATTCAATGTATTCAAGAGACCTGCTGCTGGTATCGCTTCTTCTCCAGAGGGACCTGCTAAAACCAATGTACCTGCTAAGAGCAAACCATATCCAATAATTTTAGCTGCAGTTGTATCATACCAAGGTTTTGATGTAGGTAATTTAGGTAGTGGAAAGTCAAATCTATCTCTTTTAAATAAACCACGATCATCATCCTTTTTTAGTCTAACGAGTGAAGTATCCTCTAATTTATTCAATACTCTCTCTAAATCGTCAAGTGCATTTGAAAATAATGATTTTTGAGTGGATATCAATACTCTTTGTTCTTCAAAACGTCTTCTCCTATCTGCACCAGTAAATAAATCTGCTAACTTACCACCTGCAAGTCCACCAATAATACTGCCACCTATACCACCAATTACAGTTCCTATAGGTCCTCCCACCGCAGTGCCAAGTATTGCACCATACTTAGCACCTGCAAGTGCACCACCCAATCCACCTGCTGCACCTACACCTGCTTGAAGATTAGTTTGTCCTTCTGCTCTTCTACCTGCAAAATCTAAACCTGCACCCACAACAGCAAGAGGTCCCACTCTTCCAAGTCTACCTACTCTACCTACCCTAGATAAAGTAGAGGTTCCTCTTTGCATTCTAAGTAATGATGAGGGTGATCTTGGAACCTTAGGGAATTTACGGAGTAATCCTACTTGACCACCTCTACCAAAAAATCTTCTACCAAGTGCACTGCCACCTAGAATACCTAATGCACCGCCAACGCCTCCTCTTTTATCTTTTTCTTGTTCCCTACTGCGTAACGCTAGTGCTTTTAGTGTACGACCTCTTTCTTCTACGAGTTTACTTTTGATTGAAAGAGAATTTCTCTCAAATATTCTCTCAACTCTAAAACTATTTCTTAGATCGTTTCTAAGTGATAAACTAACTCTTCTATTTTGATTTGATATTACACCGAGCGATCTCTCTATCATGAGTATGCTCCATATGTTCTAAGAGATGACGCTGCTTCAAATCTGTCAAATAAACCACCACCACTAGAAAATTTAGTGCTTACAAATACAGAATCAGGTGTCGCTGTAAGACCTGTGAATCCTGATATAGTTTTTGGTGAATCATCCTGAGTCATATCAATATTGTACAAATTATTACTTACTTCAGATCTTGGTTTTATCTCTTTACTAAGATTAGCAATATCTAATTTTTCATTCAATTGTTTGTTGTTTTCTTCAATATTATCTGGAGGAGTAATCAATTCAGTTATTTCTTCTGCACCCTCAATATTTTGATTTTGTGTAATTAGAATTTGGTCTCCCTCAACATTGACATTATTTTTAGATGTTGCATCAACATTTACGTCACCTTCATTTACTTCTTCGTTGAATATAGTTTCGCCAATATTAGTAGTAACAAACGCTGTAAGATCTTTGTCAGTCTTTTTATCTTCATTTTTTGGTACGAGAGACTTATTTGGTAATACAGTGTTCAGTGCTGCTATGTCTGCATCATTTATGTCCTGAACTTCTTTTTGCTTAACCTCTATTTGATTGACTTTTACACCCTCTAATTTATCTGGATCTACTTGCCCCTTTTCTTTTTCTTTATCAAGTGTTATACCTGACAATATACTGTCAAACCTATCCAATAGTGATCTAAATCTATTCACATCAGGTTTGTTGATTGTTTGTTCACCTTCAAGTTCTTTTCTTACTAAGTCCTGTCTTCTTCTATCACCACCTTGACCTGCATTTGCAAGAGATGGTATCAAGAGACTGGCAGCGAGTGCAGCAGTAATCAAGAGTGGATTTTTTAATTTTGATGCACCAGCGACATTTCTTCCAACTCCACTCACAGCAGCACCCTTACCACCACCTATCAGACCTTTGAGTGCAAGGACATTTACCACCGATCCTGTTAGAAATTCTACTATCTCAGGAGACATCAAAGCACCTGCCAACCCTAAACTTTGTAATCCACCACCAATATTACCAGCACCAAGTTGTGCAGCACCTGTCAGAGCTGCAGCACCACCAAGACTTTTTCTCAAACCTGATAATACACTCGTTTTTACATCAGAAAGGTTTTGATTATCTTTTCTTAGTAGTCTTGCTTCCTCTCTATAATATCTTCTTTTCGCTCTTACGTCTTCTCTTATCTGATCCTGTATACTTCTCATCGTGTTATTCATCGACTCTAATTGAGAGATGACACGACCTAAAACTCTTGTTTGTGGTTGTTCTAAATTTTGTGTTGCTTCTGTCGCCCTCTGTAACAATCTATCATAAGCCAAATCCATCCTACGCTCCATAGGAATCATAGGAGTTTGGGGTGCTACTTGTCTACCAGGCGTTTGCATCTGCTGCCTTTGCTTGTTGTGCTTCTAGTTTTTGTTTCTCAAGGAATTTGATGAGGTAATTTACATATACCTCTTTTTCCCAAGGAATCATATTTTCTATATCACTTACAGACCATTTATGATGTTGCATTAGAGAAAAATTTGTCTCCAATACAGAATCAATAGTGGTATGATATAGCATTATGCGAAAAAATTTGATAAACCCTCAATTACTACTTCTGACTCTTTCTTAGTATTTGGGTTTTTCACTGTACCTTTATATTGTAATTTTGGCATAGTAGCGAAGAATTCCTCAATCAAGGTAAATTGTTGTGAGTTCAATTGCTCAATAAATTTGAGAAGTTCCTTTTTAGAACAATCCTCGGAAGACCACGCTTCATCTACAGTAAAAATAGTGTCTATACAATCAACAACAGCGTCAAACGCTTTATCAATCCTATTAGACCCACTCAAATCAGATGCGATGAAATTATTATCCATAAACTGTTGCATTGATGGATACTTCATCTTAATATTGATATCATTATCAACTTTGATCATGTCAGTGTGACCTTCAGGGACTTCAAGTTTGATCTCAGACAATTTTATTGTAAGAGGTACTTTAGTCTCATTATCATCTTGACATGTCACAAGTAATTCAACAGATTCACCTACTGATTTACCTCTGATATTCAAAAATAAGTATTCAAGTTCAAAACTAGGTAATTTTTCAACATCTATCCCACGAGTGAGAATACATGATTTCAATACACTTTTCAATGTAGCAGTGATGTCAGCGTCATTACCACTCTCAAGTGCTATAAGTAGAACTTTCTCCTCTTTGACAAGAAAAGGTCTATACTTTACTTTCTTACCTGTTGATATAAGTTGCAATTCAAACGTAGGTGCAACGACCTTTGGTAAAGGCATAATAATTTTGGTTCAGTGTATTTATTTAGTGAGTAAATTTTACCATCCTCTGTCAGGATCTCCAACAATAAAGCTATCACCAGCACCAAACTGAGGATCGTCAAAATCTCTTTCCTCACTATCAGTTGAAGCACGAGTTCCTCCTCTACCATATTCAAAATCATTCCTAGGAGCAGTTGCCCCATATATACGTTCAAATTCTTTTGACTCAGAGAATGCATTGTCAACTCTTGATGTTCTATCAATAAAGTATTGATCATATTTAAATGTGATAGTAGTCTTGATCAATTCTGCTCTTCCATATGCAAGTGGAGCAGCGACAATACTACTTGGAAACGCATTTTGTATTTTGTATGTGATACTACTGGGTAGTTGATTATTGAATCTATTTGTAGTATTGAGTTTTGCAAACTCATCATTTATATCTCTACTGAACGCTGTGATCTCCATATCACATTTATAGGTATCAGGATATTTCATTCTCTTGAACGCTGCAGTTTCTCTACCACTGGTAGGTGATATGTATTCCATCCATGCATTGAACACATCATTTGTATAATAATCTGTTTGTAAATAATATGTCAATAGAATATCAGGAAATCTTCTAAAGGTTGCATATTTTTGTGATACTCCTTGTCTAAGACCGTCAACTTGTGCTGCTTGTATATCTGAACCTGGTAAAACTGCTTCTGAACAAAAAAGTGCTAGATAAGAACCTGCATTGTAAGGTGAGCTAGGTCCTCCATTCTGATCATAAAATCCATGTCGATTTATAAATGCATTCAAATCACTCTGTGGTTTCTTGAAATTTATACTTACATCATAACTATTATTAAATGCTGGAGTTATATTACCAAACTTCGTTGACGTATCAGTCAATTCTACCGTTGGTAAATAAAATCTGCCAGATCTAAATGCTTCTGCCCTCTGTGCCATCTAAATATAGTATGTTACATACTATGTATGTCATATAAAGGTAAGTTTAGACCCAAAAACTATAAAAAGTACAAAGGTGACTTCAGAGAGGTCATCTACAGATCATCATGGGAACTAAAATTTATGCAATATTGTGATACAAACAAAAGCATAGTAAAGTGGTCATCAGAAGAAATAGTCATACCATATAGATCACCTGTAGATAATAGAATACATAGATATTTCCCTGACTTCTATGTCAAATACAAGGATGTAAAGGGTAAACTTCAAGAAAAGGTGATAGAAATCAAACCTGCAAAACAAGTCAAAGAACCTAAGATGCAGAAGAGAAGAACTAAGAAATATGTGTCCGAGGTATTCACTTATGCTACAAATCAAGCAAAGTGGGCAGCAGCAGAGGANTTNTGNAANGATCGNANGTGGCAGTTTCANATACTAACGGAGAAAGAACTTGGANTATANNAACGTNTTNCCAACNTCANNNGTGGTNGGNCAACCTNTNATAGGNGANGTNTTNTTGTATCAATANNCTGCNAANTATGCACAACAATTACCTTTTTACGATAGGAATCCCATGACTTACATTGTTGCCATGGAAAATAATGCATTTTATGGTGTAAACTTACATTATACAAAACCATCAAACAGATCGGGCGTACTTGATTACATTCTTGCAGATCAAGATTATACTAAGTTGCCAGGATTCAATAAATACCTTAGATCTTATGTAAAAGGCATGTTCCTACAACTAAAAGGTAGTGATGTAGATAAGGCACTAGGAATGCGTCTTGAAAAGTTTGTAAGAGATATAGGAAGCATTGAATTGCCATTGACAAATCAAAAGATAAGGAGAATGATAAAATGAGCGATAAACCAGAATCACCAATTGCAGATACAGTGCTTAGTAATCCACTCAATCCTTTTAGTAAAAGGGTAGGTAGGACAACGGAAATTTTTAGTTATAGAACAACAATCGATGGTGAGAGTGTTTTCGTTATTGAAAGTGTAGAATTAGATCTCAATGGTAATACAGGTGCAACAAAGGGAATTTCTCTCTCTGGTAATGATCGTTTCAAGGGTTCTATTGATTCCTTATCAAAAGAAGATAAAGAACTTGTTTCAGAAGCACTAACAAACAATTCTGTTAGAGATGAAGCATATAAAAAGAGAATGCTAGAAGTTAGAAAAAAAGCAGAGAAAAATGGTAAATTAGAAGAATTCGACGCAGCACTTGAAAAAAATGGTAATTTAGAAGCGATTACAGGCAATGGTTCTTTTAGTGAAAGCGGTCCAGAAACAACTAAGGATAGAAATAATGCAAAAATTAAAGCGGAGGATGATGCAGAAAAAGCAAGATTAGAGGAATTCAAGAAGAGTATAGAAGTAAGTGATAAGGATCACAAATATCCAATCGACATGAAATCTGATGATGGTCAAGATTACGTTTATTTTGAGCAATTTGAGTATTTGCCACCTCAAAATACAAAGAGATCAGGAGATAAAGAAACATTGAATAATGAAATAGGTCAAACTCTAAAACAAGGAGTTGGAAGAGGAAGGAATACTAAAGTAAGACATGGTTCATGTAAGTTACCTATACCAAATAAACTAGGAGTCAGTAATGGTGTAAATTGGGGTGAGGGAAGAGCAAACGCAGTTGAACTTTCAGCATTTCAAAGTGCCGATAGAGGAATTCAAGAACTTATCACAAAGGGTAATGTACTCAAAGCAATAGGAGGTGCAAAAGACCAAGTTGGAGATGCCTTGAATGTTGTAAGGGGTGATTTGAGTGGAAGAACAGAAAGATCAGGTGAAAATATTAGTGCTGGTGATGTCCTTAGTGCAACTTTGGCAAGATCAGTTTTAGGTACAATTGGTATCAATGTTGACGTAGATCAGTTTATTACAAGACAAACAGGTGCTGCTATAAATCCTAATCTGGAATTATTATTTGGAGGACCTCAACTAAGATCATTTTCTTTCAATTTCAACTTTGCTCCAAATAGCTCAGTAGAGGCAAAAGAGGTCAGAGAAATACAAAGATGGTTTAGACAAGGTATGTTACCATCTAGAAGAAGAGCATCACAAACATCAGGATCTGCACTATTTCTAGCGTCACCTAACGTGTTTAGAATATGTTATAAAAACAAAAATAGAAGAATAAAAGGTTTGAATATAATCAAGATATGTGCTCTTACATCATGTCAAATTGATTTTACACCTGATGGTACATATCAGTCATATGATGACGTAGACGGTGTATCAATGCCAGTAAGGTCAACTATGGGAATCACTTTTACAGAGTTGACACCAGTATTCAAAGATGATTACTCTCCAAAAGTTGAGAGTCCAAGTATGCTTGATCTCGATACCAATGTAACAGGACCAAATGCAATCGACGAGAATGACATAGGAATCTAATGAACTATTTCGACCTTTTTCCAGATGTAGAATTACCCTCTTTCTCAGATAGGAGAAATTCTAGCAAAGATTTGATTAGAGTAAAAAACCTCTTCAAAAGAGGTAAAATTCGTGAAGACTTTTTTCAAAATGCAACAACTTTTTATCAGTACACTATCACAGGTGATGATAGACCAGATAATGTTGCAAAAGAAGTTTATGACAATATCGATCTAGATTGGGTGGTATTGCTATCCAACAATATACTCAATATCCGTGATGAGTGGCCAATGAGTCAATATGACTTCCAAAGATATTTAAACAACAAATACGATTCGGTACAATTGAGTCAAATTCATCATTATGAGACTAAAGAGATAAGAAACTCAAATGAAGTGCTTTTACTACAATCAGGTTTGGTGGTAAATTCTGACTTTACATTCAAATACACCGATCCAAACACAGGGTATCAAGCGATAAATGACGTTACCTCAGTTTCTGTGTTCCAACATGAAACTCAGAAAAATGATGATAAAAGGTCAATTTTCCTTCTTAGACCAGAATACGTAAGTGTTATAATAAGCGATATGAGAGAAATAATGACATATACCGATAGTTCTCAATATATCAATAGAAAGTTGAAAAAAGGTGATAATATCAGAATCGTAGAACCGAGATAATCTTTGATGCTATCATACTATGACCCTCTTTGGTAGGATGCATTGTTCTGCCACGGGGTATGTCAGGTTCATCAAGATACATATCATACTCATATTTGGTATTTTTAGGAACTGTCAATAACATAAGTTTTACGTTATTTGCCTTGAAGTGGTCAATTATAGATTGCCTGTATATGAACTCGTCTGAATCACCATACTCTTCACTGTAATAATCTCTATAATAGTCAATATACTTTCTACCATTACCTCTGCCAGGATTGATATTTTCCCACTTTCCGTTTAAATGAAATTCTGTTCGATTCTTGTAGGTCATGCAAATAACCCCATAATCGTATTTTGTAATATCATGCTCTAGGGTCGTTCTGACGATTCTACGATTACTACACCCATGCATGGATAAGTCATTATATTCAATATTCAGTTTTTTGGATATTATAGCAGCATAACGATCATTCCTATTTTCCAATCCATAACCCCAACACCAACTATCACCATTAAATAGAATCATAAAAAAACCTTAAGGGTAAAAAATACCCCGAAGTTTTTTTCGGGGTTTTTTGAAACAAAAAGTCGATTTTCGTACAGGATTACTCCTCTGCTAATCGTTGGAAGTATGACAGTGCATCATCATCAGTGCTTGCACTTGCAGTCACTGGTTCTGGTGGTGCAGTTACTATCTCCTCCTCTTCAGTTGCAACCTCTGCTGCTACTGGTGGACGTGATGTGTTCAACACACTGTTCAATCTCTTCTCAAGATCCCCGTATGATTTGAACTGATCAGCAGCAGTGAACTCTTCTAAAGAGTATTGCTTCTTCCAGATTGCTTCGAGAGCATCGTCATC
>PBLU01000010.1 GCA_002721875.1 Chloroflexota bacterium | reverse complement strand
ATACTGGTACCCCGTATAGGACTCGAACCTATGACCTTATCCTTAAAAGGGATCTGCTCTACCAACTGAGCTAACGGGGCTTGTTTAGAGTAAGCACTTTTCAATTTTAACATTTTAACATTTAATGCCAAGCATGAGATTGTATATTTTTTAAATAATAAATACGATAATTAATAATATGTCAGACAATATTACAATCAGTCCATCTAATTTAACCTTTCTTTGGCATTCATGTAAAAAATGTTTTTATAATCATCATGTGTATAAGAATAGGAGACCTATGACAATGCCACTTGTAGGAAAGATGGCTTCTTTATCTGAAGAATCTTTTGTAGAAAAGAATTCAAATGAAATAGATGAGTCTATTCAATCTGGAAAAATTATTTCTACTCAAAAATCTTTGAAATCAGTTGTTGAAACAGATGAACTACTTTTTCGTCAATATACAATTTCTGGTAAAACTGATCTGCTGGTAGAGTTTGATGATGGATCTTTTGGAATATTTGACTGTAAAAATACTTCGGGAGATTCTGATAATAGTTGGATGTACTATACACAATTAGCTGCCTATAAATATTGTTTTGAGAAAATGGGTTTAGGAATAGTTTCTCAACTAGGACTTATTTATCAGATTATTGATGGATTTTATCAAGATGATAAAGGTAATAATCATTTCAGTACAAAGCAAAAATTTGTTGAAGTAGACCCTAATATGGATCAATTTATAAAACTCTTAGGTTCAGTAATTCAGTGTTTAGAATCAGAAATTTCTCCCAACTCTAGCCCAAAATGTTCTTTTTGTAAATTTGCAGAAAAATATAACGAAACTATAAACTAAATCTGTTGTAAGTTACGAATAGATTTTTTGAAAACGTATAAATAAATTATTAGAATTATACATATTATTGGACCTATACCTACTCCAACTCTCATATTGAAAATTTCTCCAACACCTCCAACCCATAGTCCTCCTAAGACACCAATACTTATATGCATAGCTAGTATTCCCATAACTCTTCCTCGAATATTTTCTGGTACCTTACTTTGTAATACAGCATAGGTTGATAGCATATAAAATCCATTCCCAAAATGACCGATTGTGGCAAGAGGAAAAATTAATAAAACTTTAGTAAATGGTATATGAGTTGGTAATATTCCTACACCAACTAAAGAAACTAGTACAATAAATATACTGAAAAAAGATGCAGACGAAAGAATAATTGCGCCTAAATTTTTAGTAATGTTGATTTTACCTGCGCTTAGAAGCCCACACAATGCTCCTAAACCAGCGCTTGAAAATAAAAATCCTAATTCTCTAGCAGTACCATTAAAAATATCAATGAAAGCAGGTAAGGCTTGAATATATCCAAATATGAAAAAATTTGTGCAATATGTAAGTAAGATTAAGCAATAAAAGAGTTCATTTTTCTTTATAAAAGATAAGCCTTCAGTAAAAAAGGTGAAGTTACTTGAATCATCTTTGGGAATTATAATATTAGGCATAAAAAAAGTTGATATCGCCATTACAAAATAACCACATGCAGACAAAAGAATACCTATAAATGATCCATATTCAGTAATTAAGAAGCCACCAATAGTTGGAACAATCACACTTGAGCCAGCCATAGTTGCTCCATTTAAAGAAATTCCAGATCTAAGATATTTTTCAGGTATAATCCTTGGAAAATAAGCATTTCTAGCAGGAAAATCAATACCTAATAAGACTCCAAGTAAAATCGAACAAATATAAACATGAATAGGCTCTACTGTATCTCTATAATCGATAAAACCTAAATAAATTAGTATTAGAAAAATAAAAAAAGAAATTAAGAGTAAGATTCTTCTGACATTATATTTATCTGAAATTATTCCACCGATAAAATTAAATAGCATTATCGGTATTGCACTTGAAGCTGCCACAATACCTAGACTAATCGCTGAACCAGTAAGTCTATATATAAGTAGAGAAATAGCAACAATTATTAGCCTATGACCAAACATTGCAAAAAGAGAGCCTATCCAGTATGTTCTAAAGTCTTTTAGAACTAAAGCAGAAAAAGGATTCATATATTTTTTTTACGCCTTGTAACCTCTTTTTGAAACTGGCGTAGTTTTCACATCGATTATTACAGTTTTTCCAGTTGAATTTAGGCCTTTAGCTGTTTCTAAAGCAGGTGCAAGCTCAGATATTTTTGAAACCTGAATTCCATGTGCACCAAATGATCTTGCAAAATCAGCGTAGTTTCCAGTCATAGTTCCAACACCAGATTTTTCTCTTGCAGTAGGGAAGTCAGAAGGTCCACCAACAGGATATGTGGCCATAACACCGTTATTAAGTACTAGTGTAGTAATTCCAATTTTTTGTCTTGTAGCTGTTTCGAAATCCATTCCTGACATTCCAAAAGCTCCATCACCCATAACATTTATACAAAATTTATCAGGATGAGCCATTTTAGCTCCAATAATTAAAGGTAAACCAAAGCCTAAATGAGTAGTTTTTCCCCAGCCAATATAACTTCTAGGAGTTGTTGCAGTAATAAAAGCAACCATTTGTTCTCTTGGAGCACCAGCATCGTGAGTTATTATGCTGTTTTCTAAATCTAATGTATTATTCATTTCTTGAACTACTCGATAAGGACTTAGTGGTTCTTCATCGCTATTTAGAAAAGGTTCAAATTCTTCTTCCCATTCTTTTTTATATTTGGCAATTTCATTCCTTATACTTGCATCATCCATTCTTGCTGTTCCATATAATTCCCTTAGGTCTTCAATCAATAAATTTATTGTTTCTTTAGTATCACCAATTAATGCCACTTCAACGGACTCATTTTTATTAATATCATCAGGATTATCCACATTTTGAATAATTTTTTTACCTGGTGGAATTGCTTGAGCATAAGGAGTTGCGGTTAAGCTGGTTCCAAGTGCAAGAATAGTATCAGAACTTTGTAAAAATTCCTTTGCAGCTAATGTTGTTGTCTGAGATCCAGCTCCTATAGATAATTCGTGTCTTTCATCAAAAGCTGATTTACCTGGCATACTTGTGTAAACAGGAACAGAAAGAAGCTCTGCTAACTCTTTAAGTTCATTAGTTGCTTCAGCCATTAGAACACCTTGTCCTGCCCAAATCATTAAGTTTTTAGAGTCATGGATCAAATTTGCAGCATCTTGAATGGCCTCTACAGTAGGTCTATATGTATATCTTTTAGGGGAGTGGTATGAGTTTGCAATTCCTTCTGGAACTTCATTGCCACAAACATCTTTAGTCATTTCTACTACTACTGGACCTGGCTTTCCATTTCTAAGATGGTGAAAAGCTCTTCTCATAATAGTTGGAATATCTTCTACTTTTAATATTGATTCAGCATATTTTGACATAGGTTCGTACATTTTACTTGCCCAAAAATTAGGTTTCGTTTGAATGCTACTCATTGGATAACCTGCTGGCATTACAAGAACAGGTATATTATCAGCATAAGCTTGGCTCAATGCTCCCATTGAGTTTTCAGCACCAGCAGCATCTTGCATTACGAAAACTCCAAATTTTTTCCTATCATTTGTTCTTGAATAACCGTCAGCAGCCATTAATGCACCTCGCTCATGCCTAAATGCAACTATTCGAATATCTTCTTTAGCAGCTGCTTCTATTAAAGGGTTACTAGGATAACAAGCTATCCATTCTACACCTTCAGCTTTAAGAGTTTTTGCAATTAGTTCAAAACCGTTCATAATATATCTCCAAATTTTAAGATTTTAATTCCTATTCCTATTTTTATCATTATCATAAGTTTCCATCAATCATTAATTCAATTAGTCTTGGTTTTTTTGAATCAATTGCTTTAGTTAATTCACTCTTAATTTCTAAAGGATTAGTTACTCTAACAGCTTCAACACCCATTGATTTTGCTATTTCGGTATGGTTCAAGACTAGTGGGAAATCCATGTAGGGGTATAATCCTGATTTTTCTTCCTCTTTTCTTATAGATTCTCTGTAATAATCAATATTTACCTTAAGGATCCTGTATGATTGATTATTCAAAACTATAAATATACAAGGTATATTATCGTTAGCAGCTGTCCAATATCCCTGAACTGTCATCATTGCTGATCCATCACCGATTATACCAATAACATTTTTATCTCCAGATGCACATTTTGCACCTAAGGTTGCTCCAATTCCCCAACCAATTGCTCCTCCTCTTCCAGAAATCATTTCATCAGATTTACTAAATTTTAAGTACTGCATAATTGATCCTCTATGACTTATTCCATCATTTATTATTAGAGTATCTTTTGGTATTGCTTTAGATAATTCGAACATTGCTCTATCTGGACTCATAAGTTTGTTATCCCAATTTTTTTTAGCATTTTCTTGGTAAATTTCCTCATTTTCGTCTTTGATTTTCTTAACTGAAATAATTCTATTTTTTACTTCCTCATGATTAAGCTTAAAAGATTCTTCAAGGCTGCTATTTATTTGATTTAATATTTCTTTTAAATTTCCTATACCAGTAATATCTGATGGCTGTCTGTTACCTTGTGAATCTGGTTTAGAATCTAGATAGATAAGTTTTGTATGTTTTTGAATTAATACATCTCCTTCATAAAACCAGTCAGAAAATAGATCTGCTCCAATACTTAATATAAGATCTGATTCATCTAAAATTGCTCTTTGATTTTGGTTTCTAATAGAATGAAAGCCTATCATTTGATCATGATTTGTAGGAAACGGAATATTTGATCCTTCGATATACACAGGTAGACCAACTTTTTCAGCAAATTTTACTGCTTCTTCAAGAGCATTATCTTCGGATACTCTATCACCAACAACTAGTACTGGTTTATCTGCATTATTTATCATTTCATTAATTTCTTTGATNACTTTTTTTTCTAGCCCTCCATAAACAGGAGAAGTAGAAGGAAATATCTCCATATCTGCAACTCCGTCTAAAGCATTGGACGAAAAAGCTACAAAAACAGGGCCCTTAGGATGAGTATTTGCTTCAAGAAAAGCTTTTCTCATNACCATNGGAACTTGGTCAGGAAGCGTAACNTCAGTACTCCACTTAGTAAAGGGTCTTGCTAATTCTACAAGATCTCTATTTCTAAGGTTTCTTACATCATAAGTAGCAGATGTTACTACCATAGGGGTACTAGTCGTGTATGCATCATTCATTAGACTAAACCCATTTACAAGACCCGAATCAATATGCAAGCTCAAGAAAGATGCTTTGTTATTTACCCTAGCATCTGCTTCAGCCATTCCTGTAGCTACTCCTTCTTGAAGAGAAAGTAAGTATTTCAGCTCTTTATGATTAACAATTTCCTCCATTATTGGGCCTTCACTAGTTCCCGGATTGCCATAAACATTTGTTATGCCTTCAGCCTTTAGNCATTCCATAAGAGCTTTTTTACCCGTCATTCTCATAATATTCCTCTTCATATTTNATATTTTTACTGTTTTTTAGTTTATATCTATTTTATTTATTATCCATAAAAAAAATAGATGGATACGTTATTATCAAATATTTGATAATTTATGATTGATTAAATCGATTATTAGGAGTAGCAAGTATATATATCTAAATTTTGGAGGGAAAAATGAAAATAACAGACATCAAAATTAATCTAATTGAAGGTGCAAATACTCAAGATGCTCAACAATTTGTAGGTGGGAATTCAAAAGTAATATTAAGAATCGATACAGATGAAGGTGTATATGGACTTTCTGAAGGAGGAAGAAATTATAATCTTTATAAAGCATATCTAGATGAAGTTATAAAACCTTTACTAATAGGAATTGATCCAAGAGATCCTAAAATGATTTGGGAAATGTTAACTCATGGTACTGGGCCTGGCTTAGCTACTAAAGTTTTACCTCAAGTNGTTGGTACTGTTGATGTTGCACTATGGGATTTAGCAGGAAAAGCAGCTGGTTTACCTGTATATCAACTTCTTGGTGGAGCTGCAAGAACTGAAATTCCTTTGTATTGGAGTAGAGGAAGTGGATGGAGAAAAAGNCCAGAAGAAATGTTAGAAGANGTTAAGTTAGGTTATGAAAAAGGTTATAAGGCCTTNAANATAAGAATGGATTGGAGATCTTTTAGACAAGACTCAGATCCTAAAAAAGATTTTAGTTTATTTAAGAAATGTAGAGAATTTTTACCAGATGATATAGATCTCAGTTTTGATGCAAATTGTGGATATTCAGTTCCTACAGCGATTGAACAAGGTAAAAAATTTCAAGATTTAGGTATTGCTCATTTTGAAGAACCTCTTCCTGAATATGATTATCAAGGACTTAGACANGTTGTTGATGCTTTAGAATGNTCAGTNTCNACTGGNGANCAAGAACCTAATCCATATAGATTTAGGGATCTTATGGATATAGCTAATCCAGATATTTTGCAGCCTGATATATTGAATATTGGAGGCATAACTGGTTTAGTAAAAGTTTACGAAATGGCGATGNCAAGGAATAAAATTATAATGCCTCACTGTCCTCAAGCCGGATTGAACTTAATTGGAAGTCTTCATGCTTACTCAACTGTTACCAATGCAGTTAGACCGCATGAATTTTCTGAAGAATTTACAGGTCCTGTAGAAAATGTGGCAAAACTTTTNAAGGAACCTATAGTTCCAGAGAATGGNAAAATAATTTTATCTGATAAACCNGGTTTAGGTTTNGAATATGATGAAGAAGAATTAAATAAAGTTATAAAAATATAGGAGTACTTAATATGAANGATCTTAAAAAAATGATTTCTGCTGGTGANCAAGTAATTGGTGGAGCTATTATGTATGGTGCTGGAAANGAAGATATTGAAAAGCTTTTAGATTATTATGATTATGATTTNATTTCAGTTGATGGTCAGCACTCACCAACAAATGAAGACTATTTATTAAGAATTTGTGAAGCTGCTCATGAATTAGATAAACCTATTCACTACAGAATGGATCATNGAAGAAATGCTTANATGATTGGAAATCTTTTAGATCATGGCCCTACTATTATTGAAGTTCCTCAATCTGAAGAATTAGACTTAGTNAGAGAAGCAAGAGATTATTTTTATTATAGACCTGAAGGGATAAGAAGTTGGGGNGGAGCAGGAAGGCCTCCAGAAGGTTTGAATGAAGTAAATCAGCATACTTATCCTGCTTGGTGGAATAAAACTGGTGTATTAATGATTCAAATTGAAACCTTAAATGCAATTAATAATATTCCTAATTTTTCTTTGGATGGAGTAGATTGTTTTTCATGGGGACCTGCTGACTTAAGTATTGACAGAGCAGCTCATCCTGAGCATCCATTTGCTAAAACTGATGATACTGCCATAGAGCATGCGGTAAAACTTTCGAAAGAAAATGGAAAGCAACTTTGCATAAGATCATATGATAGGACTCTGAGAAATAGATATTTTGATATGGGAGCAACTATTTTAATGGAAGTTGAATCTATGGATGGAACTCTTGATAAGAATCTTCCATTTGGATAATGAAAAAACCTAAGAATATTTTTTTTGGTTGGTGGATTGTAATAAGCGCTGCTCTTCAAAATGGCCTTGGAGGTAGTATCCATTGGCAAGGTTTTACAGTTTTATTTATTCCTATCTCNCAAACTTTTGGAATATCATCTGCTCAAACATCCTTACTATTCGCTTTGGCAAGAGCAGAAAATGGATTACTTGGTCCAATTACTGGATGGTTGATGGATAAATTTGGACCAAGACCTTTGGCAATTATAGGTACAGCAATGGCTGGTATAGGATACATATTACTTTCAAGAACAGAAAATTTTATGCAGTTTCTATTAATTTATGTGGTTATTGTATCAATCGGAGCTACAACGAGTTTTATGCAGACCGCTTTTGTTGCTTTGAATAATTGGTTCATTAAGAAAAGAGGTTTGGTTATGAGTATAAACTCAGCTTCTTTTAGACTAGGGTCAGCTATTTTAGTTCCAACTTTTTCTTATATTGTTTATACCTGGGGATGGCAAAATGCAGTTCTTATTTTAGGAATATTTTTGCTTGTTTTTATAACTCCATTAGGACTTATTTACAGAAGGACTCCAGAATCCATGGGATTGCTTCCAGATGGAGAAAAGTTTAAGAAATCTGAAGAAAAATCAGAAGATGAATTATCTTATTATGTTTCAGGATATTCATGGAAGGAAGCTTTAAGAACATCTGCATTTTGGTTTTTGACTATTGCTACAACACTAAGACTTTCAATACACGGAGCAATTTTTGTCCATATGATACCTATACTTGTCTGGAAAGGTATATCAGCTACTGAAGCAGCTTGGTATGTTGGTTTCTTAGCACTTGTAGGTGTACCAGTTATATTAATTATGGGAAGGCTTAGTGATAAAATTGGTAGACCTAAAGTATTGACTATATGTTATTCGGCATCAGGATTATCTCTTATATTGGTNAATATTTCTAGCAATTCAGTTTTTTTATTACTTTCTTTATTGTTATTAGTTGGATCAGAAGCGGGATCAGGATTGAATTGGTCATTGGTGGGGGACTTATTTGGAAGAAAAAACTATGGTGTTATAAGAGGTTTATTAGGGCCATTTTATAACGCAGCTCTTGTGGTTACACCAGTTTCTGCAGGTTATATTTATGATGTAACAAATTCCTATGAAATAGTTTTATATGCAGGTGCNGTTATATTTTTTATATCATCTGTTACATTCCTATATATTGGAAAATTATCAAAAAAACTTAAAACATACGAAATTTAGTAGTATTTTTGATACTCAAAAATAAAATTTATAAATTATAATATTGTTTTAGTTATAATCAGAAAGTAAGAAATTGACTGCTTTACCCAAAAAGAAACATACAAGAGCAAGAAGAGGTAATAAAAGATCTCACAAAGGCCTTTCAAATATAAATGGTCACAGATACATCCAGCTCAAACAAGAGGCTCTAGGTTTAGGTGGGCAGACTGAGAAAGNAACTGAAGAATCTACAGAACCCACTGAATCTTAGTCTATTTCTCTAACTTCCTTTATCATACCCTCTATAGAATCCTTAGCATCACCAAATAGCATATTAGTTTTATCTAAGAAAAAAAGTTCGTTTTGAACTCCTGAAAAACCTGAAGCCATTGATCTNTTAAGAACAATTACTGATTTTGCTTTATCTACATTTAATATGGGCATTCCATAAATAGGAGAGCTCGTATCTGTTCTGGCATTAGGATTTGTAACATCATTAGCACCAACTACTACAGCTACATCTGTTCTTTCGAATTCTGAGTTTATTTCATCTAAATCTTTTAGCTCATCATATGGTACATTTGCTTCTGCTAAAAGCACATTCATATGACCAGGCATTCTACCTGCAACAGGATGTATTGCATATTTTATAGAAACATTTTTATCCTTAAGAAGGTTTGATAATTCATTAATTTGATGTTGAGCCTGAGCTACTGCTAATCCATAACCTGGAACAATAATTACACTTTCAGCATAAGATAAAATCATTGCCGCATCTTCACTAGTCAAAGATGTAACTGGCCTAGTTTCTTCTTCTCCAATTGCAGATGAACCTTCTTCTACTCCAAATCCACCCAACATTACATTTAACAATGATCTGTTCATAGCCTTAGTCATTATTCTAGTTAATATTAAGCCTGATGCTCCTACTAAAGATCCTGATATTATCAAAACAGGATTTCCAAGTACAAATCCTGCTCCTGCCCCGGCAATTCCTGAGTATGAATTTAATAGTGCAACAACAACNGGCATATCAGCTCCACCNATTGGTATAACTATTAAAATTCCAAAGATTAGTGAGAGTCCTGCAATGATATANAAATAATTTACATCATATGTTTCNGGGATACATAAAAGTACAGATAAAACTAAGATAGATATAAGTAAAATAATATTTATCATATTTCTTAAGGGCAAAAGTAGGGGTCTTGTAGTAATCAATTCTTGTAGCTTACCAAATGCTATAAATGATCCAGTTAGAGTAACTGATCCAATAATTGATGCAAAAGCTACTGAAGCTATTGTAAAAATAGCTGAATTTGAACCTTCACCGTATATTAGNTCATACATTGNTACAATTGCACTAGCTGCACCTCCAAAAGCATTAAATACAGCAACAAGTTGGGGCATTGCTGTCATTTGTACATATCTAGAAAGAGTAAGTCCAATAATTGATCCAATTATAAGGCCTAATATTATCCATTCGATGTTAGTATCTGTATATTTTAGAACAGTTACAACTATTGCAATTAGCATTGCTATAGATGAAAGTCTATTACCGTTCCTAGCGGTAGCAGGTGAAGCAAGTCTCTTTATTCCTAAAATGAATAAAGCAGCCGATAAAAGATAAAGAATATTTTCAATATTTGACGATATATCTATCAATTAAATCTCCATTTATTTCTTACTCTTTTTGAACATAGCAAGCATCCTATCAGTAACTAAAAATCCACCCACAACATTTACTGTAGCAAGTATAATTCCAATCACTGAAAAAATGGTTGCAAGAGTACTATGAGTATTAGAAGCAATAATTATTGCACCAACAATAACTACTCCAGAAATTGCATTAGATCCAGACATAAGTGGAGTGTGTAAAGTTGGTGGAACCTTAGTTATAATTTCATATCCAATAAAAAGCGCTAAAACAAAAATTATTATGAGAGATACTAATTCCAATTTANTCCTCTAATCTACTTTTACCATTTTGATAAACCATCATTGCATCTATGATTTCATCCTCAAAATTTATATTTATTTCTTTTTCTATAATTATGATTTCTAAAAGTCCTAAAAGATTTTTTGAATAAACTATAGAAGCATCAAAAGCCATATCAGATGATAAATTACTTGGACCAATTACTTTTGTTCCTAATACTTCAATTTCTTTATCNAGCTCTGTCGACTCNCAATTACCTCCAGTAGAAGCTGCTAAGTCAACAATTACACTTCCATATTTCATTTCTTCTACGGTAGATTTTTCTATCAAAATTGGAGCTTTTCTACCCGGAATTGCAGCCGTTGTAATTACTGCATCTGATTTCAAGATATATTCTTTTAAGTATTCTAATTGATTNTTTTGATTATCCTTAGATTGCTCTTTTGCATATCCTCCAGTAGTTTCAGAATCTGCAGGAGTTTCATCAGATATAAATTTTGCTCCTAGAGATTCTATTTGCTCTCCTGCTGCAAGCCTAATATCATAACCTGTAACATCTGCTCCNAGTCTTTTCGTTGTCGCAATAGCNTGAAGNCCTGCTACTCCTGCTCCCAGTACTAGTATTGATGCCGGTGGTATAGTTCCTGCTGCAGTCATCATCAAAGGAAGATATTTTTTTAATGATGTGGCTACTATTAGGCCAGCTCTGTATCCTGCTATTGAAGCTTGAGAAGACAACGCATCAAGTTTTTGAGCTCTTGCAATTCTTGGAACAAATTCCATAGCAAATAAAGATAGTTTTTTACTTTCACATATTTTTTTTATTTCAGGATTAGTTCTAATATCTGTAAGGCTAATCAATATGGTATTTTCTATAAAATTTGAATTAGTATCGTAGAAAGCATTTAAGGATGTTATTAAGTTTATATTTTTAGGTAAAGATTGAGTTATATTAGCTCCATATTCTTCATAATTTTCATTAGAATATCCAGCCTTAATACCTGCATCTTTTTCTACAAAAACTTCAATTCCAAGATCTACAATTGACTTAACATCTTTTGGAACAATTGATACTCTATTTTCTGAGGGATCATCTTCCTTTTTTACACCTAAAATTATCTGGTTTGTCATGATTAATCCAAAAAGAAATAAANTTATTCTTAAATCTTAATAATTNGTAATATTTTAATACTATATGAGTACNAAAATTTTACTATACTNTTTATCAACTAAAATTTGTTNAAGGGATNACTATGTATTTGATAAGAAGGACTTATAAGACNAAGCCTTATGAAGCAGTTAATGTTGCTAAGCTAGTAAAAGAACAAGCAGATCTTTATACTTCTTTAGGCCAGAGAAGTGACACAAGGGTATATTTTAATAATGGAACTACCCCAGGTGAACCTAATAGAGTTTATTTGGAATGGACTGCTGAAATATTTGATAATCCTTCTAGAGAAGGGAATGAAATTCCAAAAGAAATTTATGAATTGGGATCTAAATATAGACCTCTTTTGGATAACAGTAATGGTCCTACAAACTGGATAGAGTTTTGGACTATTCTAGATTAGATTATCCACCTCTAGGATATTTCTCGTCTGAATGTAAATCTCTGATAATTCTTTTTATGTCATTGAAATAATTAGTCATTTCTTCTATTTTCTCATCATTTTCATCAGATTCATCCTCATCATAAAGAGTAGAAATTTCTTGCCAAACTTTTTCTGCAAGTTCAGTGAGTTGCATTACTGATAAATCATCTAGATTTTCTTTTTCAAACATAACTTATGATGTTATTTTTGTAAGAATTTGTTTTTTTATTGTATTTTCAAATTTTTCAATTTTATCTGTTATATCCGAAATTGTATTTTCATCATTTGATTGTTTAGTACTCCATGCAATCAAATGGTCAATAAAAATATCAGAATTTAGAACATAGTTTTTAATATCAGATTCGGTGTAAACATCAGGTTTTTTTTCCTTATGTGGGAATTCTAAAATACACTTATTAGATTCTTCATTTTCTAGATTCATTAATCCTATTAGGGTTTGATCAAAAGTTTTATCACCAGTATTTCTTATTCCCCAGTATCTTGGCTTTATATTTTTATTTATTAGTTTTTCTATCCCATGCAATATATCTTCTTTATTAGAATGATTTTTATTTTTTTCTAAATTATGTTTATAATCAACATCAATTATTAGTCCTTTTTTGTAAGTTCCACATACCTCAATTAGATTTAGGAGTCTTTCTACGGCTAGTTCTTCTGCTAATTTACTTCTTTTATTTTCAAAATAAATTTTTACACTAAGAAGCTCAGGATCAAAAATACTAATAATTTCTATTATGTCCTTAGTGCTTGGGATTGCGATACCGCCTCTATTAATATGTTCAATTGCAATTGCGGTCTTTATGTTATTATTTTTAGCCTCAAATAATATACTTTCACAAAGGTTTGGCTCTCCCCATATATAGTAATTTTCTAGATTTTTACTTTTTTTTAAGGCTCCTAGAATTAGATGAGCAGCTTTATTTGCTTGAAGTTTTTCAAATGCGGATTTAGGTCTCGATAATTCTAGATTACAAGATAGAGCATTTGTTCTATTATCTAAAGCAATAAAATAATTGTTATTAAAATCTATCATTCTATAATATTTGTTATTTTCTCTATAAATTCATTTTCCATTGTCTTTATAAAATGAATTTTTCGTTTACATTCTTTCATAGCCATAAAATCAGAAATTGCCTGTTTTTTGACGAATGTATTAAGAGTGTACAATGAATTTTGTATATTTTGGTCCTCGTTACCGTGTAAAAAAATTATGAAATTTTGAATATTACTAAAGCTTCCTTTTAATAATTGACCAGTTGAATGTAAGTATGTAGGTGCAAAATATATTAAAAGAACAACTCCAATATTGAAGCAAAATTTCCTTAATTCTTCTAATTTATGTGAAAGTTTTTTGGATACAATTGTTGAGAATAATAGTATAGATAGTATTTGATTGTCTTGATTATGTAATTTAATTTTATTTTCAAATATCTTAAGTGATGAATAATCTTTAAAATTTATTCCTATTGGATTATTTGATTCTAAATATTTTCTAGTATATCTTTTTGTTAATTCAACATTTGGTTGATCAAAAGGTTGAATATTTAATAAGGCTCCTAGTAAAGCAATTACATAGAAAAATATTTGAAATTTATAAAAAATAGATTCATCATAACTGATTTGAATATTAATAGAGTTTATTTCAAAGGAATCTGAGTTATCAGAAAAAATAATATTAGGTGAAAAATTATTATTATTAAGTATCGGCAAAAGACCTGATTCTTCTTTTCCTAGAGATTCAGATAATAACTGCTCAAACCATTCAGCAATGTAATCATTTTTATGAATTGAATTTATAGAGATAATTTTTTTATCTGATAGATAATTTTTATACATAATAGATGCAATTTTTATGGCTAAATTATCTGAATTATTGATTTTTAATTTTTCATTAGCATCATTAATATTTTGAATTATTTTTTCTAATGAAAATCCTGCTAAAACAAAAGGTAATATTCCAAAATGAGTAACTAAACTAAACCTACCACCAATATCTTTTTGAGTTATTAGTGTTCTTCTTTTATCTTGATCTAATTCATAATTGTCACTTATATAGAAAAGATCATGTTTATTTTCATCCGTTAATATATCTCTTAAGATTTTTGTTTCCATAGTTGTTCCAGATTTAGAGCAAATAAATATTGCGCATTTATAAGAGTTAATAATTTCTTTGATAACCTCAATTTGGTCTAAGTTGAAATTATCAATTGTGTAAATATTTTCAGGGTTGATAAATCCTGCAATTTTGGCTAAGTTTATTGATCCACCTAATCCTATGAAAATAAATTTTTTATATTTATTTATTTTTGTATATTTATCCTTAAAATCATTGATATCTAACTTTTTATTCCATCCAAGAGGTATAGTTGAATAGGAATTAAAACTTCCAAGAGGATATATTTCTTTTGGATTATTATGAATTTTGTTTATGAGATTTTGCTGAATAATAAATTCTTTTATTTTTGATAAGTCCATTTAAGTCTTAGTAAACTTTTTAGCTTTTTCTCCTAATTTTTCTAATAAAGAATTATAGGAGTTCATAAATAAATCTATACCATTAATAAGAAGTCCATCTGTTATATCTTCTAAATTAAAAAATTTTTGAGATTCTGTAAGAGTTTTTGCGTAATTATTTTTGAAATAATCAATGTGATTATTTTCAAATTGTTTAGAATTTAACATAAAATTAAGTGTCTCTGGAGGTAAGGTATTTATAGTATTTTCGTGAGGTAAGTTTACAGAATAATAATCTTCTTTAAGATCTTTAGACTTTACACTTGTTGACGCCCAAAGTAACTTTTGAAAATTATTATCCATTCTAAATCTATTTTTGTTAAAATAATCATAAGCATTGTAAGCGTTAGCTATAGCTACCTTATGAAATATTATTGATTCATTATTTATTTTTGAATCAGCTGCTGTATCAATTCTACTTATAAAAAAAGAAGCTACGGAACGAGACTTATTATTCTTTTTTCTAGAATTAATGAATGCATTAAGTGTATTTTGGTAACTTTTGAATGAGAAAAGAAGTGTTACATTTACATTTATTCCCATTTCTAAAAGGATTTCAGTAGATTTAATTCCACTTTTCGTACCAGGAATTTTTATCATTAGATTTGGTCTATCTACTTTTTCCCACAGTTTTATGGCTTCATCTATAGTTTTATCTTTATTATTGGCAAGAGATGGATCAACTTCTAAAGAAATATAACCATCATCTTGATTAGTTTTTTCATAGGTTTCTAAAAGAAGATCAGCTCCTTTCTGTATGTCATTAGATGCAATTTTTTCAAAAATACTTTTTGTATCATTATTTTTCGTAATAGCTTTTTCTATTTCCAAATCGTAGAAATTTGTTGATGTAATAGCCTTTTCAAATATTGAAGGATTACTTGTTATCCCAGTTACGCCTTCATCAATAATTTTTTTTAAGTCACCTGAATCAATCATCTGTTTACTTATTGAATCCAGCCAAATAGATTGTCCTTTATTTTTTAATATATCTAAACTATTCATTACTAAAATTCTTTTGTTCTATATCACTTATTTTATCTTTTCTTCTTTGAAATCTTTCATCATCTTGAAATTCAGCTTTGATGAATTCTTCTACTATTTCTTTTGCTAATGATTCAGTTATTATTCTTCCTCCTAAGCAAATTACATTCATATCATCATGTTCAACTCCTTGGGAGGCTGAGTAAGTATCATGACAAATTGCTGCTCTAACATTCTTGAACTTATTTGCAACGACTGAAGCTCCTACTCCTGATCCACAAAGTACAATACCCTTATCGTATTTATTATTTGAGATAGATTCTGCTACTAGTTTTGTTGTATCTGGATAGTCGTCTTTTGGATCAAAATCTGTATCATTAAGATCATCTATGTTTAGTCCTAACGATTTAATATGCTTAATTAAGATTTTCTTTAATTCAAAACCACCATGATCAGCACTTATACAAATTTTCATATCTATTTATTTCTAATTATTTTTTTTACTCTTTCGACGATTTTATCAGTTGAAAATCCAAAGTAGTCTATTAGTTTATTTCCTGGTGCAGATGCTCCAAATGTTTCCATAGAAATTATTGAATCATTATTTTGAGTATATTTTTGCCAACCAAGTCCTATCCCAGCTTCAATAGAAATTATATGTTTAGTATTTTTAGGTAATAAATTTTCTTTATAAGACTTATCTTGTTTGTCAAAAAGTTCCCAGCAAGGCATTGATACAACTCTTATTGAATAATCATTTTCAAAAGTTTTTGATGCTTGAATAGTATTTGCTAATTCAGAGCCAGTAGATAAAAAAATTATTTCAGGTTCATCATTAGTATTCTTATAAACCGAATAAGCTCCTTTAGAAAATGTATTAGAATCAATTTTTAGATTTGATAATGTACTAATATCTGGTAGTCCTTGTCTAGAAAAAATAAGAGCAGATGGCTTATCTTTTTCTAAAATTGCATATTTCCAAGATAATATTGTTTCTCTTCTATCTGCTGGTCTAAAAACATTTAAGTTAGGTATTGATCTTAAGCTCATTAGTTGAGAAATTGGTTGATGGGTAGGACCATCTTCTCCTAAGCCAATTGAATCATGTGTGAAAATCCAAATACTATTTAATCCAGATAAAGCACTCAATCTAACAGATCCTCTCATATAGTCTGAAAAGACTAGAAAAGTTCCTCCGAAAACTCTATGTGATCCGTATGCAGAAATCCCATTAATTACTCCGCCCATACCATGTTCTCTAACTCCAAATTTAATATTCTTACCTAATGGATCTTTTCTGGAAAAATTTTCTGAGTTCTTGATTAGGGTATTTGTAGAACCAGTTAGATCTGCAGATCCACCTATTAGATTATCTAATGAATTAGAAATAGCATTTATAGCTAAGCCTGAAGAAGCGCGAGTTGCTTCAGGTTCATTTGTTTCCTTGATAAGATTGTTGATTTCTTTATCCCAATCTAAAGGTAATTTACTATTTTTTACTTGTAAAAGATCTTTATATTTATCTGGATTGGTATTTTTATAATTCTTTAGTTCTAGATTCCATTTTATTTCTAAATTATCTCCTTTTGAAGAAATTTCTTCCATATGATCGTAGACATCTTTAGGAACTTCAAATTCTTTATAATTCCAGCCTAAATTATTTTTTGTAAGTTCTGTTTCTTCTGAACCTAATGGCTCTCCATGAGCATTTTCAGTTCCAGCTTTATTTGGAGAACCAAAGCCTATTATAGTATTAGCAATTATGAGAGATGGTTTATTAATTTCGTCTTTAGAAATAGCAATAGATGCTTCGAGTTGATCTAAACTATTCCCATCAACATTTTCTATCACATGCCAGTTATAAGACCTAAATCTTTCTGCAACGTTTTCTGTAAATGCTAATTCGTTGCTACCGTCAATAGATATTCCGTTTGAGTCATAAATATAAATTATTTTTCCTAATCCCAATGTACCAGCTAAAGATGCAGATTCTGAAGAAATACCTTCCTGTAGATCACCATCCCCGACTATACCATATATATGATGATCAATGAGGTTATCATATTTTTCTGACATCATTTTTTCAGAAATAGCCATTCCTACCCCATTGGCAAATCCTTGACCCAATGGACCAGTGGTAACTTCAATTCCTAATTCTAAGTCTCTTTCGGGATGACCTGGAGTAATTGAATTTAATTGGCGAAAATTTTGAAGATCATTTATTGAGAATTTATATCCTGATAAATGAAGAATAGAGTATAGAAGAGCAGAAGCATGTCCTATAGATAGTATAAACCTATCTCTGTTCAAGAAATAAGGATTATTAGGATTATGGTTCATTATCTTCTTAAATAACAGATATATAATACTTGCTGCTCCCATAGGAGCTCCAGGATGTCCTGAGGATGCTTTATTAACTTGGTCTATAGAAAGAAATCTTAAAGCATTTATAGATTTTTTTTCAATGTTCATAAACTTGCCTCACAAACCTTAGTTTCTATTTCCTCTGACATTCATATCTATTGTATATAAAGATTTATCAGATGTAATAAAAAGTTCGTTAAAGTATTTACCTCCAAAACATAAATTTGCAGTTCTTTGCTCGGGTAGAAGAATTTTTGCAATCAAATCACCTGAAGGAGAAAAAATCTGAACTCCATCCCAAGCAGAGGAAAAGACATTACCAAGTTCATCAATCTTAATTCCATCTGGTTTACCAGGTCTTGGTTTAGCAAACACTTTTTTTTCATAAATATTTTCGTTATCAACCTTAAATGAAAAAATGTTCCCGGTAGTTTCTGTGTCTGTTACATACAAGATTTTTTCATCAGGCGAAAAAGCTATACCATTTGGGCCATCAATTTCTTTAGTTAACAAAATAACATTATTTTGTTTATCAATTTTATACACACCATTGAAACCTAGTTCAGATTCACTTTTATATCCTTCATAGTTACTTTTTATACCATACTGAGGATCAGTAAACCAAATAGAACCATCTGATTTACATACTAGGTCATTGGGTGAGTTTAATTTTTTCCCATCAAAATTATCTGCAATTACTGTTCTATTTCCATTCTTATCTCTTTTACTAATAGCTCTTCCTCCGTGTTCAGCTGTGATATGATTACCCTCTAAATCAATACTGTTTCCATTAGAATATTCTGAATTATTTATATAAACTCCGGTATTTCCTTTTGAGATGTCATAGTAAAGCATCCTGTTGAATGGTATATCTGACCAAACTATTAAATTCTTATCTTCTAAATAAACAGGTCCTTCTGCCCAAAGACAACCTTCAAAAATTTTTTTAATTTTTGAATCATGATTGAACAATTCTTTAGATTTTTCATCTATTATCTCAATACCGATTTTTAGATCATTTTCATTTCTAACTATTTTTACCATTAGACTTTTTTAGTGAGATTCTTTTTTCTAATGTCAGAAGAAATTAAGGAAATTTGCTCTACAATATTTTTATTTGAAATTCTTGAGCATATTTTTTCAGTAAAAATGCTATCAGATGATAGTTGATTCTTTTTTATTTCATATTTTTTTATTTTTTCGTAAATTACACTTGAATTTATGACAGTTGCCTTTAAGTTATCTTGTCTATAAGCTAATAAATTATAAATTAATTCATCAGACCATTTTGTATTATTATGTCCCCATAGATCATCTAAGAATAAAAAATCAACAACTTTAGCTTTTTCAAATTCTATCCCTTTTCCTTGATTATTACCAAATTGTTCTCTAACTTTATCTATTAGCTCAGCAGAGCTTATAAAAAAAACTTCTTTACCTTTTTTTTCTAAGTAATTTGCAATAGCTGCACTCAAATAGCTTTTTCCAGACCCTGTTTCCCCATGAATATACAACCAACCAGGATCTTTGCTATTTATATATTCTTTAGACTTAAATAATGCCATTTCAATAGAATCATATGTTACTTTATCTGATTGACTAGAATTCTTAATTGGTTTTCTTAATTCTTTAGTAAGTTTAGCTTTTTCAAATACTTTTGGAATTCCATTAGTAAGAATATTATTTTTTTTATATTCAAGATTTATACTTTGGACTAGTTTAGGGTCAGTGAATCTCATTTGTGATCTATCATCTAAGTCTAGAATATTTGAACTTAAGGCAATTACTGTTGGAAGTTTTCTTGTATACCTGTGAGTAAAAAGATGGTCTATTTTTTCCTCAATCCAGTCTGAATATGTTTGATTACCAAAATCATCTATCACTAAAAATGGAAAATTTATTAGATCTTTGAACGATTCATCTTCGGGATTTGTATTTGTAACTATATCTACAATCTCTTGTATTGATTTATAAATTACTGGTGATGAATTTTCTACACAATTAATTGCAATTCCAGCTGCTAGATGCGTTTTACCAGTACCTGTAGGACCATTAATGACTAACCATCCCATCGGATTTTTAGAGAAATCTTTAGCTAAATTTAAGTAATTTCTTAATTTTGATGGTTCAGATTTTCCAACTGAGCCGTCAACTTTGAAATTAATTAATTTATATTCCATCAACTGGTCTAAACCAGCATACTTAATTCTAATCTTGATATCTATATCATCTTCAAAAGATTTATCACACAAATTGCATGGAACTGTTTCATTATTTACAATAATCCACCTTGCTTGATTGCAAACTTTACAGTCATCTAAGTATGGATCATTTATTGAATTTACAGAAAAAAATCCCTGTTGTTTTCTTTTATTTAATATCTCTTTTAGGCTTTCCAAAATTAGTTCTCTTGAGTTGATAATTGATTATTTTTAACAGAATCTATTGTTACAAATCTACCAATTGAATCATCAACAGCAAGAGGGATGGTATCAGTAGGTCCATTTCTATGTTTTGCCACAATTATTTCTGCTTGACCTTCAGGATAAGGAACTCCAGGATTATTTTTTATCCAATCTTCCTTAGTTGTGAATTTTTCTTCTCTATGTATAAACATTACAACATCGGCATCTTGTTCTATAGATCCTGACTCTCTCAAATCAGATAGTAGAGGTCTATGAGATTGACGATGTTCAATTGCTCTCGAAAGTTGTGAAATTGCAATAACTGGAACTTTGAGATCTCTTGCCATTGCCTTAATTTGTCTTGAAATTTCTGAAACTTCTTGGGCTCTGTTAGTTTCTCTACTTCCTTTATTGTTACTTATTAGTTGCATATAATCAACGATAATAAAATCAAGACCGTACTCTAGTTGTAATCTACGTGCCTTACCTCTCATTTCTGCTACTCCTTGAACGGGAGAATCATCTATAAATATAGATAAATCTGATAATCTACCAATAGCATCTACTAATCTATTTTCTTGAGAAGAGCTTAATCTCATCATTCTTAAAGAATGCATATTTACTCTTGCTTGAGTAGCAAGCATTCTTGTTGCAATTTGTTCTCTTCCCATTTCTAAAGAGTAAATTGCTACCTTTTGATCATTCATAGCTGCATTAATAGCTAAATTTAATGCAAACATTGATTTACCTACCGAAGGTCTTGCAGCCAGGACTAGCATATCTGATCTTTGCAAGCCTCCTAAAAGATCATCTAGTAACTTAAATCCTGAACTAATTGGCCTATTTTCATCATCATTAAGATCAGAGGAAGATGATTCTAGATATGGAGTTAAGGTTTCTCTTAGTGGAACAAAATCTCTGCTGGGTTGATCATTTCTAATGCTATAAATAATATCCTCTGCTTTGGATAAGGCATTCTCAATATCAGGATCATTATCAAAACCAATTTCTGAGATATTTTCAGCAGCGTTAATCAGTGTTCTCATTGTTGCAGTTCTTCGAACTAAGTTTGCATAATGTTTTATGTGTATTGAGGTTGGAACAACATCAACAACTTTTGCTAGATATGCTCTACCTCCCACATCTTCTAATTTTTCTTGAGTTTCTAGTTCATGGGCAATACTTATTTGATTGATTGGTTCTTGTCTATTAAACAAATCTCTGGCAATTTCAAAGATAATTTTATTCGGTTCAAGATAAAAATGTTCTGGCTCTAAAAATGATGCAATTTTAGTGAATGCTAATCCATCCAATAGAAGGGATCCAATAACTGACTCTTCTGCTGATATGTCATGAGGAAAAAGTTTATCTGATAAAACCATTAATGATCCAAAATTAATTTAATTATTGGAATTATTATCTTCTTTTTCGGATATTTCAGAAGAGCTTTTTTGGTCATTTTCTTCTTTAATTAATTCTTCTTCAGAATTATCTTCAGATTTCTTTTCTTTGTCTTCTAGTTTTTTTAACTTTTCTTGTTCTTCTTCATGGTCACTAATTACCTTTTGTGAGACTTCATCAGGTACGATATTTAGGGTCAGATTAAAAGTTACTTCTTCTACAAATTTCACTACTATATTATATTTTCCAATAATTCTAATTGGCTCAAGAATATTGAAAAATCTTTTATTCATTTCTTTTCCAATTTTTTCTTCAAGAGAATCTGCAATTATTGCAGGAGTTATAGAACCATAAAGCCTGCCCGTTGGTCCAGTTCTGACATCTATGTCAAGTTCAGTTCCTGAAAGCCCATCTGCTACTACTTGCCAATCTTTAGTTTCTTGAATTCTTCTTTCTTCGGCTTCTGCTCGCAATTTGGAAGCTCTTTGTAGTGCTTCTTCAGTAGCTAGTACAGCGACTCCCTGTGGGATTAGATAATTCCTTGCAAAACCTGGTTTTACATTTTTTACATCTCCTGCTCTTGCAGTAGGTAAAAGATCTTTGAGAAATAAAATATTCATTGCTATATACAATTCTCCTGTGAAATATTTGATCCTACAATTCATATTTGTAGAATCATAAAGTTTTTATTGCTAGTATCTATAATCATAACAAAGAAAGATGGAGCAAAGAATGCAATTTGATGAAATTACTAAGGATACTAATTATTCTGATTCAAATAAACCCAACTTATTAGACTATGAAAAACAATGTAATGAATTTGATTGGTATAAAGATGCATATTCAAAATTAGATTGGTTACCTGATGGAGGTCTAAATAATGCTTTTGAATGTGTTGATAAGCATGTTAAGAATGGATTTGGTGAAAAACTTGCACTAATCTGGTTAGGGAAAAATGGTGAAGAAGAAAAATATACCTATAAAGATTTCAAGGAAGAATCTGATAAATTTGGTCAAGTAATGATAAATTTAGGAATGAAAAAGGGTGATAGAGTATTTATCTTTATGGATAGATTACCTGAACTATACTTTGCTGCAATGGGAATCTTAAAAGCTGGCGGTGTAATTGCTCCACTATTTTCTGCTTTTGGACCTGATCCCGTAAAAGATAGAATGATTGATGCAGGAGCTTCTTATTTAATTACATCACCTGATTTAAGAAAAAAGATTTCCTCGATTTTTAAGGACATTAAGACTCTTAAAGAAATAATTATTGTAAACAAAGATAATAGATTCAAGAATCCATTAGAAGAAAATGACCAAGACTATAATTCTTTGATGAGCCAAGTTAAATCAGATTCTTTCAAGATGGTCAATACTTCACAATATGACTTTTCTATTATGCATTATACATCTGGATCAACAGGTAAACCAAAAGGAGTATTGCATAGACATCAAGCAGTTGTACAACAAATGCTTACTGGGAATTGGGCATTAGAGTTAAGTCATGGTGATATATATTTTTGTACGGCAGATCCAGGATGGGTAACAGGAACATCATATGGAATGATAGCCCCTTGGACAAATGGTGTTACACAAATCATATATGAAGGTGGATTTAGTGCATCTTCTTGGTATGAAATAATTCAAAAATATGAAGTAGATGTTTGGTATACTGCTCCTACTGCTATAAGACTTCTTATGAGATCTGGAGAAGATGTAGTAAAAAAATATAATTTATCTTCACTTAAATTTATTGGATCTGTAGGTGAACCTCTAAACCCAGAAGCAGTTGTTTGGGGAAATAGAAATTACAAGCTTCCTATTCATGACAATTGGTGGCAAACTGAAACGGGTGCAATAATGTGTGCTAATTATTCTTCTATGACTATTAAGCCGGGTTCTATGGGAAGGCCTTTCCCAGGTGTAGAAATGGGGATTTTAGATGATCAATATAATGAAATATTTTCTGAAGGAAGCGGAATCCTAGCAGTTAGACCCGGATGGCCATCTCAAATGTTTGCTTATTGGAAACAAGATGATATGTATAATTCAAGATTTAAGAAAGGTTGGTATATTACAGGTGATCAAGCTTCTAGGGATAAAGATGGTTACTTTTGGTTTCAAGGTCGGGCAGATGATGTAATTAATACTGCGGGTCACTTAGTAGGCCCCTTTGAAGTAGAAAGTGCACTAATTGAACATCCTGCAGTTGCTGAAGCTGGAGTTATTGGCAAGCCTGATCCTATAGCTATGGAGATCGTAAAGGCTTTCGTTACCTTAAATCCAGATTATGATCAAACAGATGATCTGAGAAAAGAATTAATAAGATTTTCAAGAGAAAAGCTATCAGCAGGGGTGGCTCCAAGAGAAATAGATTTTCTAGAAACTATGCCCAAAACAAGATCAGGTAAAATAATGAGGCGTCTCTTAAAAGCAAGAGAGTTAGGAGAACCTGAAGGAGATATTTCAACTTTAGAAGATGATTAATTAAGTATTAGGAGTAGATATGAGTAATTCTGAGTGGGGAGCAATTTATAAAGATTTAGGATTGGAGCCAATAATAAATGCTACTGGGAGCGTTACTGCTCTAGGTGGTTCGATTGTAGCTAAAGAAGTTCAAAAAGGTATGGATCTAGCTAATGATGTTTATATACCTATGAATTTATTGGAACAAAAAGTTGGAGATGAAATAGCTAAGATTTTAGATGTTCCAGCTGCATATATAACTTCGGGTGCTGGATCCGCATTAACATTGGCTGCTGCGGCATTTATAGCAGGAAAAGATGATGAAAAAATCCAACAGCTCCCAGATACTACAGGAATGCCAAATAAAATTCTTATACAAAAACGACAAAGATATTGGTATGACAGATGTATGGAATTATCAGGAGGTAAACTACTGGAAGTTGGAGATGATAATGGAACAAATGCTGATCAACTTATAAAAGCAATTAGTGATGATACAGCTTGTGTTCATTATCCTGTTTACGAACAAGATAAAAAAGATCCTAGTATTCTTTCATTAGAAGAAGTTATAGAAATTGCACACTCTAAAAATAAACCTGTTTCTGTCGATGCTGCAGGACAAATATACCCCCTTGAAAATTTTGGAAAATATGTAAAAATGGGTGCTGATTTCCAATGTATTGCTGCGAAATATATGGGGGCACCTCATTCAACTGGAATAGCGTTAGGCACAAAAGATGTAATAGATTCTATTTCAAGGCATTCTTTTGTAGGATATGAAAGTAGAAGGATTAGAGGAATAGGGCGACCTCATAAAATAGATAGACAAGAAGTAATTGGAGTCCTCTATGCAGTAAGAAGATGGATGTCTATGAATCATGAAGAAAGGCTTACATCCGCTGAAAAAAAGAGTTTACATATCATAAATAGCTTAAGAAAAATTGAAGGTATAGAAGTTAATCTTATAGATAATATTATTGGGCACCAGCCTTTTGGTTTATCTCTAAATATAAATGAAAAATTTTTTAATACAACTAACGAAAAATTTGTTGAAATATTAAAGAATTCTAATCCACAAGTTTGGACCAGAGTTCCTGATGGTGAAAAATCAATAATTATTCACGTATTTGGTATGAACCAAGAACAATCTGAAATAGTTGCAGAAGTAATAAAGAAAGAACTCGAAGTGGTGAAAATTTGATAAAGAATGTTACACTCATTAGTCCTGGAGAAATGGGATCTCCAATTGCGAAATATATTATTTCAAATGGTATAAAAGTAATATCTCCTTTAGAAGGAAGGTCAGATAAAACAAGACAGAGAGCAAAAGAAAATGGAATTATTGATTCAAAAAATATTAAACAATCAATAAAAGAAACAGATATAATCATCTCAATCTTGGTACCAAGTGATGCAAAAAAATTATCAGATCTTATTAAGAAAGAATCATCAGGGCTTAATAAAAAAATTTATTTTGCAGATCTAAATGCTATTTCTCCTAATACAGTTAATCTTATGAAAAAAAATCTATCAGATACTAATATTAATTTTATTGATGGAGGTATTGTTGGAGGTCCTCCTTCGGGGAATAAATTTCCTAGAATATACGTTTCAGGTCCATATTCAAAAAAATTTATGGAACTAAACAATATGGGAATGCAAGTTATTAATATGGGAGGTGAAATAGGAGAAGCATCAGCAATAAAAATGGCTTATGCGTCTATAACTAAAGGTTATTCTTCTTTGTTAATCGCTGCAGTAACTCTGGCAATTAAAACTAATAATTTTGATTTATTGATAAGCGAGTTAAAATACTCTCAGCCAAGAGTATATGAGGACTTGAAAAAGCTCAAGGGTATACCTAGTAAGGCTCATAGATGGATTGGAGAAATGGAAGAAATTTCTAATACATACCAAGATTATGACATTACAGGAAGTTTTCATAAAGGATCCAAGGAGATATATAAAAGAGTTTCAAGATCAAAATTAGGAGAAAAAAGGATTCAACCAAAGGATATTAATCTAGATGTTAAAGAATTTTTTGAGAACTTATATTGAAATTTTATAAATCTGAAGTAATTTTATCTAAATTATTCATAAGTTTTAGGAATTCTTTTTCAGATGTTTCGTTTACATAAACTACTGGTTCAAAACTATCAGAATATTCACTAAGTAAAGATATTTCACTTAGAACAGGAAGTTGTAATTCATCGGCCATTTCTGAAGCGGCTCCTTTACCAAAAATACCACCTGTCATATTTTCAACTACACCAAATACTTTTAAGTTGAGTTTTTTGATCATATTTATAGATCTTTTAGCGTCAAGAGCTGCCAATTCTTGAGGTGTTGAAACAACAATAAACCCATCTAAATTCAAAGTCTGCATAACAGTAAGAGGCGCATCTGATGTTCCTGGAGGTAAATCACAAATCAGGTAATCAATATCTCCCCAATTTGTTTTTGAGATAAATTGATTTATGGCATTATGAATCATTGGTCCTCTCCAAATAATTGCTTCATCTTCATTATCTTGAAAGAATCCCATTGACATTACAGAAACACCATGTTTTTGGGGAGGTATCATTTTGCCTTCATTATCAGAGCTTGGTCTTTCTGAAATTCTTAGGACTCGAGTTACATTTGGACAATCAATATCGCAGTCAAGTATTGCAACTTTACGTCCATTTTTTGCAAGAGTTAATGCTAGATTAGTGGTTACAGTAGTCTTGCCAACTCCACCCTTACCAGAGTAAACACCAATTCTGTGCTTAATAGAGTTTAGAGAGTTACTTATAGCCTGTTTCTGCTTAAATTGATCCCTTACTTGTGCAAGTCTTGCTTCTTCTGCAGGAGTTAACTTTCTAGGCTCTGCCATTTAGTCTATACCCAAAAGTCTCTTACCATCCTCTGTTATAAGCTCAGGTGACCATTGAGGTTCAAATACTAGATCAACTACTACATCTTCAACCTCTTCAATTTCAGCTATTCTCCATTCAGCTTGTTGAGCAATATAAGGGCCCATACCGCAACCTTGAGCGGTTAATGTCATCTCTACATGAACTTCGTTATCTTCAACTTCAACATTGTAAATTAGACCTAAATCTACTACGTTGACTGGTATTTCTGGATCATATACATCTTTTAGCGCATCAATTATTGAATCTTTTGTTAATGTTTCCATAGTTTTGAGTTTTTTTTGTTTGTAATTATTATTATATATTAAATAGATTCTATAGTTAATATATCTCTATGGGCAAGGTGACTTCTTACAAAATCTACATTTTTAACCCACCAATCAGAACCATAAAACTTTTTTTCTTTTTCCTCAATATCACTTAAAGTTTTGCCATAAGATCTGATCCAAATAAATTGAGATTTTTCTTCATTTGTCCAACTTGATTCAACCTTAATACCTGAGTCTTCAAGTAGAGGGATAATTTTATCATTGAATACATTCAACCAATCTTGCATCATACCTTTGTTTATTGTGTAAATTCTTAAGTGTGCATACATTTTTACCTCTTTAATATTTATTTCAAGTTTTTTCTTAATTCTGAAATTTGATCTCGAATCAAAGCAGCTTTTTCAAATTCTAATACTTTCGCTGAATTTTTCATCTCTTTTTCTAAATCTTTTATTAATTTATGGATATTTTTATCAGAAATATTCTCAATTTTATATTGTTCTTTTTCTTCATATGAATTACTTTCTTTAAGCTTTTCTGTTATGTCTCTTACTTCCTTAATTATTGTAGTTGGTACTATATTATTTTTATTATTATGCTCTTCCTGAATTTTTCTTCTTCTATTTGTTTCATCAATGGCTTTGTGCATTGATTTTGTTATGTTGTCTGCATACATTACAACTCTTCCTTCTTCATGCCTTGCTGCTCTTCCTATAGTCTGAATCAGTGAGGTTGAAGAGCGCAGGTAACCTTCTTTGTCAGCATCAAGAATTGCAACTAGAGAGACTTCAGGAAGGTCTAGCCCCTCTCTAAGAAGATTTATCCCTACTACAACATCATAAGTTCCTAGTCGTAAATCTCTCAAGATTTCTATTCTTTCGATTGTATCTATTTCAGAATGAAGATAATGAACCTTAATTCCTAATTCACGCATATATTCTGATAATTCTTCTGACATCTTCTTGGTTAAAGTAGTAACAAGAGTCCTTTGTCCATTTTGAACATTATCCTGAATTCTTTTTATTAAATTATCTACTTGGTTCTTAGTTGGCTCCAATATAATCTTTGGATCTAATAATCCTGTTGGCCTAATAATCTGTTCAACAAAATCTTGTTGATTTTGCTCTTCATACTTACCAGGCGTAGCTGATACAAAAATAGTTTGTGGTATTCTATTCTCAAATTCTTCAAAAGATAGCGGTCTATTATCTTTTGCTGAAGGAAGTCTAAAGCCATGTTCAACTAGAGTTTGTTTTCTTGACTGATCTCCTTTATACATACCGTTAATTTGAGGAACAGTTATGTGAGATTCATCGATAAATATAAGGTAGTCTTCATTAAAATAATCTAATAGTGTCCAAGGTGGACTTCCAATTTCTCTTCTACCAAGATGTAAGGAATAATTTTCAACTCCGGGACAAGAACCTGTTTCTCTTAACATTTCTAAATCATAGTTAGTCCTTTCTTTTATTCTTTGGGCTTCTAATAATTTACTATTTTTTTCAAAATATATTATTCTTTTTTCTAGTTCATCTTCTATATCATAAAGCGCATCAGATAGACTTTCTTCGGGCGTTACAAAATGCTTACTTGGATATATTGAAACTTCATTTAGTTCTCTTATCTTATTTTTTGTCAAAATATCAACTTCAGTAATTTTATCAACAATATCTCCAAAAAATTCTATCTTTATAGAAAATTCTTCATATGAAGGAATTACCTCAATAATATCTCCTTTTATTGAGAATGAGCCTCTATGATTTTCATAATCGTCTCTATTGAAATACATAGATATTAACTTTCTTGACAACTCAGAGGAATTAATTGAATCGCCAATTTTTATTTCTTGAGAAATAGCCTTATATTCGTGAGGTGATCCTAAGCCATATATGCATGAAACAGAAGCAACTATAATAGTATCATTTCTAGTAAGAATTGATCTCGTAGATGCATGTCTTAACCTGTCAATCTCATCATTTATATCTGATTCTTTTTCTATATAGGTATCTGTTCTTGGTATATATGCTTCAGGCTGATAATAATCATAATATGATACAAAATATTGCACTGAGTTATTTGGGAAAAATTCCTGTAACTCACTAGCTAGCTGAGCAGCTAAAGTTTTATTGTGAGCTATTACTAGTGTAGGTTTTTGTGTCTCCTCTATTATTCCTGCCATAGTAAAAGTTTTTCCAGAACCAGTAACTCCTAGTAAGGTTTGGAATCTTAGTCCATCATCTATTCCTTGAACTATTTTTTTTATTGCATTTGGTTGATCACCTGTATGGTTGAAAGGAGAAATTATTTTGAAAGGGACTTCTTTTTCCATTTTATTTTTTTTTACAGATGTAAATTAATTCTTCAGAATTATCTGAAACTTTCTCTTTATTATATCCTCCATATACTTCAGTTATCTCTAAATCTAAATCTAGGCAAAGATTTATAACTTCATCCATATAAAGAAAGTGGTCATAAGAGATCAATTCAATTATTTCCTTTGAATCTATAAAAATTTTTTGGAAATTTTTATGGAGATTGATCGATAAATCTATCTCGCTTCTTCCAAATATTTCATATGATAATTTTTTAATTTCTGATGATGCAATTAGCTTAAAATCTTTATTAATTTGATAATTATTTGGATTATGCAAATCAAATATTATTAAACCATCATCCTTTAGATGCTTTATTCCTGAACAAAGTGCATCTTTTTGAAGAGTTATATTTCCTACACTCATTATAGAATTAGATGGATATATAACTAAATCAAACTTAGAGTTATAAATTGATTTTTCATTTTCTTTAATATCCAACTTTGTCATATCATCATTAATGAGCTTTAGCTTTCCTATTAAGGGTTGTTCAGGTTCTATTTTTTCTTTACATAAATTTATCATCTCTTCAGAATCATCAATTCCTGTCCAATTGATTTTTTTGTTGATAAATGTTTGGAATACTCTACCAGTACCAATTCCCATTTCTAAAACATCTTTTGTTTTGTTAGTAATATATGACTGATAAAAAAGCAGATCATCAGGTTTTATTATTTCGTAAAATAGGTCATACCATATTATCCAATTTTTATAGTTGGTTTTATATTCTTTCATTTATTTACAAAATTACTATTTACTTTCATGTTAAATATGATTTTATAATTAATGAAATAAATTATAGTATTCAATAAAACATAGAGTAACTTTTTTAAATTATGAAATTATCCTCCAGACAGAAAAGATTGGGTACAGAAACAGCATTTGAAACACTTGCAAAAGCTAAAAAACTAGAAGCTCAAGGTAAAAATGTTATTCATCTTGAGATAGGAGAACCTGATTTTGATAGTCCAAAGCATGTAGTGACTGCTGCTAAAAAAGCTTTGGATGAAGGTTTTACTCATTATGGACCTTCAGCTGGTCAACCAGAGCTGAGAGAAGCCATTGCCGTTCATCAAGGTGAAGTCAATGGTTATAAAATTTCTTCAGATAGAGTAATAGTAACTCCTGGTGCTAAGCCAGTAATGTTTTTTTCTATTTTAGCCTTAATTGAAAGAGGTGATGAGGTTATTTATCCAAATCCTGGATTTCCGATCTATGAATCTATGATAAATTATGTAGGTGGAACAGCGGTTCCAATGAAATTAGAAGAAAGTAAAAATTTCAACGCAAACATTGACGATTTAAAAAAACTTATTAATGACAAAACAAAAATGATAATCATTAATACCCCAAATAATCCTTGTGGCTCAGTTACCCAAATTGAAGATCTTGAGGAAATAGCCAAAATAGCAGTTGAAAATGATATTATTGTTCTTTCAGATGAAATCTATAAAGATATGTACTATCAGGGTGAACATTATTCAATTACTAAGTTCAAAGGAATGAAAGAAAGAACTATAATCTTAGACGGATTTTCTAAGAGCTATGCAATGACTGGTTGGAGATTGGGTTATGGTATTTTCCCAGAATTTATGGTTGATGATATTACTAAACTTATGACTAATTCTGTATCTTGTACCTCTGTTTTTAGTCAGATGGCTGCTATAGCGGCTCTAGAAGGACCAAAAGATTTTACTTTGAATATGATGGAAAAATTTAAGATTAGAAGAGATATAGTTGTAGATGGATTAAATTCTATAGATGGTATAAATTGTAAAACTCCACTAGGTGCTTTCTACGCTTTTCCAAATATATCTGGAACCGGTTTGTCTAGTTCAGATTTTGCTGATATTGCTTTAGATAATTATGGCGTAGCATTACTATCTGGAACGGCTTTTGGAGATTATGGTGATAATTATATAAGAATTTCTTTTGCAAATTCAGATGACAATTTAAGAGAAGCTATAGCTCGACTCAATAGAATGATTACGGAATTAAAATAAAGTCAGATCAATAAAAATACCTTTACCTCTTTGGGTCTTTATAAAATCTTTATTACTAGTAATGCTATTAGTCTTTTCTCTTAACCTATGAATATGTAATCTCATAGCAGTTTTGTTTATCTCTTTATTATTGGGCCAAAGTATTTTTTCTATATCTTCGTAAAGCAATAAGTCTCCATTTTTACTTAATAATTTACTAATTATTAAGTATTCAGAATTAGATAAAGCAATTTCATTATTTTCAAATCTTATAGTTTGTAAATTATCGTCATAAAATATAGGTATTATATTATTTATATTTTTTTTATTTTCTTTTGTTTTTATTATTTCATTTTGTTGTTTATTTTCTGATAAAGAATTTTGAAATATTTTTATTAATAAACTACTATTCTTAAGCTTCTTTTCTAGCAGTTCTCCTTCATTTCTATTTCTCAGAAATATATAAATACATCCATAAGTTTCAAATCCATTTATAATAGGCAGAGATATTATTTGTTCAAATTCTAATTCATTAAACCATTCTGGGAAGCACTCATTGTTTTTATTATCTAAAACCTTGGATGTTCCTTCTATGCCAGTAACTATTGCAAGAGTTTTTTTATCATCATATTCAGGCTCAAAATTGCTTACATCAATTTGTTTATAACTTGAAGAATTTATAGCCTGAAAAGAACCATTTTGGGGGTTCATTACTGATAGAACTACTGTTTCACTTTCAGTTGCTATTCTTATTGAATTACATAGATTTTCGTTAGGTTTAAATTCGTTTTCAAATAACAAATCAATAGAATCTAATACTCTTTGATTTTGTACTTGAATTAGGTTTCTATTTTCTAATTTATTAATCTTAGATAATAGATTTTTATTTTTTAAGTTTGATCTCAAAATTACAAGCAAAAGTAATAATAGAAATAAACTACCAATTATATATATAAGAATATCTTGAGAAATCATTTAGTTTTTTTTTTTATTCTAAATAATAATAAAAAATAATTTCTACTATGACTTAATGTCTCTTTTATTGAAAATTAATAAACCAAAAAAGTAACAGAAAGTTGTTATGAGTAACATTATAAATAAATGAAGTATGTCAAAACCATTCATTATTACTCCATTATCGTTGTAGTAATAATGTAAAGAAAAGTATTTCAAGTAACTCAAAGAACTTACAGTTTTATAAACTGAATCAAAGACATATCCAATTAATGCAACTCCACCTCCAATTCCTACAGAGATTGAGACTTTAGCAAAAAATGCTCCACTAAAATAACTAATTGATCCAGTTGTGATTCCATAGATAAATAGACAAAAACCAGAGTATAAAATATTATGCATAGTTAAATTAATATCGAATAAAATATTAGACAGTAGTAGTGTTATAGAAAAAACTAAAGATAATAGAAAAACTAAAATTATGAGTGAGATATATTTTTCTGTATAATATCTAGTTCTTGATATTGATAAAGATAAAAACTGGTCTATAGTTTTATTTTCTTCTTCTGAAGCTAGGATAGTTGATCCAATAGTTATCCCAAATGCCCCCATTATTAGTGGACCGATCAAGTGCATAAATTCACCATTTAGAAATCCTGCTGTAGATAAATCATCTCCAAAACCAGCAATTTTTTTTATTGGTTCTGGAAATAAATCAAGAACTTGTGAAAAAGTATCTTCCATCAAAGTCCATACATAAAGTAAAAAAAAGGTATAAAAAATCGATGCTAAGCTAAAGAAAATAATTTTCTTTTTGTTTCTTGATAGTGTATTTAGCAATATGTTCAACTTAAAAATACTCCAGTAAAGTTTGACTTAGATCTGAGGATTCTGTTTCTAAATCAATAACCTCATAATTAGATATGAATTTTAAGAAAGTATCAATATCACCAGATATGTAAAATGTGATCTCATTATCACTTATTTCATAGTTAGTAATTGTGTGAATTTTCATAATTAGCTCTTCTGCAGGAATTTTATTGAACTTAATTGATATTTTTTTCACAGTTTTTTTTGCTAATTCATTCTTACTTTGAGAAGAAATTACTTTTCCTCCTTTGATGATAGTTACAAAATCACAACAATTTGAAATTTCTAGTAGGTCATGTGAAGAAAGTAGTATAGTTTTACCTTCTTCCTTTTCTCTAAATATCAACTCTCGAAAAACTCTTTGATAGTTAGGATCTAATCCACTAGTTGGTTCATCAAGTATCAAAATTTCACTATTTCTCATAAAAGCTTGTATGATACCAACTTTTTGTTTATTTCCTTTTGATAATTCTTTAATTTTTTTATTTAGATCCAGTTTGAAAAGATCTGATAATTCTATGAATCTATTGTTATTATTATTTTCTAATTTTAAGATATAGTTGAAATATTCAATTGGCTTAATATTTTCATAAGGCCTAAAATCACCAGCAAGATAGGCTGTACTTTTTCTGATTTTATGGTTTTTTCTTGTTACTTTATCTCCTTCAATATACATCTCACCTGAATCAGAGTAACTTAATCCTAGTAAACATCTCATTGTAGTAGTTTTACCGGCTCCATTTTCACCCAATAATCCATGAATGGTTCCTTTTTCAACTGAGAAATTTATATTATCAATTGCTAAAAAGTCACCATATGATTTGGATAAATTATTAACCTTTATAGAATCCATAAATGTTATTTTTCTGCATAAGTAGTTAATGCATCTTCGTTAAATTCTGCATTAGTAAAAACTTTTTGAACATCATCTAAATCTTCTAAATCATCAAGTAATTTTAAGGTTTGGCTTGATTGATTTTTATCTAAAGAAATAGTTGTATTTGGAACTAGGGCTAATTCTGATTTTTCAACTATTACTGATTCATTCTCAGATATATTTTTTTGGATATTTGAAAGATCAGAAAAGGCACAAGTTATTTCAACAGTATTATCAAAAACATCAAAATCCTCTGCCCCTTGATCTATACTTTCTAAAGCTATTAGTTCCGGGTCTCCTTCAGAAATACTCAATACTAACTGACCCTTTTGTTCAAAATTCCACGAGACTGCTCCAGTAGTTGCAAAAGTACCACCTGCTCTCGTTATAGTTGATCTTACAGTTGCAGCTGATCTGTTTTTATTATCAGTCAAAGTTTGGATTATTATTCCAATACCTCCTGGGCCTATTCCTTCATATGTAATTTCCTCAAAGCTATCTCCTGCGGCTGCTCCTCCAGAGCCTTTAGCTATTGCTCTTTCAATATTATCTTTGGGCATATTTTGAGATTTTGCATTGTCTATTGCTAATCTGAGTCTGAAATTTAATTCAGGATCTGAATCTCCAGACTTAGCAGCTACAGTAATTTCTCTAGAAAGTTTTGTAAATAAAACACCTTTTTTGGCATCTAAAATACCCTTTTTATGCTTTATAGTACTCCATTTTGAATGACCTGACATTTTAGATAATTTCTAACATGTATTTATTATTATGTTTTGTAGAAGCTAACTTTAAGACATTTCTTATTGATTTTGCAATTTTCCCGTTTTTACCAATAATTTTTCCTTTATCAGTTTCATCAACTTTCAATTTTAGGATAGTTTTATTTCCTTCATCAACAGATTCAATTTCAATTTTGTCAGCGTTCTCAACTAAACAGCTAGCTATATATTTTACTAGCTCTTCTGGATTAGAAGGATCTTTACTTACTGTCATTAGAATTTCCTTTAATTTCAATACCCTTCGTTTTAAGTAAACTACTTACAGAATCAGAAGGTTGAGCACCATTTCCAATCCATTTAGATATTTTTTCTTCATTAATTGAGATTTCTGGGGGATCTTGATGAGGGTCATATGTTCCTATAAGATCTAAGTATTTACCATTTCTTGGAGCTCTTTGATCTGCCACAACTATCCTATAAAATGGTTTTCCTTTACTTCCCATTCTTCTAAGTCTTATTCTTACCATTATCTACCTTATATCTACCTTAATTTTTTTGTACTTTATGAATTTTACTCTACTATTTTATCATTTATCCACACAGTTCCGTCTTGAAAGAATTCTTTTTTCCATATTGGTACAGATTTCTTTAATTCATCAACAAAAAATTCTGCTGATTCAAATGATTCTTTTCTATGAGAGGAAGTGACTATTAGTATCATGCTAATTTCAGAAGGCAAAACTACTCCTAATCGATGAATAATTCTTAACGAAGATATTTTCCATTTTAAGCGTATCTTATCAATTATTTTATAAATCTCATTTTCAGCCATTTCAGAATATGACTCATAAAATAATTTATCTACATCTCTTCCTAAGTTATGATCTCTTGTAATTCCTAAGAATATAACTTCAGAACCATCTTTAGATGAAAATTTTTTTTCTATATACTCATCAGGTTTTAATTCTTCTTTAGTTATTTCTACTGAAAATTTAGAATTATCACGATCTATTGATCCTCCGCTAACAGGCGGTATTATTGCTAATTCATCATCTTCTTCAAGAATTGTTTCTAGAGAACAGTATTCTAAATTTTTAGCATACAGATAATTATTTCGAGACAGAATATCTAAATCAAAATCTTTAGAAATTATATTTAAAATATCTATAACTCTTTGAGGTTTCTCGAGAGATAGAATAAAACTTTTATGACCAATATCTTCTTTTAATTTTGCAAAGAATTTAATTTTTATTTTTATCATTTTTGTAATAAATATTTTGATACACTTATAAGTATAATTTAGTTTTACAAAAATAGTTAAAATTAGGGGAGATCGCATAGAGGCCTAGTGCACCCGCCTGCTAAGTGGGAGGGGTTTTGCCCCACGCGGGTTCGAATCCCGCTCTCCCCGCCATAAAAATATGATAACTAAAGAAAATAAAATAGATTCTTTTCACATATGGACAGTTGGTTGTCAGATGAATGTAGCTGATTCTCAAAGAGTTGACGTAGGATTAAAAAGGCTTGGATTAGATGAAGAAAAGAATATTGAAAATGCTGGTATAGTTGTACTCAATACCTGTGTTGTCAGACAATCTGCAGAAGATACTGCGACAGGTCTTCTAGGAAAGTTAGCTAAACAAAAAAAGAAAAATAATACTTACATATGTGTTACTGGATGTATGGTAGAGTCAACAATTAAGGATTTAGAACTGAGGTTCCCTCAAGTAGATCTTTGGGCTAAACCTCAAGACACTTCAAAAATAATAGAAAATATTGCAGATTATTTGGATTTATCATCAGATGGTTGTTTGGAAAACTTAATACCTGAAAAATCAAAGTTTGCTGAATTTGTCCCTATTGTTCAAGGGTGTGATAAATTCTGTACATTTTGTGTAATACCATACAGGAGAGGAAGAGAAACTAGTAAACCACTGAATGAAGTTGTTAAAGAAGTAGAATATTTAGCAAGTAATGGAACTCTTGAAGTAACATTATTGGGTCAAAATGTAGATTCTTATGGACATGATTTATTGCCCAAAAAAGATCTCTCTGATCTTATGTACTCTATCAGTGAAATAGAAAATATACTTAGAATAAGATTCCTAACTTCTCATCCAAATGATATGTCTAGAAAATTGATTGAAACTATCAGAGATTTACCTAAAGTTTGTAAATCAATAAATCTACCATTTCAAGCGGGATCAAATAGAATTTTAGCAAACATGAGAAGAGGATATACAAGGAATCAATATATGAGAAAAATTGAAGAGATTAAGTCTTTAGTCCCTGATGCAACGATTACTACTGATTTGATAGTCGGTTTCCCCGGTGAAACTGAAAAAGATTTTCTAGACTCATTAGATATCTTAAATATGGTCAAATTTGATAAAGTTCATGTTGCTGCATATTCTGAAAGAAAAGGAACTTATGCTTTTAGGAAAATAGAAGATGATTTGACTCAACAAGAGAAAAGGAAAAGATTAAATGTGGTTAACGAATTACAAGATAAAATCCAATTTGATCTAAACACTAAATACCTAAATAATGTATATGATGTTCTAGTTGAGGGTGTTATAAGAAATAGACTTTTTGGAAGAACAGAAGGTGATAAGCTCGTTTATATTCAAGATGGAGATGAATCAATGATTGGAAATATTCATAAAACTAAGATTATTGAAATATCTTCATACTCCCTTGTAGGGGAAAAAATTTAAAAAATTAGATAAAATTAAAATATCTATTTGATTTAACATGAAATAAATATAAAATTGATTATTAAAATTTTTCTATAAGTATTGTTAGAAAAATAAAAAAATGGTTATAAATTATCAAAATAAAATAAATATTCCAATAACAGAATTAGAGCAGTCTGCTTTCTGTCAAGATGGTGCTAATTTCAGAACTAAAACCCTTGAAGAAGAATTTAATTCTGGTGTGAGATGGCAAAAGATACCTACTAGATATTTAAAACTCACTCCTGAAGAAATAAGAAAGTCTATCAAGAAATTAAAAGATGCTATGGGAACAAAAGTAACTATCCTTGGTCATCACTATCAAAGAGAAGATGTTATTGAGTTCTCTGACTTACAAGGTGACTCTTTTTTACTTTCTAAATTAGCTGCAGAAAAATCAGACTCAGAGATAATTATATTCTGTGGTGTCCATTTTATGGCTGAAACAGCTGAGATTTTATCTTCTAGTAAACAAAAAGTTATTCTTCCCAATATGGCAGCAGGGTGCTCAATGGCAGATATGGCTGCAACAAAGGATGTGAAGAGAAGTTGGAATCAAATCAACAATATTCTAAATAATAAGTCTAGTAAAAAATCGGTAATTCCTGTTACATATATGAATAGTACAGCTTCTATAAAGGCTTTGTGTGGAGAAAATGATGGAATAGTATGTACTTCTTCCAATGCCAGAAAGGCATTTGATTGGGCATATGAAAGAGGAGAAAAAATATTATTTGTTCCAGATCAACATTTAGGAAGAAATACTGGACTTGAATACGGTATTAAAAAATCAGAAATGGTTATCTGGGATCCATATAAAATAAATGGTGGATTAACAGATGATGAAATAAATAGCTCTAAGCTAATTTTATGGAAAGGTCATTGTTCAGTACATACAAGGTTCTCGGTTGATCAAATTAATTCTGCTAGAAATAAATATTCTGATGTAAACATATTAGTTCACCCTGAATGTACTAATGAAGTGGTAGGTGAAGCAGACTTTGTTGGTTCAACAGAATATATAAAAGATATGGTTCATAAGGCTCCCGCTGGAACTAATTGGGCTATAGGTACAGAAATCAATCTAGTTAAGAGATTGGCTCATACTTATACAGATAAAAATGTTTTTTGTTTGGATGATATGATATGTCCATGTTCAACTATGTATAGAGTTCATCCCGCATATCTTCTATGGGTAATGGAGGGGCTTGTGGCAGGATATGTTATAAATCAGATAAAAGTTGATGACAAAATTCAAGAACTATCTAAATTAAGTCTTCAAAGAATGCTTGATTTACCACAGTAAAAGGATTTAGATATAAACACTCAAATCCCAGATTTAGATCTAATAATAGATATTGCTATTCAAGAAGATTTATCTTTAGGTGATATAACTACTCAATCCTTAAGGCTAAGATCTGAAAATGTTAAGTGTGTAATAATTTCTAAACAATCAGGTATTTTATGTGGTAATACTGTTGCTAAAGAAGTATTTAAAAAAATAGATCCAGATATTAAGTACATTGAAAATTGTTTTGATGCTGACTCACTAGAACCAGGGGTAATAATTGCAGAAATTTTTGGTGATAAAAATAATATTTTATCAGCTGAAAGAACAGCTCTTAATTTTTTACAAAGAATGTCAGGTGTAGCTACTCTAACTAATGAATATGTGAAATTAGTAGATAAAATATCAATTAGTGACACAAGAAAAACTATTCCCGGGTGGAGAAATTTAGATAAATATTCTGTGAGGTGTGGAGGAGGATCTAATCATAGAAGAAATCTTGGTGATGGAGTTCTAATTAAGGATAACCATATTTCTGCTGCTTTTAAGCAGAATATGACTTTAAAAGATTTAGTAAAACAGTCGAGACGTAATTCTCCTCATACAATCAAAATAGAAATTGAAGTTGATAGTTATAAACTTCTAGATGAAGCTATAGATTCAGATGTAGATATAATCATGCTAGATAATATGACTGACAGTGAAATTATAGAGTGTGTAAAAAGAATAAATGGTAAAAAATTGGTAGAAGTATCAGGGAATATTGATAAGGCTAGATTGGTAAAATTGAACAAAATTCCAGGTATAGATATTGTTTCTGTTGGAAAGTTAACTCACTCTGCTAAGGCTCTCGATATATCCTTGAGTTTTATCTAGAATCTATAGAAATTGTTACTGGTCCATCATTATTTATCTGAACCAGCATCTTTGCTCCAAAAATACCTGTTTTTATGTTAATTTGTTCTTTACTGATTATATCTATAAATTCATCATAGATTCTTTTTGCATTATCTGATTTAGCTGATTCAATAAAACTAGGTCGCCTTCCTTTTCTTGTGTTTGCAAATAATGTAAATTGAGAAATTATTAAAATATCTTTTTTTGTTTCTAATAAGGATAATTCGAAATTATCATTTTTATCATTTCCAAATATTCTCAAATTAATTATTTTGTTAATGAGATATTTTGTATCATTTAGAGAATCATCATGAGTAATTCCAAGTAAAACAACAAGCCCAGAATTGATTTCAGAAACTATTTTATCCTCAACCTCTACTGATGCAGATTTTACACGTTGAATAAGTGCTCTCACTTTGATTTTTTATTAGATTTCTTTTCTTTAGTAGAAGGCTCTTTAGTAGAAGATTCTTTACTTTCAGATTTTTTATTTTTTGTATTTGAGCTAGATTTATAATCTGTTGAGTAAAATCCACTGCCTTTGTAAATTACATTAGGAGTATCTGTCCAAATTCTTGACAAATGAGGATTATCTTTTTTGAATTTATCTACTTCACTAAATGAAAGTAAATATTCTTCAATTTTTCCAGTATTTTTATTCTTAAATTCGTAAGTTGGCATTGAATTATTATTTTATATATCTACACTAAAACCTTTATTATATCTTATTATTAGTTCTTCACTTTCTAGTAAAATATTCCGAAATTTTATATTTTCTTTAGTTACAACTCCAATATTTTCCCAATTAATATTATTTAATTTTTTTTTGATATTATTTTCATTTTTTGGGTTATAAGAAAATATTATTCTTGATTGATCCTCGCCGAACAAAGCCCCTGCCCAGTTATTTGGAATTGATTTATTTATATTTATACCTAATTTATTTTTTTCACATGACTTAATAAGGCTAATAATTAATCCCCCTAAAGAGATATCTGTTGCAGAATTAATTAGATTATTTTTTATTAAGTTTCTTATTTTTTTTTGCATTTTTTCTTCAAATTCTAAATCTATCATAATTTCTCCCGAGAGAGATTTATCAAAATAAGATTGGAATTCACTTCCTGATAAACCCAAATCAGTTCCCCACATAGATTTACCAATTATCGCTACGTGATCTCCTTCTGATAAGAAACTTTTACTTATGAGCTTTGTTTGACTACTCATTATGCCCATTGCTCCAATGATTGGCGTGGGATTTATTGATGAATTATGTCCCTCATTATATAAACTAGCATTTCCGCTTATAATTGGAATATCAAATATTTCACATGCTGAATTAAATCCTTTGAATGTTTCAATTAGTTCAAAAGCTCCTTTAGATTTAGTTGGATCTCCAAAATTTAATCCATCAGTTAGAGATATTGCTTTTCCGCCTAGAACTGAAATATTTCTGCATGCCTCTGCTATATTAATTTGAGCTCCAATTTTAGGATCTAAATATGAAAACCTAGAGTTTCCATCGCAACTGAAAAGAAGAAATTTATCTGTTCCTTTTATTCTTATTACTGCTGCATCTTCTCCTGGTTCTACAACTGTATTGGTTTGAACATGATGATCATATTTTTTATAAATACATTCTTTACTAACTATATTATTTGAACGTAATATCTCTTTTATATGATGAAGAACTAATTTTTCATTCATGCTTTTATATTCTTCTTTAATTTCATATTTTTCTTTTTTATTTTTATAATTTCGAGCAATCAGTGAGAGATCATACTCAGGAGGTGAGGTTAGAGCTTCAATCGAAGTTTTTGATAAAAGTTTAGAACCTTGAAAAATCTCGACTTCATTACTATCTGTAAATTCTCCTATAATTGAGCACCTTAGATCCCATTTATCCAAAATATCAAATATTCTTTCGAATTGATTATTTTTTACAGCTATAAGCATTCTTTCTTGAGATTCAGATAACATGATTTCGTATGGAGTCATTGAATCTTCTTTTACAGGTACCTTTGAGATATCAATTTTAAGGCCTAGTTTTGATCTCTCAGCCATTTCTATTGCAGCACTAGTGATTCCTGCAGCTCCACAATCTTGCATTCCAACTAACTCTTCAAAATCAGAAATTTCTAGACAAGCTTCAATAAGTAATTTTTCTAAAAAAGGATTACCAACTTGGACAGCTGATCTTAATTCAATTGTTTCTTCAAAATTCTGAGAGGCTAGTCCTGAAGCTCCATGGATTCCATCTCTTCCAGTTTCAGCACCAATAATTATTAGAAGATCCCCTGATTTCTCAGCCTTGGCACTTAATATTTTGTTAGAGTCTACTAAACCTACGCACATAGCATTTACTAAGGGGTTAGATTCATATGATTTATCAAAGAAGCATTCTCCGCCAATATTAGGTATTCCTAAACAATTGCCATATCCTGAAATACCTTCAATTACTCCTTTGGCAATTTGTAGATTTCTATTTTCTTCTAAATCACTAAATCTCAGAGAATTCAATAAAGCTATTGGCCTTGCGCCCATAGCAAAGATATCTCTAACAATGCCTCCAACTCCTGTTGCAGCTCCTTCATATGGCTCAATTGCTGAAGGATGGTTATGTGATTCAATTTTCATTACGATTGCTTTATTGGAACCTATATTAATTGCTCCTGCATTTTCTTCGCCAGCTTCTGTAAGGGTAAAATCAGATTTTGATCTTATAGTTCTGAGTAATTTTTTAGTATGTTTATATCCACAGTGTTCACTCCATAGGGCTCCGAAAAGACCTAATTCCAAATCATTTGGTTCTCTATCCAATTTCTCAACTATAAGATTATATTCAGACTTTGATAAAGCTAATTCTTTTAATGTTTCTTGTTTAACCATTTTTTCCCATAGTTTTTATGATTGAAGAGAATATCGCTAATCCATCATCACTTCCAATGATTTTTTCGCAAGCTTTTTCAGGATGAGGCATCATTCCTAATATATTTCCATCTGAATTTATAATTCCAGCTATATTATTTATTGATCCATTGGGATTATATTTTTTTGATACTTCACCAAATTTAGATGAATATCTAAAAACAATTCTATCTTCATCTTCTAATTGTTTTATTATTTTATTATCTGCTTGAAAATTACCTTCACCATGAGAAATAGGGATCTTAATAATTTCATTATTTTTATAAAGTTTTGTAAATTTAGAATTGCTATTAACTTTGAGAAAAGAATTTTCACAAATAAAAGAAAGCCCTTTATTTCTTAAAAGTATTCCTGGTAGTAAATTTGATTCACAAAGTATTTGAAATCCATTACAAATCCCAAGTACAGGGCCACCAGAATTTGCAAATTCTACTATTTTTTTCATTATTGGTGAAAAACTTGCAATTGCTCCGGTTCTTAAATAGTCGCCATATGAAAACCCACCAGGCAGAATAATGAAGTCTACATTATTTATGCTTTGATCTTTATGCCAAATATATTCAGAAGTTATACCCAAAACATTTTGTGTCGCATATCGGGTATCAGCTTCACTCCATGTTCCAGGGAATACAGCTATGCCTATTTTCAATTGAGTAAGTAATTTTTAAATTTTCAATAATATGATAATTTAATTTATTAGAAGTTCTATGGCTTTTATTGGTTTTTTAAAGTAGTACGATAACTTTTTCTTTTTTTGTTAGATATTTTTTTCTTACGAATAGATGTTGGAGACTCAAAATTTTGTCTTCTTCTTGCCTCTGATACGATTGACTCTTGTTGGACTTTCTTTGAAAATCTTCTCAATAAGGCTTCAAAGCTTTCGTCATCTTTTATTNTTACTTCTACCATATTACTCCATGCAATTTTTTTTATTCTCATATTGTATTCTAATAAATTAATTAATGTATTTTATTCTAGAATATTTATTGCTTTATTAAGTCTCTTTATTGAACTTTGTATNCCAAGTGCTTTCATAGTATCAAAAAGAGGTGGAGATTCTCTTCTTCCAGTTAATGCAATTCTAATTGGAAAAAATAATTGACCGGCTTTTAGATTTATTTCATCTGCTAAATTTCTAAAATTATCTTCTAAATTTTCAGGTTCAAATATTTCAATTTTTTCTATTAAGTCAATAGATTTTTTTAAACCTTTTATAATCTGTTCTTTTTGAACTTTTTTAGGCACTAATTTTTCTTTTTCAATTTCAAAATCATCGTAAAAAAAATATTTGATTAAGTATGATGATTCCCCTAAAGTTCTTAATCTTTCTTTTATTAAAGGTGTTATTTCAAATATTTTAGATTCTAATAATTCAGAGTTAACATTATTCGAAATTAAACCACCTTTTGTTAATTCTTTATTTACTTCATCAAATATCTTTTTTGATAATATATTATTGTCTAGATTCCTAATATAAGATCCATTCATCCACTCTAATTTTTCAGGGTCAAAAACTGCTGGATGACCAAGTATCCTTTCTATGCTAAACTTTTCTAAGATATCATTGAGTGTCATTATTTCTGAATTATCACCCGGTGACCAGCCAAGTAAAGCAAGAAAATTTAATACAGCTTCAGGTAGATATCCTTTTTCTTTATATTCCAAAGCAGATTCCGCTCCATGTCTTTTAGATAATTTTGACTTATCTTTTCCGAGTATTAAAGGGACATGAACGTATTTAGGTAAATCCCAATTTAGTGCATCATGAATAAGTACATGTCTTGGTGTACTTGAAATCCATTCTTCTCCTCTTATAACGTGCGATATATCCATTAATTTATCATCTATTACATGAGCTAGATGATACGTCGGCATTCCATCTGATTTCAATATGACAAAATCATCAATTTCCTTGAGATTGAATTCTACTTTTCCTCGAATCACATCATTAAATGGTTTGGCTCCATAATCTGGAACCTTAAATCTTACAACTATTGGATTATGATCACTATTTTTTTCTAAATATTGTGTATGAGAAATTTCTTTATACCTTCCTCTGTTATCATATCTAGGGGGTTTTTTCTCCTTAATTTGTTGTTTCCTCAAATCATCTAGCTCCTCAGGAGTTGTATCATCATAGTAAGCCCATCCTGTATCAATAAGCTTATTAGAAATTTCTTTATATATTTCTTTCCTATCTGATTGATAAATTGGTCCCTCATCCCAATCAATTCCTAGCCAATCTAGACTAGATAATATAGAATTCTCAGAATTTTTATCGTACCTTGATCTGTCAGTATCTTCAATTCTTAAAATAAATTTTCCGTTATTTGCTCTTGCAAATAACCAATTAAATATTGCAGTTCTAACTCCTCCAATATGTAAATTCCCAGTTGGACTTGGTGCAAAACGAACAATTACTTTTTTATCAGTTTCCATTATTTTTTATCCTTTAAGAAATACTTTAAGTCTTTTGGTAGTTCTGTTTCAAAATATAATTCTTTTTTACTTATTGGATGTAAAAAATTCAGTTTAGAACTATGTAAGAATGGTCTATCTAATTCTTTATTTTGTTTTCCGTAGAGACTATCTCCAACAACTGGATTACCAATTTCTGCCATATGTACTCTTATTTGATGTGTTCTTCCAGTAGATAATTCTACATCAATAAGTGTAAAGTTATCTAAATTTTTTAATGTTTTGTAGGTTGTTTTAGCGTATTTACCATCTATCGAAACTTTTCTTTTTAAAGGATTAATAGGATCTCTTAATATTGGAGCTTCGATAATCGCATTTGGTCTTGTTAGTTTACCATCAACTAAAGCTGTATATTGTCTTTTTATATCTCTATTTTTAATCATATTTTTTAAAATTACATAAGATTCTTTAGATCGTGAAAATATAATTAAACCAGATGTTCCTTTATCTAATCTATGCACTGTTCCTGGTCTTTCGATGTCTCCAACATTTTTTATTTCAGGATAATCTTGAATTATGGATCCATTTAGTGTTCCGTAGTGATTATTATTAATTCCGTGAGTAATAGTATTTTTCTCTTTATTTATAACAATGATGTCTTTATCTACATAAACATAACTTAAAGAAGGATTGATTATTTTTTTTTCAGTTATTTCAGTATCTAAAATAACTTCATTTCTTAAATTTATAATCTGAGATTTTTTTTTTGCAATAATACCATCAACTAAACATTTATTTGCTTTAATAATTTTATTAATTTGCTCTCTGGATAAATCAGAATTTTCAGAAATAAATTTATCTAATCGAGTTTTTTGATTTGATATGAGCTTAATTTTCATCTTTATTTCTACTTAAGATCAAAGCATCAAATATGTAAATGGTTATTGCTATAGATATTGATGAATCAGCAATATTAAATATGGGCCAAAATCCTACATCTATAAAGTCATTTACATAACCAAATCTTATTCTATCTATAATATTTCCAAGTGCACCTGCAACTACAAGAGATATAAAAAGTCTCATAAATATTTTTGGTTTTTCTATAAAAATAAAATATATTGTAAAAAATAAAGCAACTAATACTGACAAAAAAAGAAGTAGTTCACCGTGTGATCTAAAAAGGCTAAATGCAGTTCCTGTATTTCTAGCATAAGTTATTCTTAATAATCCATTTTCTGGAATTGATTCACCAAGATACATATTACTATAAACTAAATATTTAGTTAATTGATCTAGAAAAAAAATTGAGGGGAAAGTTATCCAAAATAATTTGTCTTTAAGTAGCCAAGAATTAATAAATTTTTTTTTGATTGAGTTATAATTTTTCATATATACATTATAAATTAATTCTTGGAGTTATAAGTGGAAATAGACTTAAGATCAGATACTGTTACAAAACCTTCGCCCGAAATGCGAAAAGCAATGGCCAATGCAGAGGTAGGCGATGATGTATATAAAGGTGATCCTACAGTAAATAAATTAGAGGAAAAAGCAGCTGAATTGTTTGGTAAAGAAGATGCTATCTTTGTTTCATCAGGGACTCAAGGTAACCTAGTTTCAGTTCTATCTCAAGCAACTAGAGGAGACGAGATATTATTAGGTGATATATGTCATATTTTTGGATCTGAAGCTGGAGGTGTCTCGGTTTTAGGAGGAGTTGTAATGTACCCTCTCAAGACAAACCCAGATGGAACGATAGATGCTAGCAGAATAACTGAAGCTGTAAAACCAGACGATTATCATAAACCAAGTACAAAATTATTTGCATTTGAAAATACTCATGGGGGCGTAAGCGGTATGCCAATTTCTAAAGAATCATCAGATAAAATGGCACTAGCCGCTAAGAAAGCTGGTTTGAGAGTTCACGTTGATGGAGCGAGAATTTTTAATGCTTCAATTGCTCTAGATACTCCTGTGAAGGAGCTAACAGAACATGTTGATTCTGTAACATTTTGTCTTTCTAAAGGCCTATCATGCCCAGTAGGAAGCATAATAGTTGGAGATAAAGATCAGATACTAGAAGCAAGGAGAATCAGAAAACTTTTAGGATCTGCTATGAGACAAGTTGGTGTTTTGGCAGCATGTGGAATAGTGGCATTAGACACTATGATAGATAGGCTTGCTGAAGATCATGAAAATGCAAAAAGGCTAGCAATAGGTTTATCTGAAATTTCTAAAATCCATATAAATCCAGATAATATACATACAAATTTAGTTAAGTTTAAGGTCCCTGAAAACAAAGGTTTTGAGGTTTCAGAGAAATTAAGAGAATTAGGAATAATAATAAATGGATCCTATACTGAATTAAGAATGGTGCCTCATTATGGAATAGAATCTGATCATATTGACACCACTATTCAGTCTATGTCAAAAGTTATGAATACGGTTTAATCTGATTGCCATAATTTTTCGAATCTTTCCTTTAAGTTTTTTTCAATTCCCTTTTCTTTTGGAGAATAAAAAGATCTGTTATTAATTTTTTTTGGGAAGTTATCTTTCTTAATAAAAGCATCTTTTGAATTATGGTCATAGGCATAACCATTTCCAAATCCACTTTTTTTATCAAAATCTGTTACAGCATTTATTAAGTGATTAGGAACCTCAGATATTGGATTTTCATTTACTTCATTATAAGCTTCATTTATGGCGATATATGAAGAATTGCTTTTTTCTGATAATGATAGATAAATAGTTGCATTAGAAAGAGGGATTCTTCCTTCAGGCATTCCAATTTTATTAACTGAATCAAAAGTTGTATTAGCAATAATCATTGCATTAGGATTTGCTAGTCCGATATCTTCTGATGCACTTATGATAAGTCTTCTAGCTATAAATAATGGATCTTCTCCATTTTTTAACATTCTTGCTAGATAATACAAAGCAGCATCTGGGTCAGATCCTCTAATAGATTTAATAAAGGCTGATATGTTGTTGTAATGATTATCACTTTTTCTATCATAAATTGAATTATTTTCCAATAAATCATCAATTTTTTTATTTGTTATAGATTTTTTGCCCTTTTTTTCTTTTGTAGATAATATTGATAATTCAAGAGTATCTATTAGTTTCCTAGCATCACCATTTGAACCTAAAATAAGTCTATCTATAGTTTCTTCACTAATTTCAAGGTTTTCATAATTAAAATAAACTTTTTTATTATCCAAAATTTTTTGAATTAATTTTCTTAGACTATCTTTTGTATGTTCTTCAAACTTAAAAACTTTTACTCTAGACAAAAGAGGATTGATTATAGAAAAGCCAGGATTTTCAGTGGTTGCACCAATGAGAATTATTATTCCCTCTTCTATCAAAGGTAGTAAGGAATCTTGCTGACTTTTAGAAAATCTATGAATTTCATCTAAAAAAAGAATTGTTTTATTATTTTTTGAAGTCCTATTATTTAGTATTTCTTCTGATATTTTTCTGATTTCAGATAATCCTGAAGATACTGCTGATAGTGATCTGAAATTAGTTCCTATTTTTTCTGAAATTATTTTAGCAAGTGTAGTTTTCCCTGTGCCGGGAGGTCCCCATAGAACCATTGAAGGAATTGTTTTACTTTCTATTAGATTTCTTAATGTTTTATTTTCACCTAAAATATGTTCTTGTCCAATAAAGTCTTCATAGCTTTCTGGCCTCATTCTGGAAGATAATGGAGAGTCAGATAGTAATTCTTTTCTTATATTATGTTCAAATAAAGTCATTATGATATTAATTTTTATTCTCCTAAGTTAAGTTACTATCATATTCTGAAAAAATAGTCCTTAAATCTAACAAAATCAAATCTTCTTTTTGTAATCCAAATCATGAGATTTTTTTTCAAAATTACTCTTTTTTTCTATCTTAAGAATTGAATGAATAGTAGAAAGAGTTTATGTTTAATTTAGCTTTTTAATTAAAACACGATAAATGGAGAATTATTCATGGCTACTCAAAGTTATAAAGAAGTAAATGCTGAGGAATACGTAGTAGATAAAGAGCCTTTCTTTATGCCTACTTCAGATGAGGTAGAAGTTTTTCAAGCTGCATATAATGAAAGAGTCCCAATTCTTCTCAAAGGCCCAACTGGAACAGGTAAAACAAGATTTGTTGAATATATGTCATGGAAAATAAATGAAAATGAAAAAAAATCTAAAGATATACCACTTATAACTGTTGCTTGTCATGAAGACTTAACTGCTAGTGATCTTGTTGGGAGATATTTACTAGATGCCAGTGGAACTAAGTGGATTGATGGCCCCTTAACAAGAGCCGTAAAGTCTGGAGGAATATGTTACTTAGACGAAGTTGTTGAAGCAAGAAAAGACACAACGGTAATTATTCACCCTCTAACAGACCATAGAAGGACATTAAGTATAGATAAATTAGGTCAAGTTATTCAAGCAGATGATGGATTTTTACTTGTAGTTTCTTATAATCCCGGCTATCAAAACGCAGTTAAAGATCTGAAGCATTCAACTAGGCAAAGATTTGTAGCTATAGAATTTGATTTTCCTGAAGTTGAAAGAGAAACAAAAATTATTGCTCATGAAGCCGAAATAGATGAAGGTATTTCAAATCAGCTTGCTACTCTGGGTCAGAAAATAAGAAATTTACGCGAACATGGTCTAGAAGAAGGAGCAAGCACTAGACTGTTAATTTATGCTGGAAGACTAATCAAACAGGGTATTTCTCCTAAAAGAGCATGTCAAGTTGCTTTGACTTGGGGAATTACAGATGAATTCCAAATTCAAGAAACTGTAGACCAAATCGTTTCGTCAATATTTGAGTAATAATTTGAGTTTAGAAAAATATAAATTATTAGAGAAAAAAATTTCTGGAAGAATATCAGATAAAAAAAAATTGGAAAAAAATAATCTGATGATTGCAGCCGTAAGTATTTTAATTGAAAAAGATAACCCTGAGTTTCCTTTGTATATGATAAAAAGAGCTAATGAAGGTAAACATGCTTTAGAATGGGCATTTCCTGGTGGTAAAACAGAACCTGTAGATAGAAATTTAGAAGATACAGCTTCAAGAGAAACTAATGAGGAAATTGGTATTGAAAGATCTGATTTTACTTTATGGGGAGAACTTGATCCAGTTATGACTTTAGGTACTGGATGGTTAATTCAACCATATGTTGGAGAGGTTACTAGAATGTCAAGAATAGATATTAATGAGGATGAGGTAGAAGAAATGGCAAAGATACCTCTTTTTAAATTGATTGAAAATAATAATAAAAGGTATTTTTCTTTTACTAGAGAAGATGAAAGAATTGATTCAAGAGCATTTGTTTACGAGGATAAATTAATTTGGGGAGCATCGGCAAGAATGATAATTCAATTATCAGATTTGTTGGAAAACTAAGTTATGGAAAATATTTCAAAATTTGATCATGAAAAAATCAAAAGACTTCTAAAGGCTTATCCTAAAGAGGTTCTATCAGCATATTTAGAATCTAGAGAAATTTTAATAAATAAACTACCAGAAGAAATTTTATATCAATGGGAAAATATTGGTATTGATATAGCCAAGGATTCTGCTCGATCTTGGGAATCATCTTTAGCCTACTATAATGCTTCTGTAAATGTTCAGCAATATCTTCCTTCAGGTCAATTCTTAGGATGGAGCAAAGCAGGACTAAAGCTATCAAAGGACAGTACAAAAATATCAGAATCATTTTTGAATTCTAGTCCTAAGACAATGATAAGACTTAGACCAAGATATATTGATGATTGGGTCTCTAGAGTTACGAAGTTATATAAAGGTACTTGGAAATCAACTAACTTAACTTGTAAATTATTTGAATCAACTTCAAATATATTAGAAACATTATCATTTGATCAATATTGTAAACTTGTGGATTTTATTGATGTTCTTTCAAATAGATCATATGATTATGCATCAGAAATACTTGATGATTCAATTGAGATTTATAAAACAAACTTCCTTGAAATAGACGATCTTATTCATCTTTCTTTATTAATTACTGAAAAAGAATGGAGAGATATTAAACCAGTCTATGAAATTGTTGCAGAACAAATAATTAAGTTACCAAATGCAAACATAAAGCTTATTTTTGATATGTGTAGGAGGGTATATGGAACTGCAGGTGTAAAAATTTCTGAATTCTTAAAATTAATTATTAAGACGTTGGCTTTAGTCAATAAAAATGATAGAGACCAGATCCTTCAGATGAATCAACAAATAGTTAATAATGTGCCATATGCGAGCATTGACTTTCTATCTAATATACCAAGATTATTAGACAATCTTGATATCGATCAATTAGATCAATGGAAATCTCAAGGTATAAGATTGGCAATAGATCAAGACACTAATACAGCTCCAGCTTCTCAATTCTTCAAGCTTCAGTCAAAAGAATCAAATGATTTAATTGATAGAATATCATCTAGTGTTGAATTACATAGAATTAAAGATTTAATGAAACTTTTTTGTACAGCACTTTGTGATGTTGATGTATCTATATCTGAAACATCTAAAAATGTTGAAAAGAATATTGGTTGGACTGATACTGACTTGCCAACTACCGATGGTAAAACTATATATCTTCCTAGCGTAATAAAACAGTATCCAACCAAAGATGAAAATTTTAGCTACTATAAAATTATTTCAGCTCGTCAAGCTGCTTATTCTGAATATGGAACTTTTAAGTATGATTTTAGGATTCAACCTATTAATCCCTACTCAAAGCAAATTTTTAATAAATTACTCGAACAAGTTTCTGAAATGGGAGATGAACATGCTACTAGAATAGCAAAAGTTCTTAGAGGAGCTAAGCCTTTCATTGCAGATCCACAGTTTGCTGCTGAATTATTTAATATAGTTGAAGCATACAGAATAGACGAATTGATCCTAAAAAAATATCCAGGTTTAAGAAATGATTTTAAAAAAATAAGATTAGAAACATTAAATAATAGAACCAGTGATAGAGAAAAAAGAAGAGAAATTTTCGTTGAAGAAGTGGTTAGATTTACATTAGGAAAAGTCTCTAACTTTACAGTTCCTAAAGGAACCAAAACTATTTTCACTAAAATTACAAATTACCTAAGAACCTTAACTAATTTTGATCAAAATATTATGACTGTTGAAGACTCTATGATGGTAACAGTAAGACTTTTTGATAATATTAGAAAAATTTCAAATGAAGAGGAAAATGCACCACTTGATGAAATTGAAGAATTACCAGATATAGATGATTCAGAAGATGAATATAATGATCCAGAAACTGTTGATGAGATGATGTCTTTCTTTGGAGATATGTATGAATCGAGTATGGGAGAACAATCAGGTGAAGAAACTCAAGATCAAGAAAACATTGATCCTATGGAAGATGATTATAGCCCAGCTGATCCCGTAGAATACCAAGGAGATTTTAAGCCTGAATTAGGACAACTTCTAACTGAAATGCTAACTGTAAGTGGTGAAGAAATGCAAGGAGAAGGTGAAGAAATACAAGGGCTTACTCAAGAACAAATTGAAGAATTAGTTCAAAACTCTCCTGATCTAGAAACAAAAGAATCTGATCAAAATTCTGAACTTGATGCAACTCAGAATCAAGAACTTCTAGAAAATCTCATGAAAGAATTAAAGAATAGAGATCTAGATAACTCATCATTTACTGGCGGTGAGCCAATGCATATCGATGAAGAGGGTGGCCCATTAGAAGCAAAAGAACCAGATACTTATACATATCCAGAATGGGACTTTAGGGATGTAGAGTATAAGCCTAATTGGTGTTTGCTTCATGAAAAAAAACTACCAGATGGAGAGGCAAATTTTTATAAAGATACATTAACAGATAATTCTTCTTTAGTTTATCAAATAAAAAAACAATTTGAGCTTTTTGTTCCTGAACAGTACAGAAAACAAAAACGACTAGAAGATGGAGAAGAAGCTGATTTAGATGCAGGTATAGAAGCCTTAATTGATCTTAGATCTGGAGTTACTCCAGATGAAAAAATTTACTGGAGAAGAAACAAAACTGAAAGATCTGTTGCAGTAGCTATGTTAATAGATATGTCAGCATCAACAGCTGAGGCTATTGATGATAATTCCAAATCAAATAATGATGATTGGGGAGCTCCTGATGATCCTGTTGAATACATGATATGGCTAAGATCTAGAAGAGCAGAAGGTCTTAGAAGGTCATATAAAAGAATTGTAGACGTAGAAAAAGAAGGAATTGTATTAATGGTAAATTCTCTAGAGATGCTCGGAGATGACTATGGTATCTATGGATTTTCAGGGTATGGCAGAGAAAATGTAGAATTTTATACTATTAAGGATTTAGATGAAAAATTTAATGATTCGATATCTGGGAGAATAGACAGAGTAGCTCCACTTCATGCTACAAGAATGGGTCCAGCTATAAGACATACTATAACAAAGTTAGCAAATCATGAGGCTAGATCTAGATTCATTTTTCTAATTACTGATGGAAGACCTCAAGATAGAGGTTATTCAAGAGAAGGAGTAGAAAAAGAATACGCAGTTTATGACACAAGGCAAGCATTGATTGAAGCGAGACAGCAGGGAATTACTCCTTTCTGTTTGACTGTAGACAAATCTGGACATGATTACTTGAAAACTATGATGGATGACTTTTCTTATGAAGTTTTGTCTGATATTTCAATGTTACCAGCGAGGCTTCCTGAACTATATAAAAACCTAACAACTTAATCAAAAAGTCTTAATACTTTTTCTGTCCAATATCTTTCAGTGAGTACAACATCTTTAGTTTCTTTTACCACTGAGAAATAACCACTCTGATCTTCACTTAATTTTCCTATACTAATAGAAGTATTATAAATTGTGTTTGTTCCTGCCTCATCCCTAGAAATAGTTTTAATATCAATATACGGAGCATTTAGACCTAAACCATATTGTTTATAGTCTTCTTCAAACATTAAATTTAATTTTACTGCTCCTAGTATTTCTATATTTGAATACTCTTCTAAAAAGTTTTCTATGTACATATATTCAGTTTGTTTATCTCCATTACATGGTGTTGAGGAAATAGGAACTATACATTCATGCCAACCATCATTATTTTTTGCAAAGGCTTTATATATTTCGGAGTTTTTTATCACCACTATTTCAATTGCTTCTTCGGGTATTAATTTTGACATCCATTTAGGATAAGGTGGTTCATTCACAAGTCTTATCAAAACACCTTTCCAAGTAGCATCTAACATAACTAATTTATCTACACCTTCTAGATAAGCGTAATTATTTTGGTTATCAGGTGTTTCATTACCTATATATAAAGTTCTCTTATCTCCATTATTAAGGTATATAGAAATTTCAGTTTGTGGATTTTCTAATCCATATTTTGATTTATCTTCAATATTTTCAGATATCGTTCTATAAAGTTTTGGTCCAGCTAAAAGATCAATTATTCCACCCCACCTATAGTTGTCAGTAGGAACATTATTCATATCATCAAAATACCAAACTCTATCGGCTCCTAAATACCAGCTAAAAGTTTTTGTATTATGAGTTATCGATATATTCGTTATATCTTGAGAAGATATTCGATAAAAAAAAGAACTTTCTTCAACATCTTTTTCTTCTCCTATATCAGACTTGTATATTAGGACACCAAATATTGAAACCCAAGCGAGTATTGTTATTAATACTAATGAGATACGTAGATTCATTTTATCTTCTTCGCCACCAACTAATAAATCCACCTATACCAATCAATGAAGGCATCAATAGCCATCCACTCCATCTTATGAAGTCTCTTTCACTTGACGTAAGGACTAACTCTCTAAATGACTGAGTTTTAGGTCTTATAGTGATTAACTCATAATCCTTTGCTAGCCAGTTGATACTATTTATAATTAAATCACTATTCATAGCTGATCCCGCATACTTATTTGATGCAAAATCAGTATCACCTATAACCACTAAAGAAGTTTGGGCTAAGGTACCATCTTCTTTTTCAGTAGGGAATTTTCCTAGTTCAGATATTGATTCTACAGCTAAAATTGTTGGAAATGGTCCCATTACATCTAATGAAGAATCATAAGTGATATCTTCTGTATCACTAGTTTTTTGAGACCAACTTTCTAAAGTTGTAAATGCAAGAGGAATATGTTTTATATAAGGTTCACCATTATCTGAAACAGGAACTGTATCAGGACTTATTGTAGAACCTAAAAAGGCTGAACCAGGAAAATATAGTACATCAAAATCACTAGTTATTTCATGAGGAGGAATTTGACCATTTGTTTTTTTAATTTGTAGATAATTTGGCTTAGGAGCAACAAAGCTTGCCATATCAAATATTGTTCCTTCTCCAACAGCAATACCATATTTAGATAGGAATGCTTTTATTCCATCTGGGGTAATTTCAGGTTCAATCATTAATAGTAAAGCTCCTCCTTTCCATAAATATTCCGAGATAATGGCTGATTCTTGTACAGAAATATTTGACTCTGCTCCAGCAATTACAAGTACAGCAGGAATATTATTTTCAGATAACAAGATTGCTAATTCTTGAGAGGTAGCAGATAAAACTTTATAATTTTGCGCCAATAAATCAGAATAAACTAATCCCATTCCTGAAGAATTAGGATTGAGATCAGTTATGTCTCTCTCTCCATGTCCTGTAAGAAATATAACCTCTTTTTGTTTTAATTGATTTACAATAAGAAGTCCCGTTATTATATCTTGTTCTGTAAATACAGATTCTGAAATGCTAGTATTTCTTCCAGGAATAATTTGAGTTCTCCTTGAATCAAGAGCTTCAACTACAATTGAGGGGAAAATATTTACACCATATTTTGCAGGTGAATTTGGATCTAATTCAGGATCAATTCTTTCGTAACTCAGATTTACTTTTTTTGATCTTCTCTTAAATTCAAGAAGTAAGTCTTCTGTCGCTCTCCAATTAGCGGCTTTAGAAGGAGTATTTGTTGCCATGAAAACGTTAATCTTAACATCTTCATTAAGATTACCAATAACTTTAACTGCTTGATCTTCTAATATAAATTGCTTTGTAGCAGTAGTATCTATTCTCAACCAATCTGGTGAGTCAGGCCTACCAGATAGCCAAAATAACAATGAATTTAAAACTATTATGAGNGTTAAGGAAGTTATAAATATTATTGAGGTATTAATACCATATCTACCTCTTCTGCCAAAAATAAAAGTAAAAATATTTCTTATAGAAATCAAACCAATTATAAATAGAATAATTATTCCAATTAGCATAATCCATACACCTATTGATGAAAGATCTCTAAAGAAAACCCACACAATAAATCCAAGAAAAAATGAAGATATAGAAGCTAATAATAGTCCTTGTCTCAAGGATTTTATATTTTTTCTTAAGTCTTTTATAAATTTAGNGGGACTAAATTTAGTAGATTCTATCGAAGGTCTTTTATCTTTATTTATACTCATCTTATCTCCATCTTCTTGATTCTAAGATTATTATCGTTAGGAGTAGAAAAACAATTGTAACTGAAAGATAAAAAATAACATCGATTANAGAAAATATACCTCTTGAAAAATCAGCAAAATGACCACTTTCAGAAACACCTAATGATCCTAAATCGAATACTGAAAAAGAAGCACCTAATTGTAAAAAACTGAGTATATCGCTACCAATTCCAGAAACTCTGGTTGAAATAAAATCAATTATTGTCAAGCTTGTTAAGATTCCCGATCCAACTACAAGACCAACTATTTGATTTGGAGATAGAGAAGATGCGAAAAGACCTATAGCAAGAGTTGATGATGAATATAANATTAGTCCAAATATTCCATTAAATAATGGTCCTGAGTCAGGATCACCAAATATGTAAAGCAGAATTACAAAATACANNGATAAAAATATCATTACANACACAGTTACCAAAGAAGCAAGAAATTTTCCAATAACAACCTCAGCTTCCNTAANAGGAGATGTTAAGAGAAGCTCTAATGTTCCAAGTTTTTGTTCTTCAGCTATGAGCCTCATTGTTATTGCTGGGGACATAAATATCATAAAAAATGTGGCACCAGCTAGATAACCTCTAATAGTTGCTTCTGAGAAAGCATCAGAAACAGAAGCTACAAAGAAAAAACCNGTAATTGCTAAATATGCAGCAGCAACTATATATGCCATTGGAGAAGCAAAATAAGTTTTTATTTCTTTAGATAAAATTATAAAGATATTTTTCATATATTAATTTTCTTGTGTAAGCTGTAAGAATATTTCTTCCAAAGTCATAGGTAAAGGAGTTAAATTTCTTAATCCCCAACCACTGTCAACAATAACTTTAGCAATTTTTTCAGAGGAATTTTCATTAGTTTTAGCATCAACTATTATTGGGTAATAATTTTCTTTTTTTGCTTGATCTAATTGCTCAACTCTAGAGTCTGATCTTACATCAATTACGGAATCTATATCTCTAATTTTAGAAATTACTTCTGAAGGCTTAGTNCCTGAAACACCTAATTCAATTCTTTCTGTTCCTGATAATCTCTGAGAGAGATTATTTGGTTTATCATCAGCTACTATTCTTCCGTCAGAAATAACTAACACTCTTGGACAAATTGCCGAAACTTCCGGAAGTATATGAGAAGAAATTAATAGTGTATGTGATTCTCCTAATTCACTAATTAATTCTCTAGTTTCTACAACTTGAATTGGATCAATTCCTATTGTTGGTTCATCCATGATTAGAACGTCAGGTTCGTGTAAAATAGCTTGAGCTATGCCTGTTCTTTGCCTGTAGCCTTTTGATAATTTTCCTATATGTGTATTTCTGTAATCACCTAATTTCACATGATCTATGACTTTATTTATTCTTTCATCTATCCATTTTTGATTCATTCCTCTGATTTTNCCCATGAAACTTAAGTAATCAGTTACAGTCATATCCAAATATAAAGGAACTGTTTCAGGTAAATAACCAATGTGTCTCCTTGCTTCAAGTGAATACTTAAGAGAGTCATATCCACTTACTGTTATATTTCCAGAAGTTGGAGGTAAATATCCCGTAATAGTTCTCATTGTAGTTGTCTTACCTGCACCATTAGGACCCAGAAATCCGACAATCTCACCCTTTAGAACTTCAAAAGATACATCTATTACAGCAGGGTAGGGGCCATAATTTTTATAGAAATGTTCAACTCTTATCAATAATCTTTTCTCTTAATGCTAATTTTTATTCTTACTAGTTTACCGAAAATTGTAAATTTACACCTTATTTTTATAATGTAATTTATAATTAATTTTATGAGTTTAGATTTAAATGAAATATACGTTGATAATGCAGCTACTACTCCAGTTTCAGAAGAAGTGCTGAATGAAATGCTACCATTTTTTACAAAAAATTATGGGAATCCTTCTGGCTTATATATGTTAAGTCAAGAATCTAAAGCAGCTNTAGAATTTGCTAGAGACAAAGTAGCATCTGTTATTAATTCTAAGGCCTCTGAGATTATTTTTACAAGNGGAGGAACAGAATCAAATAATTTGGCTTTAAAGGGATTTTGTAAGCCTCAAATAGAGAATGATCAAGATGAAATTATTATTTCTTCAATAGAGCATCATGCTATTATTCATCCCTCTGAACAATTANCTAATGTTGGATATAAAACCATTTATTGTAATGTTGATGATAATGGTCAAATAAAAGTTAAAGAATTTGAAAACTTAATTTCCAAAAAAACAAAATTAGTGTCAATAATTTTTGCAAATAANGAAATAGGATCAGTTCAAAATATTAAAGAATTAGTAGAAATTGTAAGAAAGAAAGAAAANGAATTTGGTAAAAAAATAATTTTTCATACCGATGCAGTTCAAGCAATAGGAAAAATAAAAATTGATGTAGTTGATCTTGATTTAGATCTTTTATCAATATCTGGACACAAATTTAATGGACCTAAAGGGGTAGGAGCTCTTTATGTAAGAGAAGATCTTTACTTAGAACCTCTTCTTGATGGAGGAGGCCAAGAGCGCCAAAATAGATCAGGTACTGAAAATGTTCCAAGTATTGTTGGACTAGGAAAAGCTATTGAAATAGCCGAAAATAATCGAGAAAATTTTTATTCTCATACTGATAAATTAAGAAATGCATTGATAAAGAAATTAAGTGAAATTCTACCTGATCTTGTAATACATAGTTCAAACTCAGGATTACCTAATATTTTGAATTTTTCAATTCCTAATATTCAGGGAGAACCAATATTAATTTCANTAGATTTTAAGGGTATAATGGCATCTAGTGGTTCAGCATGTTCAACTGCTTCAGTAGAACCTTCTCATGTTTTGCTAGCCAAAAATGTTGAAGAAAATTTAGCGTTAGGATCAGTTAGGATTTCTTTTGGAAGAGATAACACATTTGAAGAAGTTGAGTATATAGCTAATAGCCTCTTAGAAATATATAAAGATTTAACTTCATAACTATGAGTAAACAAAAAGATAAATTCACACTAGATTATAAAGAATTTAATGATTACAAAGAACAGATTGATATTTCTTATAATCACTTAATTGAAAATGATTATGAATATGGACCAGATTTTAAGGATAAGAACAAGAAATATTCTGTAAATAGAATTGAAAAAAGTAATGAAGTATCAAGATTTTATTTTGATTATTCTATAAATGGTTTTGATGAATTAGGCGAAGAATATGTTGAGATAGATTCTGAAAATAATATCNTAACAAGAAGAATAACTAAGTTTCCAAAGTCCAAAAGGCCAATAGTTTTGATGTTTACGACTTTATTTTCTGTTCTTTTGGCAATAATTGTAATTCCTTGGGTATTCTTAAATTCTGATAACGTAGATCCACTTTATAAATCAGGAAAAGTACTTTGGATAAAAAGTGAAAAGCCTATCTATCAAAATAAAGTTCATTATGATGGTCCTGATGCAGTTACCAATAAGCTTCTAAATTGGGAAATTGATTCAGTAGATAATGAAAGACAAATTGGGTTAGTTAAGCTAGAAGTTATTAATGAAACAGCTAACACAATCACTCTAAATATAGATGAAAAGTGTGCAGAATTATTATCTTCTAATGGTAAAACTTATTATCCCTCAAACACGATTATTCGAGCAAAAGAAGTATCAAATATTATAAAAGATCATGAAGTTAAAGATTTTGTTCCTCTATGGGGTGATATAACATTAGTTCAAGGCACTCAGGTTGTTGGATATCTTATTGTAGATCTACCTAGAGATGTAACCATAAATAGACTCAGATGGGTGTCTAGTGATAGTGTTACCATAGATTATTAAAGTTTTTATGACTACAAAAAAGAATAGCTCAATTAAAATGTCCCCAGGCAGGAGACAATATCTAGATATAAAAAATAAATATGATGATTGTCTTTTGCTTTTCAGAATGGGTGATTTTTACGAAACATTTGATGAAGACGCAAAAAAACTGTCTTCAATACTAAATATAGCGCTAACTGCCAGAGATGTTGGAGATAAAAAAAAGGTTCCACTTGCAGGTATCCCATATCATTCTCTTGATAATAATTTAAAAAAATTAGTAGATTCAGGATTAAAGATTGCTATAGCAGAACAAACTTCTGACCCCAAAGAATCNAAGGGAATTGTAGATAGAGCAGTTACTAGAGTTATAACCCCAGGAACCNTAACAGATGAAAATCTTTTGGATTCCAATGATAATAATTTTTTAGTCAGTATCTATGAAGATAAAAATCAAATAGATATTTGTGCTTTAGATATTTCTACAGGACGATTTGAAACATACGCTACTGACAATCAAAACCTTCAAAACGAAATAGAAAGATTAAATCCNAAAGAAATACTTTATGTTAAAGAAAATAATGAAATNATAAATGAATTTTTTGATGAGTATCTTCTTAGAGAATATGATGGAGAAATTAAAAATTTAGGTCTTGCTAAAAGAATTATAAACTCCCATTTTGAAATAGAGGATATAACCCAAATAGGGTTATCAAATAGAAAATCATTGCTTATGTCCCTAGGTATAATTTTAGATTTTATTGATTCTAATCAAAAAAACTTTTCAAAAAATCTCCAAACAATTAACAGNATTGATAGNTCNAATGACTTAATNCTTGATTATGTNACNTTAAGAGATTTNGAAATAGTAAAATCNTTTTCTGGNAATGANCAAAATACTTTATTTTATTTNATGGATNAGACNAATACTGCNATGGGAAGTAGATTNCTTAGAAATTGGCTNATAAGTCCATCACAGNANATTANTAAATTAGAAAAANGACANNNTCAAATTGAATGGATAGATGAAAATAAAGATAATCTTTTNGAACTTGATGATATTTTAANAANAATTAGTGATATTGANAGAATAATAAATCGNGTTGANAATAAATCAGCTAACTANAGAGATATAATTTCAATNTANGANTCNNTAAATCAATTACCTTTGGTGAAAAAATTATTCANNTCAAAAAAGTTTATATTTGACTCAAATCAAGTTTTAATTAAAAAATTATCAAAATATCTTAACTTTGCATTGGATACTGATAAATTGTCTGAAATTCAAACNCAGCTGCCAATAAGAGAAGGCTTTAATAAAGATTTAGATGAGATTAAGAAACTAAAGTTTGAATCAAATACCTCTATATTAGAACTTGAAAATAATGAAAAAAATAAAACAGGAATTAATAACTTAAAAATAAGCTTTAATCGTGTTTTTGGATACTATTTTGAGGTAACTAAATCACACTTAGATTTAGTCCCAGACTACTTTATAAGAAGACAAACTTTAGCAAATTCTGAGAGGTATTATACAAATGAATTAAAAGTTCTTGAAGAAAAGATACTAACAGCAGGTGAAAAAATAGACTCTTTAGAAATGATGATTTTTAATCAAATTTGCGAAGAAATTACTATCTATAAACATGAAATCTTAAGTATGAGCAAAGATATATCAAATATAGATTCCATTTACTCTATGTTTAAAATTGCGAATAATAACAACTGGATAAAACCAGTTTTATCAGAAGATAATAAATTTGATGTAAGAGATGCACTACATCCAGTTATTGATAAAACTTTAGGATTTGGTAAGTTTGTTCCAAACGATCTAAACTTTTCTAACAATACCAATACTGCGATAATTACTGGTCCAAATATGTCAGGTAAGTCTACTTACTTAAGAACTATGGCAATAATAGTCATTCTTAGTCAGGTAGGTTCTTTTGTGCCAGCTAGTAAATGTGAAATTGGTATAGTTGATAGGATTTTTACAAGAACAGGTCTTACAGATGATATTCATACAGGAAAATCAACTTTTCTTGTAGAGATGGAGGAAACCTCGAGGATTCTTGCTCAATCTACTAACAAATCTTTTGCAGTCCTTGATGAGATAGGTAGAGGAACAAGTACATATGATGGATTGTCCATAGCTTGGTCTATTTTAGAATATATAAACACCAAAGAAGAGAAGAAATTTAGAACATTATTCGCAACACATTTTCATGAACTAACAAAATTACCTGAAAAATTTACGAATATAATAAATCTTCAAGTAGCAGTTCATGAAGAGAATAATTCTATAAATTTTCTTCATAGAATTATTGAAGGTTCATCAGAAAGATCTTATGGTATAAATGTGGCTGAAATAGCAGGTATACCACTTGATGTTTTACTAAGAGCGAAAGTGTTACTAAATGAATTTGAGAGTCCAAATAATTCAAATGATTCTTTTCAGCCCTTACTTTTTGAACAATCAGATAATTCAAAAATAAATGAGAAACTAAGAAATATTGATATTAATAATTTGACTCCTTTAGAGGCATTAAACCTAATCAATGATTTAGTGAGTGAATTAGATTAATATTTTATTTAAGCATTTCTGATATTATTTTTGAATATTGATTAATTATGTCTTTATAAATTTGTTCGCCCTTTTCTTTTGAAGCATTAGAAGAAGTACCTAAAGGATCATTTTTTATTGCATCTTCATCTACTAAATCTGGGAACATATACATTGCAACAGAAGTTTCATACTCTCCTGCATGTCCAGGCCATACATCATCTTGAATTACATTTCTTATAAATTTTTCATCATGAATTTCCCAATAACTTGTATATCTTAGATCTATATCTGAATCTTTATTAAGAAGATCTTCGTAATCATAATGTGTTCTAATTTCTGATGTATCTATGCTTTCATGAATTCCCTTCATTTGTAAAGATATATTTCTCATTGCAGTTGCCATTGGTTCAACATTACCACCATGACCATTTATAAAAAGAATCTTTTTTACACCACCTCTTATCAAGCTTTCAACTATATCTGTTAGTACACCTATAAAAGTATTAACTCTAAGAGTCATAGTTCCAGGAAAAGCCATATGATGTTCGGCTATTCCAGCATTTAGAGGTCTATAAAATATAACATCATCAGAAAATTTTTCAGCTAGATCTTGAGCTATTCTAGTTGCTGAATTTATATCCATACCAATAAACAAATGATTTAAGTGTTGCTCTACAGAGCCTGTGGGAATTATGGCCATTGGTTTATTTTTATTAATAAAATCTCTTGCTTGGTTTCTGTTAAAAAATTCTAAATTTTTCATAATATTATCCCTCTTTTGTTCTGACAACTTTTCCAAATCTGCCATCTATTTTTTCACCATCTTTTAGTGCAATATTTCCATTTACTATCACATATTTCATACCAACTGAATATTGGTGAGGGTCTACATATGTTGCCTTTTCTTTTAATTCTTCAGGTTTGAAAATATTAATATCTGCAAAATATCCTTTTTTTATTTCACCTCTGTTTTTTAATCCTATTCTGCTTGCTGGAAGGCTAGTCATTCGATAAATAGCATTTGAAATTGAAACTTTCTTTTTATTCACTACCATATCTTCTATAAATCTAGTGTTTGTTCCATAACTTCTTGGATGTGGCTTTCCATTTGAAAGAGGGCCTGTATTTCTAAGTGAATTACCGTCTGAAGCTACTGCAATTATGTCGGACATACCTATCGTATCTACGTCTTGTTCTTCCATAGAATGAAGTACGAATGAACCTTCAGAAATTTCATAAAGTCTTATAGCTGCTTCTTCAGGTGAACATGATAATTCTTCAGATATTTCAGATAAATTAAGTCCTTCGAGTTTTTTATCATTTGAAAATTCAGCTAATATACAACCTACTGAACCATGAAATCTATTTATATAATTTATAGTTTCAGATTTTATAGCTTCTCTTATATTTTTATCCTTTAATCTCTCAAGAGTCTTTTCTCTTCCTCCCTCAAGACTCCATCTAGGAAACATACACCCACTAGTAGGAGTACTAGACCATTCATAAGGATATTGATCTCCCGCTACATCTATACCTTCTTCTCTTGCTTTGTACATTCCTTCTAGAAGTTCATTTCCTCTACCCCAGAATTGAGGGCCAACACTCTTAACATGACTAATTTGAATTTTAGCTCCAGTTCTTCTTCCAATTTCTATAGCTTCTGCATGTGCAGGGAAAAGTCCAGAAGCATCGTCACTCTCAGACCTAATATGGCTTGAATATAACAAATCATGCTCTGCAACTACTTTAGTTATTTCTACAATTTCTTCAGTATGAGAATATGATCCCGGAGCATACCATAGACCTGTTGAAAATCCTAAAACTCCTTGATCTATAGAAGAGCGAACAATATTCTTCATAGCTTCTATATCTTCTGGTGTTGCGGAGACAGCTTTCATTCCCATTACATAAGATCTGAGCACTCCATGACCTAATTGAGCTGCGACATTAATTGATGGAATATTTTTTTCTATTTTGTTTAACCAGTCAGTAAAATCATTCCAATCAATCTTAACGTCAGAATCATACTTAGATAATCTATCTGACAATGTTTGCTTTGATGCACTATTCAAAGGAGCGCAAAAACTCATTCCACAGTTTCCAAGAAATTCAAAAGTTACTCCTTGTGTTAGCTTACTATCTGCTTCAGGATCAACTAAAAATGAGATATCACTATGTGTGTGAATATCTATGAAACCAGGTGTAACAATGTAATCTTTTGCATCAATAACTTTTATAGATTCTGGTGACTCTTTTCCAATAAAATCTATTTTTGAATTTTTTATTCCAATATTATTAGATTCAGGTTCATTGTTATTCCCTGAAAATACGCTTCCGTTTTTTATTAAGATGTCTAGTATATTATTCTCTCCAAAGATATATAGATTTAATCTCTTCAGAAAATACTATATTATCTGAAGAGATTTATCCAATATTCTATGAAAATAATCTATCCACCTATACCTAAAAATAGAGGACCAAAAACTATTGATACCATAGCCATAAGCTTTAACAAAATGTTAAGAGCTGGCCCACTAGTATCTTTAGTTGGATCTCCAACAGTGTCTCCTATGACACCTGCTTCATGAGCATCAGATCCTTTACCTCCATGATTACCTAACTCGATATTCTTCTTTGCATTATCTGCAGCTCCTCCGAAATTGTTAAGGAAGATCGCTAGTAAAAATCCAGAAATAATAGATCC
>PBLU01000009.1 GCA_002721875.1 Chloroflexota bacterium | reverse complement strand
TGCGTTTGTTTATGAGCTAGATGAAACACTAGCACACTACGAATTAAGAGGAGAGATTTCCAAGAAGATTGGATACGCTCTTGCTCAGAAGTACGACAGACTCATCTTCCGTCAAATTGCGAAGGGAGCACGTATGGCTTCACCAATCACAAAGTCCGGTTTCGTAGAGCCCGGCGGAACACAGATCAGAGTAGGTACAGGTACAGCAGTTAATGCTTACGACGCTGGACTACTTCAAAACGCTTTCTATGATGCAGCTGCTGCACTAGATGAAAAAGGCGTTAGCTCTGAAGGCAGAGTAGCTGTGTTAAACCCAAGACAGTACTATGAACTTATACAAGATGTTGGTTCTAGTGGTCTTATTAACAGAGACGTAACAGGTACTGCCTTACAGTCAGGATCAGGAGTTGTTGAAATTGCAGGCATTAAGATCTACAAGTCAATGAACATTCCTTTCTTCGGCTCATACGGTACTAAGTACGGTACTGCATCTGCAACTAACCCCGGTGTAACATCACCCGGAAACGTAGGTTCATTTGTAGGTGAAACAGCAGAAGACGCTAGAGCTTCTGTAACCGGTATTAACGGTAACTATGGTAACTCATCTGACTTCGCTAACAGCTGTGGCTTAATCTTCCAGAAAGAAGCTGCTGGTGTTGTAGAAGCTATTGGACCTCAGGTTCAAGTAACTTCTGGAGATGTGTCCGTGGTATACCAAGGAGATGTCATATTAGGACGTCTCGCTATGGGGGCAGATTTCTTAAACCCTGCTGCTTGCGTTGAATTAATTGCTGGAGCCGCTACAGGTTCTACAGGTAATGCTGCATTTGGTGCAACATACCCAGCTAACGCTTAATTTTTTATTTTTTATACGGGGGCTTCGGCTCCCCTTTTTTTTATTATGCCTTTTCCAACCACAAACGCTACACAAGAGCTACCAGCTATTAACCAAATATTAACTTCATGTGGTCAGGCTCCTGTAACTACACTAGATCAAACCAACCCGGAAGTTGCGATTGCTTATGCTACACTGTTACAGGTGTCACGAGAGGTACAAGCAGAGGGCTGGACTTTTAACAAGGAGTACCACTACGAATTTACACCAGATAATAACAAAGAAATACTCATTCCTAATAACATAATACAAATTAAGTTAACAGAGAATGCAGCAAACAAACCATTTAGTGGAGTTAGAAGATCAGGTAAATTATATGACAGACAAAACCATAGATACACATGGGAAGGAAGTCCTATCGAATGTGATGTTATATGGGAGTTTGATTATATAGATTTACCAGAACCAATACGAAACTTTATAACAGCCAGAGCAGCTAAGATTGTATCTGGTAGAATAGTAGGTGATGATGACCAGTATGCTAGACTTGAAAAAGAAGAAGCACTACAACGAGCTACAGCTCTTGAGTACGAAACACAACAAGGTCAGTTTACAATGTTTGGACATCCACAAGATTCACAGAACTACTATCAAAGCTATCAACCATTTCACGCTTTACAAAGATAATGCCAGCAGTAACACAAAGAGTTGACAACTACCTAGGTGGTGTATCTAGACAATCAGATGATAAAAAACTTCCCGGTCAGGTAGAGGAGTGTCTTAACGGATACCCAGATCCAACCTTTGGACTTACTAAGAGACCCGGATTTCAATGGATTGCTAATCTAGGTACAGGCACTACATACGATAACTCAAAATGGTTCTACATATCTAGAACAGAAGGAGAGAGGTACATAGGGTGCATTACCCCAGTGCCCTCTGGACAGTCTCAGGGAGCCATTGCAATATGGAATGCTGTGACTGGTGCATCTGCCTCTATTACATACGGTACAGGGGCACAGGCATACCTTACAGGAACACGTACAGATTATGATGTACTGACTGTACAAGACGTTAGTATTATAACTAACAAAACAAAGACAGCAGCTGTAACAGCAGCACCATCATTTACTGCAAACTCACAAGGTACGATTAAACTGATAGGTGATGCAAATAACATACCTTACAGTATTACAGTAGCCGGACAGACTACAACATTTACTTCTGGTGGAAGTGATGATTATACAGCTGTTCTAACTACAATGGAAAGTAATATAAATGCTTTTAATATATCTGGTTTAATAGTAACTAGATTATCTGACAGTTTACATTTATCACGTAACGCTACATTTACTCTTACAGGTAGTGGTGGAGCTAATGCAAACAAACTAGGTATATTTCAAGATCAAATTGCTACCTTAGCAGAACTGCCTAACGAGTCCAAGGATGGTCACGTAGTTAAAATACTTAATAGTGGTGCTACAACATCTTCATTCTTTATGAAGTATACAGCAGACAACGGTACATCTGGACCGGGATTCTGGTCAGAAGGTATCGCTCCTAATGTGTCTACAGGACTTGACAATACTACTATGCCTCATGAGCTGATAAATACAGGCACGAATGCTTTTACTTTTCAGCGTGTAACATGGGTAACTAGAAATGTAGGTGATGATACTACAAATGCACATCCTAGTTTTATAGGTAAACAGATACAACAATCATTTTTTCATAACAATAGATTAGGATTTTTGTCATCCGACAACGTGTCGATGAGCCAGTCAAAGGAGTTTTTTAACTTCTATCACACATCAGCTCAAACAGTTACAGATGCAGACCCTATAGACTTAAGAGCATCTACTATACGACCAGCTGCATTACACAGTATTATACCTACTACACAGGGTTTAATATTATTTAGTGCTAACCAACAATTTTTAATGGCTGCATCTGATGGTATACTAACACCAAGTAAAGCATCTATCCGTGCAATAGCTAACTATGAAATGGATACAGTTATAGACCCAGTAGACATGGGTACAACTATAAACTTTATCAGTAAGACTCCAAGTTACACCAGAATATTTGGTATGGTAACTCGTGGAGAAAACGAAAACCCTGTTGTACTTGACATAGGTAGAGTTGTAAATGAGTGGGTTCCAGCTACAGTAGATACACTGATAGCTAGTCCACAAAACCAATTTATTGCTATGTCTGGACAAAGTTCTAGATACATATATTTTTTTCGTACATACAATGACGGAGAAAAGAACTTAGTACAAGCATGGTTTAACTGGGAAACTATGGGTAACGTGCAAGCTATGGCTGCTGACTCTGATGACTTTTATGCTGTAACTAAGCAAGGTAGTCAGTTTACATTAAGTAAAGCTAGTTTAAGTCAGAGTCCACAAGATGCTATTATTGTTAACAACGAAGGTAAAAAGATTAATCCTTGCATAGACTTATATGCTACAGCTAGTTCTGTTACATATGATACAGCTGGAGAGTTTAGTAAATGTTTTATACCTTATACTGATGCTACAGACTTAACACCAGTACTTATTATTAAAGGTACAACAGCTCAAGGTAACTTTATTGAATCTGGATTTACAATGACTCCAGAACGTGTTGTTGAAAGTGGTAACACTTATTTTAAAGTACCGTTTAAAAACTTAACAAGTATAGCAAGCGATGTTATTGTAGGATATAAATTTGACTTTGACATTATATTACCTAAAACCTATTTTAAAATAGATGATGCACTAACTAAGTCTGACTTTTCTGCTAATCTAACTGTAGCACGTATGAAATTTGCTGTAGGATTATCAGGAGTTATGGGCTTTAAGCTTAAGTCTAAAGGTATACGTCAAGGTAAAAAAGAATATACAGGTGACGGTAGTACCACAGTTTTTACTTGGGACCCATCTAACATTAGTTACATTGACTCTAATCAAATTAAAGTTAAAATAAACAATGTTGTAACTACAGCTTTTACAGTTAATAGTAATACACAGCTGACAATGAATGCAGCACCAGCAAACGGTGCAACTGTACTTATCTATACAGATGAGTGGTATAACTTAAATCCGGTTATTACAGCTGACCAATATTTAGCTAATGATATACCCTTAGCAGATCAGACAGTATTTACTTTACCTATACATCAAAAAACAGAAAACTTTACATTAAGATTATTTAATGATACACCGTTCCCAGTCGCTCTCAACTCTATGATGTGGGAAGGAATATACTCACCTAGATTTTATAAGAGGACATAATGGCTTTAGGAATACTTACTGGAGCTGTAATAAGCACAGCCGGTTCTCTCATTGCCGGTAGTAAAGCAGCTGGTGCAGCACGAGAATCTGCTAACTTGCAGAATGATGCAGCACAAAGAAAGCTAGAATATGATACCGAAGCATGGGAAATGAAAAAAAACCAGTTACTCTCACAACGAGATTATCTGGTAAAAGAAATAGAACTCAAAGCAGAACAAGAAGGTAAACTGGCTGCATTTAGAGATGCAACTAATTTAAGACAGTATAACTTAGATCTACAAATTAGAAATAGACAGCAAGCATCTAACGAACAACAATTTAAAAGATCAAATGAGATCTATGCAGATCAGCTTACAATTAATGAACAAGCCCACGTAAGGGGAAGAGAACAAGAGTTAGCAAAATTAGCTGAGATAGAACAAGAATCAGCATATGATGCTAACGAAGCATATATAGATTCTTTAATGAAAGAAGGTGCAATACGAGCACGAGGAGTTTCTGGTAGAACAGCAGACAAATTATCAGCTACAGCAGCATTATCTTATGGCAATAAAATTGCTATGCTTAATGCTCAAATGCTGAATGCCTCAGCTAACACCGAGTTTGCATTAGAGTCTATAGGTCGAGAAAGATCAGCAGCTGACTTACGAGCGTACGCTGCAAAAATGTTAGATCCCGGTATTTTACCAATGCCGATAGAACCACTACCAACACCACAAGCAACCTTTATGTATCCACGGGTATATCAAGATTATGACTTTGGACCTAGACCAGTTCTAGGAGCTACGGCATCCCCGGGTGCAGCAGCTAGTCAAGCATGGGGCACATCAATCAGTAGTATTGCTGGGTCTATAGGTGGTGCATTTAATACATACGCTAGAATTAGAGGATACCCATAGAATGGCAAAAGGTTTTAAAAAGCAACTCCAAGGAGGTGGCTATCAAAACTTAACTATCAGTGGAGCTGCACAGTTACAAAACATGCGGCTTCAGTCTGATATTGAAATCAACGCCTTGAAAGAACAACGTGCAAGGCAAAAGCAACTGGATGAATCTAACCTGACTGATCTACGGAGAAGTTACAAAAGTGAAAAGGATAACAGAGATTCCATACAGAAGCTAGAAGTTAACAGACAAAAACTGGAACTTGAGAATCAACAACTACTTGCAAAGCGTGACCTAGAAAACAAACAAGCTGAGATTAAACGAAAAACAGCTGAAGCTAATATGTGGGCTAAACTGTCCCCTACACTTGGTGCAAACTTAGGTAAGTTAGCTACTGGATTAACAAAGTTTAACGACATACAATTCGGTATGGAACAATACCGTAAGCTAGATGCTGCTGGTGTACTAGATAATCTAGGTTCAGCACACTTTGAAATGAATAAGCAAGCTACAAAGGGGTTACAAAAAGACCGTAACTCAGCTATGCTTAATAATAAAATAGACGAGGCTGATTATCTAGGAGACATTTATCGAGTTAGTGGTTACTATGGTCAAAAGTTAATAGCTGACGAAATTAAAAATAAACAAGAAGAGATTTTTAGTGAACTCAGAAATGACATTAGTGACAATGATTTACTTAAAAACCCTTACGATACATCAGATATTTATGAGTTTCGTGGTCAAGAGATATTAAAAAAGTTTGGCATAGATCCTATGTCTATGGCTGGTTTAGAAATATCAAAAGTATTTAAGCAAGAAGGAGCAAAACAACAAACTGTTGCTGTACTCAACTCAAAGCATGAAATTTATCAAAAGAATTTTATAGAAGATAAAAAGATATTTGCGTCAACAGCCCTTGACTCTCCTGACCTTCAAGACAACTTTGACCAGATGGTTACAACATACATGACAGGTTATACACGTAATAAAAATGGTTCTATTGTATCACACTATGGTATGGTAAATGCTATGGAAGCAACCGAATTTATATTAGGTGAAGTGGTAGTATCTAAACCTTATGCTACTAACTGGCGTAAAGCACAAGAATTGATAAAGAAGTTGCAGTCACCAGAAGGACCGGGTAATCCTACTCGTAAATACTGGACAGGAAAAAACCCAGCTATGGTACAGCGTGTTAAAGAACTATGGACTAGAAACTTTAACAATTTAAAAGATACTAATGCAGCACTGAATGAAGTTGAAGATACTGGTAAAGTATTTGAGATAGATGAACAAAATAGAAAAGGTGACTTTGATAAAGAGGATGGTACAGCTAAATTAGTAGCTGCATACTTTAATAATCAAGGTAATCCTAACGCACAAGCTAGAGCTGCAAAGTTATTATATGTTAATCAAACTGAAAATAACAAAGCTACTGTAAATAAAGTTATGCAAGCTATACGGCAAGATGATTTTCCAGAATTTATATCATTAATTGATGGTCTAAGTCAAGAAAAAGTAACTAACATAGTTGGAGCAGAACCTTTTTTAGACACTGTTAATGCTCTTCGAGAAGCACATAATGGAGAAGATTTTGACACAAAAATAGAGAGTTATGCAACTTCTCTTATTGGTCAGTTAGAAGCAACTACTTTTAGTCAAGCGGGTGATGCAAACGAGAATGCTAAAAGAGCTATAAGAGCTACTAAACAATTATACTATTATTTATTTGATAAAAGATATGGTGGTATCTCAAACCCTCACGAACGTCACCAGAGAGTAGAAGAAGACATACAAAAGCTAGCTGATGATACATCTACACAAACTATTGGAAATACTACATATATCGGTAAAGGCATATTTAGACGTATAAGTGCTGAAGATCCTAATGTTAGTGTTGCGACATTTACACAATTTACTACAAAAACTTTACCGGGTAATGTTATAAACTTAGGTAAAAATGCTGAGATAGATCTTGATGTTTTTAGTAGTAGGCAAGCTTTAGCTAAAATTAAACGAGAAGGTAAAAATATCATCTCTACTACAGAACTTGAAGATATAGCTATAGCGGTTAGAAAAGGTCAAGACACAATAACTTTACCAGAAAACCTTAAAATACTTGAACGAAAGTATAAAGATTTTAATGCTAGACGCTATATAAATAATTTATTTAAAGAAAGTAAATTATATTATGATAGCAGTCAAAAAGGATTGGAAAGAATACTTTTTATACCTCCCTCATATGTTGATGTTGCACGACATGCTGGTGGTAACTTACAACAAAAAGATGCACTAAAGTATCTGATTGGAGCTTATAAAGATGGAGAACTTGTTAAAGGAGATGCACAATGAATGAAGAAGAATTAAAAGATGGTGAAATACTGGCATCAGCCGACGTTATTACAGATGCAGCGTTAGATGCCAGTCTTATAGACCAAGAACCAAATCAAGTAGCACCTTCTAACACTACTGGTACAAAGTATCCATCTGCATTTGGTGCTAAGTATGGGTATAGCTCTGTCGATTTATCTGATGAAAAGAATGAAGACGCAATGCTAGATGAATATAATACTTTTTTTAGAATGCCTCAAAGTAACAAACGTGATGAGTTACGTGAGAAGTTTAATCAAAAGTATTATAATATGTCTACTGAAGAGATTAGAAATCAAAACCCTAATGCTGTCGAAACATTTAATAATTATACAGGTGATGCTGTAAAAGGTGTAGCTGCTATAGGTAAAGGTGCTGTAGACTTTGTGTTTGATGCTATAGGTTCTATCAAACCATTATCTAAAGTAGATGATTGGTGGGATGCTAAAACTAAATGGGAAAACCCAGCACATCAACAAATAAGTAAAATATCGTCTATATTAGTACCAGCTATTGTTGCTGGTAATTTATCATCAGCTGCTGCTGGTAGATACTTTCCACAAGCTGCAAGATTTAGTACTGGTTGGTTTAAAAGACTAGGTGCGATGTTACTTGCAAATGGTATGGCAGATACTGCTATTGTAGGTCTAAGTGATACATCAGAAGAAAAAACTGCACTAACTACACTTGCAGAAGTAGCACCTAAAGCGTTTGGACCTAAAGGTGTACTACCTATACCTGAGATATTTAAGACAAAAGATTCTGATAGTCCCGGTATACGTAAAGCCAGAACTATGTTAGAAAATGGACCATTACTTATATTAGGTAATGTTTTAGGTGCATTTGCTGATATTAAAAATGGTCGCAAGACTATGGACTGGATGGAACCACTAGATGATACTGCTACTCAATACAAACAAACACAGCTTAAGCTTGGTGGTGATAACGATAAACTTATACGTTTAGCAGAAATAGATGAAGTATTATCTTTAAACAAAGGTAAAAGAAAAGTTATAGGCTCACAAACTGAGCGAGCTTTAATTGATGAAAAACTTAGAATCGAGAACGAGCTAGGTATTATTGACACAATAGATGATGTACAGCGTAGAAGTGATGCAACTGTAGAAATAGAAACTAATGCAGCTGCTACTGCTAAGAAAGCAGACATAGAACAGTTAGAGTTAGATCTAGGTATAGATCCTGACATATCTCCTAACTTATTTGATGATGCAGAGAAAGCTCGTACAGTACCTAATGCTGGTAATGTAGCTCGTAACATGGCTGATACTACAGCTATTAAACAAGGTACATCAGCAGGCGACCCAGCTCCTGTAATTACAGACTCTATGTTAAGCAAAGGTCTTATGGTAGGACCGAAGTCACGTGGTGCTGTGATGGGTGTAGCAGAAGCGACAAGAGACGCTGGTAGATTTAATGCTATTGTAGATGGTGTAAGAATTACATCTAAAGATATGAATGCAGCAGCATGGGGTATCTATCAAGATATTATAGATCCGCTATCTACTGTTGACGATGTTAAAAAACTATTCCTAGAAAACAGGGACGTAAAAAATCTCATGATGGGTAAGTTTAAGATCGAAATGATAAACGAAGATCAGGCTAGAGCAGCAGCATTTGCTATGCGTGATCTTGTTGACAGATTTTTAGGTAGAGATATAGGTAAAGCATCTGCAAGAGCGATGGATTCTATTGGTCGAGAAGCTGCTAGTATTGCAGAAGCTATAACCGACTTAGATCCTGTTATAGACGAAAACCGTGCTATGGAGAATATACTCGATAAGTTATTTTTCTTAATGGATGAGTATGCACTAAACAAGTATATATCTGGTTGGCAGTTACGTAACAAAAATTGGTTTGACCAAGTACCTCCCGGTAATATTGATGAAGCATTAGAAACATTACTAACTGAATTTAAACAAGCAGAAAACTCTATACATGCTAGAAACAAACGATTTACAAAAGAACTTAAAAAACTCAAGAAAACTAATCCAGAAGCATTACGTCCATTAGTAGATGCGTTTGCACATACTAACGGTGATGTAGATAGCCTAGCTAAATTATACAAGTGGGCTGCTAATCAGATTACACCTATGGGTCTTATTAAAAGTCCTGACCCTAAATCTCTGAACCTGTTTGCTAGAGGTGCATGGGCAGTTAGATATAATAATGTATTATCTGGCTTGTCTGCATTTAGAGCTGCTGTAGGTAATGGTGCACAGTTAATACTAAAACCAATTACTTCACTACTAGGTCATGGTTTCTACGGTTATCAAGATGGTTTTGAAGGTTTTAAACGTACACTATTTTATAATGGTGCTGTATTTGAGACTAACAGACGTGCTTTGCATGACGCATTTGAAATGATGAAGAAAGCACATAAAGATCCTGAGACTATGATTAAAGCATATCGTAAGGACTTTGTGTTTAAGACTGATAAGACTTGGGAGATTATGGAGGGCATGCGTCCTTTGTATGAAAAAGACGGTAATGTCGGTAAGCTTATGCAACTTGATATGGCTATAGGTCTGAAGCAAATGGGTGCACACCCTGCGTTACGCTATGGTATGACAGCTATGGTATTCCCAGATCAGTTTACTGGTGTACACTTAGCACACTATTACTCACGTATGAAAGCGTATGATGATGTGTTTAGTGACAAAGGTTTTGCTGACTGGACTGAAATATTAAAAGCAGAGAAAAAACATTATGACAAAATGTTTGATGGTGATGGTTTAATACGTGATGATGTTGTAAGACAATTTGCTGGTGAAATACAGCTAAACCTAGATGATGGTGTAGCAAACTATGTTAACCAAGCAACAACAGCCTATCCTATATTAAAAGACTTTATGATGTTTCCTCGTACTGCGAGTAACTACATGAAGGTGGCTGCATCTTATACACCTATATCTCTCATACCCGGTATTAGTAAGTATAGCAAAACTATATATGCTAAAACAGATGATGAGATAGCAGAAGCGTTATTAGAGCATGGTATTAACATGGCTAACACACCTTATGCTAGAGTTATATGGGAAAACTTACGTGCTGAATATACAGGTAGATTAATCTTTAGTGGTATGCTTGTATCATCATTACAAGCTTATGCAATGTCAGGTGGTATACGTGGTAATGGACACTACAACGCCTCACGTAGAAACAAAGAGCGTACACAGATGGGTTATGAACCTAAAACAATTAGAATGCCTATACCCGGCCAAGACAATGATGTCTACGTATCTTACAAAGGTATACCCGGTGTAGAACAGATACTTGCTATGATGGGTGATGTTGCATACTATGCTAATGACATGGATGAATCATTCTTACAAAGTTTACAAGCTAAACTTAGCTGGACTATTGCTGCTACATTCCTAAATGAAACACCACTACAAGGTCTAGAACCTCTTATAGCTTTTATCAACGGAGATATGAGTGGACTATATCGTAAGATAGGTCAGAGTACATTTAGTTTAATACCATCTAGTGCTACTATTGGTGTACTAAATAAAGCTATTGATTCTACATTAAAAGATATAGCAACTGACGATGTAGGCGGATACATAAAAGCAAGAATACCTTTCTTGTCTAGCACAATGCCAGAGCAAATTGACATCTGGACTGGTAAGCCTGTTAACGATATTGACAATCCATTCTTACGTACTTTAAATGCACTTAGTCCTCTAGGTGTAAGTGGTACAAACGAGCCTTGGAGAGATCAATTACGTCAGATAGGTTATAATGGTTTGTCTATGTTAAAAAAAGATTCTACAGGATCATACGAATACGAACCACAAGAAAGNNAANTAATATATNAATANATAGGAGAACAGCAAATGTGGAAACAACTTGATCGTATATTTAANAGCAAGAAGTTTCAAGATGATTTAGCTGTTTTACGAGAACATAGAAAAGGTGGTAAAAATTCTGAACTAATTACATTAGATACAGAAGACTTACCTGTCTTTACAGCTATTGATAACATTGTAAAAAATGCACAAAAGATAGCAGAAATTAAATTGCTACGTGAACAACCTAACATAGCAAATGTTATATTACATCAACAAAACGCTGACTTCTTAATGAAACAAGGAGATGTCGAAGGTGCTATAGGTGTAAGTAATAAAGTAAAAGCCACCGAAAAAATACTTAAAATGAGGAAATAGCAACTATGAGTGCTGTTACACAAAACGAATACACAGGTAACGGGAGTACAACTACGTACTCCTTTACATTCCCATATCTTAAGGCGTCAGACATAAAAGCAAGTCTTGATGCAGTCGATACTACGGCATTTACATTGCCTACAGCAACGACACTACAATTTAATACTGCTCCTTCTAACGGAGCCAAAATCAAAATATTTAGAGAAACCGGTGTTGATAATCTAACAGCTACTTTTTATGCTGGATCAGCAATTAAGTCAGAAGATTTAAACGACAACTTTACACAAAACCTTTACAAAACCCAAGAGGTAGGTCAACGTGCTCTTAGTACACTAGGTGATACTATGACCGGTGTCTTGACTATGGGTGAAGATGCTACCATAGTATTTGAAGGTGCAACAGATGATGCACACGAAACTACATTAACAGTAACAGATCCTACAGCTGATAGAACTATAACTTTACCTAACGTTACAGGTACAGTTATAACAACTGGAGATACTGGAACAGTTACATCAACTATGATTGGTGACGGAACAATAGTTAATGCTGATGTTAATACGTCAGCTGCAATAGCTGGTACTAAAATCTCACCTGATTTTGGTTCACAAGCTGTTACCACAACTGGTAATATAGTTGTAGGTGGAACTGTAGACGGTAGAGATGTATCTGCGGATGGTACAAAACTGGACACTATAGAAACTAATGCTAAAGATGACCAGACAGCAGCAGAAATTAAAACTGCATACGAATCTAATGCAGATACAAATGCACTAACTGATGCAGAAAAAGCAGTAATTAATGGCGTAACAGCCACTACTGCTGAGTTAAATACTTTAGACGGAATAACATCTACAACAACAGAATTAAATTATGTTGATGGTGTAACTTCTAGCATACAGACTCAGCTAGATGCTAAACAACCACTAGACGCTGATCTTACAACTTTAGCTGGTATGCAATCAGCCACAGCATCTAAACTTGCTGACAGTACAGCTCTTACAGCTGACATAGCTGATCTTAACCAGATTGACGGACTTACAAAACAAACTACACTCTCAGACACAGATGCCAGTTTTCCAACATCTGGAGCTGTTGTCGATTATGTTACTCAACAAATAGATGAGATTGGTGGATTTGAAGCAATAACAAATGAACTATCTTTTCCTAATACACAACCAGTTGCAGGCGTAGCTATTAGTATAGCAGATGCAGCCGGTATTGTAGTAAATAGTAGTGGTACAAGTACAACAGGTAGAACTGTAGGTGGATCTACAGTAACTATAAACGGTATAAACTCACAGTTTAACAGTTCAACTATAAATACTGGTGTACGTTTTATTGTAACATCTACTGGTTCTGGACAGATATATAATTATCACAAAGCTACACTTCCAGAAAGTGATCTTGTGAACCTTAGTGGAGACATCAATGACTTCTCAGAACGATATAGAGTCGGCTCGTCGAACCCTACAAGTAGCCTTGACAGTGGGGATTTATTCTTTAATACTTCTACAGGTAAGCTACTCGTTTATAATGGAACAAACTCAGCGTGGGAAGAAGCACAGTCGATAGGTAACTTTTTTATATCTACACTTAGCCCTGCATTTGATAATACTACACAAGACTTTACTATTACTAATGCACCAACTAATGCACAACAGATTATACTTAGCATTAATGGTGTTGTACAAAAACCTAATGCCGGTACATCAACACCATCAGAAGGTTTTGCTTTATCTGGTAGTACAGTAAAACTATCCGCAGCTCCGGCAACTGGTAGCACATATCATGCTGTCGTTATGGGTAGTACAGTAAACATTGGTACACCAAGTAATAATACAGTTACAACTGCAATCTTACAAAACTTATCAGTATCTACTGGTAAAATACAAGATCAAGCTGTAACACTAGACAAGTTACCTCACGGTACAGGGTCTAATGATGGTAAGTTTTTAAGAGCTAATAATGGTGCCGATCCTACGTTTGAGACTATAGATTTAACAGCGTTAAGTGCATCTAATTTAACATCTGGAACAGTACCTGATGCAAGATTCCCTGCGACTTTACCCGCCGCAAGTGCAGCTAACTTAACAAGTATACCAGCTGCTAACATTACTGGTACTTTACCAGCTATTGACGGATCAAATCTAACAGGTGTATCTTCTCCAGAAGTCTACGGATTTAAAACTACTGGATCAGAACTACAAGTCACTACTACAAACGGTGGTGCAGACAATATCTCAGGCACAGTTTTTGATACCTTTGAAGATGTTGTATTAGCAGCTACAGGATTTAGTTTTTCTGTAAATGCAAACGGTAAATTAATCGCAACTATTTAAAATGGCAACAATAGATTTAGGAAAAATCAAACAAGTCTGGCGAGGTACTTACAATAACGGAACTGCATATACAGTTGACGATCTTGTATCTTATACAGACGGTGGTGTAACATCCACATACATATGCGTAACAGACTCAACAGGTAATGCACCTTCAAGTAGTGGTTCAGCACACGCAAGCTGGAATTACGTAGCAAAAGGTGTAGCAATTCCTGTACCCTTAAACACTCAAACTGGTGCATATGTAGCTGTAGCTAGTGATGCTGGTAAAGCTATTTATATATCAACAGGTGGAGTAACTATTAACAACTCAGTATTTTCTGGTGGTGATCTAGTGACAATAGTAAATAATAGTGGGTCAAACCAAACTATTACTCAAGGTTCTGGAGTGACTTTATATAACGCTGCTGATGGTGCTACAGGAAATAGAACTATGGCACTAAGAGCTGTGGCAACTATATGGTTTGCTTCTGCTTCAGTTGGCTACCTATCAGGAGCAGGGGTAAGCTAATGCCTATACAACAAATGTTAGTTGGTATTGGTTCTCCCGAAAAATTTGCAGAAGCAACAGGTGGTACTGTTACCACAGTTGGGGACTATAAAGTACACGCTTTTACAAGTTCTGGAACTTTTACTGTAACTCAACTAGCAGATACAAACGAATTTGAAGTACTGTTAGTCGCAGGCGGTGCTGGTCCCGGAACTCAATGGGGACAAGGCGGCGGCGGCGGAGGTGGTATCGTAAATCATCAAACTGGACAAGCTCTAACTCAAGCTGCATATACAGTTACAGTTGGAGCTGGAGGGGCTGGTGCTGCGTATGGAAGTGGTTGGGGTTCATATATAGCAGACGGAAACCCCGGCACTGACTCATCTCTCAAGTTAGCTTCTAATAGTTCTATTGTTCTTGAAGCTGATATTAGTGATATTGGTAATTTGCCCGGTATGAGTTTACCTAACCCACAAGCTAACAACAAATATTCATGGAATGTTTACATGCACTCTACTGGAGGTAATAGTGCAAAAGTTGTAAACGGAGTTACTACACAATATAGAGGTATGGGTGGTTGGCATCAAACTGTTTATGCTGGAGGTGGTGCCGGTGCAGGCGATGACGGAGATCCAGTTAACAGTACATCAGACAGTACTCAATCTTATACTCCTAGTTGGGCTGGTGGTGGTGGTTGTTCTGCCGGAGGCGGTGGTGGCGATGGCTACGCAACAACTATGGTAACTGGTAGCACTACATACTACGGTGGTGGTGGCGGTGCTGGTACAGGAGGTGCCGGTTGTTCTGGTTTGAATAACTTTGTCGCACCCGGCGGTCTAGGCGGTGGCGGTAATGGTTCATGTATGGGTACAAACTACAGCTCAGCTAGTGGTGGCGTTCAAGCTCAAGCTGGTACTGCAAATACAGGTGGTGCTGGTGGCGGAGGTGCCCAAAATAAAAACTCTGCTAATGGTGGATCTGGTGTAGTATATATCAAATATAAATATCAATAGGAGAACATATGGCACATTTTGCAGAATTAGACAAAGACAATATTGTTAAACGTGTAATCGTAGTTTCTAACGATAACGAGGCTGATGGTGAAAATTGGTGTAAAGACTTATTAGGAGGTGACTGGAAGCAAACCAGTTATAACAATAACATTAGAAAAAACTATGCTGCTATAGGTTTTACTTACGATGAAAGTAGAGATGCTTTTATTCCTCCTCAACCTTATCCTAGTTGGACTTTAGACGAAAGCACCTGTCACTGGAAAGCTCCTGTTGATTACCCAAGTGACGGTAAAACATATAAGTGGGAAGAAACCACTATATGGGCGTCAGGAAAGATGACACCAACAGGATCTTGGAAAGAGATGACTTATGATGCAACAACTAAAACTTGGAAGGAGGTTACATGACACTAACACAAATAAATAAGGCTGGTCTAGATGAGATAGCTCTGGATCATGTCTTTACAATAGGTGCTAGCGGTTCTAGTGCCTACACATTTCAAGGAGAAGGGTTGAATGGCACTGTCAACAACCCTACTCTATACCTAACAAGAGGTAAAACGTATAGATTTGAAAATGGCTCAGGTGGTCATCCTATACGTATACAAAGTACATCTGGAGCAAGTGGTACTGCATACAATACTGGCGTAACTAACAATGCTGGTAGCGGTACAGTCATTGTTGAAGTACAACATGATGCACCTGATGTTTTGTACTACCAATGTACCAGTCATGCTGCTATGAACGGTATACTATATATTACTGGTGCGTTAGCAGACGGTGGTGTAACTACAGCTAAACTAGCTGACGATGCAGTTACTGATGCTAAGATAGCTAACTCTATTAATACAGCTATCGCAGCAAACACAGCTAAAACTACTAACGCTACACATACCGGTGAAGTAACAGGTTCTACAGCATTAACTATTGCAGATGATGTAGTAGACGAAGCTAACCTTAAGGTATCTAACACACCAACTAACGGTTACTTTTTATCAGCACAGTCTGGTAATACAGGTGGTTTAACTTGGGCAGAAGCTAGTGGTACAACAATAAACAGTAACGCAGATAACAGAGTTATTACTGGCTCTGGTACTGCTAATACTTTAAATGGTGAATCATTAGTAGTTGTGGATTCTAATAATAATCTTGGAGTTGGTACAACTAGTCCGAATGTTCTTGGAACCGACGCATCCTCTACAATTTTATCGGTAATTGAAACTGTTGGTAATAGGCGTGGCAAAATTGAAATAGGTGATAATCAAAATGCCGATGGTGGTGGTATTGGGGATATTCATTTTGTTGGACATTACCAAGATGCAAACCACAAAGAGATGGCTACAATAGGTTCAGCAGCAACCGGTAGTACATCAGGACAAAGAGGTGGTATTTTACAATTTAAAACCAAAGCAGATGGCTCTACAGCTTGTACAGAACGTATGCGTATAAAGTCGGATGGAAGTGTGATGATTAATTCACCCTCTACCTACAGTGCTAATGGAGCTGCTGATAATTTAATTGTATATGATTCAAGTGCTGCTGGTATAACTATAGCTACTGCTACTACCAATCAAGATTGTTCTATATTTTTTGCTGACGCTGATGATAATGATAATGGAAAATTGGTTTACATGACCCACAATAGACAATTTAGATTTTATGTAGGTGGACTTGGAACTCCTGTAATGCAATGGAACCCCGATTATTCAATCTATTTCAATGGAAATATGTATTCCAACGGAGGTCAGTACAGTACAGGTTCTGATGTTCGTATGAAATCTAATTTAGTTCGTTTTACTGGTACACTTGATAAATTAAAACAAATAGTTGGTTATAAATTTGACATAACAGTACCAACTACAGGTGCAACAACATCTTCTGCTGGTGTTATTGCTCAAGATGTTGAAAAAGTATATCCAGAGTTAGTAGAAGAAGTAGAAGGATACAAGCATCTTCAATATAATGCACTAATAGGTGTGTTAGTAGAAGCTGTCAAAGAGTTAACAACTAAGGTTGAAACATTAGAAACTAAAGTTGCAGCATTAGAAGCAGCATAATGGAAGTACCCACCATAATATTACCTGATATAGTTGATATAGAGACAGTAGAGATACCTTTACCTACAGCTGACGTACCATACTATGAACCTATGGTAGTTCCTCCGAGCGATTTACGAGATCAGGAAGAGGAACCAGTCAAGACTGTAGAAGAAACACCCGAACCACCTACCTTAAAAATACCGTTTATTAAACAGCCAGTACCTCAACC
>PBLU01000008.1 GCA_002721875.1 Chloroflexota bacterium | reverse complement strand
TTATTATTTTGGACTTACACTAACAAGCATAGCTACTGGAATAGAACTAATTAGAACAGCTAAAGATTAAGCAAGTTATTCAAGGGCTGAAAAAAACAGCCCTTGAATTAATATCCTACTTTCTGTATTCAAAACCAGATACCATTCAGAGCCTATGGAGCTTGACATCTCTATTTTTAAAACCAAAATTATTAAAAGCTAAACTCTTAGCTCTGACATCATGTATTTGAATAATTAGTCTGATTGATTTGATTTTCTTAACTCTGCGATGATAGTAAGAATATTAATTAATGTTGTTAATAACCAAAAGGGTATCAATATGAATGAACCCCAACTAATATGCTCATCACCACCATCCTGCAAAGACTCAATCATTTCTGATGAATTAGTTGCAAAAATCAATATATAAGCTATTGTTGGAAGGGAGAGTAACGCTGCACCTCTTTTACCTTTCAGAAAGTATGCAAGAGCAATCAACGCCCCTATGGGAAGCACAATAATTAGAAAACCTATTCCTTCAACTGCAAAAGCTATATAAATATGAAAGATAACAATTATTGCATTAGCAATTGCTGCATTACGTATGTCTGAAAGAAATCTTAAAATTGACATATTTTATTCCTTATAAAATGATTTTACTTTATTTTACATAAAACAAATCTAATTTGAATAATTAGTCNGATTAATACATTATTTCCATATGAAAAAATAAAACTATAAATTAATATTCGCTATGTATAGTTTAATTAAAGTAAAAAACTAGAAAGGAAGAAAAATGAGCTTAAAGAGAATAGGTAGCATAGAATACACGACATCACTTAGGGTATTGCCTGCACAAGACGGAAAACCAAGGCTAGAAGTAACTGGATTCGGTGGTTCAGGGGATCTTAATGGAAACAAAGTTATTGACTCTTCATCAACTTATAATGCATGGCTTAGAAGTGATGGAAATTGGCAAGGAGAATGTCCAAATTCTGGAATTATATTTGTGGAAGATGGTATGGTCACATTTTCAGCAACAGGAATAGGAAGCCCTACAGAAGATGGAGGAAACTCATGGAAAGGGGTTACATATTTTGAAACATCCGCACCGAGTTTAGCTCAACTTAATGGAAAATGCATTGTTTACAATTGGGATGTTGACGCACAGGGCGTTGCTNTATGGGAATTATTTGAATATTCATAATTTTTTTTATGAAATAAATTACAAATGTATCATTGTGGNAGGAATTTGAATAATTAGTCTGATTGATACATAATTTCCGTATGAAAAAATTTAACTATAAATTAATATTCGCTATATATAGTTTAATTCAAGTAAAAAACTAGAAAGGAATAAAATGAAATTAGTAGGAACATTCGAAGTAACAAAAGGCTACGAACATTGGAAAAAAGCTTTTTTAGCTCATGAATCAAAAAGACAAGAATGGGGAATAAGTACTGTTTTTACAGGTATGGAAGCTGAGAACAATAATAAAGTTCATGTTTGCATTGAAGTTGAATCAATGGATAAGTTACAAGAGTTTATGCAGATTCCAGATAATGCAAAAGTTATCGAAGAAGCTGGAGTAAAACTAGAAACTCAAGTAATGATTCCCATAATTGAATAATTACTCTGATTGATTCAAAATTTCTATATGAAATCTAATTGATATTCCCAGCATCTTTTTCAATTTGGTTCCAAAAATCATCATAATCCAGCTGTGAATATGGATGATAGGCTGGTTCACCGTTAGTAATAAATTCTTCTGCTGTAATAGTTATTTCTGTAGCATTATTAAGATAATATTCTAAAAAATCATATGTTAATTTATCTGCTACATCATGATTTACATATAAAACTCTTTGCCACATAAATGGTAACCCTGAATCAGGATTAGATGTATTTTTATAATTTACTTCTTTACAATCCATTGGGTTCCCATTCATATCCCAATTATGTGTAAGATCAATTGCCTTGACCATTGGATTTACTTTTGCACTATCTATAAATCCAAAACCTCCGAATAGTTGATTTACAGCAGATATTATTTCAGTATCATTTTGCTTTTCTACTATTCGTCTTAGATTTTTTGATTGCATATCTCCTGTATGCATATCTCTTACGAAATAATCAGAAATTATAGAATCTAATTTATGCCCAAAAAATTGAATTTGTGAAGATGATAATCTTTGCTCTATCTGATTCCAACTATAAAAATTCGATCCTTCAATCCATATCTGAGATAATTTTTTTCGAGTTAAGCATTCTAGATTGTTATTTCTATTTACTATAAATGCAATACCAAAATAACTTATAGGTATCTGAGTATAATTTATACCTTCTGCATCCAGTTGATTAAATTCTCTATCATGCCACTTAGATGAGGCCATTGCTATTTGAATTTCACCATCTAAGAACTTTTCAAATGCTTTATCTTGACCTGTTTGAGTTATCTCAATGTCGTTATCATTTAAGTTTTTATAAGTATAGTTTTTTAAGGCTTGATTTATATAAGGATAGACCGAATCAGATCCCTCGATTCTTAAGTTGTTTCTATTTAGAAAAGTATTATTTGGAAATGCTTCTTTAGCCTCTTTTATTTCTTTTTCTGATGAAATAATTAGTGGTATTTCCTCTGAGCTTTTTTCAATATTTGGAGTTTCATATTGGATTCTAAGATTATTCAAGCTCATTTGTAAGAGTAAATTTTCTTCCTTGAGGTTATCATTCTTTTCTATTAATTCATTAAGCTGATTTTTTGTTATTAGAAGCTCATCACTAAGGTTATTTAGATTTTCATTGAGATTAGATTCATTTTGAATATATGATTCAATCATTTTTTCATGTTGAGAAAAAGTTTCTGATAGATCAGATATATCATCTTTATTTGAATTTATGGATTCGTTGGAGCTAGTACTACTAATGTCAATTTCTGAGCTTTCTTCAGTTGAGCAGGCAAGTAAAAATATAAAAGTAAGAATTAGTAGATATTTTTTCATTTAGAATTTAGATTGATACATAAATAATATAATTAATTTATGAAACTTGAAAGATTACATTATCTTGATGCTCTAAGAGCATTTGCTATGTACTTAGGCATAGTTCTTCATGTTTGTATACCTATACTACCATGGTACGAAGATTATGAAATGAAGGAAATTTATAGCATTATTTTATTGTTAATNCATGGATTTAGAATGCCGCTATTCATGCTTCTAAGTGGATTCTTTGCACAAATGATAATAAATAGGTATGGATTAATCAAATTTATAGATAACAGATTAAGAAGAATAGGATTGCCATACTTAGTATTTGTTCCATTGATTACTATTCTATTTATATTTACATTTTTCTTAGGAAATATTTTTGTTAATTGGGATTCAGTAAATCTTACTAATGAGATAAAAGAATTAGAAGATAGTGACGAGTTTAGTCATGGACATCTTTGGTTTATGTATTTTTTATTAATTTTCACTTTTCTTTATTCCTTTCTAGTTTATTTATCTAAAAAGATTAATATAAGAATAAATATAAATTATTCATTATTGGCAATGATGCCAATAATTCTAATTTTTTTAATTTTTCAACCAGAAGAAATAATATCTAGGCCAGCAACTGATGTAAGTTTTTTNCCCCACTGGTCAATATTAGGATATTATTTTGGATTTTTTTTATTTGGAGCATTGTTTTTTAAGCTTGAAAATAACGGATTANGCCTAATAAGAAGCTTTTCAGAAAAACAGAAATTATTTTATTGGATACCTGTTGTTTCCTTTGTAGTTTGCATAATTATTTCAGAAAACAAAGTTTATTTGTTAGGNGAGATATTCAATTTTATTTATACTTGGAGTTCAATATTTGTTTTGGTTCTTATTGCCTATAAACTTATAAATCGACATCATAATAAGATAAGATATTTATCTGACGCTTCGTACTATATATATATAATTCACATTCCTTTTGTAATTTTATTTCAAGGAATATTTTCTCGCTTAGAAATCTATCACTTTATAAAATTTNTACTGATTATATCTTTTGTGACAATTTTTTCTTTAATTAGTTATCATTATTTTGTTAGAAATACATTTATAGGAANTCTNCTAAATGGTAAAAAATCAAATNAGCAAATNAGTGCTTATGAAAAAGAANTTTAATCTGAGAAGTATTTTAGTTAAGGGTTTAGTTCTATTTTTATTCGCTATAATATCAATCATGATAAGAAGATATACCTAAACAATTTTATTTAATGAGGAAAAAATGAATAATAACGGCGTGCATTTTATGATGCCAACTGTGTTTAATGACTCAGGCAAAATAGATCTAGAATCAATGATAAATATAACCAAATTTGCAAAAGATTCAGGATGTATTGGAATTGTTCTATTAGGGGTTATGGGTGAGGCCCATAGGCTATCTGAAGAAGAAAGAAATTTACTTATCAAAGAAATTTCTAACTCATCAAAAAAATTATCATTAATACTCACAATAGGAGTAAGTGCCGAAAGCGGGTATTTAGTATCAAAATATTCAGAAACTGCTTCAAACGCCGGGGCAGAGCAGGTAATGGTAGCTCCACCAATAATGAAGAAACCAAATGAAAAGGTTTTACATCGTTATTATGAAGAGGTAAATAATTCTATTGATGATAATACGAAAATTGTTATCCAGGACCTTCCCGATCAATCAGGAGTTTACATGTCACCTGAGTTCATGGTTAATTTAGATAAGAGTTTAGAAAAAGTTAATTCTATAAAACTTGAGGATCCACCTACTCCTTCTAAAATATCTAAAATTGTAAAAATTAAATCTAAAGACTTAAAAATTTTCGGAGGTCTCGGAGGCTTATTCTTCTTAGAAGAGCTTCTTAGAGGGGCTTCTGGAACTATGACAGGATTTGCTTTTACAGAAATTTTAGTTCAAATATATAACCTCTATAATTCAAAAAAAATAGACGAGGCAAAAAAAATATTTTATGAATGGTTGCCATTGATTAGATATGAAAATACCGCAGGTATATCTCTATCAATAAGAAAAGAGATCTTAAAAAGAAGAAATATAACTAAATTTTCTAACTTAAGGTACCCAACTCCAGCTATGGATGAAGATGACAAAAAAGAGTTAGATTTTATACTAAATGACTACATCTAATTCTAAGAATTATAGTTACAACCAATACCTCTAAATCCTATTTCTACAGTTCCGTCAGACTTAACTAGAACAGGCGTAATTCTATCGCCACCAGAAAGTTTCTCAACCTCTTCCCAGTATTCGGGAGATTTAGATACATCAATTTCTTTGAAATCAAGCCCTTGATCTAAAAGCTCTTCTCTTAATAAGTCACAGTATCCGCATGTAGGATGACTATACATAATTGATTTTTCTACTTTATCCATTTATCTATCTTGTTAGAATTCGTTATTATATCTATTGATTATTTATAATATAAAACTTATCATAAAATTATAAAAAAGTTTTTATACCCGCTTTGCGAGCTGACCTAAATCGTGGAGAGGGTTTTTTATTTTAAAGATATCTGGAGAAACAAATGGTTATAGCTGATAGAAATTCTTTGTCATTTGATGACAAAAAGTGGTTCAATAAAATAGAAAATGTAGTCGATGTCCCTAATCTTCTAGAGATACAAACAGAATCCTTTGAATGGCTTAAAGGACCAGGAATTAAAGAACTGATCGAAGAAATTTCTCCAATTGAAGACTTTTCTGGAGGTCGTTTCGAAGTTAGGCTAATTGATCACGAAATTAGAGAGCCAGAATTTAACGAAGAACAGTGCAGAGAAAAGGAAATAACCTTTCAAGCACCATTGTATATAACTGTTCAACTGATAATAAAAGAAACTCAGGAAATAAAAGAGCAAGTTTTGTTTTTTGGCCACTTACCTCAAATGACTAAAACAGGAACTTTTATTATAAATGGAGCCGAAAGAGTCATTGTCTCCCAATTAGTAAGATCGCCAGGTGCATATTTCACTACAGATACAGATCCGGCAACAGGTAGAAATCTTTGTTCGGCAAAACTTATACCCTACAGAGGAGCTTGGATTGAACTAGAAACATCAAATAAAGATATTATTTCAGTAAAAGTCGATAGAAAAAGAAAAGCAAATATTACTACTTTATTAAGAGCAATTGGTTGGGATACTGATCAAAAAATCCTCAATGAATTTAAGAACGTTGACGTTGATAATAATCATAAATTTATAAAGTCCACTCTAGCAAGAGAGGGGAAAAATATAACCCAAGATGAAGCATTAATTGAATTTTATAAAAGACTCCGACCTGGAGAACCACCAAGCGTTGAAAATGCTAAAAATCTTATTGATGGAATGTTTTTCGACCCAAAGAAATATGATTTAGGAAAAGTAGGAAGACATAAATTAAGCTCTAAATTGCTAAATACTAAATTTGATATTTCTGCACCTGCAGATGAAAGAACTCTCACCAAAGAAGATATTGTAGAAATAATTAAAAGACTAATTCAAATCAATAATGGAGAAGCAAAGAAAGATGACATCGATCATCTTGGTAATAGAAGAGTTAGAGGTGTAGGAGAGCTAATTCAAAATCAAATTAGAGTTGGTTTGGTTCGAATGGAACGTGTTGTCAAAGAAAGAATGTCAACTCAAATTGATCCAGCAACCACTACACCAGCAGCATTAATTAATATTAGACCAATTGTATCAGCACTTAGAGAATTTTTTGGAGCTTCTCAGCTTTCTCAGTTTATGGATCAAACAAACCCCCTTGCAGAGCTAACTCATAAAAGGAGATTGTCAGCTCTTGGACCAGGCGGCCTATCAAGAGATAGAGCTGGATTTGATGTTAGAGACGTACATCATTCTCACTATGGGAGAATTTGTCCTATAGAAACACCAGAAGGTCCAAATATCGGATTGCTAGGTTCATTATCAACCTTTGGAAGAATTAATCCTTTTGGATTTATAGAGACTCCTTACAGAAAAGTTCTAAATGAATGTGAAAGTAACTCAGATGATATTATTGGAAGAATTCCAGTTGAAGATGTTCTAGACGATAAAGGTAAAGTTTTATGCGAATCAGGCAAGGCTATAACAAAAAGTGCATATGAAGATATTTCAAAAATGTCTAAAACAAAGATAAAAGTTATACCCTTTCCTTCTTCTGATGGAAATGATGTTGATTATATGACTGCAGATGTAGAGGAAGATCATAATATTGGTCAAGCTACTACACAAGTTGATTCAAAGGGTCAAATCATTTCAACTCAGGTGGAAGTTAGAGAAGGTGAAGGTTTTGCCCATGAACCTCCTGAAAATGTAGATTATATGGACGTATCACCTATGCAAATTGTTTCTGTTTCTACAGCACTTATTCCTTTTTTGGAACATGATGACGCAAACAGGGCGCTTATGGGATCTAATATGCAAAGACAAGCAGTCCCATGCATAAACCCTCAATCGCCTTTAGTAGGGACAGGGATGGAAAGAAGGGTAGCTATAGACTCAGGACAAGTAATTGAATCAAGAGCAGAAGGATTAGTTACTAGTGTAACCGCAGAAAATATAATTGTTACTGATGAAGATGGTAATGAATTCCACCATGAACTATATAAATACAGAAGATCTAATCAAGGAACATGCATAAATCAAATTCCTGTAGTTAGAAAAGGTCAGAAAGTAGAACTCAATCAACCATTAGCTGACTCAACTTCGACTGATGGAGCAGAGCTTGCACTTGGACAAAATCTAACAGTCGCTTTCATGAGTTGGGAAGGACTAAATTATGAAGACTCTATTGTACTAAATGAAGAATTAGTAAGAAATGATAGATTTACTTCTGTTCACATTGAAAAACATGAAATTGAAGCTAGAGATACCAAGTTAGGACCTGAGGAAATCACAAGAGANATACCTAATGTTGGAGAAGAAGCCCTAACTAATTTAGACCAAGATGGAATCATAAGAATTGGTGCAAGAGTTAATCAAGGCGACATTCTTGTCGGTAAGATTACACCAAAAGGTGAAACTGAACTAACAGCTGAAGAAAAGCTTTTAAGGGCTATTTTTGGAGAAAANGCAAGAGATGTAAAAGATAGCTCANTAAGAGTACCTCATGGACAGCATGGTAAGGTTACTGATGTGAAAATCTTAACTAAGGAAAATGGAGATCAATTGCTTCCTGGAGTCCAAAAAATAGTAAGGGTTTGGATAGCGCATACAAGGAAAATAACTCAAGGTGACAAAATGGCAGGCAGGCATGGAAATAAAGGGGTAGTTTCAAGAGTTCTTCCGAGAGAAGATATGCCATATCTAGAAGATGGTACGCCAATTGATATCATTCTTAATCCTATTGGAGTACCAAGTAGAATGAATTTAGGGCAAATAATGGAAACACACTTAGGGTGGGCTGCTGAAATACTTGGTTTTAAGGCTAGAACCCCTGTTTTTGATGGAGCTACTGATGTAATAATCGAGGATCATCTTGCAAGAGCCTGGTTCATAACTGCATCGAATGCTGTTGATAAAACAAATCTTGATAATAAAGAAGTAGATTGGCAAGTGGTTGATGAATGGCTTGAAGAAAGAGGTTATCAAAGAGAAAAGCTTTGGAGTGATGCAGCATCAAATCAAGGATCAGCAAGAGATGCTTGTCTTTCAATATGGCTCAAGGAATATACAGATGAAAAAGCTGATGATCTTAAACCAACTGGATTAATGCAAAAAGCTTTAGAAATCTCAAGGGAAAAAGATTTGTCGGCACCAATATTTGGTAAACAAAAAGTTTATGATGGTAAAACCGGTATACCTTTCAAAAGTCAAATNACAGTTGGAAGAGTNTATATGATGAAGCTNATACANTTAGTTGAAGATAAAATCCATGCAAGATCTACTGGGCCATATTCATTAATTACTCAGCAACCTCTTGGTGGTAAGGCCCAGTTTGGAGGACAAAGATTTGGAGAGATGGAAGTATGGGCACTTGAAGCATATTCAGCTGCTTACACATTACAAGAAATGCTAACAATTAAATCTGATGATGTTGTTGGAAGAGTAAAGACATATGAAGCAATAGTTAAAGGTGAGCAAGTAATCCAACCAGGAGTACCGGAATCTTTCCATGTTTTACTAAAAGAGCTACAAGGTCTAGGCCTTTCAATTGAATTGTTAAATAAAAGTATGTCTGAAGAATTACCGCTAGGTTCANCAGNTCCAACTGGTGAAATAGACTGGAATGANATGTTAGATATTTCTGATTTGGATGATGATTCAACNGAAGATATGGATCTTTCCTCTGATTCNGATGAAGAATCAGAAGAATCAGATAAAACAGATAAAGAAAGCNAAATAGCAAATAGTAATGNAGAAGTAATTGATGATGCTGAAATTTCATTAGAGACTAAGTTTGAAGAAGAAATTGAAGATTCGGAAGATACAGAAGACAAATAAAAAAAAACTAATTTATAATTTTAGATTTATTACAGGAGAAAAAAATGACAACTAAATCATCCTCAGATTTTAATTCAATAAGGATCTCACTTGCATCACCCGATCAAATTAAGGCCTGGTCTTATGGAGAAGTTACAAAGCCAGAAACTATTAACTATAGAACCCTTAGACCAGAAAAAGATGGTTTATTTTGTGAAAAAATCTTTGGCCCAACGAAAGACTGGGAATGTTACTGTGGTAAATATAAAAAAATACGTTATAAAGGCGTGATTTGTGACAGATGTGGAGTTGAAGTAACAAGAGCAAAGGTTAGAAGAGAAAGAATGGGTCACATAAAACTAGCTGCACCTGTTGCTCATATTTGGTTTTCAAAAAGCACTCCTTCAAGACTAGGCTTGTTATTAGATGTTTCTCCGAAAAATCTAGAAAGAGTCCTTTATTTTGCACAATATATAGTCACAGAAATTAATGACAATGAAAAATTAGACGCAATAAATTTTTTCAAGCAAGATTCAGAACAGAAGATAGGTGAAATAAAGTCAAGGCTTGCAAGTATATTAGAATCGAAAGAATATCTGGAGGAATTTGAAAGACTTGAAATTAAAGTAAAAAAATCTGATGCGAAAAAACCTGAAAAACTAGAAGAGCTTATAAAAAGTACTTATGAAGAAATTATTAATGATGAAGAAACAAAAACTGAAGAGACTATTCAAGACCTTGAATCTCTTGAGGTGATGCAACTTCTTACTGAAGCTAAATATAGAGAGTTTAGAGATAAATTTGGTCCAGTTTTTGTCGCTGAAATGGGAGCTGAAGCTATACTAAAAATTCTCAAAGACTTTGATCTTGATAAAGCTACAGCTGAATTAATAGAAGAAATAAGACAGACCTCTGGTCAGAGAAGAAAAAAAGCAATCAAAAGACTAAGAGTGATTGAAAGCTTCAAGCAAAGTGGTAACAAACCAGANTGGATGATACTAACAATATTGCCAGTTCTTCCCCCCGAGCTTCACCCGATGGTTCAGCTTGATGGAGGTAGATTCGCTACTTCAGATTTAAATGATCTATACCGAAGGGTTATAAACAGAAATAATAGATTAAAGCATCTTTTAGATCTTCAAGCTCCTGAAATAATAATTAGAAATGAAAAAAGAATGCTACAAGAAGCTGTTGATGCCTTGGTAGATAATGGAAGAAGAGGTAGGCCAATTCTTGGTTCTCACAACCATAAGCTAAAATCTCTTACGGANTTGTTAAGAGGTAAACAAGGAAGGTTTAGGCAAAATCTACTTGGAAAAAGAGTAGATTATTCGGGAAGATCGGTAATTATATCCGGACCACAATTAAAATTAGACGAATGCGGTCTTCCAAAGAAAATGGCCCTAGAGTTATTTAAACCTTTTGTTATGAACTCCCTAGTTGTCAAAGGTTATGCTCATAATATTAAATCAGCNAAAAGACTCGCAGAAAAATCCCAGCCTGAAATTTGGGATATTTTAGAAGAAGTAATAAAAGATCATCCTGTTTTACTTAACAGAGCNCCAACACTTCATAGGCTAGGAATTCAAGCCTTTCAACCAGTTTTAGTTGAAGGTTCTGCAATACAATTACATCCTTTGGTTTGCACAGCTTTTAATGCTGATTTTGATGGCGACCAAATGGCGGTACATGTTCCTCTTTCAAGAGAATCTGTTCTGGAAGCAAAAAAAATAATGCTATCAACAAATAATATGCTTGCCCCTAGGTCTGGAGAGCCAATCGTAGCTCCAAACTTGGATATGGTCTTGGGTATATACTATCTAACGGGAGTTGATAATCAATCAGNTGATAATAAAAAAATGAGTTTCAACTCCAAAGAGTCTGCAATTTTTGCATATGAAACTGAAACTCTTGGACTCAGAGATATAATTGTTGTAAAAATCAATGATGAATTTATTGAAACAACGATTGGTAGGATACTTTGGAATAATATCATTCCTGAAGAATTAGGTTTTAGAAACATTCAGTTCACCAAATCAACTATAGAGGATTTAGTATCTGAGTGCTATGGAANNTTGGGAAAAGATGTTACTACANTAGTTCTTGATGATATNAANGATATTGGGTTTAAGTTCGCAACGCAATCAGGCACAACTATAGCTATAAAAGATATTGTTACGCCTCCTCAAAAGCAATCTTTACTTTCTTCTGCAGATCAGAAGATCNGAAAGTTAGATGAACAATACATGGANGGTATGATAACAGAGACTGAGAGATATCAAAGTTCAATTAGTGTTTGGGAAGATGTATCGAAAAAAATGGAAACTGCAGTTTCAGACTCACTNCCCAATTATGCAGGAATCTATTCNATGGCAGATTCTGGTGCTAAAGGTAACTTAGCCCAAATAAAACAAATGGCAGGTATGAGAGGCCTTATGTCAGATCCGAAAGGTAGAATTATTGAACTTCCAATCAGATCATCATTTGCTGAAGGACTTAGTGTTATGGAATATTTTATTTCTACACATGGAGCAAGAAAAGGTTTGGCAGATACTGCGCTTAGAACTGCTGATTCAGGTTACCTTACAAGAAGACTTGCTGATGTGGCNCAAGATCTCATTATTAACAAAGAAGAAGATGAAGGAGCTGTTGGTATAAAAATAACAAAAGATACAGACGGAATGGGAAGTACTTTAGCTGACAGAATAGTTAGTAGGTTCCCNTCAATACCTGTAACTCATCCAGAAACCGGAGANGTTATNTGTGACACAGATACAATAATTAGTCCNAAAATAGCTANAGATATTGAAACAGCCGGAATCGAAGAAGTTTGGTGCTACTCTCCCTTATCATCTAATGCTAAAAAAGGAATTTCTCAAAAAAGCTATGGAGCATCATTAGCAACAGGAAAAACGGCAATGATGGGCGAAGCAGTTGGTATTATCGCCGCTCAATCTATTGGAGAGCCGGGTACTCAGCTAACAATGAGAACATTCCATACTGGTGGTATTGCTGGATCTGACATTACTTCTGGTCTTCCTAGGGTAATAGAACTATTTGAAGCCAGAATACCTAAAGGTGTTTCAATCCTGTCAGAAATATCTGGAATAGTAAAACTTGGAAATGTTGGAGATTTGAGGGTAGTTAGAGTTGCAAATACAGAAAAAAATTCTATAACTACTGAAATACCAGATACCCACAGGGCTATAGTTAAGTCAGGGCAAAGAATAGGTGTAGGAGAATCTATAACTTCTATAAAAAAATCTTTAGTTTCAAAACTTAAGAATGATGAAAATTTCGAGGAGCTATCACAAGATATTGTTGCTCCCTATGAAGGGCTTGTAACAGTAACTAAAGGTGAAATAACTATTACTTGGGAAGATGAGAATGAAAGAGAATATGCAATACCTGCAGCATCAGAGCTATTGGTATCTGATGGACAAAAAATTATAGCGGGTGACCCAATAACCTCTGGTCCCAAAAATCCTCATGAAATATTAAGAATTCAAGGAGTGGAAGAAGTACAAGCTTATCTTGTCTCTGAAGTTCAAACAGTTTATAGATCTCAGGGAGTTCATATTCATGATAAACATATTGAAGTTATTCTTAGGCAGATGCTAAGAAAAATTAGAATTGAAGGCGCTGGTGATACTGGTTTACTTCCTGGAGAATTAATAGATAAGTTTGACTTTGATGAGCTAAATGCAAAAATGTTAGAAGAAAACAAGGAGCCTGCTGAAGCGATACCTGTATTACTTGGAGTAACTAGAGCTTCTCTAGTTACAGATTCATTTTTAGCTGCAGCTAGTTTCCAAGAAACTGCGAGGGTACTAACTGAAGCTGCTGTAAATGGTTCAGTTGATCAACTGTCTGGATTAAAAGAAAATGTTATTATTGGAAGGCTAATACCTGCTAGAATGGATCAATCTCCCGAAGGTTTAGAGCTTTTAGGAATTGACAAAGATAATTCAATGCTGGAAGGTGATAGCCTTACTGGAATGACTGAAGCTCCAGCTACATTTGAAGAGGCATTAGCTGCTATAGCTAACGATGATTCTGAGGGATCTATAGAAAATTTAGTTTCAGAAACAACAGATAATGTTTCATCGGATAATAAAAATCAGACAGATTTATCTGAAGAACTAGATCTTGGTGAAATTGACCTTGGTGAAATTGACCTTGATGAAGANATAGATGAAAACCTAGATAAGAAATAGCCTATTGGGCGGTTAGCTCAGCTGGCTAGAGCGCGTCGTTGACATCGACGAGGTCACAGGTTCAAGTCCTGTATCGCCCACCAGTATCCGGTAAAATATTTATTTATAAATTTATGATTAAAGATTATGACATCTAACAAATTAGAAATTTTTCAATCAGATAATATTAGTGTCCTAAATAAATTAGAATCAAATTCTATAGATCTTATATACATAGATCCCCCATTCAATACCGGCAAAGTACAATCAAGAACTAGGATAAAAACAAAAAGATCCTTAAGTGGAGATAGGATTGGATTTAAAGGCTATTCATACAAAACTGAAATTCTAGGTGAACAAAATTATAAAGATATTTTTGATGACTATATAGGTTTTTTAGAAAAAAGAATTTTAGAATCTAAGCGTATATTAAAAAGAGAAGGTAGTTTTTTTTTACATTTAGACTATAGAGAAATTCATTATGCAAAAATTCTTTGCGATAAAATTTTTGGAAGAGAATCGTTTGTAAATGAAATTATCTGGTCTTACGATTATGGAGCAAGAAGTAAAAAAAAATGGTCAACAAAGCATGATAATATTCTTTGGTATGCTATGAATCCTAAAAAATATACATTTAATTATGATTCTATTGACAGAATACCATATATGGCACCAGGTTTAGTGGGACCAGAAAAAGCAGCAAAAGGTAAGCCACCTACTGATTCTTGGTGGCAAACAATAGTTAGTCCCAACAGTAGAGAAAAAACAGGCTACCCTACACAAAAACCCATTGCAATTATGAATAGAATAATAAAAGTCCACTCTAATGAAAATGATAAGATTTTAGATTTTTTTGCTGGATCAGGCTCTACAGGTGAGGCGGCTATAGAAAATAATAGAAATGCGATTCTTATTGATAATAACCCTCAAGCAATTTCAACTATGAAAAATAGATTTAAGAATCATAAAAATGTAATATTTTATGAAAATTTATGATTTATTTATTTTTTTATTTGAAAAAATATTTTAATTCATCCATAATTTTTATATGAAAGANATTTCTTCCCCTTGTATCAAGCATTGCACTTATGATTATAGTAATAGTTTTTGTACTGGGTGCCTAAGATCTAAAGAAGAAATTTCTAAATGGATCTATCTTAGTGAANAATCAAGATTAGAAATAATGAAATTAATTCCAACAAGAAGAAATAGGCTTGATAATTTATGATTTGGATAAAAAAAATCAAGAATTTCTTTAGAGATAAATCGAGAGATAATTTATATAAACACTTAAAAACTATAGGCCTAGATGTATCTTTTGCTGAAAGAGGTATCCCAGAAGAAAAACTTTTTAATCCATGGCATAGAAGAAGTTTAGGTGTAATTAATATTAATTCAGATTATCTAATAAGTTACATAAATATTATAAAAAGAGATAGAGGTAAAAATACTCCTCCNAGATGGTGGTATTATTTTGCAATTCCATCAAAAACATCTAAAGATAAAAAAAATTATATTGAAGTGAAATTAAAAAAAAATAAATCCTTTTTTGGTATTGGTAAAGAAAAAAGTTTTGAGTGGCTATCAAATAATAATGGAGAATATCTAGCAAAAAAGTTTACTAATGATTCAGAAATTAATTCTCTTGTAAGTTTAGGAAATATAAGAGTACAAAGTTTGCATGAAAAATTTTCTGGCTACAGCATTGAGCTTGAATTTATTGGAAAAGCCATAAAAAATAGTACACTAGATATTAATCATTGGAATGCATTAAATAAAATAGCAAGNCTATTTATTGAAAATAGAATTGATTAGATAATAAATAAATAANTAAAATAAAATTAAATAATGGAGTATATATTGAATTCAAAGACAGGAAATATTATTAATTCTGTATCACTTATTCTTATGGGNATATGGGGATTTATTGAAGTTTCCTCACCTACTGCATTTATACCNTCTATATTTGGAATNNTNATATTTATTTGCTACNTTNTATCCANAAAAAATCATAAACTAAACATAATTTTTTCTCATATAGCTATAATCTTGACTATATTGATTTTAGTTGCNCTTNCTGGAACAAGACTTNCTACATCAATTGAAGAAGGAGGNTGGGGTTTAGTAAGATTAATTGTGATGCTTGGAACATGCTCATTTTCAATTGTTGTATTTATATATAGTTTTATTCAAGCAAGAAAAAATAAATAGTAGAGATGTATAAAGCTTATATTCTCGCTATTTTATACGGATTTTTAGTTGGTGGCTTTTTTGGATTATGGATGGGACTTGGAGTTTTTATAGGTGTAATTATTGGTATATTAATTGCTGCATTAACGATTTACTCAGAAAAAATTAGAAAGAAAAATAAAGAATAAAAAATATTCAGATATAATTTAGAATAGAATACATTATCCTATTTATATTTTCTAATAGAATATAAAACAAACAAAATCAGAATGTTANGTATGATAAAAAAAGAAGCTTCCAACTCAGTATTAAGTACATTTCTTTCCTATATTGGAGCNATTATAATTGGAGCTATTATGGGAATAGCTCTATGTAAATTAGTTTGAGAAATAATTTTTATTTAGGTACTTGAGATCTAGAATAATACTATATTTTATAATGTCAGTTTTTNTATTTGCTTTTTTCATTGAGCGAATCATTTTCTAATAAGTTGTTAAGTTAACTAAAAATTCATAAATTCATAACTTTGGTCTCTAAGAACTTTTTGATACTTTTTGATAAAGTTCTTAGAGACCTAATTTTATTTTGGGGTTTTGATTACCCTGAAGATAAATATAGATATCCAGCGTAAATGNAATAATTTTTAGTTACATAGGTTGTAAATACATAAATAATAATTAGATATAAATAGAGGCAAAAAATGAAAAATAAAAAAATAGTTGGGGCAATGGTAGCAGTTGCAACTCCTTTTAATGATGATTTTTCTGTAGATTATAGTTCTTTTGAAAAGAATATAAAATTTATGATAAGAAGAGGTTTGAGTGAAGGTAATGCTACTNTATTGATTGGTGGAGCCGGAGGTGAGCANCCTGCTTTGAATGTAGATGAAAGGATAAAANTAATGGAAGTAGCAGTTAATTCTGCTGAAAATAAAATTCCTGTTCTTACATCAATTCAGCATACTGATTGGAGAGAAATAAATAAAATGGCTAGNTCTGCTGAAGAATTAGGTATTTTTGGATGCCAGCTTGGTCCNACTTATTACTATATGCCCACTAGAAATGATGTGCTAGACCTATTTAACCGCGTTTCCGACCACTCTAGAGTCAACCTAATGATTTATCATACTTGGTGGGATGGATTTGTTATGGATTTTGAATTATTAGATAAGTTAATAGAAATACCTAATGTTAATTCAATCAAATGGAGTCATGGTGCTATTGATAAATTTAGAGAAGGNCTAACTAGATACTCGAAAGATGTATCTATGATTGATAATTCTGGTAATCATGTTTTAAGTCATATCTATGGAGCATCAGGCTTNATTACTCACCTAAGTAGTTTTTGGCCTGAATACCCAAATTCAATTTGGGAAGCCCTAGAATCTAATAATTATGAAAAGGCTAGAGATTTGCTGCTGGGATTTAAGTTTGAATGGATTAATTGGGTAAGAAAGGTAGTCCAGCAAACTGGTGGTGAAGGGCCTTTTATTAAGGTTGCAATGGAACTAGTTGGACTTAAAGCTGGGCCACCAAGACCTCCTTCTAGAATACCATCACAAGAACTGATAAATGAGTTAGATAAAATATTATCAAAATATAAGGTTCCAAGAGAAAATTAATATAGTNAATGGATAATATGACAACAGAAAATATTGAAGAATATAGGCATAAACTTAGACATTCAGCTGCTCATTTATTAGCAGAAGCTGTATTAAAAAGACACCCAGAAGCTAAATTGGCCATAGGACCTCCAATAAATGATGGTTTCTTTTATGACTTTGATATAGATAAAACTTTTTCTCCTCAAGATTTAGCAACCATAGAAAGAGATATGAAAAGATCCATAAAAAGGAATACTAAATTTGAGAGAAGAGAAATATCTAAAAATGAAGCGTTAGACATATATAAAAATAATCCTTATAAATTAGAGATCATTAATTCTATGCCTGACGATGAAGTTATCACTGAATATAGTCATTCTGACGGGAATTTTATAGATTTATGCGAAGGTGGCCACGCTGATAAAACTGGAGATATTAAGGCTATAAAACTTTTATCTACTGCTGGTGCATACTGGAGAGGTGATGAGAAAAACAAAATGCTTCAGAGAATTTATGGAACAGCNTGGGAATCAGAGGANCTACAAAAAGATTATCTAGATAAAAGACAAAAAGCCTTAGAAAGTGATCATAGAAAATTAGGAGTTTCTCTTGATTTATTTTTTCTTGATCCAATAAGTCCTGCAAATCCATTTTTTTTGCCTAATGGAGCATTTGTTTACAATAAATTGATAGAATTTGTAAGAAATCTCTATGAAAAATATGATTATAAAGAAGTTATAACCCCTCAATTATTTTCAACAGATCTTTGGAAACAATCTGGTCATTATGATTTCTATTTAGATAATATGTATATGATGGAGATTGATGATAATGAAGTAGGGATAAAGCCTATGAATTGTCCTGCTCATGCTGTAATTTATAGATCTACATTAAGATCCTACAGAGATCTACCTCTCAGGTTGGCAGATTTTGGTAGATTACACCGATACGAAAGATCAGGNGTAACACATGGATTAACAAGAGTAAGATCATTTTCACAAGATGATGCACATATATTTTGTTCTAGGGAAGATGCAGGAAATGAAATCAAAAAATTTCTCGAAATGCTAAGAGAATCATATACAGCTTTTGGATTTGAAGAACCCCGCCTTACTCTTTCACTAAGGCCAGAAAAGAGAGCTGGGGATGATGAAATTTGGGATTTGGCTGAACAGCAATTAAGAGAAGTACTTAGTGAATTTGATGAAAATTTCGAAGAGATTGANGGAGAAGGAGCCTTTTATGGGCCGAAAATAGATATTTTTATTCCAGACGTTATGGGAAGAGAATGGCAGCTAGGAACAGCTCAAATGGATTTCTCATTACCAGAAAGATTTAATTTAGAATTTATAAATAGTAAAGGTGAAAAAGAAAGGCCCGTTGTAATACATAGGGCTATGCTTGGATCAATAGAAAGATTTATTGGTATATTACTTGAACATACCAGTGGAGATCTTCCATTTTGGCTAGCACCTAATCAAGTTAATATAATCCCTATATCCGAAAAGCATTTAAGTTATGCAAATAAGTTATGTAACGAATTATTAGAAAGAAAATTTAGAGTTTTGATTGATGATTCTAACGAAAGATTAGGTCAAAAGATAAGAAATAGTGAACTTAAAAAAATTCCTGTGATGATNATAGTTGGAGATAAGGAAATAGAAACAAAATCAGGATCAGTGAGAACAAGGAAATATGGAGATTTAGGAAGTTTAGATAAAAATAAGCTTATAGAAAAGCTCTTAACTTTTTAAAAATTCACTTGTGATAAGTATTTAACTTTGATAACTTCAAAATAAATTATAAAATTATTTTAATTTCAAAATTAAAGGATTATTATGGCTGACAGTGACATATCTCTAAATAGAGGTCTTCAAGGGATATATCTCGATAGAACTAATACGACTTTCATTGATGGAAAAGAAGGTGTCTTGGAGTACAGCGGCTATAATATCCATGACCTAGCTGAAAATTCTACATTTGAAGAAACTTCTTATCTTCTAATGTATGGCAACCTTCCAAACACAACTCAATTGGAAGAATTTGACAAATCTTTGAAATCATACAGGAAATTGCCTCAAAAAACTTACGATATTATTGATATTGTAAAAGATTCTCACCCAATGGATGTATTAAGAACTGCAATATCTTCTTTATCTTCATTTGATGAAGATAGGGATGATTTTTCTGAAGAAGCAACAATAAGAAAAGGNATAAAATTAACCTCTCAGGTNCCTATTATAGTCATGGCTCATAATAGAATGAGAAAAGGCTTAGATCCTATTGAATCTTCNGATAATTTATCACATGCCGCTAATTTTCTTTATATGCTTCAAGGNGAAGAGCCNAGTGAAGATACTGCAAGATTGATGGATATAGATTTTGTTGTTCATGCAGATCATGGATGTAATGCATCTGCATTTACCACTAGAGTTGTCACAGGAACAAAGGCAGATTTTTATGGTTCTATCACTGCTGGAATTGCAGCTCTATCTGGACCTTCTCATGGAGGAGCAGCTGAGGGTGTTATGGAATTAGTAAAAGATGTTGGAACCGCTGATAATGCAGAAAATCATGTTAAAAATCTCTTAGCTAGCAGAGAAAGAGTAATGGGTTTTGGCCATAGAGTTTATAAAGCAGCAGATCCCAGNGCAAAACATTTGAAAGANGGAGTAAAGAATCTTAGTGAAGAAAAAGGCGAAACTGAATGGTATGANATATTNTTAGCTGTTCAAGAAGCAATGACTCCTTATGCTAGAAGAGGAATTCATGCAAATGTAGATTTTTTTGCCGGTGCNGTATATTANCTTTTNGGTATTCCTAAGGATCTTTTTATACCAATATTTGCAGTTGGTAGAATTCCTGGNTGGACAATACAAATNCTTGAACAAATGCGNCATAACATACTTATTNGGCCTTTACTTCAATATACTGGTGAAAGATCAAAAGAGTACATACACATTGATAAAAGGGATTAGTTAGTTATAACTGATAATTTTGTTATAGAAAAAGTCATTAATCATGGCCGAATTTCTTCTAAAGATTTTATAGATTTATGCCTTTACGGAGAAGAAGGTTACTATACTTATCAAAGAAAAAGTAGGAATGTTTACTTCAAAGACTATGCTACCTCTCCTTTNACGCATCCTNTTTTTGGATATTTACTATCTAACCTGATTTCAAATCTAATTGATACTTTCGATAATAAAGAAATAATTAAGATTTCAGAATTTGGTGCAGGTAACGGAACATTAGCATATGACATAAAAAAATCTCTTGCTTCATTTGGATATAAGAATTTTTCATATGAAGCTTTTGATCGCTCAATCACAGATTCTGTGGAAAAAGTTGATAGATTCGACCCAAAAAAAATAAAAAAAGCTAATCGAATAATAATTTCTAATGAGCTATTTGATGCATTACCTCATCATATTTTTGAAATAAAAAATAAAAAAATCTTTGAAAAATATGTTGAGTTCAAGAATAATAAACTCATAGAANTATTAGATGAACCTTCTAGTAATTGCAGTTGCATTATTAATAGNATAAANAGATTAAGCAAACCAATAGATAATTGTGTGGGAGAAGTATTTTGTTCAAAAAATTCTATATTTCAATCATTTAAATCCTCGTGTGATCGAGCTTATATAATATCCATAGATTATGGTTTGAATGAAAAAGATTTATTTTATAANGGGAAAAAAAAATCTAATNTGAGTGTTATTCACAATCATAGTTTTTATGATAATTATTTTTATAAGCCAGGATACTCAGATATAACCTTTCAGGTAGATATTAATGAGTTACTAAATAACTTCGAAAATATTAATTTTAAAATTAATTATCTTGGAAATCAAAGGGAATTTTTATTTAACTTAGGTATCGGAGAAATATTAGGGAAACTAAGTTCTTTATCAACTGCTAATGAAGAAATAANCTACAACAGATATGCAATAAATCAATTAATCAAACCAAATGGAATGGGTAATTATTTTGTTACTATTCATTCTAATTTTAATTCTAATTTTAATCTCTTAGATATAAAATATAACAATAAGTTTCTTGAAGAAATCCCATTGATTGAAGAATATCCACAAAGATTTGAATTGCCAGGTGTATATAAAAAAAATACTATTATAAAAGAAGACTGGATATAAATGCTAAAAACAATTTTTCATGACAAGCACGAATTAAGTAATGCAAAAATGGTCGATTTTGAAGGCTGGAATATGCCNATTANTTATCCATCAGGAATAATTAAAGAAGCAGGNTTCGTTAGAAAAAACTCNGGTTTTTTTGATGTTTCTCATATGGGAAGGATAGAAATTTTAGGAGAAGATCGAAATGACTTTATTGAAAAAATATTCCCTATTAATTTAGATTCTCTAGAATTAGGTTCAGCTAAATATACATTATTAATTAATGAAAATAATCAAATTCTAGATGATCTAATTATTTATAATCTTATTGACCGATTTCTAATAGTTATAAATGCTTCAAATACAAATAAAGATTTAGAATGGATTTACTCTAAAATTAAAGGAGATGTCAGAATAAATAACATGACATTAGAGTCTGGAATGTTAGCTATTCAGGGTCCCGAGGTAATNAAAAAAATAAGTTCAATTAGTAATTCAATAAAAAACTTAGGTAGATATAAATTTAAGAATATTTCTATTAGTGAAAAGAATATATTTGTGGCTAGAACTGGTTATACAGGAGAAGATGGCTTTGAAATAATATTTGATAATTCATCTTCTGACTTTGTATGGGATCTTATGAAAAAATTAGATATCCCTCCATGCGGACTTGGTGCAAGAGATTTATTGAGAATAGAAGCAGGNTTACATTTATATGGACATGAAATCCAAGAAGATTATAANCCAATTGATATAGGCCTAGAAAGATTACTTGAAACTAAAAATAAAAGCTATGTTAGCTTCGACTATATAAATAGTNCAGAAATAAAAAATGGAGAAAAGTCCATTGCAGGTTTTTTTGTATTAGATAGAGGCATACCAAGAGAAGGTAATGAAATATTTTATNAAGAAAATATAATTGGAAATATAACCTCAGGAACATATTCACCTACATTAAATANTTCAATTGCAATAGGAATAATAAATCAGGACTTCAATATTATTAGTAATAAGGTTAGAATTAAAGTAAGAGATAAATTTTTAGAAGCAGANATTACAAAACTTCCTTTTTACAGGAGAAAGAAAAAATGAGTGAAATTCCTAAATCATTGAAATACTCCAAAGATCATGAATGGATAATTTTAGAAGGTAATATCGCAACAATTGGAATAACCAAACATGCTGCAGAATCCTTAGGTGATATTGTTTATGTTGATATAAATAGTATTGATAAAGAGCTAAAACAATTCGATAAGTTTGGAGAAATTGAATCTGTAAAAGCAGTCTCTGATTTATATGTCCCCATTTCTGGCAANGTGATNGAAACAAATGCTGAATTAGAATCCAANCCTGAATTTGTTAATGATGATTGCTACGATAAAGGTTGGATTATAAAAGTCCAAATAGAGGATTCAAATGAGCTAAAGAATCTTTTAGATTCAACAGAATACGAAAAAATAATATAATGACTAGCTCACCCTANATACCNTCAACAGATAAAGATAGAGATGAAATGATTAANGCTATTGGTGTTAAANATTTTGATGAACTTTTATCGGATNTTCCAAAAAATTTCCTATTCCCAAAATTAANACTAAAAAGCAAACTTTCNGAACCAGAGNTAGTCGAATATTTCACAAAAATAGCAAATAATAATGTTGCTTCCAAAGTAAAATCGAGCTTTCTAGGAGGAGGATCCTACAATCACTATATTCCTTCTACAGTTAANTCTATGATTCAAAGAGGAGAATTNTTAACNGCTTATACTCCNTATCAACCTGAAGCTTCACAAGGTACCTTACAAGTTGGTTTTGAATTTCAAACTATGGTTGCACAACTATTTGATATGGATGTATGTAACGCTGGAATGTACGATGGCCCAACTGCATTAGCAGAAGCCGCTCTAATGGCTTGCAGAATTAAGAGAAATAATAAAATAGCTGTACATGAAAGCGTTTCAAATAAGCATTTAGAAGTATTGAATTCTTATTCTAAATGGCAAAATATTGAAATAATCAAACTAGAGGAAAAAAATATTTCAAAACAAGAAAATTTAGCATGCCTTCTTGTTCAATCTCCTAGTAAATATGGAGAAATAATCGATGTTCAAAGTCTNTCTAATTTGATTCATGAAAAAGAAGGGCTATTGATACAGCACACTTACCCAACTTCTTTAGGACTAGTAAAACCACCTGGTGAACTTGATGTAGACATTGCAACTGCAGAAGGTCAATCTCTTGGGGTTTCTTTGTCTTATGGAGGACCTTACATAGGTCTCTTGACATGTAAGAAAGAATTTATAAGGCAATTACCTGGAAGAATAATAGGACAAACTTTAGATAAAAATGGAAAAATTTCTTATGCTCTTACTCTTCAAACAAGAGAACAACATATAAGAAGAGAAAATGCAACATCAAACATCTGTACAAGTACTCAACTTATTGGATTAATGGTTGCTGTTTACCTTTCTACTATGGGTCCAGATGGAATAAAACATATTGCAGAAACTTGTTACCATAGAGCCCACTATATGGCGAATAAAATTGATCAAATTGAAGGNTNTAAAGTNACTTCAACAAACTTTTTTAATGAATTTGTTATTGAATCAAAATTTTCTATAAAAAAAATAAATGCTTTGCTACTAAAAAATGGTATTGAAGGAGGTATAGATATTTCAAATAGAAATAAAAATCTGATGATGGTTGCCGTTACAGAATTAAATACTCCTTCTCATATTGACGAAGTAATAAATGAATTAGGAGCTTTCATTGAAAAATAAAAATTTACCGTTATTGATGAACCAATCAAAAAAAGGTAGGAAGGCAATATCTCTGCCAGATATAGGAGTTGAAAAATCCTCATTACCAAAGAGTAATTTTTTGAGAAAAAACATTACTCTTCCTGAAGTAGGACAATTAGATCTTATTAGATACTTTACTAATTTATCCTCGATGAATTTTTCAATAGATACAAATTTTTATCCATTAGGATCCTGCACTATGAAGTATAATCCTAAGATCAATGAACAGCTATCTTCAATCCAAGGTTTTTCAAATGCACATCCGAATCAAATAGATGAAAATATCCAAGGCTGTCTAGAAATAATGTATGATCTTCAAAACGAGCTTGGAGAAATAACTGGACTTCCTGGAGTATCTTTAGCCCCATTAGCAGGAGCTCAAGGAGAATATGCAGGCTTACTCATAGCAAGAGAATTTCACAAGCATAATGGAGATCATGAGAAAAACATAGCGCTAATTCCAGATTCTGCGCATGGGACTAATCCTGCATCTGCGTCCATGGCTGGGTTAGAGGCTGTTACCATCAAAACAACTCTTGAAGGAGATATAGACTTATCTGATCTAAAAACTAAAGTTAATGATAAAACTGCTGTTTTAATGCTTACTCTTCCTTCAACACTAGGACTCTTTGAACCAAATATAATTGAAATAACTGAAATCATTCATGATAATGGAGGTTTAGTTTATGCTGATGGAGCAAATCTTAATGCTCTGTTAGGTATAACCAAATTTGGAGAATTAGGGATCGATATATGTCACTCAAATCTACATAAAACTTTTTCTACGCCTCATGGAGGTGGTGGCCCAGGAGCTGGACCAGTAATGGTTACAAAAAAACTTGAATCGTTTTTACCTTATCCTCATGTGAAAAAAAATAATAATAGCTTTCAAACATATTCACCAAAAAACTCTATTGGAAGATTGAACGGTTTCTTAGGGTCATTTGGAATTATTTTGAGAGCTTATTCTTATATAAGAAGCTTAGGCTCAGAAGGCTTAAAAGAAATTTCTGAAAATGCAATAATAAATGCAAATTATATTCAAGAGAAGCTCAAAGGGCACTATGAATTGACTTCATCAAGATTTTGTATGCACGAAACAGTATTGTCAGCTATTAGACAAAAAGAAAATGGTGTCAAGGCATTAGATATTGCTAAGAAATTGTTAGATGAAGGCTTTCATGCACCAACTATGTATTTCCCACTAATAGTTGAAGAGGCTCTTATGATAGAACCTACAGAAAGTGAATCTAAGGAGACTATTGATCAATTTATAAATTGTATGATTGAGATTAGTGAACTTTCTAAAATTCATCCTGAAGAAATAATTAATGCTCCTATAAATTTACCAGTTGAAAGGTTAGATGAAGCTCTAGCAGCAAGAAATCCTATATTATCTTGGAAGCAATAGAGTGGGAAAATATTGGATAAAAATAAAAAAACTAAATTTTTATTCTATTAAGGTTAGAGCAAATACAGAATGGAAGTTTATGGAGTTTATCAGTGATGATGGAATCTCTGGAATTTCAGAAATAACTGATACTCAACTTAATTCGCCTGTTTCAAAATTAGTTGCAGATTTTTCAAACAGACTAAGAGATGAAAAATTAACAAGTGAAGAAGATTTACTAAGATATCTCATAAAAGAAAATAAAAGCTCTAGTACAGATATCATAACAGCTACAGCTGTAAGTGGAATAAGATCTGCTTTTTTAGATATGTTTTCAAAAAGGATGGATCTAAGGCTATTAGAGTATTTGTCTATAAATAGCGAATTAACTAATAATTTTTCTGAAGAAGTAAAACTTTATGCAAATATAAATAGATCTCTTTTACCTAATGACATAGGACCTGTTGATAGATCCCCTGAAAGCTTCTCAAAAAGGGCAGTTGAATTTCAAGATAAAGGATTTGATACTATTAAGTGTGCTCCATTCGATGAATGTATGTATCCGTTTAATAATAAAGGATTGCCAAATGAATCAATTATTGGATTAGATAGAATTACAGAAATATCAAATTCTATTTCCAAAGATACTAAATTATTTGTTGATTGCCATTCTAGATTTGATTTGGAATCAAGCTATCATATTCATGATGAGCTAAAAGATAGGAATGTTAGTTGGTTTGAAGAGCCAATGGATCCTGAAAAGTTTCCAGAAGAATCAAAAAAAATCAGAAATTATTCAAAAATTGATTTGGCAGGAGCTGAAATGGCTTACGGTTCTGATTTAATGAGCAAGCTAATTAATGAAGAGGTTTTGGATATAGTAATGCCTGATGTTAAGTTTTGCGGAGGGCCAACTGAGGTTATAAAGTTATTTTCATCTATACCCAATCCTAAGCAAACTATATCGATGCATTGTCCATCTGGTCCAATTTCGCTTCTGACATCTGCACATATAACTTCAGTTATAAATTCAAATATACCGCTGGAACATGCTGTAGAAGAAGTTGTTTGGAGAAAAGATTTAATTTACCCTAATGAAAAAATAATAAATGGTCATATTCAAATTCCTGTAGAAAAAGGAATAGGTGCAATATTGAATTTAGAAATGATAATTAAAAATGGCAAAGTTTGGGAAGAATAATAAATATTTATATTTTAAGCTTTTTCTTTCTAATTCTAGACGAAATAAATAGGTAAATAATTCCACCAAAAAATATAAATTGTATTATCAAGAACGCATATGAAAAATCACTATTACCAATGGTTCTATTTCTCTCAAAAATTTCTATTTGCTCAGAGATAATTGTTTTTTTCTGCCCATTATTTATTTCAAAATCTAATAACCAAAAACCTTTTTTTTCTAATCTTAAGATTGATTGATAATTACCTTCCATAATTGAAGTAGATAAAGCTGGAGAAAATTGTTTCTTCTCGTCAAATAGCGGTGTTGCAAAAACATCAATTTTTAAGTCTTTAACTGGATTTATTGTTCCTTTTTCTAAAACTTCTATAGAAAAAATCTGTTGACCAACAACTGGTCTAATAGGAGATAGAAATATATTAACTGTATAATCATCTATATTTTGTGTAAGAAAGTCTCCATACTGTGAATATCCTTCTCCTTGAGCTAAGATTTTTGATGGGAAAAGAGAATATAGGGAGACCAAAGAAATAAATATAGCTAAAAACAAATTAAGTTCTTTCTTCATAATTAAATGATACATTATGAAGATAAAATATTGTAAAAGTTATCTCCTAATTCTTCCAGAAATATCTCCATTTGAAACGGCTTGAATTTCTTCAATAGTAGCAAGATTATAATCACCGTGAAAAGTATGGGCTAAAGCGGAAGCAGCAACAGCAAAATTCAATGTTTCTTGATTAGATAAATCATTCATAATACCATATATTAATCCTGCAGAAAAAGCATCTCCAGCTCCAACTCTGTCAACTATTTGTATTTCATATTTTTTAGATCTGACAATATTACCTTTTGAGTAAAAAATACCTGCCCAGTCATTATGATCTGCGGAAAAACTTTCTCTTAATGAAAGACCGACATGCTTGAAGTCATATTTTCTAGCCATGATTTCTATCATCTCCTCATAAGAAGTTTGATTTTCATCTTTTGTTATTTCTCCTAACATTATTTCTGGGTCTTTTTTACCTCCAATTAATATATCCACTTTATCCATAAGAGGAATCATTGTCTTTTGAGCTTCTTCAGGAGTCCATAAGTTAGAGCGATAATTTAGATCACAAGATATCATTATTTTTCTCTTAGTAGCTTCATTTATTGCAACTTCAGTTAATTTTTTAGCACTATTTGACAAAGAAGGCGTAATTCCAGAAAAATGAAATAGCTTACAATCATTAAATATTTCTTCCCAATTAAAAAAATCTGGCTTTATACTGGAAAAAGAAGAATCTTTTCTGTCATAGACTATATTTGAAGCTCTCATTGAAGCTCCATTTTCTAAATAATATACAGCTAATCTTTCGCCAGATTTTATTATATAGTCGGTATTAACTCCAAATTGCCTTACATGATTTATACATGCATGACCAATAGGATTATCAGGTACAGAAGTAATAAAAAAGGTATTTTCATTAAAATGAGCAAGAGAAACAGCTACGTTGCATTCAGATCCAGCATAAGTGATTTCAAAGTTTTTNGATTGCGAAAATCTTTCTTTGTTGATTGTAGTTAGCCTGAGTAAAATTTCTCCAAATGTAACTATTTTATTCATTTCTTTAAAAAACCCCCTTTTATTTCTGTATTTATTCAAATATACAATTATGATTTGAAAAATAAAATACATATTCTTTCCTAAAAAAAATTTGTCAATTAATTTCGAAAAACGAATAAGCCCAGATAAGAAGGGAATAACTTTAGCATTTATATTGTCAATACTTTGGTCAGGTAACCCTATATCTATAAAAGTTGGACTAGAAGATGCACCTCCCTTAAGGCTTGGATGGATGAGATTTGTACTTGGAGGAATAGTAGCAATATTATGGTCTTTATATAATAAGGAGGCTGTAAAGTTCAAAAAAAGTGATGTTATCCCATTGATTGGAACAGGATTATTATTTTCTGTACAGTTAGGATTTATGAATATTGGTCAAAATTATACCTCAGGGGGTCATGGTGTAATTATGATTACAACTTTTCCATTGTGGGCATCGATTTTTTCTCATTTATTTATTCCAAAGGATAAATTAACTAGATTTAAGATTTTTGGAATGATTATTGCTTATATGGGGGTAATAATTCTTTTTTGGGAGTCAATTTCAAACTCAAGTAATAATTATCTAATTGGTGATCTTCTAATGTTAACTTCAGCAATGTTACTTGGGGCAAGACAAATTTACATTTCACAAATATCACAAGGCTTAAATCAGGCAGAAATTAAGATTTTATATACCCAAGCCTTAGTTGGAACCTTTACTTTTTTTATTTTTTCTCAACTATTTGAAAGTTCAAATTTCTCGATTTCATATAACCTTATAATTGCCCTATTCTATCAAGGAGTTATTATTGCAGGTTTCGGGTTTATAGGACAAACATGGCTTATGAAAAAATATTTACCTTCGAGAATATTGATTATTAATATTTCTCAACCAGTTTTCGGTGTTATATTAGCTTGGATCGTTTTAGGTGAAATTCCTGGATTTGAACTTGTTTTTGCAACTATCTTTGTTTTATCAGGTTCTTATTTAGCTTTTAAAAATAGACAGTAATGTAGAAATATTATGATCAGATTATCTAAAATATAAATATGAAAGAGATTTCTAAAAAAATTAAGCTGGCTTCCAATCCAAGATTTTCAGGTCCTAAAATACAAAATAAAATCTTATGTATTCCAGAACATTGTGGTTATTTTTATGCTTGTTTTATAAGCACCAAACGTCCAAACAAAGTTGAAGAGAGAAAATGCTTAAGATTTCAATCAGAAAAAAGAAAACCAAAATTAAAATTATCTATTTATTCACAAAAAATATTAAGTAGTTATTAAAGATTTTTCCCTATGATTTTTTTTGATATCAACTCTTCTATATATGAATCTTCATAGCCAATTGAACTGAGAACTTCTTTTGTATTTTCACCTAATAAAGGAGCACTAGATAATTTTGCATTACCCGTGGATACATTAAATATCGGACCGCTCGACCTAACTTTTCCTCCTGTTTTATGATCAAGCTCAATAACATATTTATTTTTTATAGCTTGCTTATTATCAAGTAACTCTTCTGTGAATTGCATGGGCTCACAAGGTATATCATGGGACCTTAAGAACATAATCCATTCATCTGTATTTTTTTTCAGAAATTTTGACTCCATTTTAGATTCAAATTCTTTTCCAATTTTAAGCAGCTCTTCTTCTGAAAACTTTTTTGAAAGATCGAATCTAACATCTTCTAGATCAAATAAACTACTTATTCTTTTCCTAGCATGCATAGCCAAACACCCGAGAGCCAAAGCTCCATTTTTAGTTTTATAAGCTCTATAATATTGGGCTATTTGAGGCGCTCCAGCTTGGGAAATATAGTCTTCTTGTATATCTTCAAAAGGAGTTTCATTTTTTATCATGTTATCTTTTTTATTTTCTAGCCATTTCTGTGCAGGGCTTAAATCGTTTTCTATTTCAGCAACTTGCATGGCTTGCATGGATAATGCTTGAGCTAACAAGCTTGTTTGTAATAAGACTCCTTGACCAGTCAATCTAGCTTGATGAACACCAGAAACAACTCCCAGTGCCATTGCATAACCTGTAGAATAATCAATGTATGAAGATGATTTTACTGCACTTGGTGCTCCATGATAAATTTTGTTTTCCGTCGACATAATTCCTGTGTATGCTTGCATAATTAGATCAAAACCTGGTTCTGCTGCTTTATCGCCTAAAGAGCCATATGCTGTTGATTCTACATACACTAATTTTGGATTTATTTTAGATAGAGATCTATAATCATACTTTAACTTTTCTGAGGTATCTTTTCTGTTATTAGATATAACAGCATCCGCTTCGGAAACTAAACGGTGGCAAACTTCCTGCCCTTCTTCTGACTTTAAATCTATGCATACACTCTTTTTCCCTCTATTCAGTGCAATAAATAGCCTGCTTTCTCCAGGTGGTACAGAAGGGGAAGCATGTCTCCAAGGCTCTCCCATAGGTGGTTCAATCTTAATTACATTTGCGCCTAAATCAGAAAGAAGTTGACCTGCAGTGGGCCCAGCAACAAAATTTCCAAACTCCAAAACAGTTATATCTGATAGCGGACCATTAGATTTCATTTTCATATTTCCTACAAATAATTTTATAGAATTATACTAAAAATTTATAATGATTCCATTTTTTTTGATACTGTTTCTAGATCTTTATCACCTCGACCTGAGAGTAAAAAAAGAATTGTCTGTTCTTTAGGTATTTCTTTTGACCAATTTGTCAAAAATCCTAAAGCATGAGCTGGCTCTAAAGCAGGAATTATTCCTTCCTCTACTGACAATAACTTAAAGCCTTTCAAAGCTTGAGTATCAGTAGCAGAGTAATATTGTGCTCTTTCAATATCTTTTAGGTTTGAATGCTCAGGACCAACACCTGGATAATCAAGACCTGCTGAAATTGAGTGAGCCTCCTGAATTTGACCAAATTTATCTTGTAATACATAGCTTAGGGATCCATGTAATATTCCAGGAGTTCCTTTAGTTAGGGTTGCAGCATGTTTTTGGGTGTCTATACCTTCTCCACTCGCCTCAATACCTATGAGTGATACCTCTAAATCATCTATAAAAGCTGAGAAAATTCCAATTGCATTAGAACCTCCACCAACACAAGCCAAAACATAATTAGGAAGGCTTCCTGTTTTTTCTATAATTTGTTTTCTAGATTCAATTCCTATAATAGACTGAAATTCTCTAACAATATATGGGTATGGATGAGGCCCTACAGCACTTCCAATAATATAATATGTACTTTCCACATTAGTGACCCAATCTCTAATCGCTTCATTTACAGCATCTTTTAATGTTTTAGAACCAGAGGTAACAGGGACAACTTTTGCTCCAAGCATTTCCATTCTATAAATATTAGGAGCTTGTCTTTTAATATCTTCTTCACCCATATATACAATACATTCAAGGTTTAGCATCGAACAGGCTGTGGCTGTGGCAACTCCGTGTTGACCAGCACCTGTTTCTGCAATTATTCTTTTTTTCCCGATTCTTTTTGCAAGCAAGGCTTGGCCAATTGCATTATTAATCTTATGAGCACCTGTATGAGCTAAATCTTCTCTTTTAATCCAAATTTTTTGGTTTAGCTTTTCTGATAAGTTTTTTGCGTAATATAATGGAGTTGGCCTACCAATAAAGTCATTTTGTAAGTCGGTCAATTCCTCCCAAAAAGAATTATCTTTAGAATATTTTTCATAAGCTTCTTCAATTTCTTTGAGTGAAGACATTAGTGTTTCTGGCACAAACTTACCACCAAATTTACCAAATCTTCCATTGATGGACGGTTTATTTATATTTTTTGAAGTCATAATTTAATTCTTTATACTTTCAGGATATCAAACTAATAAATTAATTTTTATAGATTTATTTTTGATAAATCAAAATTTCCAAAATAAGGGAGCGCATCTATTGGATTCTTTCCATCAAATTGAATTTTATTAATAATTATTTTTGTAGTTTTAGTATCTACTAAAATACTACCCTTGAATTTACTAATTTTTCCACTAAACTCAGATAAATAATCAGTTACTTTCATATCCAAAATCTTAAATCTTTTATTGTTATGAAAAGAATATACTTGAGGCCAACTATAGAAAGCTCTAAATTTAGCCTCTATCTTTTCAGCGCTATCCTGCCAATCTATATGACCCTCATGTTTTTTTATAATTTTGGTATATGATGCTTGCTTATCTTCTTGTTTTTTTATGTTTTGGTTATTTACCAAATTTTCTATGGCCAAATTAATGCCTTTTGATGATTCGTAAAGTAGAATATTTAATAAATCTTCATATTTTTCATTTTTATTCAATTTTATAGGTTGGCTTCTATATAATATATCGCCTGTATCAATGCCTTTATCCATTTTTATTATTGAATATCCTGATTCCCTATCAAGATTTAGTATAGAGCTTTGAATAGGTGATGGTCCTCTATATTTAGGTAATAAAGATGGATGAATATTTACAGATCCAAATTTAGGAATATTAATGATTTTTTCAGATAATATAGAGCCAAATGCACATACAAGAAAAATATCAGGATTAAGTTTTCTTAATTCACTTGAAAAACTTTCATCAATTTTAGTTGGATCAAAATAAGGAATATTTTTCTCATTTGAAAATCTTTTCAATTCAGATTCTTTGAATTTTCTTCTTTTTGTTTTTTTAGGAACTTTTTTGGACACTATTCCTATAATTCTGTGATTTGTAATAACAGAATTTAAAATAGGCTTAATTGATGGAGGCGTTCCAAAAAAAACAATGTTCATAAATCATTAATAATTATATTTAACTCTTATTATTATAATGGCGCTAATGTCTCAATAATTAATATCTCAATTTGAGAATTACTATTTTTATTCAAATTCTTTTGTTTTTGCTAAAAACTCATCAATTATATGAATTTAAAAGGCTTTTATTTAAAATAATTAATGAATATTATTTCTTTTATGCGGACTTTAATCTTCATTTCTTGATTTAGGTTTTATATAAATTTTTTTTCAAAAAATACTTCGTCGCAGATAGTCGCTACTTACAAAAATTTATTTGTATTTAATTTGTTCTTAAGGGGTTTATTCTGGATAATATATTGGCGAATAAAATATGGTCTGCCTCATTAGGATACCTTGAGATGGTAGTCCCTGAAACTACGTATAAAACTTGGTTAGAAAATACAGAGGGGGTTTCTGTCTCTGGAGACTTGTTAGTTGTTTCTACTCAAAGTATATTTGCTATTGAAATGCTATCTCAGAGATTAAATAAAACTATTAAGGATGCAATTTATCAAACAAGTAATAAAAATTATCAAATCCAATACACCTTAAATGGAGATGAGAAGAATAACAGACCTAAGACAACTCAAGGTACAATTGAGGGAAGTTGGATAAACCCTAAATTTGATTTTAAGTCTTTCATAACTGGAAGCTCCAACTATTTAGCTTATGCTGCTGCTAAAAAAATATGTGAAGTACCAGGAGAGATCTACAATCCTTTATACTTATATAGTGAATGGGGTCTTGGTAAAACTCACTTGATACAATCTATTGCTAAAACCTTAAAGACAAAAGGACTCAAGGTATTATCAGTTTCAGGAGAAACTTTTGTTAATGAATTCGTAAAATCAATTAAAAACAAATCTCCACAAAAAATGAATAAGTACAGAGAGGCAGATGTTTTTATTCTTGATGATATAGACTTCTTTGTAGGGAAAAAACAAACCATTGAATTATTTATTCACATAATAAATCAACTCTCAATATCAGGGAAGCAAATAGTTGTCACCTCATATAACCATCCAAGCAAACTAGATGTATCAAAGAGACTAACCTCCATATTGAAATCAGGCCTTATAGTAAAAATACAAACACCTGACAAAGAAACCTCTAAAAAATACATTACCAAATCTTTCAAAAAGAACGGTGTGAATATTTCTGAAGAATTAATTGATTTTATAGGTAGTAAAAAATATGATTCTTTCTCTGAAATTGAAGGAATAATTAAGTCACTTGTAGCGCATTCTGATTTATTAAGTACAGAAATTACCGAAAGTATGGTTAGAAGCATTCTTCATGACTATAAGCTTGAAAATATTAAAGATATTAATATTTCTAAAGAGAAAATATTTGGTCTTATGAAATATATGTTTGGGATATCTGAGAAAGAAATAATTGGAAGAAAAACTGATAAAAAAACAAGCTTTGCAAGGCAAGTGGCAGCATATTTATTGATTGAAAAGTCAAATTTTTCTATGGCTCAGGCAGGAAAAGTCTTAGGTAATCGTAATCACTCGACCATTATATATTCTGTAAACAAAATAAAGAAAATTATGTTGAAAGATGTTGAACTTAAGCAAGAAATAGAGAAATCTTTAATTCAAAATTAATTTCTAAAAGTTTTTGCAACTCTTTCAACAAATTTATTAACAGTTTTCAACAAATAATTTTATACTTAATATAAATAGGTTCATAAACAATTTGAACACACTTAATTAATGTTATTAAATTTAAATATATGTATATAGATAAAGTAATAATAAATATTAAATCTGGTGATGGCGGAAAAGGTTCCATAAGTTTTAATCAAGATTCAAAAAACTCTAGAGGTGGACCTGATGGTGGTAATGGCGGAAAAGGTGGAAGTATTTGGATTATATGTGATAAAAACATGTCTTCCTTAAATTCCTTTAGATATTCTAAATTTTTCAATGCTGAAAACGGAGGAAATGGTTCTGATCAAAAAAAAACCGGTTTGAACGGTAAAGATCTATTTATAAAAGTACCTGATGGAACCCTTATTCGTGATGTAAAAAAAGAAAAAAATCTTATAGCGGTAATTACTACTGAATCTGAGCCAATAGAGCTATTTAAAGGGGGAAAAGGCGGAAGAGGAAATGTTGCTTTTGTAACCTCTAAAAATAAAGAACCACTTCTTGCAGAAGCAGGAGAAAAAGGTTCAAAATATCAAATTGAATTAGATTTGAGGTTTTTTTCAAATGTGTGCCTTATAGGTCGACCAAATTCAGGAAAATCAAATATTATTCGAAATATATCAAATGCTAAGGTAGAGGTAGCTGAATATCCTTTTACGACAAAACAACCAGTATTAGCTTCAATTAGTAGAGGTTTTCAAAATATTAAAATAGCAGAAATACCTGGGCTTGTTTCTCAAAAGGAAAAAAATTTAGCATCAGGAAATAACTATCTAAAGCATTTACTAAGAACCAATACTATAGTCATGGTTATTGATATAAAGAATGATATTTTGAATGAAATAAGATTTTTATTAGATATAATCAATAATTTTAACCCTATATTGTCTAATAAAAATATAGGGTTGATATTATCAAAGTATGATTCAAATTCCAAACTAAATATCTCTCAATTATCATCAGAAATAATCAATAATTTTAAGTTCCTCAAAAATAAGATTTTTTTATTATCTAAAAGTTTTGATAAACAAACCGAAGAATTTTTAGCTTTTGCATATAACTCAATTAACAGTTTTGAAAATAATTTTGATAGCTTTGACTTGCCAATTATTAGTCCTAATAAAAATAATGATAAAAGGGTTGTTTCTGATGGAGATTCTTTTATTATAAAAGACAAGCAATTTGTTCAACTAGCAGAAGGATCTAACCTTAACAATTGGAAAACGCTTATCCAATTTCAATATAAATTAAAATCATCGAAGATCTCGAAAGAGCTCGAAAATATTGGTATAAAAAGAGGTGATACCTTAAAAATAGGTGAATATTCATTCAACTGGGAAGAGTAATATGCTAGAAAGTATATTTTTTGGAGGAACATTTGACCCTGTTCACAATGGACATATAGAGGTAATAAAATACATAAAAAATAATTTTAAGTTCAAAAAAATATTTATCGCTCCAGCTGGTAACCAATATATGAAAATTGTTCCCCCAATAGCCACTCCAATTCAAAGGTATGAGATGTGTAAACTAGCATTTGCTGACCACGACATTGAATTAGTTGATTATGAAATCAATAAATTATCTCCAAGTTATACTATTGATACTCTAAATTATATAAATAAAAATTATCCAGATTTTAAAATCTCTTGTATAGTATTAGGTTCTGATGCATTCGAAGAAATAAATTTATGGAAGAAGGGTTCTTATCTATTAAGTAACTATAAATTCATCGTTTTCTCTAGAAATGACTTATACCAAAGCTCTAAAGAAAATGTAAATATAGTAAAAAAATTATCTAATTTGAACTCTTCTGATATTAGAAAAAAAATAAAAGAAAATAAATCCGTTTTATCTTTTACACCGATTGAAATACAAGAATATATAAAGGAAAATAATTTATATAGATGATGGATAATAATATAAAAAAAAGATTACTGAAACGAGCAATTGAATTAAAAGCTCTTGAATATGGTGAATTTACTTTGGCAAGTGGAATGAAGTCTAATTTTTATTTCGACGGAAGATTACTTTCCTTAGATCCAGAAAGTTCTAGCATTATTTCTGATTGGGTTCTTGGAAAGCTTATGGAGCTACAAGTAAACTATCTTGGAGGTCCAGCTGTGGCTGCTGTCCCAATTATCGGATCTACAGTATATAACGCTTTTATTAAAGGTTATTCTCTTTCTGGTTTTTTTATAAGATCAGAAAGAAAAGATCATGGTCTTCAAAAAAAAATTGAAGGGAACCTTCCAAATAATTCATCAGTTGTTATCATTGATGACACTATGTCAACTGGAGGCTCTTTGATAGATTCAATGAATGCAGTAAAAGATAATAATTGTGAAATCTTACAGGTTTTGACCGTTCTAGATAGGAAGCTTGGTGGTTCAGAAAAACTTCTAAGTTTAGGCTATAATTATTCCACTATTCTAGAGGTTAATTCATCAGGAGAAATAATTTGAAGACAGAAAGAGAAATTTTTATAAAATCTATTCAATCTCTTGCAGAAAGTGTATATGATTTTCATGATAGGTGGAATTTAATAAATTATAATAAGCCTTCTCATGAAGTAATGAAAGAAAGAAAAGAATTACTTGCCGAAGAAGTAAATGAACTAAATCAAGAAATTGATAAAACTGATGAATTAAAATCAATAAAATTGCTTTGTAGAGAAGCTGCAGATGTTCTTTATGTTTCAGTTGGACATTTACTTGCCCTCGGAAAAGATGGGCTTGAAGCTATAGATCAGGTTTCACTAAAAAATAATAAGAAAACAAACAAAACTCATTTTTTTGATAAAAAGGTAAAAAAGGTAAAAAAGCTAAATATCTAAGTTTTTTACCTCTAAAGCATTGGTTTTTATAAAATCTCTTCTAGGTTCAACATCGTCACCCATTAATGTTCTAAAGATATCGTCTGCAGATATTGCATCATCTGCAGAAACTCTTAGCATTACCCTATTTTCTGGGTCCATAGTTGTATCCCACAGTTGATCTGGGTTCATTTCTCCTAACCCCTTATATCTTTGAATATTGAAACCAGATTTATCTGCATTATTTTCAAGTGAAGATATAACTTGACTCCATTCTAGATTTTCTTCAATTACCTCGTCATTTTTCTTTATAGAAAAATGGCCTTTCAAAAAGTTTTTTATTTCTGGGTATATTTTTTGAGCTTTTATAATTGACGGATGATTATTTGCTGTAATAGATTCATTAATTTTCTTTATTTCATTATCATCATCAATTATTTCTGAATCAAACAAGTCTGGTTGTATATTTTCTACTTCATCTTTAGATTCATTTGTATAGTTATCTAAATTTTTTGATGCTAAACTTAAAAATTCTTCATCACTTAGGTTTAGTATCCTAGCTATTTCATTTGATTCACTGAAAGATTTTATATCTGAAATAAATTTACCTATAGAAGCGCCTTTAATTTCTTTATTACTTTCAGAATGTACTATGGAAAAGTTATTATAAATTTTCTCAGATATCCACTTATTTAAATCATTATCTGAATAAATCCACTTACTACTTCTACCTCTTGAAACCTTGTATAAAGGAGGCTGAGCAATATAGAGATTACCTGCTCCAATTAATTCAGGCATATTTCTATAAAAGAATGTAAGCAAAAGAGTCCTTATATGAGCTCCATCAACATCGGCATCTGTCATGATAATAATCCTATGATATCTTAGTTTTTCATGATTAAAATCCTCTCCTAATCCTGTTCCTATAGCTGTAATTAAAGCTACAATTTCTTCGTGAAGTAGCATTTTTTCAGGCCTTGCTTTTTCGACATTTAATATTTTTCCTCTTAGAGGGAGGATAGCTTGGAAATTTCTATCTCTTCCTTGCTTTGCTGACCCTCCAGCAGAATCTCCTTCAACGATATATAATTCAGACTTACTGGGATCTTTTTCCGAACAATCAGCAAGTTTTCCGGGAAGAGAGCCCCCATCAAGAGCGTTTTTTCTAATTATTAGATCTCTAGCTTTCTTTGCAGCTTCTCTTGCTCTTGCAGAAGTTAATGACTTATTAAGGATTTTTTTTGCATCCTCTGGATTGTCTTCTACAAATTCATTTAGTCTTCTTCCTATTATTTGTTCGACAGCCCCTTTGACTTCAGGATTACCAAGCCTTCCTTTAGTTTGACCTTCGAACTGAGGATCTTTTACTTTTACTGAAACTACACACATCAGGCCTTCTCTTACATCTTCACCGGATAATGATTGAATATCTTCTTTAAAAAAACCTTGTTTTTTACCATAATCATTGATGACTCTGGTTAAGGCTGATCTAAAACCTGTTACGTGAGTCCCACCATCCGCAGTTCTTATACAATTTGCAAAAGAAAGGGTGTTATCTATAAAAGATTCATTATATTGAATAGCTGTTTCAACTACTACATCTTCAATTACTTCATTGGCGTACATTATATTTTCATGAATTGAATTTCTTTTTTTATTTAAATTTCTTACAAAACTTTGTACCCCTCCTTCAAACTTAAAAGCAACCTGATTATGGGGCCATAAATCTTCGTGATAATTTGAAATAAATTGAATATTTAGACCTTGATTTAAGTATGCCATTTCTCTGAATCTAGTAGTAATTGCTTCATATGAGTAATCTATATCAGGAAAAATTTCTTGATCTGGCAACCATGTTACGGATGTTCCTGTACCTTTCAAATCTTCATCTGTTTGAGCCCTATTCTCGAGAGGTCCATCAGGCTTCCCTTTAGTGTAAGACTGGCTCCAAACTTTTTCATCTCTCCTCACTTCAACCTTTAGCCATAAAGAAAGAGCATTTACTACAGATGCACCGACTCCGTGTAGTCCTCCTGAAACTTGATATCCTTTACCTCCAAATTTTCCTCCTGCATGAAGCGTAGTCATAACTGTTTCAACAGCCGAGATTCCTGTTTTTTTATGTTTATCTACAGGAATTCCTCTTCCATCATCTATCACAGTAACTGATTTATCTTTATTTAAAATAACAATGATTTTTGACGCAAATCCAGCCATTGCTTCATCTACTCCATTATCAACAATTTCATGAATAAGATGTTGAACCCCCTCTAAACCTGTAGTTCCAATATACATCCCGGGCCTTTTTCTTACTGCCTCAAGTCCCTCCATAACGGTTATATCTTCAGCGCTGTAATCTTTAGAACCCTTATGATTATTATTTACATTTTTTTTAGCCATTCTTAAAATCTTTTCTCGCGCGCGCGCGTTTGTTTTGGATAGTAATCCAAGATACTATGCCTAAATACTATAGTATAGAAAAGAAAATATATAGTGAGATGACTTAAATTTCAAATTTAGATGAAATTTTGAACTAAAAATTATTTTTATAAAAAAACAGTTTATAAACTTGACTTAATTATTTCCCAAGATGAAGATATTTCCCAAGAGATTAAAAATTATTAGGAATATTCATAAAATGGAAATAACCAAGGAAATTCAAAAGCTAATGCTTGAAAGAATGTGGACAATTAGATCTTTTGAAGAAAAAGTAATTGAAGTTCATGAAGCAGGAGAGTTTGTTGGCCCAGCACATCCTTATATTGGTGAAGAAGCAGTTGCTGTAGGCGTATGTTTGGCATTGAAAGATACTGATTATATTGCTGGCAATCATAGATCTCATGGTCATCCACTTGCTAAGGGCGGGAGCATAAAAAAAGCTATGGCTGAAATTTATGGAAGAGTAGATGGCTACTGTAAAGGAAAAGGTGGCTCAATGCATCTGGCAGACTTTTCTGTAGGTATACTAGGAGAGTCAGGAATAGTTGGTTCTTCTGTTCCTGTTGCTACTGGAGCTGGCTTAGCTTCTAAAATGGGGAAAAAAGATTTTGTTTCGGTTGTTTTTTTTGGAGACGGCGCTTCTAATCAGGGGGCTTGTCACGAATCAATGAATCTCGCTTCTATCTGGAAGCTTCCAGTCATATTTGTTTGTGAAAATAATCAATATGCCATAACCAATTCATATGAAAATTCAGTAGCTGTGGACAATGTTTCGGATAGGGCAGTTGCTTATAATATGCCAGGAATTTTAGTCGATGGGCAAAATGTTGAAGCCATGTATGAGGCAACATCAGAAGCTGTTAAGAGAGCAAGAAACGGAGAAGGGCCTACTCTCATAGAAGGTTTGACATATCGTTTCGAAGAACATTCTCTTGGCTTGGGAAAGATCAGAAGAGGAGAGTATAGAGACAAGTCAGAAATAGATAAATGGAGAGAAAGAGACCCTATAGATATTCTTACAAAAAAATTAATAGACAGAGGAATTCTTACTAAGGAAGATTGTAAAAAGATTGAAAATAATTCTAGGTTAGAGATAGAAGAGGCAGTTAACTTTGCAAGAAAAAGTGAATTTCCTGGACCAGATGATTTATTCGAAGGAATGTGGGCAAATCCTATACCAAAACCTTAATTAAACGGAGTAATTTAATGGCAGAAAAATTATTTGCTGATGCTATAAATGAAGCTATAGCTGAAGAAATGAGAAGAGACCCTAATGTATTTATTATGGGAGAAGATATAAGATTATCTATTTATGGAGCTACCAAAAATTTATATAAAGAATTTGGAGAGGAAAGGGTTTTAGATACGCCTTTGTCTGAAAATGGTTTTTTTGGAGCAGCAATAGGTGCTTCATTGGTTGGCATGAGGCCTATCGTAGAAACAGTAACTAGCTTTATGTGGGTGGCAATGGATCAATTAATATCACAAGCTGCAAAAATGAGATATATGTTTGGAGGCCAAGCAACATTACCGGTTGTTTATAGAGCATCAATGGCTTATGGTGCAGGTTCGGCTGCTCATCATTCTGATAGAAACTATCCAATGTTTATGAATATGCCAGGAGTAAAGATCGTTGTTCCAGCGACATCTGCTGATGCTAAAGGGCTACTAAAGACTGCTATCAGAGACGATGATCCTGTAATAATTTTTGAAGATACAAACTTAATGGGAACTAGAGGAGATGTAACAGAAGAAGAAATACCATTTGGTAAAGCTGAGATATTAAAAAAAGGTAATGATTGTACAATAGTAGGAATAGCTGGTTCGGTAAAGCTTGCATTAGAAGCAGCTAATAAACTAGAAAAAGAAGGAATATCTTGTGAAGTAATAAATCCAAGAACCTTAGTTCCTTTGGATAAACAATTAATTTTATCTTCAGTTGAAAAAACAGGTCGGCTGGTAATTGCTGATCCTGCACATAAAGTATGCTCAGCTGCTTCTGAAATTTCTTCAATTATTGCTGAAGAGGGCTTTTGGTTTTTACAGTCTCCAATTATAAAAGTTGCTTCTGAACAAGTTCACATACCTTATGCCCAGACTCTAGAGGCATTAGTTTATCCTAATATTGAAAAAATTTCAAAAGCCGTTAAAGAAACAATGGAAATAGAATAAATGATAAAAGCTCTAACATTTGATTTGTTTGGCACTATTTTAGATTTAGAAAAAAGTACTTATCCGTCTATAAAAAATATTTTAGATAATAATAAATCTTCAGTAACTCCTCAAGAATTTTGGGCCTTCTTACGTCACAGACAAAGAATAGAACAATATCAAGATAATATTCTTGATCTTGGTCACAGCGGTTATCTTATAACTGTCAAAAATGCATTTAAGTATACTTCTAGAAAATTTAATATGGAGCCGTCATTAAGTGAGTTAGAATTATGGGATGATAATTGGCAGAATTTAATTCCATTTGATGATATTTCTGAAAATCTAAAGTTATTGAAAAAAAATTTTTCCTTAATTGCTTTATCTAATGGTAATAAGTCATTCTTAGACCATTTGGCAAAAAATAGAATTCAGTTTGATTTTGATAATATTATATCTGTTGAAGATGTCGGAGCCTTTAAGCCTTTTTCAGGAGTGTATAGAAAAGCTTCTTTAATTTCAGGATATAATTTATCAGAGATATTAATGGTATCTGCTAATTCATTTGATGTTATGGGAGCAAAAAGCTGTGGAATGATTGGAGCTTATATTGACAGATATAATTTGCCTTATGAAGAATGCCATAAAATGTTAAAACCAGATGTTATAGTAAGAGATTTCAATCAACTTTTTGAAAAACTTGATAATCAAGGAGTTATAAATGCCTAAAGAAATAAAACTTCCTCAGTGGGGGATGAATATGAATGATGGAACTGTAGTGAAGTGGTTAAAATCAATAGGAGAAGATGTCTCAAAAGGTGACGATCTTGTAGAAATAGAATCAACAAAAGTAAATGCAGCAGTAGAAGCTACTGAGGCTGGTAAACTGGGCAGAATAGATATAAAAGAAGGAGATTTAGTTCCTGTTGGAACTGTTTTGGGAATGATTTTATTAGAAGGTGAGTCTGAAAGTGATATACCAGATAAATTAATAGATAATAAAGAGGAAAATAATGAAATAAAACAAAAAGAAAATATTAATTTAAACAAAAAAGTAATAGCTTCACCCAGAGCAAGGAGCTTGGCTAAAAAGCTAGAAATAGACATCTCAGATCTACTGGGTACTGGTCCATCTGGAAGAATAACTGAAGAAGATGTGCGTTTATTTTCAGAAAATTTAAATATTTCAGACAAAACAATTTATTCCATCAAAGAGTCTATTCCTAGCACTGG
>PBLU01000007.1 GCA_002721875.1 Chloroflexota bacterium | reverse complement strand
TATCCCTGCGTCCTGCAGCACCCGATCTTCTCAGCCGGTGGCATGAAACACAACTTCCTTATCAGACAGGGAACTTCACGAGACAGCCAGAAATGGCCCCGGCCGCGTGGGAAGCCAGCACTTGAGTAGGACGTTGAGGACTACAGCAACATACCCCCCCAAGCTCGTCAATCGATGTTTCAAGTTATATTCGTGAGGGCTGGGATTCAATACCGTTTGGAGTTAAGTTTGCTTTTTTGGTATTTGTCGATGCCTCACTGGGTTTAAGATATCAAAGTGGTATCCTTTCAATTATTTTTAGTGGGGATTTTTTATGGATAATACAATTTTTTGAATATGTCCTGTCCAGTTTCTTTCTTCTTTATTCGTTAATAAATTCGTTGAATGGCCTTTTGAAAAAGATAACTTTAGGTTTAACACCGCTTTTTATTCTTATAATATTTGCCTTTTGTTTAGATCAGCTTTTCGTGGGGCAGGAGACCACAGCTTCTACTAGCTTTAATTTAAGTTCAACATTTTTCAGTGGGCTGTATTGGGGAGCAGCTTATCTTTCTATAGCAGTTGGACTAACGTTAATCTATAAAGTTCAAAATTTCGGTAATTTTGCACAAGCTGAAATGATGCTTGTTGGAGCTTATGTAGGCTTTACTATGATGTGGAGTCCTTTTTTCTACACCTCTTTAGACGGTAAGAAAGTTCTTCATGCAGATATCAAAACAGATGATGTATTGACTTGGGACACTTTGTTTTGGGCTTGCGTTTCAGGTTTTATGATTGCAGGTATTCTTGGTGTAATAATAGATAGATTAGTATATCAGAGATTCCGAAAAAAGAATGCCTTACCTCAGGCAATGATGATAGCTTCTCTGGGAATGGCAATGATAATGAGAGCTATATTGTATCTAAGATATGGTGCAGAACAATTTCTTTTTGTCCCTGATGTTGATTGGAGATTATCTTCGTCAAGTACTGAATTTTCTAACGATGCTGAAATTCAACCATTTTATGGATATTGGCCAGAGTGGATGAATCAAACATTCAGATTTCGTTTTGGGGAGAGAACTGCAGAGGAGCAGACTCGTATGGATGAGACGGCTTGTGCAGAAGAGGGGAAAATCGAGGGTTTTTCTTCAGCATGGTCTTCTTCTGAAGATTTTGTTGATAGTAATAGTAATGGACGTTATGATACAGCTGAAGCTTTCATAATTGATGTTAATGGGAATGGAATTCCTGAACAAGGAGAGTATATTGATGCAAATGGTAATGGGCAATATGATGAAGCTGAAAGTTTCACAGATACTAATGGAAATGGAGTTTGGGATGATGGACTTTGTACAATAACTGAATATTTGTCATTTTATGAATCAGGTGAATCTTCTTACTTTTTACAATATACTAAATCATCTCTGATTATTGGTGTTTTTGTAGCAGTAATAATGCTAATTTTGATGCTGAATTGGACTCGCTTAGGTCGACAGATGCGAGCAGTTGCAGATAATCCCGATTTAGCTGCTTCCTCAGGTATAAACGTCGAACGCATTCATTCTATAACAGCATTCTTGGCAGCAGGGATGTCTGGTTTTGGAGGGGTTTTATTTGGTATGTATGTTAGAGTAAATCCTGAAGTAGGTCTAAGCATTCTTTTGCCAGCTTTTTCAGTAATTATACTTGGTACTTTAGGTTCAGTTAGAGGTGCTTTGATTGCCGCAGTAATTGTAGGATTAGTTCGTTCTATTGCTGAGCCAATCTTGATTGGTTCTGGAAGTGCATTAGATAGACCCTCATACGCAGCCTTTGGTGAAGCTATACCTTACATGTTTTTGATCGCAGTTTTGATGGTTATGCCAAAAGGCTTGGGTCACGTACTTAACGAATGGCAGATTGAAAGAGCTAAAAATAAGAGGGAATGGAGTCTTGGAGTAGTGCCTGCGTATCTAAGTAATATTCTAAATTGGATTTACTTACCTACACTTAGGTTATCTTCATTAAAAACACGAATTAATTTCAAAGGGAAGAGAGTGAAAGTGGAGGGAGAGCCAGAACCAGATAGATTTGTTAAGGGCGATTACTTATCAGAAAAAATAGAGGCTATTGATTCTTCATTAAGAGGTACTTTAGCTATTCTTGGCGTAGTACAGGTAATAATTGTTAGTATTTTAGACATTTACACATCAGGTCAAGGAACTGCATATTATCTTATCGATTTTATTTATCTTTTTCTTCAAATAATTGGCATTTTGATGATTTACTTTTCTTTAGCTCATTATCAAACCGACATGAAGTTGTATGTTATTGATGTATATTTCCAAATTAAAGACTCGCCATTTGATACAAAACGAAATCTTTTGAGCTCAGGATTTCTAATTCTTATTCTTTTTTATTCGATAGACTACTTTGTCGCAGGTGTCGGATCATTTTATTTAGCATTAGATTTTATTTTTCTATTCGGCCAATTATTTGGTATCTTGATGATTTTATTCTCTATTTTCTTTTTATTTGATGAATTAAAAATACTGACGCCTTCAAAGTTGATAGAGCAGTTAACCTACAGAATTAATCTTTTGTTCCTCACAATTGCCTTTTTGTTATTGACTTATGAATCTAAAATCGAGCCTAGTTTGGCACGAGAAACAGAATCAACACTTTATGTTAAAGAAATAGCATATATTTTTGGAATATTGGCAGTGAATGATTTTACGCGTTTATTATCTAAAATAATTATCCCTGTTCAAAATACCGTATCAGATTCTTTTAGAATTTTTAGTCAGCATGTCAACTTTCGAGCACTTGTATTCGGAGTGTTCTTGATTATGTTTGACCATTGGTTTTGGGGTCTTTTATTTATTCTTTATTCATCAAATGAAATTGTAAAGCTAGTGTCCAAACAATATAAGTTGTATACTGCACAAATTAATGATAAAAACCCTCAATTTTCAAATATATGGCCTAAATATGGAAGAGCTAGCGAGGATGGGTCTTGGTTTACTTTCCTTTGTTTCCTTGTAGTTTTAATATATATTGTAGATTGGTTGCCAAGTGTTACAGCATTTACTAAAACTATGCAAGTTTCCAGAGTTATAGTTTTGGTATGTATTTTTTCAATTTTAGCTTTTTCCTTGAATTTACATACAGGTTTTACGGGTATGACAAATTTTGGTGTAATATTTTTCGCGGGTCTTGGAGCGATTACAACAGCTCTATTGACAGTCCCTTCAGATAGATCTGGAGGTCATGGGTGGGCGCCCATCTTGGGGATATTTAGTGATGACTTTGGTTCAGCTATTTTAGCAGCCGTTTTTGTTTCAGGTCTTGCAGGATGGCTACTTGCTTATCCCACTGCTCGCCTTCGTATGGATTACTTTGCGATTGTAACTATCTCACTTGGAGAAATAGTTAGAATTTCTATGAGGGCTGAACCACTTCTCAGAGCCGGAACTGGAACAACAGCAATAGGTATTCAGATGTATAATTTACCATTGGAACATTGGTGGGAGTCTTCTATGGACGATCACGTAGGTAAGTGGTTAGGATTAGGTGAGGCTGCACCTTACACAGTGTTGTTAGCTGCTATCGCGTTGATATTATTTGTTTTAGTTTGGATTACAATAGAAATGGTTCAGTCATCACCTTGGGGTCGAATTTTACGGGCAATCAGAGAGGATGAAGAAGTGACAATGCATCATGGACACAACGTTTTCCAAAGTAAAGCAATGAGTTTAGCTTTAGGAGGAGCTATTGCAGGCTTAGGAGGCGGGATGTGGGCCTGGCTAAATGCTAGTGTTTTAGATGATTTCATTAATCCCGTGAAGACAACTTTCTTGGTATGGGCTGCATTTATTGTTGGTGGAAGGGCGAATAACAGAGGAATGGTAATTGGCGCATTCATGATTGCTTTAACTGAACCTCTTTTCAATTTGTTAACTGCGGCTAGAGGCGATACTGAAAGTAGTTTCCATACTTATGTTTCTGATATTGATGGAGCGTTTGAGTGGCTTGTTTTGGACGTCTTTTCATTCATGTATAGTGATTTGTCTGTCACGGAAGTATTTGGTACTGGAAACATAGTTGTAAATTTAGTATATTTCAAATTAATGCTCATTGGTCTGGTAATTTTATCAAGTCTGATGATATCCGAAAGAGGACTTTTGCCTGAAGTTCCCAAAAGGCCAATTAATCCCGCTTCTTCTGACGAAACTAGACCATTGTATGTATGGCCAAGCATAGTTTTCTGTGTTATAATTGTTGAAATTATCATACTGGGAGTTCTCTGATGAGTTCAATTCTCAAGGTTAGCAACATGACTAAGGATTTTGGGGGCTTACGCGCAGTTGATAATGTCTCTTTTGAAGTTAAAAAGGGCGAATTTGTAGGCTTGATTGGACCAAATGGTTGTGGTAAAACTACAACTTTTAATTGTATTTCAGGTTTGTTAGATGCAACAGAGGGAGAAGTTGAAATTTTTGGAGAAGATGCAACATTATTGAGACCGGATCAAATACAAAAATTAGGTCTCACACGTACATTTCAGCATACTAGACTTTGGAGAGAGATGACTGCTATCGAGAATTTGCTTATCCCTCCTAGAAATCAATACGGAACAAATCCATTTCATGCATTTATTTCCCATTTCTTTGACAATGGTGAAAAAGAAAGAGTTAGGAAAGCTTACGAAACTCTGGAAGAGTTAGAAATAACACACATGGCACATAATTTAACAAGTGAATTATCTGGAGGTCAAAGTAAGTTAGTGGATATCGGAAGAGCTTTGATGGGAGAACCTGAGCTATTATTGCTAGATGAGCCCGTTGCAGGAGTTGCAGGTCCATTAGCAGAAAAAATATTTAACAACCTAAGAACTATTGTATCTGAAACTAACATTTCCATTTTTGTTATAGAACATAACATGGACTTTATTCTTAGAAGAGGCGTAGATAGGATTATTGTAATGGATCAGGGTAAAGTTTTGATGGAAGGTACTCCTGACGAAGTAAAAGATAGTAAAGAAGTGATTGAAGCTTATCTTGGAGGTGCAGGTTGAGCAGAATTTTAGATGTAAAAAATCTGATAGGTGGTTACGGAAAAGTTCAAATCATGAATGATGTTGATTTGTATGTTGATGAAGGAGAGTTTGTTACAGTAATTGGACCTAATGGTTGTGGCAAGTCTACATTCATAAAGATAATTTTTGGAATTGCTACTTACTATAGTGGAAGTGTTAAGCATAAAGGGGAAGAAGTTTCAGGTTGGAGAACAGATTCNTTGGTTAACAGAGGTATTGCTTATGTTCCACAAGTAGACAANGTATTCCCTAGTCTTTCAGTTAGAGAGAATTTAGATATGGGNGGTATTCATCTTCCAGGTCCNTTACTAAATGAGAGGATTGATGAGATTTTAGAAATGTTTGAGGATCTCAAGCCCCGTATGAGTGATGTTGCAGCCTCTCTATCAGGCGGTCAAAGACAGATGTTGGCTATTAGTAGAGCATTAATAAGCAATCCAGANTTTCTATTATTAGACGAACCCACTGCTGCGTTGAGCCCTCTTTATCAAAAACAAATTATTGAAAGAATTGATGCGCTACGCTCTAAAGGAATAACTGTATTGATTGTAGAGCAAAATGCACGCTTATCTTTAGCACGTTCAGATNGAGGTTATATTTTTTCTAATGGTAAAGTTGTACATACAAATAAAGCTAGTGAAATTTTAACAGATCCGCAGATAAATGAGTATTTCTTAGGTACTAAAAAAGACGAATAATCATGCTGGACTTTAGTACTAGAAAACTTGCAATNACTAATGTAATGATGCTAGTAGTCTCAGCATTATGGGGTTTTGCATGGCCCGTTGGTCGTTTGCTGGCTACAGACTTGTTAGAATTGCCATTCACAGTTATGTTTCTTCGATACACATTTGCAATACCTATTCTTTTCGCCTGGATGTGGATTAAGGAAGGAAATGTTAAGCCTAAAAGNTCAGATTACAAATATCTTACAGTTATGGCNTTTACATCAGTATTTCTGTATCAAATAGGATATATGTATGGTATGCAAAAAACGGCAGCTTCAGATGCNTCTTTAGTTATAGGATTTAATCCCGTTTTTGTGGCTATTCTATCTGCAGTTTTCTTATCTCATAAGTTTACATCAAGGGGAGCTGGTGGTGTCGCATTGAGTTTTTTAGGAATTCTTCTTATTTTTGTAGCATCTCCAAATGTTTCCATAGCTCTTGAAGATAGACTTTTGGGTAACGGCCTCATAATGTTTGGAGCTTTTTCTTACGCTATTTATAATGTTTTGATGAGATACTATTTCTTAACTAATTCTAGTGAGCACTTAAGTTCCCTTTCTCTAATTGCTTGGGTTTCAATAATTGGTTGGACTCTGTTTATTCCCTTTGTAATTTTGGAATCACCTTGGGAGAGAAGTTGGACAACAAATGAATGGATGTTAATCGGATATTTGGGAGTTCTTTCAACAGCGCTTTCGTATGTTCTTTTTGCAATAGGCATTGAAGAGATAGGATCCACACGGGCATCTAGTTTCATTAATTTAGTGCCTATATTTGGGATATTGTCAAGTTGGTTGTGGATTGACGAGGAGTTACATTGGATTCAATTTGTAAGTTTTATTTTGATATATTTTGGAGTAAGTTTAGTTAATCAACAGCCTCCAGAAACCGTTTCTAGTAATTAATTTAGCCTAGGCTAAACTTTTTATTAGCTTAGTCTAATCTATGCTGTGGATTCGATAGCTGTAGAAAATTATCTCAAATCACTTTGGCAACTAGGGCCAGATGATGTGACAACACTAGATTTAGCTCAAGAATTGAATGTGGCTCCAGCTTCAGCAACAAAGATGATTAAGCGTTTAACGATTAGAGGGCTCGTCGAACACACACCCTACAAGGGAGCCTCATTAACGGCAGAAGGAAAAATTAAGGCTTTATCTGTTGTTCGCAGGCACAGGCTTCTTGAGACTTTTTTATCTCATACACTTGATCTAAGTAGTGAACAACTTCATGATGAAGCTGAAAGATTAGAACATGCCTTATCCGGTGAACTTGAAGAGGCAATTGCCAGCTACCTTGGTAATCCAACTAGAGATCCACACGGCCATCCAATTCCTAATTCAAATGGAGAATTCTATCACGAAAATGACTTGTTACTTAGTGAGGTACCTTCAGGTAAATTTGTTACTATTACTCAAGTCCCTGATAGNAATTCTGAGATGCTCGCTTGGCTCAGAAAGGAAGAGATTATCCTCGGCAAACGAATTGAAGTTATTGGTAAAGATAAATTTACAGACAATATAATAATTGAATTCGATGGAAGCAAGAAAAGATTAGGATTTTCAGTGGCTAAAAAGATTCATGTAAAATTGGAGGTCAATGCTTGAATTCCGCAACATTTCAAAACAGTCTTTCTAAATTTTCAAAAGATAATCTTATTGAGTTATGGAATGTTCGACATCGCCGTTTAGCAATTTTGTTAGTATTAGTGATCTATACAATTTTCCCTGGAAGGTTAGGAGAGATTACACGATTGTCTCTGTTTGATGCCTACATACAGGTTACAGTTTTTGTAGCTGCAACTCTACTTTTATTTTTTAGTCTTGAACATTTCTTTAAAATTGACATTGGAATTTTACTGAAGAGGGGCGATAATTGGCAAGTCCCTATGGCCAGTTTTTTGGGAGCCCTTCCTGGTTGTGGCGGGGCAGTTGTAGTNATTACNGCTTTTGCCAGGGGAAATATTAGGCTAGGAGCCATGGTGGCTGCATTGATTGCCACAATGGGCGATGCAGCTTTTCTTCTTTTAGCTAAAGAACCAACTACTTACATAAGATTGATAGGAATTTCAATGTTTGCAGCAGTTGTTAGTGGCTGGCTGGTAGATAGATTTCATCAAGGTGAACTTTATAGTTCAGAGGTAAAACATATTAAAAATGTTAGAATAGGTGAGCTACGAAATAGAGACAAATTATTCATAGCTTTAGCCGCTCCAGGATTAATCTTAGGGATTTTACAACTTGGACAGATTGATATTTCTGAGTTTGGAATAATTGTTTTTTCATTAGGTGTTTTTGGAGCACTTTTTTCGATCACAGTTTGGGCAATTTCCCCAATCGCTGCCGTATCTTCAAGCGGAGATCATCCTTTTACTAGGTCTAGTGAGGAAACTTCTTTTGTAACAATCTGGGTTATTGCAGGTTTTCTGGCTTATGAATATGCATATGCATTTCTCGGTTTAGATTTAGAAGTTCTTGCGGAAGCTGCATGGATATTTCTTCCACTTTTAGCAGTTCTCATAGGATTTATACCAGGATGTGGTCCTCAAGTATTAGTTACTACTTTATATCTTAACGGTATAATNCCATTTGCAGCTTTGATAGCAAATTCTATTTCCAATGATGGNGATGCATTATTTCCAGCAATAGCTTTAACGCCTAAAATGGCAGTTATAGCAACTCTTTACAGTGGTATTCCGGCACTCATTATCTCGTATATTTTTCTGTTCTTAGGATAAGTGTATGTTTGCTTAGTGCCTTCGATGCTTTTCAAAATATTTTTGATGATATTCTTCAGCTTTCCAAAACTCTTTAGCTTCAGTAATTTCAGTTACAATTTTACGTTCACCCAATTTATTTTGTAAATAATCTAGAGACTTTTTTGCAATTTCTTTTTGGGCCTCAGTGAAGTAAAATATGGCAGATCTATATTGAGTTCCAACATCAGGACCTTGNCGATTAAGTGTTGTAGGGTCGTGTTTCTCCCAGAAAACGTTCAGTAAAGAATCATAGGATACTATATCAGGATTATAATCAATTAAAACNACTTCAGCATGCTCTGTTGTATTGCTACACACTTGTTCGTAGGTTGGATTTTCAGTTTTACCACCGCTATATCCTGAAACTACTTCGTTCACACCTTCNANTTTAGAAAAATTGTATTCAACTCCCCAGAANCACCCNGCTCCAAACATTGCTTGTGCCATTAGTTTCTCCTAGATTCAATCCATTTTTTAAATTTANNCATGCCTTCAGTTAGATTTTCTTTANCNATTCCTGAAAAAGCTAAGCGTATGTAGAAATCACTTTCATTTTCAAGAGGCCTTCCAAAATGATGTCTACCGCAAAAACTGATTCCCGTTTCGTTGAGAACGGTTTTCCTAAACTTTTCAGGGTCTGTAAAGCCGATGTCTTTCATTAGTTTAGTGATTTGTGGAAATACGTAAAATCCAGCTTCAGGAGAATGTGCTTCAATGCCATCGATATCGTTTAAAATTTTTACTAGGATATCTCTCCTTTCACGCAGAATGTCTATTATTTCTTGAGTCTCTTGCTTAGGTGCTTTCAGACCTGCCACACCTGCGTATTGAACAAAATGAGTGGTACATGATTCCATGTTTACATTTAATCGACTTATTTGGTCGATAACATTCTTGGGCCCTATAGATCCTCCCAATCTCCATCCAGTCATTGCAAATTTTTTAGAGAAGGTGTACATTGTGAGAGTTCTTTCAAACATTCCCGGAAGAGCTGCTATTGATTTTGGTTTACCATCATACAGAGTATCAAAATAGGCATCGTCAGAAATCAAAAACATGTCATTCTTAACTACTAAGTCAGCTAATCTTTCCATTTCTTCGTCAGGAGAGGAAGCACCAGTTGGATTGTTGTAATTATTGTAAAAAATATGTTTCGCCCCTTTCTTTATTCCATTTTCAATGGCTTCGAAGTCTAGCCTGAGTCCATCCTTCGTGTTTATGTATCCATAAGGACAGGCAATACCTTTGTAAAATTCAATCTGAGATTCATAGATAGGATATCCTGGGTTTGGATAAAGAACTGCATCTCCTTTTTCCATCATTGATGCAATGTATTTTCCAATGCTAGGTTTTCCGCCCGGTTGTATAGAAACGTTATCCATATCATATTCAAGCCCTCTAGCTCTCCCTACATCCTTAGCTAATGCCTTTCGAAGCTCAGGTATTCCTGGTGAAGGGCAGTAGCCAGTTTTCCCATTATCAATAGCTTGTTTTGCAGCTTCAACCACACTTTTTGGAGTTTGAAGATTAATGTCGCCCAAATGGAATGGATAAATTTTAGTTCCTTTTAAAGCTAAATTGGTAGCTTCTGCAGAGACTGCAAACGCAGTTTCACTACCCAATAAATCCATTCTTTTAGCAGTCTTCATAAGGAATTAATGGCAGGCTAGTACATATTATTTTTTTTGCGTAATCTTTATACTTAACCATTGATGCGCACAGTAATGGCAAGTGAATGGAGAAGGCAAATGAACGCTTGGTTGCAGGAACATATGTTAGCCGTCAGTTCCGTAGGTTCAATTTTTAGTACTTTCATGTTACTAATTGGTATTTTAGGAAGATGGTATTCAGACGAATCTTGGGCCCCTTCTACTATTTTAGATTTCATAGGAGATTGGGCAATTTGGGTTCTAATTATGGGAATACTACTTCTTGCTTTGTCGTCTTATTATGTGTGGCTTACAAGATATTATATGGATAGATTTGAAGAGATCATTTCTACAAATTCTAAAAAAGAATTTCAGAAGAATTGGACTGAAATAGAACAAATCGCCCGTTATCAACTTCCAAATGAGTATCGGAAGAGGGTTGCAGAAGCACGTAAGAGATTTGGCCTAAGGTAAATTAAGAAATTTTATATAGGCAGTTTTTTTCTTTAAAATAAGAGGTTAACAACCTCAGGTTCATAACTGATGAAATCCGATGAAAAAACTAATGAAGATGTGACTGTGCTAGATCAAGAAAACAATGCAGAATTGAGTTCTGAAGAGCAGATTGAAGTTTTAAAATTAGAAGTCGAAAAATATAATGAACAATTCATGAGAGTGGTTGCAGATTTTGACAATTTCAGAAAGCGAATTGATAGAGATCGTGAGCAGCAAAGCCTTAGAATAAAGGGGCAAGTGATATCTAAATTTTTAGACATTATTGATATAATTGATAAGGCTCAAGAATCAGAATATCCGGACTTAGAGAGCTCATTAAATGGAATTTCGGGTATCCAAAAATTAGTGTCTTCATTTATGGAATCGTTAAAAATAGAAAAATTTGTACCTAAGGGAGAATTGTTTGATTTTAGATTCCATGAAGCTTTAACTACGGTAGATGACAAAGAGGTTGATCCAAATACAGTAGTTGATGTAATTCAATCAGGGTATAAACTTGAGGGGGAAGTACTGAGACCTGCGAAGGTCGTAGTATCTAAAAATAGTGAAGAAAAAGAAATTAAGGAAGAAAGTGAGTAAAATGGCAAAAGAAGTAATAATCGGGATTGATTTGGGTACAACCAATTCAGAAGCAGCACATTTAGAAGGGGGAAGACCAGTAATCATCCCTTCAGCCGAAGGTTCAACGTTCGGTGGTAAAATGTTTCCATCAGTCGTAGCTTTTACGAAGGATGGAGAACGTATTGTTGGAGATCCAGCTAAAAGACAAGCAGTTTTGAATCCAGAAAATACGATTATGCACATTAAGAGAAAAATGGGAACTAAGCACAGAGTTACCATTAAGAAGAAAAAATATTCACCAGAAGAAATTTCTGCAATGATTCTCCAAAAAATTAAGGCAGATGCAGAAGCTCACCTTGGTGTAGATATTGAAAAGGCAGTAATTACAGTTCCAGCATACTTTAATGATAATCAGAGGCAAGCTACGATTGATGCAGGTAAAATAGCAGGTTTGCAAGTCGAGCGAATTATCAATGAACCTACTGCAGCAGCTCTTGCATATGGCTTAGACAAAGAAGGAGAGTATACAGCAGCCGTTTTGGATTTAGGTGGAGGTACTTTTGATGTAACAATAATGGAAATGGACGAGGGAGTATTCGACGTAGTTTCTACTTCAGGAGATAACAATCTTGGTGGTGCAGATATGGATGAAGCTATCATAGATTATTTAGCAGATATTTTCAAGCAAGATAATGGTATAGATCTTAGAGATGATCCTGCAGCAAAGCAAAGGCTTAGGGATGCTGCGGAAAAGGCCAAAATTGAGTTGAGTAACACCTTAAAATCAACAATTAATTTGCCTTATATTTGGTCAGATTCCAGTGGTCCAAAACATCTAGAGCACGATTTATCTCGCGCTAAATTAGAAGATATAGTTGGTTCAGTCATCGCAAAATGTGAGAAGCCAATAAAACAAGCATTTAAAGATGCAAAAATGAAGTCAGGAGACATTGACAAAGTAATTCTTGTTGGTGGCCCAACACGTATGCCCGTGGTTCAGGAAACATTTGAGAAATTTGTTGGACGTAAGGCAGAGAGAGGCGTAGATCCTATGCAGTGTGTTGCAATGGGTGCAGCTATTCAGGCAGGTGTTTTAGCAGGTGATGTCAAAGATGTGGTTTTACTTGATGTAACTCCACTAACATTAGGAATAGAAACAGAAGGTTCAGTACTTACGCCTTTGATTGATAGGAATACTACTATTCCAACGAACAAATCTAAGGTTTTCTCGACAGCCGCAGATAACCAACCAGGCGTTGAAATCCACGTTTTACAGGGTGAAAGGACTATGGCTGCAGACAATGACAGTTTGGGCAGGTTTCAATTAGTTGGAATTCCACCAGCAGCTAGAGGCGTTCCTCAGATTGAAGTTAGTTTTGATATCGATAGAAATGGAGTTATCAATGTTACAGCTAAAGATTTAGGAACTGATAATGAGCAAAAGATAGAAATTACTTCCAAATCCAATTTAAGTGATGATGAAATAGATCAAAAAATAAAAGAGGCTGAACAATATGCTGATGAAGATAAACAAGCTAGAGAATTGATTGAGACAAGAAATCAGGCTGAATCATTTATTTATGCAACAGAAAAAGCTATCAAAGATCTTGGAGATAAAGTAGACGATAGTACTAAAGAATCAGTAGAAGCCTCTAAAGAGAAATTACAAGAAGCAATGAAAGGTGAAGATTTGGAATCTCTGAAAAAAGCTTTCGAAGAATTCCAGCAAGCTTCACAATCAGTTGCAGAAATGGCTTATCAACAGGCCGCTGAAGAGCAAGCTCAAAATCAGCCATCCGAAGAGAGTCCTAAATCGGATGATGATGATAATGTAGTTGATGTTGATTATGAAGAAGTTGATGAAGAAAAGAAAGACAAGTAGGCAAGTATAAAACGGCCGTTTTTCATAGATAAATAATGGCAGAAGACATGTCTTTCAAAGATTTTGGAACTAAAAAGAGAGTTCGAAAGATTAAACGTAAACGCTCTAGAAATACTGACAAAGACCCTGCTAAATTATTGGATGAAGTCATAAGAGCCAAGAAATTAGCAGATAAGTCCATATCTTCCTTGCCAGTAGATCAATTTTCCTTTCCATTTATTGAATTTTCAGTTTACCAACCTGAGCCATTTAAACATGATAATTGGAATGGTTTAGAGATAAGCCTGAGTAACACTGGCAATGGAGAAGCGAAAAACATTACTATTTCTTTTGACCGATTTGAGACGAGAGGACAAACAATAGTTGATAATCTAAAAAGCGGTGAAGAATCAAAACTTAATATCGAAGCTTTGGTTTCTTCAAGGGATAAAGAAATTACACGAATGGATGTGTATTATCATTCGATTGAAGGAGATACTTTTTCAGCTATAAGGAGAGATTGGTTTCCCAATAATTATGAAAACAAAGCAATATTTCCTAAAGAAATACCACCTGGAGAAGAATCAAATGCAGAAAAATATTCACGTAAAGAGGTTTTTTCAGGAGATCTTCACATAGTCTGTGGTAATTGTGGGACACGGGCGCCCTCTAATTTTCGCATATGTGGGAAATGTGGTTCTAGACTCCAGAAACGAGTAGATCGTCGTAGCGATTGGGGTAGTAATCTTAATGAAACTACTGCTAAAAAAGATGACCGTGAAGCTTTTATCAAAAAGTTAAGGAAATTAGGCGAACTAAAAGACAAAGGTATGCTTAGTGAGACTGAATTTCAAGCAGCCAAAGAAAGTTTGTTAAAATAGGTTCAAACTGCTTCAGCATCTAGTACATCATCTTCATCATCAAAATTGCCATCAGAAACAGGTCCTTTTTTCACAGAATCGGCAACTTTGTTATTCAAGAAGAATATGAAAATTATCAAAATAATTATCCATTGTAATACCATTGTTATAATAGTGAATAAACCAAGCCCCATTCCTTCTATTGGAGAATTGCTTTGATCTTGTAATTTTTCATATATGAAAAATCCAAATACAGCAATGAATTCGAGAGGGAAAATATATTTGATTATATATTCCCACCACTTACCAATTTGTAAATCCGCATATTGTGTGTTTATCAAATTATTTCTAAAGTCACTTACACCGAATCTCATGACTACTACCGCAACCATCAATCCAGAAACAATTAGACCAGTACCCCAGACAAAATCTTGATTATCTAAGAATTCTAAACTCACCGCAGATGGTATACCAGCTAAGGCAACTGCAAGTGCAATATATCTGACTGCTTCCTTCCTTTCCCACCCCATATCTACAAAATTAACTACGCATGCTTGAAATGTT
>PBLU01000006.1 GCA_002721875.1 Chloroflexota bacterium | reverse complement strand
GTAATCTTTTCTGTAATAAAAAAGTGTTTAACTATTGCTTCATTGGTGATCAATTACTAGAAAGAGAATAAGTCTATTATTCTCATGACTATTATACAAAAAAATTCTAAAAAAATTTCTTTAGAAATGAAGTCAGAGGTGCACTATAAAAAAGCAGCCGAAAGTTATCGAAAATCAGAACAATATATAAATATGCTTAATTTATATCCAATTCTTCAAAGCACTCTGAATGATTGCATAAACGAAAATTTAATTAAATAAATCAAAGGGTTAAACTTAATAATAAAAATTCTTTTAAAGACCTATGCAGCGAATCTAAAGTAATCTTTGTCATTAATTTCTATTAACGCTTGCTTACAAAGTTTTATATTGTAAATAGCTTCAGGATTCCAAGGCTTCAATTGACCATAAGGAGAACTTTTCCAATGAATACCTGGTTTAAAAACTCCTTTTGACCTTAGAAAAGAAAGTCCAATCTCGCTAATGCCAAGATTCTCTGATGTTAAGCGAGAAGAACTCCAAGAATTTTCCAACATTTATCTTACGAAAGTAGATATACCTTAATAACGCTTTTCTTATCAAATTGGAAGAGTATAATTTCAAGAAATATGAAACTTTGAATCCTCTTTGATATATATCGCTTTGATTGATTTCTCTTTTTTTGTCTTTTTAAAGTTCATATATGCATTTGTTATTGATTCACTTTTTTTTAAATCTCTCCATCCCTTCTCCCATTTTATAGGATTCTCAAGTTCTTCTCTTGTAATCAAAATATTAATTTCATCATCTATTACAGAGACCATTTCGAATAATTCCCTCTCATTTTCTATAAACTGATTCAATAAAACGAAATGTCTTAACCCTTTTATAGGTTTTTTTGAGGTCCAGGAAAAAATCAATTCTTAATTTCTCTTTGAATTATTTTTTTTCTTTTCAATACTTTTATATTCTTCTCTGATCTCATTAAGTAATACTTTTCTTCGATTTAAATAATCATAAGAATCATTTTTATTTAGTTCATATCTTTCTTTTTTGGTTAATTTCATCCAATTATAAAAGTTTTTTTTATTAAACACTATTTTCCTTTTTCGAAGATTCTTGGTTGATTTATAACCTAATAAAAATATAGTTAATAAGGCTAATAACAAAATAAAATAATTCATAAGTAAATATTAGATTTTAAATTTCAAATTAATTTGCAACCAATCTTCCAATCTCTTAATATCGTTTAGCGAAATTATATCCTGCAAGTTTTCCTCTTCATTGCCACAAAACCTTCTAATGATAAATTGATTGTTTTCAGCTTCTTCTTCCCCAATTATTACAATATTTTTCGCATTGAGCTTGTTTGCTTTTTTCAATTGTTTTGTAATATTCGCTCCACTAAGATCTAATTCTGTTAACAAATCATAATCTCTTAAGATTCTTGATAATTTCAATGCAAGCGACTCCGCATTTTTACCTTTATTTATAATGTACATATCAATTTTTCTTACCTTATTAAACTCTTCGCTAGCTAGTATCATTAGTCTTTCCAGGCCAATAGCAAATCCAATTGCTGGAGACTTTTTTCCTCCCATTTGATTTATCAAATTATTATATCTCCCTCCACCAGATACCGTAGATTGAGATCCAAGCAATCCGCTTTTAATTTCAAAAGCAGTATGAGTGTAATAATCTAAACCTCTAACAAGTTTTGGATTAACTGTAAAAGGGATTTCCAGAAATTCCAATTCTTTCTTAATAGTAATAAATCTTTCCAAATTTTTATCTGATAAAAAATCTATTAACTTTGGTGAATCTTGAAGAAGTTTAATTGTTTGTTTGTTTTTAGTATCGAAAATTCTTAAGGGATTGGTTGAGACCCTTTTTAGCGAATCTTGATCTAAGAATTTATTATTAGTATCTAACCAAGACAAAAAGGATTCCTGAAAGTTTGATCTATCTTGAGAATCTCCTAAACTATTAATTTCAAGATTTAGATTTTTTAATCCAAGTTTCTGCAAGAGGTCCCAAGCAAGGGAAATTATTTCCACATCACTTCTTATTGATTCATATCCAATAAACTCCACTCCTAGCTGATGAAATTGCCTTTGCCTTCCTGCTTGAGGCCTTTCATATCTGAACATTGGACCCATATACCATAATTTATGAAATGGATTAGCTGATAATTTATCAATAACTGCTCTTACGACTGATGCCGTCCCCTCTGGCCTCAGAGTGCAAGATCGATCTCCTCTATCCATAAATGTGTACATTTCTTTACTAACAACGTCAGTAGATTCTCCTATACCCCTTATAAATAATTCTGTAGACTCTAAAATGGGTGTTCTGATTTCTTTGATGGAATTTCTCAACATTTGTTGTCTAATAATTTCTTCAACGTTCTGCCACTTGGTTATTTGATCAGGCAAGAGATCAACAGTTCCTCTCAGATTTTTAAAGCTAGTCAAGATCCTAATAAATAATTCACGTATTTAATTTTTCAAGATATAAAAAATTAAATAGTACTTATAATATGATAATTTTAATTTAACATTTAGAAAAACTCTTGGAAATAATGAACAAGGAAGGTTCCCAACATTGTGGGACAAAACCAAAAACAATTGCTTTTGGTATAGCTCCCTTAGGGATCATCTCAATTGGTATTGTCCCTATGGGGGTTATAAGTATTGGAGTTGTTCCAATGGGTGTAATATCTTTTGGAGCAGTTGCAATGGGTATAGTAAATTTATCAGTTGTAGGGATGGGAATCTTCTCTGCTGGTATTACTACTATGGGGGTTGTAGAGTATTCTCCTGGTATTAACAAACATAATCATAACCATAATTCTATTGGTATAAATTCAAGTGAAGAAAAGAATTTAGGTGGCGAAATTATAACTTATAGAACAAGAAAGGAAGCTGAAGATGCTGCATTAGAACTAAATTGTGAAGGAGCTCATCAGATGGGAGAAAATCTATGGATGCCTTGCAGTATGCATATTCATAACCATTAGATAAATTCTTTATAAGAACTTATAAATTCATAATCAACTTAATAATTGCACATCAAATTCTAATCCTTTTGCTTCCTGCTGGGACATCTTCTTTGTCCAAGCTCCCTGTACTGGACTGTTCCAGCGAAATCCAGCTTGCTTTGCCTGTCCCCTTTGCTCATAGCTCACGATGGCTTTGAACAAATAACGTGGTTCTGTAGCTTTTATTAATAGTTCTTCTAGGTTTCCGCACTTTTTAAAAACTTCGGCAATGTAATAACAATCTGACAATGCTCTGTGTAGTTTCCAAACAGGTACTTGGAAAGCTAATGCAAGATCAGTGACTGAAGGTCTGCTCTTTAAATTTTTTTTGAAAGACCAATTAATATCTTCAAGACTGCAAACCCATTTCTTTTTAAGATCTGGCAATCTTCCAATTCCGAACCATTTTTTATCAAATTCAACATTATGGGCAACTATCAAGTCGGAGCAATCTACTAGTTTAAGGAAAAACTTAATTGCATCTTCCCAAGGTTGATTAAGATTAGTTGTAGCAGGTGATATCCCGTTAATTTCCTCTGCTTTATTAGAACAAACAGGTAACAAAAAAGAAACTTGGGAAAGAACCGATTTGGATGGTACATGAAATAAAATACATCCAATTTCAATAAGTTCATCTTCTTTCTCATTTAAACCAGTGGTCTCAGTATCAAGAATTAAAATGGATTGTATTATTTCCTCTTTGTTTTGGCTTTGATCGTTTTNTTTNAAGTCTATATTATTAGGGTTCTGCAATTGTTGATTTCTTANAAAATNCAATTGATTTGAGTCTTTTCTATTTGAAGATTCCACTTAATTAAGGAAATAGCTTTTTATATATTGGCGCATAAAAAATTTTTTTCTTTTAAATTAATATTAATTAAATTTATTGATCTCATAATAAATTTCTTTTTCAATTCCCCTTGAAATCTAATATTCAAAACATTATGCCATTCTCAAAATATCAATTTAATAATTTTTGTTTTTGGCCTTCCAATCCCCAAAAAATAATAGAATTCATNGGTGGTAGCTATTTAGCAACAAAACCTGATTTAACATACAAAAGATTTATTGAAAGCTTAACTGAAAAGAATTATGCGGTTCATGCCTACAAATATCTGCCTCAATTTGATCATCAAGAAATTGCAGTGAATGCCTGGAGAGATTTCAGAAAATGCAAAAGCTTACTAAAAAGAAGAGTTGGCAGAGATCTTGAGACCATTAGAATTGGACATAGTTTAGGTTGTAAGTTACATCTAATCTCTCCAGATGGTGGGAGAAATTGTGAAAAATTCATCTCTATAAGTTTTAATAACTTCAGTGCAAATAAATCAATTCCTTTTCTTAAAAACATTTCAAGAAGACTTGAATTTAATTCTGAATTCAGTCCTAGTCCACCAAAAACTCTTGAAATAATACAAAATACTTATATACAAGAAAATAACATATTAATAAAATTCAATTCAGATAAATTAGATCAGACCTCAACTCTAATATCATCACTAAAGACAAGAGCAAAAGATAACACCAGAGGTATTCTTCTTAAGGGAAGTCATACATTAATTGCCAGCGCTGGTTTGAGAGAGGACCTTTTAGGGGAGTGGGCTGACGATAACTTAAAAAGAAAGACTATAGAGAAAATAGCTAATTTGATTGACAATTAAATTTAAGAATCTTTTCTTAATTTTTCCAGAACTGAAGTATCTTCCAGGGTACTTATATCNCCGCTAATCTCTTCCCCTGAAGCTAGTGATCTTAAAATTCTTCTCATTATTTTCCCACTCCTAGTTTTTGGTAAGGCTTCACTTATTATTATTTCTTCTGGTTTGGCTATTATCCCTATTTCAGCAATAACATGTTGTTTTAACTGATTGATCAACTCTTCAGAACCACTAAAGTTCATCTCTAATGATACAAAAGCAACAATAGCTTCCCCCTTCAATTCATCCTTTCTTCCTACCACAGCAGCTTCTGCAACAGATTNATGGCTNACCAAAGCAGATTCGATTTCCATAGTCCCTAATCTATGGCCAGATACATTNATCACATCATCNACTCTNCCCATTATCCAAACATANCCATCATCATCTATTCTTGCTCCATCTCCTGCAAAATAAACGTACNTCTGATCTTTATTTGGTAAGTAATTCCAATAATTTTCTAAAAANCTATCAGGATTTCCATGTATAGTCCTCATCATNCCTGGCCAAGGTTTCTTGACTATCANATACCCCCCCTCATTNGGATTTACTGATTCTCCCTTCTTATTTACAATNTCTATTTCTATACCTGGTAACGGATATGNTGCTGATCCTGGCTTTGTACTAACAGCNCCAGGCAAAGGGCTTATCATCACNCCNCCAGTCTCAGTTTGCCACCAGGTATCAACNATTGGACATTTTTCATTACCTATCACATTGTTATACCAAATCCAAGCCTCAGGATTAATNGGCTCCCCNACTGTTCCCAATAACCTTAAACTTGANANATCATATGAATCTGGAATCTCTCTTCCNGACTTCATAAACGCTCTNATTGCAGTTGGTGCAGTATAGAAAATAGATACTTTNTATTTCTGGATCACTTCCCAAAATGCCCCAANATTAGAGGGCCTTGGTACTCCTTCATACATAAGAGTNGTAGCTCCATTAGATAAGGGACCATAAACTATATATGAATGCCCAGTTATCCAGCCCACATCGGCTGTACACCAATATATATCCTCATCTTTAATATCAAATATCCATTTAAATGTTAAGTGAGACCAGAGGTTATAACCTGCTGTTGTGTGAACTACTCCCTTAGGNTTACCTGTCGAACCTGATGTATACAATACAAATAACCTATCTTCGCTTTTCATAACCTCTGGCTCNCAATTATCCTCTTGAGTACNCAGTACTTCATGCCACCAAAAATCTCTTTCTTTNTTCATAAATATTTGTTTNTTAGTCCTTTNNACNACTAAAACCTTCTTAACTATTTCATGAGCACCTAACTCAATTGCTGCATCAACAGCATTTTTTAAATCAATTATTTTATCCTTCCTAAATCCNCCATCAGCTGTAATAACAAACNTAGCATTTCCGTCAACTAATCTATCTTTTAATGATTCCGNNGAAAATCCTCCGAATACTACTGAATGAGGNGCNCCGATTCTTGCNCATGCCAACATTGCTATCATTGCTTCNGGGATCATNGGCATATATATGCATACAAGNTCACCCTTTTTTATNCCAAGTGATTTGAGAGCATTNGNTGCTTTGCATACCTGAATTAAAAGTTCTTTATATGTAAAACTTTTACTATCTCCTGGCTCNCCTTCCCATATCAATGCAGTCTTATCACCAAGTCCATTATTTATATGTCTATCCAGGCAATTGTAAGTAATATTCAATTTCCCCTCTTTAAACCATTCATAGAAGGGGGCATTATCCTCATTAAGTACAGTTTCAAAAGATTGAAACCAATCAATTTCTGATTCTGCATATGATTTCCAGAATGCAATNGGGTCTTCCTTCGCCTTATTTTTTAATTCAAATAATTGATCAATTTTATTAATTCTGGATTTTGAAGAGAACTCCTTTGAGGGATGGAAAATTCTATTCTCTTCAAGAATATTGTTGATTGAGTTGTTTTTGTCTAATAGCATTTAAAAGAGTGTTTTTATAAATTGAAGCAAAAATTTGTGATTTTCCAACAATAATTTAATGGTATTTANTAACTAAGTANTTTTTTAATAAAGACGACTTAATACAAAATCGGGTAAAGCTANCAGAGCTCTCTTACTTTCAGAATCAGGTAACCAAACTATNGCTTCTTTAGAGAGATGTGCAAAATCTTCAGCTAANTTCATAGATCTTTGAATTGCATCAGAATTCATTATTATTTCTAATGCTTCTTTTAAATCTTCCTTTTCTGCTAATTCTCTATTAATCAAAACCGACAAATTATGATTTTCTTCAAGAGCATAGAGTACTGGAGCTGTTAAATATCCACTCGCTAGATCACTNACTGCAGGTTTTCCTAATTGCTTATCATTACCTGTAAAATCTAGAATATCATCAACCACTTGGAAGGCTAGCCCTATATTCTTCCCAAACTCAAAAAGCATTTTTAATTTTTCATCATCTAATTCACTAAGAACTCCCGCAGCTTTGGCACTGTTAGCAATTAAAGAAGCCGTTTTACTATAACTTTTGTTTATATATTTAGAGAATGTTTGTCCTGAGTCATATCTATTTAAATTTTGCTTGATTTCACCTTCGGCAAGATCCATAATAACTCTACTCAACAACTTCACTACATTTACATTGTCTAGATTTGCAAGATGCCAACTTGCTTGAGCAAATAAAAAATCACCNGCAAGAACTGCAACTCTTGTATTGAACCTACTATGAACTGTTTCAACTCCTCTTCTAATGGAAGCNTCATCTACAACATCATCATGAACTAACGAAGCCGTATGAATCATTTCAGTTATCTCAGCNAATCTCTTGTGCTTAATCGTTAAAGAAGAATCATTTGATATNGCTTTTGAGATCAACAATACAATTCCTGGTCTTAGTCTCTTNCCCCCAGCTGCAAAAAGATGTTCTGCTGCAGCTTGAAGAATTGGATGTCCAGCACCAATCAGATTTTTCAGTTCAAGAATCAGGTCTTCTAGATCTTTCTCAACTGGTTGTAATAGCTCTGTTACTGTATTCATGATTTACCTCTTCTATATATTAAATGAATCAAGCATCAGTTCGTAGGCTAACCAAGTTAATTTCTTTACTAATTCCCAACCAATTTTTCACTTTAAAAGAAAACTCCTCAATATTTGATGTTGTATAAAACTCAACATTATNGTAAGAGCCTTCTTCATAGCTGGGATTACCAGACTTAGGGAAATAATTATTTAAACTATTAATCATTGCAATTGATGGATCAATAATTTTTATATTTTTGGGTAATTTNTTTTTTAAGATTTCGTAAATTAAAGGATAGTGGCTACAACCNAGAATTATTTCTTTAATATTTTTATCCGAAATAGGTTTTAAATAAATCTCTGATAGCATATTAATTCTNTCAGAATCCATAGGGAACTTCTCAATNTCAGGAACAAATTCCGGACAAGCCTGCTGAAATACCTCCACATTCTCTACATAGGATTCAATAGTCTTCTTATAAAACAGNGAATTAACTGTCGAGGATGTAGCTANAACCGCTACTCTATTTGAAGTAATATCCATTGNGACAGAGTTAATTAAGTCAAAACTTGGAANAGCTAATTCTTTTCTTAAAATGTCTAGAGCGCATGCATTAGTTGTGTTGCAAGCGATGAGTAAAGCATCTAAATCTTTACCTTTGAACCAATTAGATATCTCACTTGCGATTAATCTAATCTCTTTTCTATTTTTCTCCCCATATGGATTTCTTTTTGTATCTGCCAAATAAAGAACNTNNACTCCCNCNCTTTTTGAAAGCAAGGATTTAAGAACCGTAAATCCGCCGATTCCACTATCGAAGATACCTAATTTAATTGTCAACCTGCCTTCAAAAGATATTCAAGTATTCCCTTTGTAATAGCATANGCAAGTCTTTCTCTNTGAATNTCTTTTTCAAGTCTTCTTGCATCTANTTTACCCGTCAAGAAACCTATTTCAACAAGGACTGCTGGCATATCGGTATTTTTGATAACATAATATCTACCTCGTTTAAATCCTCTATCAGGACTTCCAGGAGAAACTCTTAAAATTTCAGTCTGGATCAATTCAGCTAAAAGTCTTCCTCGCCAACCTGAATAATAAAAAGTTTCTAATCCATTTATTTCTCTTTTCTTTCCTGTAGAAGCATTAGCATGAATACTTACGAAGATATCAGCATNAGTATTATTNGCTATCGAAACCCTTTCAGAAAGTTCTACATTTATATCTNTAGTTCTTGTTAATTTTACCTCAACGCCTTTTTCTCTAAGGAGTTCTGCCACCATAAGTGANACTTCTAAAACNACATCATTTTCTTGAATGCCATCTATTCCNATAGCTCCCACATCTAAACCTCCATGCCCAGGATCAATAACAACATAAAATTTATTCCTTGGAACTTCTGGCATATCNTTAAACTCTGCCTGCACAATATTAGATTCATTATTATTAATAGTGGTATTTGNAGGCCTATTTATGTAACCCTCACTGATAGTTTCAAATGAATTCTTTGGAAGATTCTTTAATTTAAGTTGCCAAGTATTTTCGTCGATACCAACTAATTTCCATTCAAGAGGATNTATTTTACTATCCAATTGAAATTCTATAACTAATCTTGTNGAACCTTGNNTGGGTTTACCCANTCTAATCTCTTTAATAAANCCATTTCCTTTNATTGTTCTAGGGTTGGATAATTCTCCTTCAAAATCTATCCAAAGCCTATCTCCAACGGATNCATNCCCTCTTTGAAAATAGGACTCAAGTTTTGCATCAGATTTAGTCCTAATTAATAAAATACCCTCTGATTTAAGAGCCCAAGCAGCAAGTGCNCTAGATGAATTAACAGGANNAGATGACGAAANCANTAATANTGCNGTGGAAAAAACACCTANGAAATTGTTTAAATAGTTTTTAATCATCAGGAANTAAACAATTCTGACTTTGTATGTTTTAAGCTCGGCATTTGCTGTCTAATCTTNTAAACACAATTTCTATCTGCCGGAGCAATCGCAGCTCCCTGCATTTTCCCTGCATCAGATAAGACCGTACCCCAGGGGTCAATTACCATTGCATGACCATGGCTTTGTCTCCTTCCATAATGATTTCCAGTTTGAGCAGGAGCTACAACATATGCTGTATTTTCTATAGCTCTGGCCTGCAACAATATTTGCCAATGATCTTTGCCCGTAAAGGCAGTAAAAGCGGCTGGAATCATAAGAAGTTCAGCGCCTTCAGAGGATAGATATCGATATAATTCAGGGAAGCGGACATCATAACAAATTGACAATCCTATTTTGCACAAACCTGGGATATCGATTATTGGGGGTTTTTCAGACCCTGATAAAATAGTAGAAGATTCTTTGTATAGATTACCGTCAGGCAAATCAACATCAAAAAGATGGATTTTGTCATATTTTCCTAAAATCTGTCCATCTTTACCAAATAACGCACATCTATTAAAAACATGCGTCCCATCACCTGCAGGGACNGGNTAACCTCCACCNAATAAAAGGACNTGATATCTCTGGGACATTGTCTTTAGGAAACTTGTACATTTTTCAGACAATTCAGAAGAGATTGCTAACTTTTGTTCATCATCCCCCAAGAAAGCAAAGTTTTCAGGTAATCCAATTAATTCTGCACCTCTTCTAGATGCAAGCTCAATCTGTTCTTCAGCTTCGGCAAAATTAGACTCTACGTTAGATGTACTTGTAATTTGCAAAGCTGCAACTAAGAAATCAGTCAAGAGTTTTTCTCCGAAATAGATAAATTCATAATTTAAGAAGAACGAATAACATTCTTTTCAACCTGCATAGGAACAATCTTTAAACAATCAAGTTGAGCGCAACATTTAAAATCATCGTCATAATTACCAATACTTGTCAATCTTTGGCCATGAGTTGAAGTCTTCAGACACTTCAATATATCTCCTTTCCAGAAATTCCACAGTGCTAAAGCAGCATTTAATTCATCATTCATAATATTAACTGCTGAATGACTATGTGCTAATAGATAAGCTGCTAGAGCACCCGCGGCTAATGAATCTTCTAAAGAGTAAGTTCCTTCCCATCCACTTCCTAGAATCAAGACATCATTCTTACAAAGTGAAAGTATTCTCTCAGCTACTGCTTGCCTGTTAGTTAGAGCCATTGAAAATAAATACTCTTTATCTTTAACCTTTTGAAAAGCCCTAGTTCCATTTGTAGTACTCATAAATAACCTTTTTCCTGAAACTAGTCTTTTGGTTACTTTTATGGGAGAATTACCAAGATCAAAACCATCAATTTTTTTTCCTCCTCTCTCACCTAGCATAAGTCTTTTATCAGAGTCCCAATCCATTGCCTCCTTTTTAAGCATAGAGAGATCAGAAAAAACTTGAATAGAGTCTGCACCGTTAGTCAAAGCCCAAGAGATTGTAGTAGTAGCTCTTAAAACATCTATAACAATTGCCACATCAGAATCGTTTTCAGGGACATCAGGAGCTGCATGATAATAAGAGAGATTAATAGTCATAAACAAAAATACCTAAATATTACAGAAAAACAAAGTTGATTTTTGATTGTTTTTTGTTATACAAATAATTTAATTTCCTTCAGCATAAGAAATAGAAAAGCATATATATTGATAATATAAAAATATAAATAAAGATTTAGTATTAGTTTTAAATTAAATATGGTAGAAAAACGTGAAATAAAAGGAGGAGGTAATTTAGAGGGAATTATAAGTGTACCTGGAGATAAATCCATTTCCCACAGAGCATTAATACTAGGTAGCATAGCTAAAGGTGAAACGTTAATTAGTGGNTTTTTACATTCGGAGGATCCTTTATCAACAGCAAGTTGCTTAAGGAAGCTTGGTGTAAAAATACCAGAGATCAAAAAAGATAAACCCTTTAAAATTAAGGGAGTTGGCATCGAGGGTCTAAAAGAACCTCTGAAAATCTTGGATTGCGGTAATTCTGGAACAACAATGCGTTTGATGATGGGCTTATTAGCAAGTAACCAAGGGAAGATTTTTATACTAACTGGAGATCAATCTCTTTCAGAAAGACCCATGGGTAGAGTTTGCAAACCATTAAAAATGATGGGTGGTAAATTATTTGGTAGAGAAGGAGGCAATAAGGCTCCCATAACTGTTGTTGGGGAGAGGCTAAAAGGTTGCGTTATTGGAACCCCCGTAGCAAGTGCTCAAGTAAAATCTGCAATACTACTTGCAGGTTTAACAGCTTCAGGTTCTACTTCTGTAATTGAGCCGGCATCATCCAGAGATCACACAGAAAGAATGCTCAAAGCATTCGGAGCAGATTTGGAAATTCGAGGAGAATTTGGAAGAAATATAGTAATTAATTCAGGGAGAGAATTAATAGGACAAGAAATCTTAATCCCTGGAGATATAAGTTCGGCATCGTTTTGGATGATTGCAGCATCAATAATCCCAAATTCAAATATATCTATCAAGAACGTAGGTCTAAATCCGACAAGAACAGGAATATTAAATATCATGGACTCCATGGGATGTAACTATGAGATTACTGACAAGAGATTAATAGCCGGTGAACCCATTGGTAATATTCATGTGATGACTGCTGACCGACTTAAACCATTTATCATACAGGGAGAAATCCTACCAAGACTAATCGATGAAATTCCTATACTTTCTGTTGCAGCATGTTTTTGCGAAGGGACATCTGAGATAAAAGATGCTCAAGAACTAAGAGTAAAAGAAACCGACAGATTAGAAGTTATGGCAAGGCAGTTGAGAAGGTTTGGCGCAAAAATCGAGGAGAGAGAAGATGGTTTAGTTATTAATGGCAATTCAGAGTTTATTGGAACACAAGTAGACAGCGAAACAGATCACAGGGTTTCTATGAGTCTTGCGATTGCATCAATTATGGCTAAAGGATCATCAAAAATAAATAGATCTGAGGCGTCCAATGTTTCCTACCCAAGTTTTTGGGAAGATCTTAGAATTTTGCTTAGAAGATAAAACACTTTGTTAGAATTCCAAGAAATTAGGACAAAAGATGGAACAATATCATTGAAAAGTCATAAATTCAATGAGGATTTTCACAGTTCAATAGGAGCGCTCAAGGAAACTCAAGTTAAATTTATTAATCCATCATTATTAGAAAGATTTAAACACAAGAAAGTGAGGGTTTTAGATGTTTGCTTCGGACTTGGTTATAATTCTGCACTGTTATTCAATAACTTAATAACAAATTCTTCAAGGATTGATTGGTTTGCGTTGGAAATCGACAAAAATCCTCTGATTTTTTCTTTGAATCATAAATCCTTCAGAGAACTATGGAATCTCAAGGTTATAAATATATTTGAATCGCTGATAAAAAGTAATCACTATGAGGACAATTTGTTTAATTGTGAATTGATATGGGGAGATGCCCGCAAAGGTATTGCAAAAATACCAAAAGATAAAAACTTTGATTTAATTTTTCTAGATGGGTTTTCTCCCCAAAAGTGTCCTGAAGTATGGAGTTTAGAATTCTTATCAAAATTGACAAATAAACTTAAATCTAACGGATATCTAATAACTTTTTGTGCTGCAGCTGCAGTTAGAAAATCATTAATCAACTTAGGTCTTGATATATATAATATAAAACCTTTAATAAATACATCAAACATATGGAGCAATGGAACTCTAGCGATGTTTAATGGCCAAAGAGATAATCCTTTTATTGAGAAATTATCTAATATGGAAAAAGAACATTTAGATACCAAAGCATCGATACCATATAGAGATCCAGATAATAATTCTTATTCAGAACAGATCATTTTAAGAAGAAATGAAGAGCAATTATATTCAGAACTTTTGTCAACAAGTTACTGGCGAAAGAAATGGGGCATGACGAAAGCAACCTCTAACAGTTAAATTTAAATATATAAAAAAGGATTTTATGTTTGCCGTTGCGATATTAGCTGCAGGTAAGGGTACTAGGATGAAAAGTACATTACCAAAAGTATTACATCAGGTGTCTGGGAAAAGCCTCCTAAATAGAGTAATAAATTCTTGCTCTAAATTGAACCCCGAAAAGATCTTTGTGATTGTAGGACATCAATCAATTCAGATAAAAAAAGCCTTAGTAGATATAGAACAAAAAACAAATATTAATCTTATTTTACAGGAACCTCAGAATGGGACAGGTCATGCCATCCAAGTGCTATCTAAAGAATTGTTAGACTTCAAAGGAAGGTTATTAGTTTTAAATGGTGATGTCCCGCTAATAAAACCAGAAACTCTTAGAAAATTCCTAGAGACTCATAATCAAGAGAGCCCAGATGTATCTTTAATAACTACCAGAAAGAAGAATCCTTATGGATATGGAAGAGTTTTCGCAAAAGACAAAATCATTGAAAGAATCGTTGAAGAAAAAGATTGCAATGAAAAAGAGAAAGCGAACAATCTTATCAATGCCGGCATTTATTGTTTCAAATGGGAAAGCTTATCTCAAAAGATTCATAAAGTAAAAAATAATAATAAACAGAAAGAAGTGTATTTGACTGATACAATACCTCTTTTAAAAAAAGCATATTCTTATGAATTAAAAAACGATGAGGAACTTCAGGGAGTCAATAATAGGATGCAATTAGCAAAATGCGAGGAAATACTTCAGAAAAGAATTCAAGAATTTCATCTCATGAATGGGGTAACAATTATAAATCCTGCTAGTTGTACTATCAGTGAAGATGCTCAAATTGGATTAGATGTAATATTAGAGGCAAATTCTCATATTAGAGGTGAATCAAAAATTGCTAGTAATTGTATTATTGGACCAAATACCTTTATTGAAGACACATTCGTCGATAAAAACTGCAAAATAATCAATTCAACAATATTTAACAGTCTAATTATGGAGGATATCAATATCGGACCTTATAGTCATATAAGACCAGGAACCAAAATCTCTTCTAATTCTAGAATTGGTAATTTTGTTGAAATTAAAAACAGTCATATTGAACAATCAGTTAAAATTAATCACTTAAGTTATATTGGAGATTCAGAAATTGGTGAACTAACAAACATTGGNGCTGGNACAATAACTGCAAATTATGACGGNACTACAAAGAACAGAACNAAAATAGGTAAAAATTCTAAAATAGGTGCAAATAGTGTATTTATTGCACCAGTAACTCTAGAAGAAAACGTCACTACGGGAGCAGGATCAGTAGTTAACAAGAATGTAGAAAAANACTCATTNGCAATTGCAAGAGTTAAGCAAATGAATATTAANAACTGGAAAAANAAACAAANTNTAAATTAATCAATTAAGGGAATTATTTTTTCCAATTCCCAATTTCGACTACCTTTTATTAATANNTAATCTCCTTTATTTATCCATTTATTAATNATTGGGATTACATCATTTATATTCTCGACAAAATAAATCTTTTCTCGCAAATATTTCGAATCTTTAAGAAGGCTTTTCTCATCAAATTCATGCAGAAAGATACATCTTGTTATTGAAGATAAATAGATATAATTTAAGATTTCCATATGAAATTGAAGGGACATTTTCCCCAATTCTCTCATACTTCCTAAAATTAAAAATTGTTTGCCTTTTTGTTTTATTAAGACTTCTACACATGCTTTTACAGACTCAGGAGAAGCATTATATGTTTCGTCAAATATTGTTATCTTTCCAGTTTTTAGGATGCNATTTCTTCCCTCNATAGAATTGAATTTAAATTCATTATGTTTTCTAAACTTAATTNTAAATTCTTTTGATGTTGCATAAGCGAATAAGAAATTTAAGGCATTATGTCTTCCATAAAATGAAAGACGGAATGTCTTACTATCAACCTTAATTAAATTATTTTGTGAATCATAGTATCCTGAAATTAAATTATCAGAGCTTTCTAATAATTGATAATCATTTAAATTATTAGTCAATTGAATTCTTACTATTCTTCCATTCCAAGNTTCTTTCAAGGCACTTTCTAATAAATTATCCCCNTNAGGNATTATAACTACTCCATTNGGGTGAAGATGTTTTGTGATTTCACACTTAGCAAATGCAATATTTTCTTTTGAGCCCAAAATACCAATATGAGAAGAGCCAATATTAGTTATTACAGCTATGTTAGGTTCTGAAAATCTTGACAGGTTTTCAATTTGACCCAAACCCCTCATACCCATTTCTAGAACAAGCACTTTATTATCTTTCTCACAATTTATAATTGTTAATCCCAGACCAATCTCATTATTANAATTTGCTTTTGATTTTTGTACTTTTCCAAACTTCTTTAAAACTTCTCCAATCATTTCTTTAGTAGTTGTTTTGCCAACTGAACCTGTAATAGCAACAACTGGTAATCTCAACTTCCTTCTTTTAAGAAGAGCAATNTTTTGAAATGCTTCTAAAGAATCAGGTACACACCAAAAAGGTAATTCTTGAGGTAAATACTTTTCATAACCTCTCTTAACTACAACNGCTTTAATTCCTTTATTAAAAACTTCATTTACAAAATCATGTCCATCATANTTTTTNCCTTTAATCGCAATAAAAAGNTCTCCAGAAGATATTGTTCTACTGTCGATACTTATGGATTNAAATTGCAAGCTCTTCTTTTNTGAATCATTCCAATTAATAAGNCCTAAAANTTCACTGATTTCTTCTTGAAAAAANAACATTAAAATTCTNCTTATTTTTTCAGAGAAGGATCCGCTGATTGCCCATATGAGAATTTCTCAATTTCAGAGGCATCCGGTG
>PBLU01000005.1 GCA_002721875.1 Chloroflexota bacterium | reverse complement strand
TAAATCGTGATCCTGACTTGCAGTCCAGATAGAACCAGTCTGAGATTTAAATAAACTACCACCGATATATTGTTTAGATACAACTACGTTTTCTACATCTGGTAAATTTGTTGTTCCAACTGTTTTTTGACCCATCGTAGCAACCCACATTTCAAACTTATCAGACGATGGTGACAAGAATACTAAAGCATATTCTTTTTCAGGTTCAAGATAAATTGGTGATGGGAAACTTAAAGTAGTTGCTACAGATGCATCATCAGAAACATTAATATTATTTGGATTAACTGCAATTTGTGCATAATCCTGTACCAAATACTGTGTTGGAGTTCCTAATTCAACGTATCTTAATTCAACAAATAATTTTGCTTTGTCATCTTTTGATGCAAAATATACATCAAATGATGTTAAGAAAGCACCAGTTTCATCCACAGTAAATGATTGTGCTAATGGATCTCTATGAGGAGCTTTAAATTTTTCTTTTTCAATCTTATAAATTAAATTAGTTCTGGTAGTTGTTTCATCTGGACGAGTGCCTGAAGGTGGGGGTGGATTTCTTACAGATACATTGCTTTGTAATTGAGTTTGTATGGTGCCTGTTCCAGTAAATGTGCCAGATGCATCACTAGCATGAACTGTGCTACCAGGAACGGGTATAGTGCCCTCTGGTGCTGCTGTAACTCTAAATGTCTTAGTTCCTGTAGCAAATAGTGTAGGAGGTTTTGGAGTTTTAGTCGCATCTCTAAAGAAGAATGCTCCAAGTAAGTCTCCCCAATTATCACTGAATAAATCTATACTACTTACAGTTGCAACTGCACCACTACTCTTACCTACAATTTTTGCACCCTTATTAATATAACCAAAATATTTTTCTTGATTTGCAAGAGATATTGTATCAATGTTGAGTAACTTAGATGTTGCTGAATAAGTATCTGATGGTGCTGGTCTGGAAGTGTCAAAAGGATCGACTGTGTATTTTTCTACTAGAACTGATGGAGATCCTAATCCTGCACCAACATCTGGTCTTGATGTATCACCAAATTTATGATTTGGTTGTTGTATCCTAGCAAATCCAATTTCTGTTCCATCTATTTCGATACTTATATCTTCAAATACAGTAAATGTTCCAGAAGTCATTGTAATTTCAACTAACTTGGGAACTATATCAGGAACTCCATTGTCAAGATAATGATAATGTTTTGTATTAGGTTTTAACCCGTTTGCATTAAAAAATACATTTCGTGAACGCATATAAGGGTCTGCTTTACTTGTTAACTTAATACTTTCAACATAATCAAATTCATGACTAGGACCTTGTAAAACATTTGAAAATGTTTTTCTAATCTGTTGGTTTTGAGCATATACAGCATTTATAATCCTTATTCTTCGTCTATAAGAATTATAGTCTGGATCTTCTATATCTGCAATTTCTTCTCTATCAACAAGATCGGTAGTTGTTCCGATTACCTCTTCATTAGCAACTTCTCCCCATGTAGCACCAGTAGATTCAGTTCTTTTATTATTTGTATAAAGTGTTCTAACCCAATTATCAGATGGTGGATCTAAAATTATACCACCCATAAAGACGATCACATTAAATGGGTTTACATTCTCTACTTCAGTAGCTTGTGGTTGTGTTAACCAATCAATCTCAGTATAATCTAATGTTATTAAATCACCAGTTTTTTTACAGTTTGTATCTAAAAGTTGTAGATTAGAGTTAAGGTCAGCAGAATCAATATCGATAGATGGATTTACAGCTAACTCTGGGTTAATTGACCAGAAATCAGTTGCACTGATTAATTCCTTATTTACAACATCAACATCACATCTTGATCCTGTCTCTGGTGTAAAGTCAATAAAGTTTCTATCTGAGAAATTATTGACAACAAATCCAGTTTTAAATCGATTAAGACCATCAGCATCTCTTACTTGGAGTGATTGTGCATTTACTTCTAACGCACTCAAAGTTGTTGTTAACTCTAAATTTTCAATTCTTTTTTCAAGAGCACCAATATCTCTCATTGTAAATCTCTTATTTTCAAACATTTTAATATTTGGAGATTTAACAGTATTGAAAAGATAAGGTGGTAGAGATATCTCAGCAACCTCCATTGAATTTCCTTCTTCAGTTGGAGGCACTGGTTCTTCTGCAGGTTCACCTTTTATTAATTTTACTTCTTGATATTGATTGATTACAAGTTTATCAATTCTAGGTAGATAGTAACTATATCCTAATATTGAACTTTCATTAGGTGTAACTACATATGGGTTTGTTGATTCAAATTCTCTTGCCCCAAATGAGAAAGGAGAAACATTCTCATTACTTACAGTAAAAGTTTTTACTCTAGGTCTTAAATCAATTACATCTGTTGCCCTATTTCCATCTATCAAAGGAATATCCTTTGAATATCTTTCTTTTGTATATGAATTTACTGAATAGAAATCACCACTGTTTCCGCTTGCAACTTGATATTGATCAAAAATAATTAATAATTTTTTAGATGGAACACCTACTTTTGCTTTTCTTACAATTTTAGAATAATCACAATATTGTGCTTTATGACCTTTATTTAAAACAAAATTGTTTGTACGATCAACAAAATTACCTGCTATTGTCCCCTGTAGTATATGTTCACCACCAGATTCCTTAAATTGAACAACCTCTCCAATTATAAACTTATTTCCATTTAAATAAACAAATCTTACTTCTGCCTGATTTGGACTTGATACAATTTGACCAACTGCTCTACTGTCTTTACCTACTATTTTTTCACCAATTATAGCAGTTGTATTCAAAGATAATCCAGAAACAAATGTAAGTGCATCCAATGTTGGTATAGCAGTTGTTTTTGATTCATAAACTGCAACAATTTTAGAAACATCTGGTACATTAAGTGAAATTTCTCTATCTTCAACTCTCAATCCATATGCATTACTTGGTACTAGTAAACTTGTTAAAGTCGATATACCAACTGTTCGTGTTACTTCAAGTTGCTGACTTCTTGTATAATCTTTTGATTTACTGGAAGCACCAACTTTTTTCATAGTTACATTTACAGTAGCTTGAGTTGCTGAAGCTTGTGATAATCCATTAAATGTCACATCATTATTTGCATTATCAATAGATACTTGATCTGCAGTTAGTGTTTCAATTAAAGCATTTTGATAATGAATTGAATATTTTTCAGCATCAAATGGTTCAAAGAAAGCACTTGAAATACCTGAACTTGCATCCAATCCTAGTTGGGAGTTAATTGTTAAAGATCCACCTGAAACTGTTTGACCACTAATTTGTCTACTAATAATTAAATTAGAGTTTGCAGTGTCAACACTAGAAATAATTTTTCTTGGTAATTTTGAATATATGCCAGAATTTTCTAAATTTAATATTCTAGGCACTTTAATTCTAAATGATGATGAAGTTGCAGATATAGTTCCTGTGCTTACACCTACAACATTTGTTGTTGCTGATANAGTTAATATTTTTCCATCATTAGAAATATTAGAAATTTCATTAAATGTAGGGTCTTGATAGTTACCTTTATTATATGCAATAATTGTATTTGTATTAATACCAACTCCAGNAAAACTTCTATTTGCAACACTTGCTGCACTTCCAACTATGTTTAATTCATCTGATATTGAAAAATTTGGTAAAACACGATCATATAACACAGTATCTGCATTAAATGTTGATATACCTGTTGTTCCAAATGTGTTTTGATATATTGATTTTATATCATCAGTTGTAAATTTAAGTATAGATTTGATAGAAACATTTAAAAGATCATTAGATCTCCTTTCATTGAATATTATCTGTTCACCAGTTATAAATGTACCAGTTGTTTGTGAAATCACTAATTCATTTAAACCTGTTGTACCACTTGCTTTAGCCAAATAACCAATAGCACCACTTGCTAGTCCTCTTACTTTATTTCCTACTGGTATTGAACCAGAAAAAGCAGTGACTTTCAATATAGTGTATGTTTGAACGTCGTATAAGTTTAAATCCCAAGGTGTTGTTGCACCTACATATGAAGCATCAGAAAGTCCAAAAGAGTACACTCTTGCNTCNCCAACTTGTAANCCNNNNGCNNNTGCNNNNTTNNNACCAACTCTTTGATTTCTTAACTGAACAACATTAGTATTATTTCCACCAAGACTGATTGTAGGTGCACCATTAACATTATTTACTTTTACNAAACTACCCATACTNAATGGNATNGATGCATTTTTAACTGTTTTNGTAGTTCTTGGTTTNTCTACATCAATTACAGTNGTTCCTGGTAGTGATACATCAAAACCTCTTACATANGCTTTACCTGGTGACAATTTNACACACATNAAATCATCGATAGGAGTATTTCCTTCATCTGTTACTTGATTTTCAGCATACAACCCACCAGATCCAATTTCATCATTTAATGCGTCTTGAGTTGTTACACGGAAAGGTTCAACTGAATAATTACCTGACTCATCAAATGTTCTCTTTGCAAAATATTTTTTTAACTCAGAATATACTGTAGAATCTTGTAATTTTTTAGTTTGACCCTGATTTGTTCTGAATAATTCAACAAAATTAGTATCCTGAAAATCTTGTAAATCTTTTTTAGCAAGTTTTACTGTAACTTTAAACCTATCAGCACCAGGTGCTGCAAAGTTTGTAAATCCTTTTGCATTATCATACAATGAAGAGTCATCGTTTGCATTTACAATCTCTTCTAAAATTTCAAAACCAACTCTATAAGATGGTTCATTAGAGTAGGGATCTAAAATAATTTGAGATGTTGGTACATCTACGAATGCACCACGTAAGAAATATACACCTTTATTAACACCAAATGCAGATCCTGTAGCAGTTGCATCCTCAGATAATAAAGTTAAAACTGTTTCCTCAGTGTTTAATGTTGTATTACCATAAGTTACATTTTCTTCAAGTATTAATATTTCACCATCAGGAAATGCAGTACTTTCACCATCAGTTCCAGATTGATTATATTTTATAAAAATTGTTATATCATCGACACCTTCTTCTGGAGGTAAAATAAAGTTTTTAATTGTTGCAACTATACCTGAACTTTGTCCTCTTACTCTTGTACCTTTCCCATCATTATTTGCAATAATATTACTTAAGTAAACAGAAATATCAATACCTAAATGTGTTGCATTAACTTTTGCAGAAAAATAAGTTGGATCATATTCAATACCACCAGGTATGACCATTGATCCTTCTTTAAATATATGTTTTCCAAATGACTCAACCTGATTTTGCAATAAAGACTGTAAACCAGTTAATTCCCTTGCCTGTACAGGATATCCAGGTTTAAATAGAACCTTATAAAAGTTCTTATCCTTATTAAAATCATCATAATAAGGTGATATATTTAAGTTAGTCTTCTGTGGCATCGGTTAAAATTCTAGTATGATTTTTATGTCTTCTTTTTGACGAGGATTTCGATTTATTATTGGTCTATTATCTAGATAGATTATTTCACCAGACCCTTTATTTATCTCACTATCAGATAACCCTTGAGCAAACGTCGTTCCCAAGTTAATTACCTTGGTTCCATTTGGATTTACTGTGGCATCTGAAAAAGTAATATCAACTGCTCCAGAGAATGAAGTTGCTGTTCCAACTATATTATTTGAAGTAGCTGCATTTTCAAATCCATATACTCTACCAGATGTAGAAATCCCTGAGTAATCAGTATGATCATAAAAAGTTCTGCTAAAATTCAAAGATCTATCTCTGAAATATTTTAAAACTTTAGTTTCAAGATCATATGATGCTACAAAACCTGTTGCAACTTTTCCATTAAGTGGAGAAACAGACAGAGTTTGTCTAATTTCTTCACCTATTTTTGGTGAAGATCCAGTCACAGTGCTAAATTTAACTGCTTGTAAGGATGAATAAGTATTATCTGTATAGGTTAATGCTGTACCTACTTTCGTTGGATTTTTTACAATACCTACCTGTGCAAATTTAGTATCAATTGGAAAATCTTTTGTAGAATCATCAAATCTAGCATACACTATTACTCTATCAGTTCCTAATTCAGTATATACATCATTTCCGTGTCCTAACTTTGGTGGTATTATAGGAATAAGTTTTGCTTTTTTATCTGCACCAACATTACTATTAAGTGTTCCTAAATCAACTAGAGCATAACTGTAATTTTTTCCACCTGCACTCACACTTACATCTGTGATTGTACCGTTTACCACATCAACTCTTGCCTTACCACCTGAACCATCACCAATAATATCAACTTCTTGACCTAATCCGTCTGCATAATCATTACCACCATCTTCAATATAGATGTGTTTGATTTGATTTTCGTTTACTGTAGAATCTCCATTTTCACGTACTGCTCTTATTTGAGCATCAGTGCTGGAAGACCAATCATTAGGGACAGTGATGAACTCAGTTGAGTCAAATTTAATAATATCACTAGGCGAAACAGTGAAAAGATACTTCCAAACATATCCATCACCGCTGTTTCCTGCTTTTGATGGTTCCAAATCTGTGAATGTTGGTTCATCTTGTGAGACGTTCCCAAGTAGGTTAGTTCCGCTTGATCCATTATCAATACAAACGTAAACTTTAAAGTCGGAATTAAGTACGTAGTAGTTCGCATCATACAATCTATTTGCTTTAGTTAGAGGACTTTGATTTGTAGCACTATAATCATCTCTGTATATTTCATATCTATTTCCAGATATCCAATCAACTCTTCTTATAATTCTTCTTATATTTGCTGATGATACCTTTTTACCAAACATCATAGTATCACCAGAATGTGCTCTATATGAAAAACTATCTGTTGGTGCAGGGGTATTTGAGTTCCAATTTCCTGATCTTCCATAACCCACTACAGTATCTGCTCCTTGAGGATTTGCTAATCCTACAAAAACATAGTATGAATTATTTGTATTTTCTACTGATTCAACAAAGTTATTTGCGTTCAGAATTCTAAATTGGTCAGTAACTATTGCCGACATCTTAAAATTTTGCTTTTCTTTTTATTTATAGTGGTTATTTAATCAAAGTCCAAATACTCTGATCGCACCAGTGGATCTGAGACCCCTATGTGATGTTGGATCATAATTTTTTCTTTGAATAGTTGGGAATGTAGTTAAACCAGTATTCACTGTTAATCCAGTTACACCTATCGAAATAGGATTACTTGATCGTACTCCATCATATAATCTACCCCAACTTAATCGACCCAATGATGTAGAGGTTGTAATTCCAGATGGATAATGGAAACCAGTAGTTGCAATACCAACAATATTAGAACCGTTCTCAACATTACAAACGATTTCAGCATCTTCACCTCCACCACTTGAAATAGAAGCTACTTTATAAATGTTATCTAAGAATGTTGTGCCAATACCAACTATAGAAGAATTATGTCCATCAACGGATGTAACTCCATGACCAACTGATGTATCTCTTATAAAGACTGGATATCCTACTTGAAGTCTAGGTTGAACAGTTTTTGTTGCTCTAAAGAAGAATTTAAGTGCTGCTTGTGTTCCACTATTAGTAGTTGTAGTTGTTATACCTGTTATAATTCCTGTAAAACCCTCTACCTCATCAAATGATGTAATTTTTTCAGTTTGGAATGGAGGTAACTCTATGATAACTTCTGGAGGATTTGAATGTGTATAACCAAGACCAACAGCAGTAAATGATGTATCAGTAACTGAACCATTTGTTATAGTGGTTGTTGCAAATGCTGTTGAACCAATACCAGTTGTAGTTCCAGAACCGATTGGTGGTCTAATTGTAATGCTTGGTGCTGATAAGTATCCAGATCCTGCATTTGTAATATCAATTGAGATAGTTCCAGCAGCAGAAACAATAGCAGTTGCTGAAGCACCAACATTTATCTTTCCTGATGTTATTAGAGCATCAAATTCAAATGCTGATAAACCGTAAACATCGTCTTCATAAATGAACGATTCAACTTCATCAACAAATATACTATTTGCACTATTTGTTCCTGAAATTATTGAAAGATCTCCAATAATTTTTGCAGTAGGATAAACTTGTGGTTCAATGGAAGGTCTTGATTTATCAATTACTTGTCCACCTACAACTAAATCTACTTTCTGTTTTGTCCATCTTACTGGTTTTTCATTAACTTCATCAACCCCTAATCCAGTGTAGATATTAGTTTCAACTAAATCTGCACCTAATATTTCTTTAACAACTCTTTCACCAGTTTGAGAAGTAGTTACACCTATTGGACTCTTTGTAATCTTTAATTCATCACCAATTTTTATTGTCTCCTGAACATCAACTAAATCTACATCGACTCCATCTTGACCCTTGTAGAAGAATATATCAACTTTATCGTGATCATTTGCACCTGGTGATGTCTCTCCTGTAGGTGCTTCTTCAAATATAAATGTTGTACCACCTTGGAATGAATAAGATTCACCTGGTTTTTGGAGAACTCCATTAACAAATATCAACAATACTGCATCCAAATCAATTAGTGCAGATTGTGAGTTTGTATTGTCTTTCTCAAAACTTAATAATTGTCCATTAAAGAATAATGGGAATCTAAGTCTTGAACCATCTTGTAAGTTTTTAATATCATCAATAAAATCAATTTCACCAAATTGCCAAGAAGAAAACTTATCATTAAATATTTGTAAAACTTCAAGTTCAAATTCGTTTATTGGTTGTGATAAATGTGCAGCAGTAACTAATCCAACAGGTTTGAATTTGTCACCAATCTTAAATGAATGACCTGGTCTTGCTATTTGGAAATTAGATATTTCAAATGTAGTTGAACCAATACCAACTGTTGTTCTTGATGCTCCTACTTCTACATCAATTAATAAATTAGATCCAGTATCTGTAGTTGGACCAACACCTAATCTTGAAACACCAACCACAGGTAGATTATCATAATTAGGTTCTGGAATAATAATTTCTGGATTAACGTAACTTGTACCTGCAGAAACAATGTTAAATGATAAAGTTCCTCCAACTCCAACAGTTGCAGTAACATTTGCACCACTTCCACTACCTCCACCTTGACCAACAAAGAAGGTAATAGTGTTAATTGTAGTTGCTCCNATACCAGTTTGTATTCCTGCAAATGGATCTTTACCACCTACTCCATCAGATGCAGTGCCCTTAGTTTTTGATACCTCACGAGGATAAGGATGATCAGAGAAGAAATCATCTTTAGAACATTTAAACACTAGTCCACCAGTNTCAATACCAACTGTATCACTAGTTGTAAAAGTATGATTTGGAATAGTAAGTATTAGATTTCCAGTATGAGAGATATACTCTGCGTTAGTAGCAGTAAATCCTTGACTTGATGCTCCTGAGAATGCAGTTTTCTTAACTGAACCTATACCAGAACTTACAAATCTATGTACATATGCCTGATCAGTAACACCAATCGCAACTGAACCACCACGATATCCNGAACCNAANGTNANATCNTCAAAGAATTCATANGCNTGACCACCACCTTGATANGTNTGAGGNATNGTGCTTGCACCTGCTTGAACTTTAAATGTTCTATCTGAAACAATACCAACAACAAATAAAGGTCTTTCATGATCTTGGAAGATGGTTGTTGTAACTCCAACATATCCACCACCACCTATTGTTTTAACCGCCCCAGTAGTAGCAGAAACAAATGTGTGAGTATATTGATCACTTGCTGAAGATGCACCCACATTAACTTGGAAGGTGTTTGTAGTGGCATTACTTACAGTTAGGTATTGACCTGAAGCAGGGTCAGTAGGACGAGGATATGGATGATTAGATCCGTGACTATCTTTTGAACAAGTAAATGTAATTCCATTATCATCAATAACAACAGCATCACCATTTGCTAATCCGTGATTGGCAATTGTTATGACTAATTCACCATTCGCTGGATTATATGTTGCATTTGTTGGTGTTCCTACAACAGTCTTTGGACATCTGAATTCTAATCCTTTTAATTTGACAGTGTTTGGTCTCTCTAAACCAAATCCGTGGACTGTATTTGTTGTAACTGTTATAATTCCTGTTATATTATCATATGCAGCAGTTTGAATACCAAGATTGAATCCTGATGATGTACCAATACCAACAATACTTGTTAATCCTCCAGCATTATTTTTAAATGCTTTTACTTTTGCACCTTGTAATGGAGCATATCCAAGACCAGCAGTCGATCCTAGAGATATTATTATTCCACCTCTTGGAACTTGGTTTTGGTTAATATCAGAATCTGATATTATAAAATCACCATTTGTAGAAGTTATACCAGTAAATTCAACTGTTGAAATACCTGCAGTTGTATCTGCTATAAATTCATAATTATTACCTGTATTGTTTAAAGTTTTTGGTGTTTGGAATACACCATTTATGAATAAAACTCCATTACCAATACCTATACCCGAAGAAGTGTTTGCTCCACCAACTGTAAGACTATATGTTTTGCCAATTCCTGTAAAGTCATCTGATATATCATCAAACAACATATTAGTAGTATAATCACTTCTAAGGAAAGTTCTTCCACTAAAATCAGCTTTAACAAAAGGTAAGTTTGTATCATCCTTTCTTGATCTAGTATTTCCTTTTGGAGGATCTGTAAAGTGTACAGTACTATCAATAATATTGAATGATCCTCTATGAAGTCTTACTGTTGCTCCAGCAGTNTGAGTAGTTGCTGNAATACCTAATTGTCCTCTNCTTACTTTTACTGTAGGAAGTGTTGCAATACCTGCAGCAACATCTATTGCATCATTAATTGTTCCTGTTGGAGTNCTTGAAAATCCAACTTCAGTAACAACCATAAATTCATCATTAACTTTTAGAATATCAGATGTTGTTATAGAACCTATACCACTAAGAATTAATTGTGTAAGACCAATACCAACAGTGCTATTATGTGTAAATCCATCAAAAGTTCCTAAAGTATGAGAAATCTTAGTAAATGTAACTGGTTGTTGTACAACACCATCTAATCCAATAATTGATTTTGTCAATTGTTTTGTCATTGACAATTTGTGTAAATTACCACCACCACTACCAGTNAATGTTACTGCAGCACCTGATGAAACATATTCAGGTTTTGTATATAATTCAAATTGATTTTCATCAATAACTTTTGCAAATACGGTGCTAGGCAATATGGTTGTTACAACACCTGCAGTATTAGCGGTTGCACCAATAGAAACTGCAGTCGCTGCTATACCAGTAAATGTTGATCCAGGTGTATATGTTAATTGTTCATTTGTATTAAAGAAATGATTTGGAATGTTAAACAGACCTGTAGTCTTAACTAATCCTACACCATCTGCAACTGAGTTAATTCCAACTGGATTGAATGTTTTTATGTAAATTGGTGTTCCTTCATATTTTANATCAAATGCAGTCTTGTTTGCTCTTAATCCACTTAAACCATCATAAGACGATAAGAATAATTTTTCTGTAACTCTTCCAAATGTTAGATCTTGNGGTACATTAGAAAAATCATTAGCAGTATAGAAAATTTGACTAAATGATTGAACTTCAATTAATGAATTAAATTCAGAGTCTGGATAAAATCTCAAGTTGATATCATTTCCAGATATTTCACCACCAAAAGTACCAATACCAGTAGTTGAACCTGCAGACACAAATGGGTATTGAACTGTTAGAACATCATCANTATCTCTCAATGAGATGATTTGATGTATTGCAGATGTTTCACCACAAGATACNCTTACAATNGATTTAACAGAACTATCAATAGTTTTGTTTATAGTTCCATAAGTTATCGTGCTTGCAGTTCCAGTTACATAGTTTGACTCNAATCTTGCACTTCTTTCTGTACCAGNTGGTTGTCCTATTGTTANAAATCTNTAAGTNCCTATTCCNGTTGTAGTNGTTCCTAATCCAACAACATTTGATCTAACTTCAAGTGGATTAATTCTATCATTTTCGCACTGTAGTTTTATTAAATTATTTTCAAATCTAGCAGTTATTACACCTACAGATGAATTGCTAAGACCTAAAGATGTATCAACGTATGTTTGAGATGTTGTGGTTCTTGTNCCATCAAAATCTACAATAACTTCATTATAATTAATTTCTTTAGTAATACTATCTTGAACAAAAATACTNGCATATAAACCGTTAAAATCAGTATTAGGGAATTGAGCAATTGTTGTTGTAGTTACTCCACTAGATGTGCTATCTACTCCTACATTTGAACNAACTANATCTACTTGTCCAACTGCTTGTGTTCCAATACCAGTTAAATCTGAATTAAAATCTATTTTTAATATTTTAATATCATGATCTTTAGTAAATTTTTCTGTTGGAGTAAATATAAGATTTTTTTCTCCAGTTGAAGTTATTTCTGTTGAAAACTCTCCTAACTCTAAAGTTGTAAAATCTGTTGTTTTTTCAAGTAAGAATGCATTATCAGTTGTAGTTAATGTTATAACTTCTGTAAATTGTACATCAGATGTATCTGGATCAACAATTTGAATTAAATAATTTCCAAAATCCTCTGAAAGTTCTTCAATTATTGTATTGTTTTCTTGGAAACCTGTGCTTGAGAATTCTCCACTTATATCATCATGAACAAGAACTCTATTTGTTTTACATCTTGTGAAATCTGTTAATACTCTATTTGATAATTCAATAAACTTTGAACTATTTGTTCTTGTATCGTAATCTCTCACAAGATCAAAATTGTTTATAGCGTCAACTCTTTGCTGTTCTTCTAAATCTAAAACATTTAAGACATCAAGAACAATCAAATCATTTGTCAAAGCAGTAGTTCCAATACCAACAGAAACTTGACTTTCAATTGAAGTATCTGCAAAATTCTTTAATCCAGCAGGATGAACAAGACGATTTACAGGATTTACAAATTTATCCCATTCTATTGTACTCTTAACAGTGTATGATAAATTTTGATANTAATCATTATTTGGAATTACTTGATAATCTTCATTTAACTTGCCAATATCATCAATCCATCCATATTCCTGTCTGTTTGAAAAATCAGTTTTGAATTTTGCTTTTTTATTAACTAAACTTGTTATTTCAGCAGAAACATTACTTGATCTTCCTAAAATTCTATCGCCTTTTTTGAGATCAAATTTACCATCAATTTTTATATAATCATCTCTAATTTCAACGACTAATAAATCTGTTTTTAATGAATTAACAATTAATGTTTCATTTAACTCGAATTCACCTCTTGTTTGTATAGGTTCAATTACAGGATAATTTGATTTATTGATAATTGATGCATATCCTGATTGGAATGTTTTTGCAATACCTGGATTAGTTGTTAATCCAGATAAATTAAATTTGAGTATTGCTTGTGCTCCTGCAATATAATCACTTATTGTAAAGAATTGATAGTTATAATTTTCAGAATTAAATCCATCTCCTTCGACTGTTGTATTTGTTGAAATACCTCCCTGAGTTGCACCGACACCAATTTCTCCAATTCTTTGCATCCCTTCAACAAAAATTTCATCGCCAATTGCAAATGGTTGTGGATCGANAAATCCATTCATAGGTGTTTCTAAGAAACAAGTGACTAATCCTGTTGAACTTGTTTGAACTGAATTAATACCAATTCCATTTGAATTATTGATAGCAACAATCTGATGATTTAATGAATCTAGTCCAGTTACAGGTGCAATAACCTTTACTTCAGATATTGTTTGATTAGGTGCAATGGGTTGTAGTGAAGAATTATCAACTACTACATTTCTAACAGGGTTAAAGACAATTAAATTTGGNGCATTTATATAATTTGCACCACCACTTACAATATTAACACTTTCAATAATATCAAGATTATCAATATTTACAACAGGTGATATAAATGCCTCTGGACTTAATGTCTTATCAGAAGAATACTCATACCCGATATCTACAATTCTTACATCATTAATTCTTCCGATAGATGTTGATACTGCTACAATATTAGCATTCTTACCATTAGCACTAGTTATTGATTTAAACTTAGGAAGTTTTTTGTAATTAAAACCAGATGAAATAATTTTAAAATCTTTAATTGTACCTTGAACATTTGTAGATCTTGTAGTATATTCTAATTTTTCACAATCAGTATCTAAGTATGTTGTAAATTCTGGAACTAACGGTGATATTTTAAATGTTTCATTTGTGNCATCAAAAACTTTATATTCACCNTTGTAAGTACTATCAACAAATCTTATCTCTGAATAATCTTTAACTTCAATATCAGATGTACTAATATATCCACCTTTTGATAAACCATAGTATAATCTANCAGGAGTATTTTCTGAATATTGAACTGTAANTTCAGCACCTAGAGGTCTATCTGGTGATGTTCCAATGCCTATTGTTCCAACTCCAACTACATTAAAAATAGTAGAATCTTGAGAACTTANAAACTCATTTGTTAACTCTCTATCATAAAATACCTTAAAATCAAAATTAGATAAAGTTGTACTTGATAAACCAAAAGTTAACTTAGAATTTTTTACAACATCAATTCTAGGATTAATTAAAGAAATAGATTGATTTGCACCACCAGTATTAGCTGTGATTGAAACTATTTTGACTGGAGTTACATTTAAATCTTGTAAGGTTTCGGATAGTTGGAAATATCTATCACTTACTTTATTAACAAAATAATCACCAGTTGATAATCCAGTTGCTCCTCCACTGTAGAATATCTTATCACCAGTTTTTAAACCATGATCACTTATGTCTATTCTATTTGCTTCNACATCTGATGCTGCAAATNTTAAAGGATTGATTAATANTTTTTCATATTGAGAATTATAATTNACTGATATTGATGNTGTTGTCCCTATACCAACCGATAAATTAGGAACCACATTCATTTTAACAACATCACCTTCTTGGAGNTTATGTGTGGTTGTATTTGCAGCAGATACATTGGTTAAAACAGTTGTTGTTACTTTCTCAAGATCACCAATTACTTGTTCATGATTAGATGAGAAATAATATAAACCAGATGAAATTCCAGATGTTGATCCTTTTGAATANAAATATAAACCTTCACTTGTACTTCCAATACCAACTTTAGTNGTCAGAATACCTATATTATCTGGTCCTTTATTAANAACATATACGTCAAGTGTATTTTTACCAACATGAGGTACTTTAAATTCTGTAACATTAGGTGTTCTACCAACATCAAATCTATTAGCACCATTATTTTTAACTAAAGTAACTTTTTGTCCAGTTTTAAATGGATGATTTGGTACATGTATTGTTCTAGTAGGTATTGATAAATCTTTTACTACATCTCCAACAAAGTATTTTACACTGGTTGCACCACCACTTGTGGTACCAACACCTACTGATTGAGGTCCATTAAAGTATACTAAATCATTTGTTTTAGATTCAAATTTNTTAGTTTTTACTGGAATATTGATTTGACTATTTGATACATCAATTACTGATCCAGCAGTATGAGCAATACCTATTCCACCTCCCTCATTTCTTTGTACTCTTATTACCTTTTGTGTATGAAAAAGATTTAATACTCTTATTATTTCAGATCCAACTCTTAATGATCCACCAATTGATACCGTATTTGGAATATCCGATACGTAGATATCTTGAATTACACCATTAGCATTACCAACTGCCATAGTTTTTGCTAGACCAATAGTATCTGTAGAAATTCCTACTTTAAATGATCCTGTAAGATTAAGTATACTTGTGTTNAATCCAGAAACTGATATTGCAGTCTGGTCATTTAATTCAATGAATGGTAAAGTTGTAACTCCTACATTATCATTATCTTTCCAAGTAAATACTACATTTTCAAATTTCTGTAAAGTTGTATCAATTCTTGAAACACCAATACCTATAATTTCATCAACTTTAGCACTAAAACCAGATCCATTCGTATCTGTATTATCAAAGACAGTTAAATCACCAACTTTATATCCTTCTCCACCATCTAAAACAGTTAAATCATCAATATTTCCTTTTGTTACAGATTCAATTTTTGTTATTTGTCTAATTGTTTCATTTGATTCAATAATAAAATCATTATCACCAAACTCCTCATCAACAAGATAAGGTAATGTATTTCTTAGTAAATTTGAATTATTAAAATCAAAATCATGATTTAAAATTAAATTATCATTTATTAAAGGAGACCTGTAAGTTTTTCCTATAAAGTATGGATATTTTCCTTCTAATTTACCTGTATTTGATGAAATTCCCACAGAAGCAAAATAAGCATAAATTCCATTTGGAAATTCTGGAGTTTTNCAAAATCTACCATTATGTACATCTAAGTCTCCTAGTCCATCATAAACATAATCGTCTACAAAAAATCCTTCTTTCAATCCAGTAGGTCTATTAGTAACTTTTGATACATCAAGTTTATATGAAGGAGTTAATATTTTTAAATCAGAATTTATATTATCAGGATCAGAATATCCAAATGGACCGTAGATTGGATTACCATCATATGCCCATCCGATTATAGGTGAATGTGTAGTTATCTGATCAAAATCACCATTTGTTTTAATTGAAAAACTATCTTCTAAAGTACTAATAATGTCTTGAGAATATCCAAGAACACCAAATCCAAAAGAATTTTTTCGAGATGTTAAATTAAAATTACCAAATCTTTCTGCTCTATTTAATTTTAAACTTCTAACTCTAGCACCTAAAGATCCGTTAGATCCTTTTGGTATAACATCAATATTTGTAGTAAGACTACTGTACCCNATACCAGTGTTTATAACAATTGCATNAATAATCTGACCATTCTGTATTATAGGTCTTATAATCGCTCCTGATCCTGTTCCAGCATCTGTTATTTCTAAATCTGGTGTAGAAAAATATCCNTCCCCTTTATTAACGACTGATACACTATCAATTCTTCCATTTACAACTATTGGTTTAATTTCACCATTCTTACCTGTTAAAATTTCTACATCAGGTTTTATTTGGTGATTTAAAATTGTTGAACCATAATTTGATCCTTCTTCATATANATATGCATCTGTGATCTGTCCTGTAACAACGGGTGTTAAATTAAATGTTCCTGTAATTGTTGATCCATAAGAAACTTCAATATTTACTTTAATTTCTGGATAGAAAAATTCTTGTAGACCAACTCCAGAAGATGTTAAATTAGCGTATGCTTTTCTTTCTAAATTTACTGAATCTGTCGCCAATTTGAATGAATTCTCATCAATCTTTGCAACTTGATACTGGTTAGATGTGCTTAAACCAGATATTATTGAACCACCTGATTGAAAATTATATTCAACTACATCCGAAGTTTCAAAACCATGATTTTTAAAGTTAATTACATCATAAGCAGTAGATATACCTGAAGGATTAACTTTCAATCTACGATTTGTATAACCTGAACCCGATTCTAAAACCTTAACAGATATAAGGGTAGTTCTATTTTCTGTTCTAAAACGATGAATTCCACTAGCTCCAGTATCTGTTGATAATCCAACAGTNTTAATACCTGCTATNCCNGCNAGAGCATCTTNTTTTGTATTAAATATTCTAACTGTTGATGGGTTNACAANNCTAACAAAATATGGATCNCCATCAGATAAAGTTCCAGTAATAATATTATTACTATCATATGCAGCACCNATACCAATTGGAGAATTGTTNTTAGCACTGTAATAAACTANTTGTCCATTTTCTAAGTTATGTTCTGTCTTAAANGTNATAGTTTCATCATNTTTATCAATACCACCATTAAAGAATATATCTCTACTATCAAAATCAACAAATCTATTTCTTATACCNACAACAGGTTGAAGAACACATCCCGATCCNTTACCACCTGTTACTGAAATACTTTTTACAGACTCAATATCAAAATTTTGTGGATCAACTAAAACTTTATTAACAGTTCCAGT
>PBLU01000004.1 GCA_002721875.1 Chloroflexota bacterium | reverse complement strand
TCATTAATTGTATTCGAAGTTTCCAGAGACTTTTGGTTTCTGATGCTCCTTTTATTCCTAATAATTGTTTTGGATCATTCACTATTAATTAACCTCTCTCAGTTTCTTCTGGGAAAAACCAATTTTCCTCACCCGATTGAAATTTGACAACTAAACCAATACTTCTTCCGTCAGTCATTTTATACCCAGTGACTATGCCCTTAGGGTTTAAGCTGATTTGATCACTTAGTTTTGTTGGAAGTCTATCTTTGACCTTGTTAATATTTATTTTTATTTTACTTCCAATTTTTGGTAATAAATTTGTGTTTGCCATGACAGTTTAGAATAGAAGCTATTATGCAAGATTAACAGTAATTGGTCAATTTGTTTTAAAATGGTGGCTCTTCGTTTAATTCCTTGTTTAGATGTTGCAAATGGACGCGTCGTTAAAGGGGTGAATTTCGTCAATTTAAGAGATGCAGGGAATCCTGTTGAACTTGCCTCTATATATTCTGACGAAGGAGCAGATGAATTAGTTTTCTTAGATATTAAAGCAACTTTTGAAAATCGAAAAACGTTAATTGATTTAGTTTCCAGGACAGCAACAACTGTAAAGATTCCTTTTACTGTAGGTGGAGGAGTGAACTCGGTTGAATCGATAAATGAACTTTTGAGAGCTGGTGCTGATAAGGTAAGCCTCAATTCTGCCGCTGTTAAAACACCAGAAATAATCTCTATTAGTTCGAGAGAATTTGGCAGTCAATGTATTGTAGTTGCTATCGATGCGAGAAGAAAAGTTTCTGACTTTAGTAGATGGGATGTATATGTTCAGGGTGGAAGAATAAATACAGAATTAGATGTATTAGACTGGGCAAAGTTAGTTGAGGAGTTGGGGGCAGGTGAAATTCTTTTGACTTCTATGGATGGAGATGGCACACAAAAGGGATATGATTTAGAACTAACCAGAAAAGTATCGGAAGCAGTTAAAATTCCTGTTATTGCATCAGGTGGGGCAGGATGCTTAGATGACATATACGAGGTCTTTACTAAAGGGAAAGCTTCTGCTGCGCTTTTAGCATCTTTGCTACATGATCAAAAATTGACAATTAGAGAAATTAAATCTTTTTTAATTGCAAGAAATCTTTTAATAAGACCTCATTATTGATATAAACAATATGAAAGGTCAATGAATCCTTACAATTAATGGCAATTAGGAAATCATATTACGTAAGAAATATTTTTAATAAGATCTCTCATAAGTATGATTTCTTAAATAACCTATTAAGTTTTGGATTACATAATTTATGGAAAAAAAAATTAATTAATTTACTTATGCCAATTGATGGTGAGATATGGGGAGATTTGTGTTGTGGGACTGGGGATATGTCATTGTTGATAAGTAAAAAGATTGCTCCAAATGGAAGAGTTTTAGGCATTGATAATGCATCTGAAATCCTTAAAATAGCAAGATTAAAATCAGATAAGATTTCTGATGAACTTATTAAGTGGGAAAGAAAAGATATTTTTGAAATAGATCAATTAGAAAAATTATTTGATGGCATTTGCATGTCATATGGTTTAAGAAACCTTAAAGATATTGAGAAAGGTTTAGAAAAGGTATATGTTTTATTAAAAGAAAAAGGAAGAGCAGGATTCTTGGATTTTAATCATTGTAAAGATAAATCTTTATCTTATTTTTTTCAAACGATTTATTTGAGGTTTATTGTTGTACCAATTTCAAGAATTTTTAGATTAGGTGAGGAATATTCTTATATTGAGAAAAGTATTAGAGAATTTCCCGATGGTGATAAGTTAATTAAACTTTCCAAGAAAATTGGTTTCAGGTCGGTTAAATATGAGACTTTATTTGGAGGGCAAATGGGTATTTTGTTATTAAAAAAATAATTGTTTTATCTATTTATCTTTTCTCCAACAAAAAGTACATTTCCCCCATCTTTGAATCTCTCCCTTAGGAGTTGGACAATGACATATTTTACAAATAACAATTTGAGAGCCTTTTATTCTACTTGGATGATTTTCCCATTCAAAGGCAAAATCATTTATTTTTTTATTTTCGTTATTGCTATAGCTTTGTATTACTCGAATACTTTTTAAATTTATATCATATTTAGCAATTGATTCTTTCAACTTGTGTTTGTAATAAATTAATTCTTGTCTCCATTGAGGATGGTTGGCAACTATTGTAAGAACATTCTTTTCTATTTTTAGAGGTTTACATTCTTGTGAAAGGTCTTTACCAACAATTTTTTGCCAATTACTCTCTAAATTCATTAGATTATCAAGATCAGACCAAGAATCCTTGAATGTATCAAGACAATTATTTAGTTTTGAAAGTTTTCTTTTATTCAATTTTATAAATTTATTTATGAATAATTATTATTTAGATTATAGTCTGGCAATTATATATTTAAATAAAACTAATTAACTTCTTTTTTGCTTATTTGTGAAATTTATAGGACAGGCATCCAAAACTTCTTTTTTCTATAAAAAGAACCAGAATAATTTGCCTAATTGGCAACTTTTTTACATATTTAAATGTAAGAGCACAGAGATTCAGCTCAATAATTATCTTAAAAAGAAAAATAAATTAACAAATCCCGTTGCAATCATTGCCAAACAACAAACAGCTGGTTTTGGACAATATCAAAGAGATTGGTCATCCCCTATGGGCGGTATATGGTTAAGCGCGGCTTATCCTATTTACTCTTCAGAATTCTTATCAGAAATTTTTTCATTGTCCATATCGTGTAAATTGTGTGAGATTTTTTCTCATGATTCTCTTCATCTCGAATTAAAGTGGCCGAATGATATTCTTTATGGTTCCAAGAAATTAATTGGACTTTTGCCAAAAATTGTCACTAGAGGAGAGCAAGTTCTTTATGCAAGAATTGGAATAGGTTTTAATTTAAATAACAGAACTCCCGAGGAAGGGATTTCACTATCTGAAATTCTTAATAAAAGAAATTTGTCTGAAAACTACTGGACATCAAGAATCTTAGTTGGAATTTCAGAGGCTATTATGTTCAATCATGAAAAAGAAAAAGTTATCTTAAAAGCGAATGAATTACTTAATAAGAGATATCTTCCAAGTGGATATACTAACAATTCTTGCCATATTAAGGATATAGATTCAAATGGTAACTTAAGAATAGTTTGCGGAAATCAAATAAGAATTGTAAGGATTTAAATTTAGTTTGATTTCAATTCAATGATTTTGCCATCTTTGAATCTGGCTATCTTTTTAGCCCTACTCGCAACTTCATTCTCATGTGTGACTAAAACAATAGTAATTCCTGAATTATGCAATTTATCAAATAAATCTAGGACATCCTCTGTCGTTTGTGAATCTAGAGCTCCTGTAGGTTCATCTGCTAACAAAAGGGCAGGTTTATTAATAATGGCTCTTGCTATCGCAACTCTTTGTTGTTGGCCTCCTGATAATTGATTTGGTCGGTTATTCATCCTTTCTTTAAGTCCAACTTTATTTAGAGCTTCTTTGGCCTTCTTTTCTCTTAAGGATTGATTTATACCAGCATAAATCATCGGCAGCATCACATTTTCAAGAGCAGTGGCATCAGCTAATAAGTGAAATTGTTGAAATACAAAACCTAATTTCTGGTTTCTTAAGATAGCTAATTCATCATCTGATAAGTTTTCCACTGATGATCCATTCAATTTGTACTGACCCGATGAAGGTCGGTCTAGGCATCCAAGTATATTCATTGCCGTGCTCTTACCTGAACCGCTGGCTCCCATCACGGCTAAATAATCGCCACGNANGATTTTTAGATTGACATTATCAAGCGCTTTTACTANTAGATTATCTTTGCCATATGTTTTTGATACTCTTTCTAAACAAGCAACTTCAGTCATATTTTTAGNNTAANANATTTATATTACTNATCNCAATAATTTCNCTTAAGAAAGGTGTCTCAGATACTGCTGCATTNGCTAATTTNAAGAGAGGATTTGAAAGGATGCCTCCTAAGGCAGTTACTGCAAGACAAGTGTATAAGGCAAAACGTAATGGTGGCAAACCAACTATATCCCAATTTGTCTCAGGGTAAGATTTTACTATTTCAGATGCTTCTTGAGGCTCCTTTACAACCATCATCTTTATGACAGAGATGTAATAATAAATTGAAATCACAGAAGTTACCAGACCTACAATTACAAGTAAATATTGATGATTTGCCCAACCTGCAAAAAATAGATAAATCTTTCCAAAGAAACCCAACATTGGTGGAATTCCTCCAAGGGAGAGGAGGCAAAGACTTAGACCAAGTGTTACCAAAGGATCTTTCTGATAAAGGCCAGAATAGTCAGCAATATTGTCAGATCCTGTTCTTAGAGAAAACAAAATGACACATGAAAAAGCCCCTAAATTCATAAAAAGGTATGCTGCCAAGTAAAGTACTGCTGCCGATAAACCTTCTTGAGTTCCTGAAACAATCCCTATCATGACAAAACCTGCTTGGCCTATTGAGCTGTAAGCAAGCATTCTTTTCATTGAGGTCTGCGCCAAGGCTACAATATTGCCAAGTGCCATGCTCAAAATTGCAAGAACTGTAAAAAGTAATTTCCACTGCTCATCGAATGAAGAAAAAGAAGTTACTAGTATTCTTATTGCGAAAGCAAAGCCAGCGGTTTTTGAACCAACTGATAAGAATGCCACCACAGGAGTAGGAGAGCCTTCATAGACATCTGGTGTCCATTGATGAAATGGAACAGCTGCGATTTTAAATGCAACTGTGGATAGGACAAACACAAGAGCTAGTGAAGTAATAAAAGATGGTTTATCTATTAACTCCAACCCTATTGTGGCTAAATTAGTTGATCCACTTAAACCATAAAGTAATGATGAGCCGTAGAGATAAACTGCAGCAGCGGCAGAGCCGACAAGTAAATATTTCAATGCTGCTTCAGAACTTCTGGGATCTCTTTTTAAATATCCTGATAATAAATAACTGGCAACTGATAAGGTTTCAAGAGAAATAAATACACTTATTAAGTCAGTAGATCCACACAAAAGCATTGCTCCAAGGGTTGCTGATAAAACTATTGCAGCAAATTCACCTATGGGACTCCCGCTTTGTTCTGTGTATCGCCAACTTATGAGAAGAGATATAAGTGTCGAAAGAGCNATTATTCCTCTGAATGCTAAGGAAAGATTATCTGAAATAAATGACCCAAGGAAGGCGATATCAGCAGGATTAGTCCATTGATAAGCCAGAGCTCCTAAAGAGCTACTTAATGATAAATAACATATTAATGGAGTAAATCTTGACGCGGTTTTCTCCCCTGCGAGATCAACAATTAGCGTACCAANAATTCCAAATAAGATAAAAGCTTCAGGAACTATTGCCTGAGCGTTAAGGTTAAATGTAAAGATTTCGTTTGGCACTTATTTAAAATTTAGGTTTGGTTGTTGGGGATGNAATAGTTAATATTAACTTGATTATAATTTGTTGGTAGGTTAATTGATATTCTCAAGAGTTAATACTTGAGCTATATTCAATTAATCATAATATGCCACTAGAAAAAAACTGAATTTTTTGAAACTTCTTTGGAACACACACTAGTTATTGTTGAAAGCCCCACAAAGGCAAAAACTATNAGAANGTTTTTGCCAGCTAATTATGAGGTTTTAGCTTCAATGGGTCATGTAAGAGATCTACCAAAAGGTGCAAGTGAAATTCCTGCATCATTCAAGAAAGAAAAATGGTCACGAATCGGTGTTAATACCACNGATGATTTTGAGCCTCTTTATGTAATACCTAAAGATAAGAAAAAGATAGTTAAGGATCTCAANAATGCACTTAGAGGAGCTAAGAAATTATTATTGGCTACTGATGAAGATAGAGAAGGGGAGAGCATTAGTTGGCATCTATTGCAAATTCTCAAACCAACGATTCCAACAAGGAGGATGGTTTTCCATGAAATAACNGAGAAGGCTATCAATAAAGCTTTGGATGAAACTAGAGAAATTGATATGGAATTAGTTCAAGCACAAGAAACGAGAAGAATATTAGACAGACTTTTTGGTTATGAATTATCGCCTTTGTTATGGAAAAAGGTTGCCCCGAGATTATCAGCAGGGCGTGTGCAGTCAGTTTCAGTAAGATTGTTGGTTAGAAAAGAAAGAGAAAGGAGATCTTTTAAAAAGGCTTCTTACTGGGATTTAAAGGCTGTCTTATCCTGCAATGATATGAATTTTGAAGCGAAATTATTTAGTTTAGAAGGTAAGAAGATTGCTACAGGTTCAGATTTTGATGAGAAGACAGGTAATTTGAAGGGAGGTAGTCAATCACTTGTTTTGGACGAGACGAAAACAAAGATTTTATTAGAATCACTTGTAAACGAAAATTGGATTGTATATAAAGTAGAAAAAAAACCTGCCATTAGAAAACCGGTTCCACCTTTTACTACGAGTACATTACAGCAAGAGGCTAATAGGAAACTTCGTCTTTCTGCAAGAGAAACTATGCGATGTGCTCAGGGTCTTTATGAAAGGGGATACATAACTTATATGAGAACAGATTCTGTGCACTTATCTCAGCAAGCAATAACAGCGGCAAGAGATTGTGTTCTCTCTAAATATGGAGCTAAATATCTTTCAAAGACTCCGCGCCAATTTAGTTCTAAAGCTGTTAATGCACAGGAAGCTCATGAGGCTATTAGGCCTGCTGGAGAAAAGTTCAAGACTCCTTCAGAAACTGAATTGCAAGGACGAGATTTGTCTTTATATGAGCTTATTTGGAAAAGAACTGTTGCTAGTCAAATGGCAGAGGCAAGGTTAACTATGATAAATTCTGAAATTCTTGTCGCCGATGCGGTTTTTAAATCAAGTGGTAAGAGTATCGATTTCCCTGGGTTTTTTAGAGCCTATGTTGAAGGAAGCGATGATCCAGGAGCAGCTTTAGAGCAGAAGGAAGTTGTTTTGCCGAATTTATCTGTTGGAATGAAAGTAAATGTTAAATCTAATGACCCTATTTGTCACGAGACCAAGCCTCCTGCAAGATTTACTGAAGCTGCATTGGTAAAGATTTTAGAGAAGGAGGGAATCGGAAGGCCTTCTACCTATGCAAGCATAATAGGAACTATTGTTGATAGAGGTTATGCACAAATATCAGCAAACTCTTTAGCTCCCACTTTTACAGCATTTGCAGTTACAGCTCTATTGGAGGAGCATTTCCCTGATTTAGTTGATACAACTTTTACGGCTAAGATGGAATCTTCTTTAGATGAGATTTCTTCAGGTAATTTAGAGTGGTTGCCATATTTAGAGACTTTTTATAAAGGTAAAAACGGATTAGAAGTTAAAGTTCAAAAGACTGAAGGTGACATAGATGGGAAAGCATATAGGCAAGTTGATTTTGATGACTTGCCATGTGTAGTTAGGATCGGATCTAACGGCCCTTGGATTGAAGGTATAAAAATTGATGACGAAGGTAATGAGATTCAAGCTAAAGGGAATCTTCCAATGGATATAACTCCTGGAGATTTAGATAAAAAGAAAGTGGATCAGATACTTAGTGGTCCTTCAGATTTAGGATCAGACCCAAGAACCGGTGAAAAGGTTTTCTTAAGGTTTGGCCCCTATGGACCATATGTTCAGCTTGGTTTAAATGAAAACAATGAAACTAAGCCTCGAAGAGCCTCTCTGCCTAAGGAATTAAAGACTGATGATTTAAGTTTAGAGCAGGCTTTGAAGTTATTGAGTTTACCAAGGTTATTAGGTGAACACCCAGAAGGAGGAATAATTGAAGCCGATAGAGGAAGATTTGGTCCTTATGTAAGGTGGATTAAGAATAAAGATGAATCTGAGAATAGGTCGTTGAAAAAAGATGATGATGTATTTGAGATTGATTTAAATAGAGCTTTAGAAATTCTTGCCATGCCAAAATTAGCAAGAGGAGGAAGAGAGGTTTTAAAGGATTTAGGCAAACCAAAAGGTGCCAAGGATAAAATACAGGTTTTAAATGGTCCATATGGAATTTATGCTAAATATGGGAAAGTGAATATTTCTTTACCAAAAGANATCGACCTTGNAAAATTGACTNTGGAAGATGTTCTTAATTTATTCGAAGAAAAAAACNCNACAAAAAAAAAGAAAAAAACCACCACAAAAAAGAAATNTTAAAATAGATCATATTAAGAGNTGAAGATTAAGATGATTGAACTNTATAAAAGATNCTTTTTTNTTTTTATTTTATTAATTCTACAATCATGCTCTGGCGGCAAGATTGGAAATTTTCTTGAATCAAGTTTTGAAAATATAGAAGAAGAGATACAAATTGAAAATAATCTAGTANATGCTAATAAAAATACTTACTCAAATGAGATTGATATNTTAANTGAAGNCAATTTAGAAAATGAAGATAATTNATTAGNAACAGAAGAAATAAACGATATNGATATTTTAGAAAATATTGGTNACGATTTTGANATGGAAGAGAATAATTACGTAAACGATGATTTTGAGACGAATTCAAATTATGAGGAATTAAATTCCGAAGAATCGAAAATCAATTATGAGAGTTATAGAATTATTCTTATATTAAAAGATGCAGACCCTANCTCTCCTATAGAATCTCTGACGAAGATTTTAAGAGAATATCAATTTAATTTTGAAATTGAAAAAATAGAACGCTATTCTGAAACAAATGAGCAAAATTGAAAAATTGGTTGCTTTACCAAGATGAAACTTTCTAAGAAGTCAGAAGCCTTAAATATTATTGAACCATCTTATCTAGCTTCTCTTTCAGCTTTACTTTGGATCGCNTTNTATTACTTGCCNGTTGGAGGCTCTATTTTGAGGCTTATTCTTCCATTNCCTCTAGCATTACTTCATCTTAGAAGAGGAANNAAAGNAGCTATGGAGGGACTTGTAATACAGACTCTTTTGCTANNTGTCTTGATGGGNCCTTTNCGCGGACCTTTGTTTCTTTTCCCTTATGGNATTTTAGCTTTCTGGCTCGGTTGGTGCTGGTACATTAGGAAAAATTGGTGGNTAAGTTGGTCAATTGGNATTTTTTTGGGAACACTAGGATTTTCTATAAGGGTTTTTGCCTTATCGGCTTTAGTAGGAGAAAATCTTTGGATAGTAATAACTCGNGCTAGCTATGGGTTGATTGATAAATTTATAACTTTTCTTCATTTACCCTTATCCCCNTCGCTATTTTCAATNCAAATNGTTGCCTTANTGCTAATTATTTTTCAAGAAATAGTTTATGTTTTAACTATTCATATAATTGCTTATGCAATTTTNCCGAGGTTAAAAATATCAATACCTAGTCCNCCAAAAATGNTGAGTGGATTTGTATATTTTGATTTNTAGGCTTTTCTTAAAATGATNGGAAAATTANAATTAAAATNTTTTGGAACCAATGAAAGAGATAGTTCTATTTCTANTAAGATTGAAATTGTAAAGAAGCAGATAGATAAATTAAATTTCTATTTNATTATTGCGGGAACNAAAACATCAAGGATTGATGGNATCTCAGCCGTTGGNATGGAATCAAAATCAAGAGTAAAGACCACNCTNGCTGATGCAGAATTCTTATTATATGGNCCAACTGCAGATTTTCGTTATAAGCTTCCTTTATTAAAAGCAGGGGTTACNCCAGCTCTTATTAGTCATGTATGTGCAAAGTTAATAAACGCTAATGTTGTTGTTGTGCCAATTGGAATTGGNCAAGCACCATATTTTANTCATCTCAAAGTTGAAGAAGANAACTCTATGCCTTCTGAATGTCTAAGTACNGGAAAGGCAATGCCAATTAATAGGGTTANNACTCTTTTTAAAAAAGGTTTTGCAATAGGGTTTTCTTCCGAANACCCTTTATTTATTTCAGAATCAGTACCTGGNGGNACNACTACCGCACAAGCAGTTATGGAAGGCATTGGNTTTGATNTATCTCATCTAATTGGAAGCAGTCTATTAAAGCCNCCTCGAAAATTAAAAAGAAAAATTATTGATATGGGAATTGCNAATGCAAATTTAACAGAGAGTTGTGATTCTATAGATATTATTTCATCATTAGGTGATCCTTTNCAGGCATTCTGTCTTGGCCTATTGATAGGTGCTAGAAAAGGAGACCAGACTGTAATTTTATCTGGAGGGAGTCAGATGATAGCTTTATTGGCTCTTGCCTTGGAATATATTAATTCGTCAGATAAAAAAATGTTTGCAGAGAGAGTCTTTATTTCAACGACAAATTGGTTAGTTCGTGATAACAAATTGAACATTTTATTGAATTTAGTTGCTAGGAAGCATAATGTTTCTTTGATAGGGATAGGAAGTTGTTTAAATTTNNGATCTTCTAGATATAATNAANTGAATGTTTTTGAAAAAGGATATGTAAAAGAAGGTGTTGGCGCAGGTGGATTTNCAATGCTTGCTTATTTAAAAGGTTATGATTATGAAGAGATAATTTCGAACTGTGAATACAATTTAGAAAGAATGTTAGAGGTCTCCCAGATAGTTAGAAGTAAATTTAAGAAATGATTAATAGATTTCAAAACAGAAGACAATTTCTAACTCTGATNAAGTTATCCTTAGCCTTTCTTGTATCNTCCTGNAGCAAAAATCCAAATAAATTAACTATAGGAATTCAAGAAAAGTTTTATCCTGATTCATTTATAAGATTTTTACCAAAAAGTTGGATTAGAAGAAATATTAACTTTAGTAATATGGACTTTAATAAAAACTATGAGAATTCAGAACTTTTAATTGTTAATGACGGGTGGATTAATAATTTGAATTTTGATGACTTTAAAAATATAAAAAATAATTCTATGAATAAATTAGATACTAGAGCATTAACATTTCTGAATAATATTTCTCAAAATAAAAGAAGTAAATTAATGCCAATAGGTGTTATTCCTTATGTAGTTGTTTTAAAAAATAATAAGGATTTAAAAATTAGTGCAGATCAACAATGGGATTTTCTTCTTGCAGAAAGTCTTAAAAACAAAATAATACTTCCTGATAGCCCAAGGGTTGTAATCTCTATTGCTAGAAGAATGAGTACTGAGAGATCTCTTAAGAAGTTGATTTCACAAGCATTTGCTTTCGACGATAAGAATGCCTTGAATTGGTTAATAAATTCAGATATTAGTGCAGCAATTGTCCCATATTCTTTTTGCTATGACTCTCTTAAAATTGATTCTAGACTTTCATTTCTATTCCCTAATGATGGCGTTCCATTGATATGGAACTTCTTGTTAACTAAATCAAATCTGAATGGAGAAAAAATAGATGATTGGATAAATTCATTGGATGAAGAATTTGTTTTTAAGAAATTAAGAAGTGAAGGATTCTTTTTACCATTCGAGTTTGGATCCTCTAAAAAGGAATATGGTCAAGATACATTAATATCCAAATTTAATAACTTACCTTCTAAAGAATGTTGGGCGAATAGTTGGTCTTTTGGCAGTCTTAGTATTAATCAAAAAAAAGAATTAGAGAAATTGTGGACATCTTCATTAACTCCATAATCTTCGTTTTGGTTTTTCAATAAGCATATTGTGCGTTTCTTTTAAAAGACCTGGAATATCAAGATTGTTTGGACATTTTGGTATACAAAAATTACAGTTATTACAATCAGTACCATTCTTTGTTTCCCACCAGTGACCAGCACGACCTATTAAATTATATCTTTCTTTTGCAAAGTCAATTTGACCGTTCCCAACTGCTATGTTCCTTAATCTTAGAATTTCAGGAATTGGTACTTCACTTGGGCAAGGTAAGCAATTTCTACATTGTTCACATTTTGAATTACCAAGCCTATTTAGAGATTTATTTTCTATATTGTTGATTACCTCAAGCTCTTTTTGTGTAAGTTGCTCAGTCGAGTTTGCCAACTTAATGGCTAAGCAAAAATCCTCTGTTTTTTTTGCTCCNAGCGAAAGAGTTGTTACTCCTTGCGAAATTAGATATCTATATGCAACTTCAAGTGGATGAATAGGTTTCGAATCTTCTTTTAAGATTTGGCTTGGAGAATATAATTGCCCGCCTTTGTCAGCAGGTGATATTGCTAGAACTCCCATATTTTTTCTTAGTGCTTTTTTTGCTAAGGGGATTTTTGACCGATCAAAGAAATGTAAATGTAAATTACAGAAATGGAAAATATCTGAATCGATTGCTCGATTTATAAGTTCATAATCTCCATGAGAACTAAAACCAACTTGTTCAACTAGATCTTTTATCGTAAGCCANTCAATAAATTTTTTACCCTCTCCATTNANTNCCCATAAAAGATGTCTATTNAGATTTATACCATGAATNGCCAGATTATTTATTNTCTCGATATTNAGATTTCTCTTGGATCTCTCGAATTGCAANTTTAACTGATTAATGTTGCCTGATGGAAGTATTTTNGTAGTNATNACCCATTNCCCCTTTNTTACTTTCTCTTCTCTNTCCAATTTCTCTAGTGCCATTCCTATGAANGTCTCAGCTTTACCATATGANGGAGCTGTTTCNATGTGATTGATNCCAGCAAAATGAGCAGATCTAATAACTCTGTACATTTGGTCAAAGTTATCAGTTGCTCGCATTGTACCTAATGTAAAGATACTTACTTTTGAACCAATCCCAAAAGGTCTTTTTGTTGAATTAATAATCACTTTGGATATTATTTAATTTCATTAGAATTTCNTACATATATATAATGATAANATTTATTCTAAATATCAATCTTATTTCTAAATTAATTTTTTTATGTTCACAGGAATAGTACAAGCTACCGGNAAATTATCAAAGTCCAATAANAAAACAATTATTGAATTANTNGATCATAATTTTGATATGGTNATTGGAGATAGNATTGCCGTGGATGGAATTTGTTTGACTGTGAAGGAAATACTTGGAAAGGGTTTTANAGTAGATATTAGTGAGGANACTTTAGAAAAAACCACTTTAGGAGAAAAATCGAATAGAAATTCCATTGTTAATTTAGAGCCTGCTTTGNGAATTTCTGATAGATTGGGNGGACACATAGTTAGTGGGCATGTTGACGGNTTAGGTCAAGTTGTAAACATTAAAGAATTAGATAAATCTTGGCTGCTTTCAATAAAGTGGGTCAAAGATCTATATTCTAAATACGTTATTAATAAAGGGAGTATATGTGTAAACGGTATAAGCCTCACAATTGCAGATTNTCAAGATAATGGACAAATATTTGATATTGCGATTATTCCTCACACATGGAATAATACAAACTTGCGATTTTTAACTAAAGGGGATTATGTAAACCTTGAGGCAGATGCTCTTGTAAAGTACGTAGAAAGGTTGATGCTGAACAATAAAAATAACTTAAATTCTTCATCTAACCCCATAAGTGGTACTTGGCTAAAAGAAAATGGCTGGTTGAATTAAAATCAACTAATTGGGATAAGTGAAATACTTTTTGAATCTTTTTTTATATCGATTTTAAATTCTTGGCCTGGAATTAGACCTAGCTTTTTTGTATATGCATGACCAATTAAAAGATTACCATTACCATGAACTTTTGTTCTGAATTCTGNTTGTCTTCCTCTGCTTGATCTATTGCCCGATCTCCCAGGCCCCNTATTTAATAACTTATAACCTTTAGCTTCAATTAAAGCTCTATAAAAACTTTTTCTCAAAACTCTTCCACTAGGACCAATATANCCACAACCTTTTGCTATTTCATCTTCAGNCTTATTGCTCAGTAATTTAGATTTNTCAAGAAGCTCCTTTCCNATCAGCATTATCCGGAAAATTTATTATTAATATTCTTACCAANGATAAGNTTTGTNGCAATATATTTTAAAGAAAGTACATTTTATATAGAAAATTNTTTAACTATAAAAGATACAAAATAATGAATAAGATNACCCAAATCCCGTCAACAAAATGCCAGTAAAGTTCAACAGCCTCTAATGGGAACATATTAATATGAGATACNCTACCTCCTNCAGTTCTTACTTGCCAAGAAATGATCAGAATCATTAATGTACCNAGTGTTACGTGTAAACCATGAAAGCCAGTTAATGCATAGAATGTACTGGCAAATAAATTGTCTGTAAGCCCAAAGGGTAAATGAAAGTATTCAAATAGCTGACAAATTAAAAAAATAATTCCTAATAAAGCAGTAAAAATAAGCCATTTCTGTGAATCTTGATTTTTTTGATTAGACAGAGATTTTCCTGCTTTATGAAATGTTGCACTACTTAAAAGTAATAAAATTGTATTTAAAGTAGGTATAGGTAATTCAAGTTCATAAATTGCTCCATCNGGAAGAGGATTAACTGCTTTATAAGTTAAATAAGCGGCAAAGAAACCTGCAAATGTCATCCCATCGGCAATAAGAAAAGTAATCAAACCAAACAATCGAAAATCCTCATGATTTTCATCCATAATGTTCTTCTCTTTATTTAATTCCTTTGATTTTTCAATACTAGTCATCAATCAATTCTCATTGTNNATATTTTGATTAGAAATAGTTTCTCCNTATCCATATGGTTCTTTTACTAAAGGAGCCTCTCCCNCCCAATTTTCAACAGGGGGCGGNGAGGACGTAAGCCATTCTGGAGTAAGAGCGTTCCATGGATTATCNCCAGCTTTTTTNCCTTTNGTAATACTNATGAAAATATTTATTAAAAAAGGAATTGTGCTTATAGCCATTAATAATGCTCCNACACTACTAATTTGATTNACAAACTGAAACTGAGGATCATATTCAGCAACTCTTCTAGGCATTCCATTTAANCCAAGCCAATGNTGGGGGGCAAAACAGAGATTAAACCCAATAAATGTTATTNCAAAATGAATAATACCTAACTTTTCATCCAATAACTTTCCAGTTGCTTTTGGGAACCAATGATAAATTGAAGAAAAAATAACAAATACTGATCCNCCATAGACTATGTAGTGGAAATGTGCGACTACAAAATATGTATCATGAACATGNATATCGAAGGGGACCTGAGCAAGTGCTACNCCNGTAATACCACCAAAAACAAAATTAACTATAAAACCGCAAGAAAACAAAATNGCACTATTTATAGAAATTCTGCCTCCCCACATAGTAGCTACCCAATTGAAGAATTTTATTCCAGTTGGCACTGCTATAAAGGCTGTAGCAATAGTAAAGAATAATCTCATCCAAGGGGGTGTACCACTTGTAAACATATGATGAGCCCAAACCACCAGACCTAGAACTACTATTCCCATGATTGAGAAAACCATCGTGGTATATCCAAAAAGTGGCTTTCTGCAATGAATAGGAAGTATCTCACTAACCAAGCCAAATGCNGGAAGAACCATTATGTAAACTGCTGGATGAGAATAAAACCAAAATAAATGCTGATATACAACAACGTTTCCACCTAAGACAGGATTAAANAAACCTGTTTTGGCTACTATNTCAAAACTTAANAAAATTAAAGTTCCNGCTAANACAGGNGTTGACAAGACGACAAGAATACTTGTNCCAAGCATTGCCCAGCAATACATTGGCAATTGCATTAATTTTAATCCTGGCCTCCTTAATTTTAAAATAGTTGCTATNAAATTTATACCTCCAAAGATTGAGCTGCCTCCTANCAAAAGAACACTNAGNATCCAAATGATCTGNCCAGATTGAGGCGTTGTAATACTCAAAGGNGGGTANGCTGTCCATCCTGATTGTGCAGCACCATCTACGAAGTAGCTAAATATAAGCATTAAACCTGAGGGNGGTATTAACCAAAAAGCNACAGCATTTAAACGAGGGAAAGCCATGTCTCTGGCACCTACATAAAAAGGAATTAAATAATTTCCAAAGGCACCATTAACAACAGGAACAATCCATAGAAAAATCATAATTGTNCCATGCAATGTAAGAACCTGGTTGTAAANATCTCTAGGCATGAAATCAGACATTGGACTAGCAAGTTCNATTCTTATAGCACTAGCTAAAGTTCCACCTACTAAATAAAACAGAAAACCGCAAACTAAGTATTGAATACCTATAACTTTATGATCTAAGCTAAAACTAAAGTATCTTAGCCAACCTGTAGGCTGTAAANCTTCTTGTTTCTGATTATTAGGTTCAACAGATATTGTCATAATTTACACCTCTGTTTTCATGTTTTTGCTAAACCATTGCTCATAGTCATCAGAATTTTCAACAATTATTGAGGCTCTCATCCCACCATGATAAGGACCGCATAATTCTGCGCAAATTATTGGATATTTTCCAACTTTTGTTGGAGTGAAATTTAAAACTGTTGGNTGGCCAGGAATAATATCTTGCTTAATTCTAAATTCTGGTACCCAGAATGCATGGATNACATCTTTTGATTCCATTTTCATGGAAATTTCTNTATCAACTGGAACATGAAGTTCACCAGATATAAAGTTCCCATTTGGATAATTGAAAAGGAAAGCNAATTGCATNGCTGAGACTTCNATNTTAATGTTGTTATTCCCTAATTCATTATTTGATTTCTGACTNATTCCAGCCCAAATCTTTTCCGAATNTGAATTCATCATATTGTGATTGTGGTTCAATTCTTTCATTCCGCCCATTCGGTCATAAATGTTGTAGCTATATAATCCAACTAATAAAACTACAATAGAGGGAATCACAGTCCANAGNATTTCAAGACTTAAATTACCCTCCAATGCGATACCGTCACCTATCTNATCCTTTCTTCTTCGGAATCGCAACAAGCTATAGACTACTAANATAGTCATTCCTAAAAATAAAATTAAACCAATAATAAATAGAATCCGAAAAAGCTCATCATAAATTGGAGCATTAATNCTTGCCTCGNTTGGAAGAAGGTTCANATTAAAACCAANCCAAAAAGATATNCCAATAATAATGNTAATAAATATNATTAAATTAACTTTNTTATTCAACAATTTTTCTTANATATATATTTTTAAGATATTACTTTTTCGAGATTTTGCATTATTTTGAAATGCTATATCCGATAAATTCACAACTTCTTAATAATTAAAAAGTAAATCGTGTATTGTTAAAGACTTTTTTGCATTATTTGTCAGCAAAAAGAGATTAAAATGGGTTTTTGATTTAGTAAATTAAAACATTTGGTTTTTATTAATGTTTGTTATTAAAAACTAAATTATCATGCAGAAAATTAAAGATTAGTTTTTTTGAATAATTTAGATATTAAACAACCACTATATTTAACTTTATTGATAAAGTTAGGCAGTCATAATGTTTTAGCAATAATTGCTCTTATATCAATTGGGAGTGCAACCAGAGTCATGGAAGCGGGACTTGCATGCCCTGACTGGCCATTGTGTTATGGAAAATTATTACCTTTAAATCATATGAATTTAAAGGTTTTTCTGGAATGGTTCCATAGGTTAGATGCTTTTTTAGTAGGAATTTTTGTTTTAACTCAATTTACTCTTTCCCTGATATGGAGTAAGTATTTGCCTAATTGGTTACCTAAATCCTATTCGTTATTAGTATTTTTAATTTTACTACAGGGATCTCTTGGTGCTTTGACGGTAATAAATACTCTCGCCTCAGCTACTGTAACTGCTCATCTTTTAATAGCTTTTGTTATTTTGATTACGTCTATATTTGTTAATCAGAATTTAAATAATA
>PBLU01000003.1:218065-221588 GCA_002721875.1 Chloroflexota bacterium | reverse complement strand
GTCCTAAAATCAATAAAATAGCAGCTAATCTTTTTGAAATCATTTTCCCTCTTTTCAAAATAGTTTGAGTTCAGAATATTATATTGATCGCTTTAAGTTCAAGGAAATCCTATACGCCTATTTGCTCTTTTGATTTTTTGCCATTCAGAAGAATACCTACGAAAGTATTCCTAACAAAATAATGATAAGTAATTAATGAAATACTTGTTGCAAGAATAATAATCATAATAAATTTTATAAAATGATGAATTTCTAAACTTGAAAACATTCCTTGAAACAAAATTATAAAAGGAATATGAATAATATATATGTAATAAGATGCATTAGATAAATATCTTATTTTTGAGCTAGGAATATTTATAAATTTGTAAAAAATAAGAACTAGTACGACTATAGAACTCCAAGTATACAAAAAGTTAAATAACTCCCCTAATAAGTAAGCTTTATTTTCATTAATAATTAAACAAGCAATAAAAGAAATTATGGGGATGAAATAAAAAAACTTTTGTTTTTTTGATATTTTTTCAATTAGATTTCTACCATTGTTTTCAAGTCTAAAAAATAATGCTCCAAATAAAAAAAATGTAAAATAATAACCTAATATTGACCAATGAGGGAAAAAGTTTACATCAGTTGCAGGCCTAGATATAATTTCATCTGGTTGAAAAATTATGAAAAATAGAATCATAGGTACTAATGCTAATAAGCAGTAATTTATATTTATATTTATTTTTATTTTTTTTGAAAAATAAAGAATACCTGAATAAATAAAAGTAAAAATTAACAAAAAATACATAAACCAAAGATGAGCATGGCTAAATTCATCGTCATTTTTTGATTCTTTTGTCTCCTTGCTGATGTTTAGTGAATCCCAATCTACAAAAATACTTCCTACAATATATGTAGAAATGAATAAACCTGTTATTAAAGGGACAAAGACTAAGTAAGGTAACCCTATTCTTCTTAGTCTATTATCTATGAATTTTATAACCCCGTGCCTGCGTATCATCATTTCAGCAAAGAAACCGCTAATTATCATAAAAAGAGGCATTCTAAATCCGTGAATTATCAATAATAAAATGCCATATCCTTCTTTGATTTCATAGTCTCCATGCCAAGGGAAAAAGGGGAGATTTACATGCAAAATTATACCTAAATACATGGCAAATGCCCTTAGGGAATCAAGATAATGTATTCTTTGAGTTTGCATAAATTAATTATATATAATGGGATTATGAAAACAGTTATATATAGCCTTATAACAATTCTCTTACTCTCATGTTCTGGAGATAATGTTTCAAATACAAATACTCCTGATGATAATTCTGGTCTTTCTAATCTTTTAGATAGTGCTAACACAGAAATATCTAAATTAGGTGAATCAGTTACAGAGAAAGATGGATTAATTGAATCTATTACTCAAGAACTTTCTTCTAGAAGTAATAATATAGATCTATTAAATGATAGATTGGAAGAGTTACTCCTGCAGAATCTTGATCTTAATAATCAAAACTTGAATCTCGGTGATGAAAACTTGAGTTTAAGTGATGAAATACAAAAACTTTTAGAAGAAAAGCTATTACTTGAAATGAGTCTAAGAAATTTAAGAACCCAATATGAAGCTGCTGTTATTGAAGAAAGTGTTGAAAGTAATAAATCTAAAAATACTCAAAAACAAGAAGAACTAAAAAAACCTGAAATTCCAATAGTTACTACACCAGAAGCAAAGAATAATAACCTTGAAACTTCTGGATTATCTATAAGAATTGGTGGAAAAAGTGAAAATACTCCGTATATATCATCCTCTGTGTTAGAGTTTAATAATTTGAATCCTGATTCCCAAGTTGAATTAGATGTTGTTGATGACTCATATAAGGCATTTCGTGATGGTGAAATTGATATTGCAATTGACGAGCAATGGTTTTCTAGAGAAGATTCGGATTCTGTAGATAGAAAAAGACAGCTTTTAGAAAATAATATTGATTATATTGAGATACCTATAACTTTTTACTCAATAGCCATCATTGTTAATAAATCTAATAACTGGGCTGAGTGCTTATATGATGATCAAATTTCGGATATTTTTAGAAATGACTTCAAATATATTAATTGGCAGCAAATTAATCCTACTTTTCCTAATATTCCAATCTCTTTATATGGAGTAAAGGACACTACTGAGTTGCCTAATAAATTTAAATCAAAATGGCAAGGTAACAAAACTTTTCGTGCATATTCACCTACACATTCAGATCAAGAGACTATAAATGCAGTTTCTAAAGTTACTGGAGCAATAGGATTTATAAAATTTGAAAATTATAGTGAAAATGTAACTGCACTTGATCTAACATATTGGGCAAATGATAAACCTGACGGAACATCCCAACCAGTTATTGATAGATGCTTAGAATCTAAAATGGATACATTAGAAAATGATTATTCAGAATTACCTTTTCTTTATAGTAATGTTTTGTATGTGAATAAAAATATTGCAAATAACTTAACTTATGCTTATCTTGAATATTATCTAAAAAATGCAGAATCATATACTTTTTCTGCAGATGTAGATTTGGATGAAATTCATACACCATATTATAGTTTTTATTATGATTCAGTTATAGAAAAATTATTTAATTAAAGAGATCAATAAGCAGTTTATATTATTATAATTTTTCTAAGGAATAAACTTCATCTACGCAATTGAATTTATCATTCCAGTCCTTCATTTCTTCTGACGTCATTGTTTCTTGAAATTTTTCTTTATCAATAATATCAATCATCAAAATAATCTTTCCTTCTCTTACAACTCCTATGTCGTAATCACCGAAGGAATTAGCGGCCTTTTCTTTGGTAGCATTAAATATTTCCATATAGTCATTAGTTGTCCCGTCAAAAGTTGATACAACGCATATATTCATAATTCTCTCCTAATTTTATAAATTAGTAGAATTATGTATGAATCAGTAAAATTATTCAAGATAGGACTCAAACCTATAACTGTGCCACATACCTTGCTAATAATTTTTCGCTCTCCAAAAATATCATGTTGTTTAAGAATTTACCCTTAACTGTATTGCTAAAACGTTTCTTTTCAGGATCACAATTAGTTTTATTTTTGAGAAGCTCTTCGCCTATTTGATTCATTAATGAAACAACTTTTTTATAATCATCTTTCATAATTCTTTTTACGAAATTAGAGTGATATCCTCTTTCATCAATAAATCTTATTATTTGTTTTGTAAATAACTCGTTCCAAGTTTCTATAGGAGCTTGTAAGACAATCTCTTTATCTTTTTTACTTTCATCTTCTATGAAAGAAATAGTATTAAGTAATATATTTAGGCTTTGTGGATTTGGTTTTAAACTAGATACATCTAGCTCCATAGGCTCTGAATAGTATTTTGTTTTGATTCTAAACTTTATTACTACTTTTTGATAATCACTTATCTATAAATTATAACTCTCTAGAGATATGAAGTAATAAATTTTGAATACAGAAAGTATGATATTAATTCAAGGGCTGAAA
>PBLU01000003.1:0-218060 GCA_002721875.1 Chloroflexota bacterium | reverse complement strand
CAGCCCTTGAATNACTTNCTTAATCTTTAGCTGTTCTAATTAGTTCTATTCCAGTAGCTANGCTTGTTANTGTNAGTCCAAAATAATAAGCAGCTATTAATCCTTCGTCATAAAATAAAATGCTACCAATTANTCCATATATNCCTACTANTATNAAAGCACATGAGCTAATTGGATGAATTGTTTTACTNTTATANAGACTATAACCTAAAAGACCAATACCTAATGCTAATATTGCTGTTCCATATCCNCCAGCAGTNNTNGCTAANGTTANCATAGAAATAGCTTCAGGAACTAAANCTTCNTTTGATANACTTGCAGCAGCTGAANANGCCCCATTTTCTGCTATTGTTGCAGCAAAACCTATGGCAATAAGAATTCCAGCTAAAAATGCAAAGNTTGATTTTCCATTATCTAGGATTTTNCCTCTAAGTCCTAAAAAAGCNCCCATNAGTACTGANTATACAATTGCAGCAANACCNAANTTTACATGTATTCTNTCTGAAACACTNCCAATCTCCGCTNCGAATGCTGCGTATCCTCCTTCAAATTCACCAGGNGGACTACTTGGTACACCGGCTGTTAACCATGAAAGAATTCCAAGAATAGGAAAAATAGTGAAAATCCATCCTAAAGTTTTTGTACTCATATTTATAAACTCCTTAAGTTAAAATTGACTTATATTATTAGTCATAGGGAAATTATGTATCAATCAGACTAAATTAGCAATCTAGATATTAATCCAACTATTAATCCAACTAATCCAACCTTTTTTTAACAATTCATCTGCTAAAATTAAGACTTATTATGATGTGGTCCCGTGGTGTAGTGGCCTAACACGCCTCCCTGTCAAGGAGGAGATCGGCAGTTCGAATCTGCTCGGGATCGCCATAAATCAAACCATTTTCTTTAGTTTAGAATTTATATAATAACTGCCAACTGTTTCATAATGTGACATTCTACCTTGAACTTGTTGACTTATTGCTACAATATCTTGAAAGTATCTTTGAATATCGTTGAACTTAAAAATCGATGAAGATCCTAGTAATGTGTAAGCTCTTTTTACAATTTCTTCTGAAGTTCTAATAGCATGAGTTGTAGATAATCTTAATTCTGCTAGAGATTCATCATCTAAAATCTCTTTATTAGAAGCTTTTTTCCATATTATTTTTACAGAAGAATCTAAAAATGATTTTGATGCTTTATATAGACCCTTAATTACTCCAATTTCTCTAATAAAAACTTGTTCTTCAGAAAGTTTATTTTTAGAGACACTATTTTTATCTTTTGAATAATTTAGGGCGAAATTTATTGAAGAATTAGCTAATGATAATGCAATAGTTGAAAAGCCTGATGCAAATTTTAAGTCTCTAGGAATTTTATATATTGGCCCTTTTTCTTTTAGATTTTTTCTATCATAAAAAATATTCTCATTCTTTATAAATTTATCTTTTACTGAAAAGCTAAAACTACCAGTACCTCTTAATCCACTTACATTCCAAACATCTTCCATGACAACTTCATTTACTGGCATCATGATATTTTTGTTTTCTTTATTTTTATCTGTATAAATGGCTAAAACCCAATTTGAATTTTTTATTCCACTACTAAAAGACCATTTACCTGATATTAAAATACCATCAGATTTATCCTCTACTTCAAAAAATTCAGGAGGACCATTTGAAATTATGGTATTTTTATTACTAAAAATCTTTTCAGCTAAAACTTTATCCATAAAAGCTGCATTTGTTGCTAAAACATTACTCTGATTAATGCACCAAGCTAAACTTGCATCATATGAAGCAAATTCAGAAACAACTTCTAGGTACTCCAAAAAGTTTATTTCTAAACCTCCATAGGTTTTAGGTAAAAGAAGCCTAAAATAGTTTTCATTTACTAATTCATCAATAATTTCAGATGGTATTTCTCTTGAATCATCGATAATTGTAATATTCTTTTTTATTAAGCTAATTAATTTTTTAGAAAGCATGGTTTCAGATATATTTTTATATAATTATAAAAAAAATATCAATACTAGAATTATGCAAAAGCTTGAAACCTTAAACTATTCTCATGAAAATCAAGTCGCAACAGTTTCATTAAATAGACCTGATAAGTTGAATGCTATGAATTATACGATGCTTATGGAATTAAATTCTGTAACAGAAGAAATAAAGAAGGACAATACAATAAAATGTATGATTCTAAGAGGTGAAGGCAGAGCATTTTCTTCGGGAGCGGATTTAAGTTCGGGTGATAGAAAAAAATGGAAAGATACTGAAGAGGCTTTGAATAAGGGGTATCTTCCGATATTTCAAAATATAATATCTATGCCAAAGCCAGTAATTTCTTCAGTCAGAGGAGCAGCAGCAGGAATTGCAAGTGCTTATTCAATGGCTTGCGATTTAACTATAATGTCTGAAAAGTCTTATTTGCTTCAGCCATTTAGTAATATTGGCTTAATACCAGATGGTGGTTCCCATTGGTTGCTTTATAATATTCTTGGCTATAAAAGGGCTTATCAAATAGCAATTGAAAATGAAAGAATTTCTGCAGATNAATGCTTAAAAATTGGTCTTGCAAATAAAGTTGTTATGGATGAAAATCTTGAAAAAGAAACAGATAACTGGGCAAAAAAAATAATAAAACAATCATCTCAATCCTTGATGCATTCAAAAAAAATAATGAGAGANATTCAACATAAATCATTTAATGAAACTTACCTGCTAGANTCATCAATTCAAAAAGAATTACAAGGTTCCTANGATAACTTAGAAGGAGTAAAGGCTTTCTTGGAGAAAAGGGCGCCTANATTTAAGTGATAGTTTTTATAAAATTTTTTCCATCCCACTTATAATTATCAAATGTAAATTTATCTAATTCATCTAAACCTTTAGCTTGTATTTCACATAAAAATTTTATAAATTGTCCCTTTACTACTTTACCCATATGACCAGCAGACTTTAATTTTCCATCTTTAATTATCTTGAAATCTATCCTAAAGATATTTTCATGTGAGTATGATTTACTATGAATTTGAGGTAGTAAATCAATGATTATATCTTCTTTACTTAAGTGTTTTGTAAGAATAGGGAGCCAAAATTTAGTTAGAGATAAGCTATTCATTTTTAGTTTGTAGTCAGGTATAAGCGTTTTAGGTGTAACTATTCCAAATAAGCCACTAAATATTCTTATTTTTTTTTCAAAATATGACTTTGACTCATCAGATAAATTTTGCCAATCAATTTGGTTGTAAACAACTCCTGTGTATCGTTCTATTGAGTATGAACAATTATTTTCCATAGCATTCAAGTTTAATTCATTTAGTTGTTTTGCTTTTTGAAGTGTTACTCCATATATTTTTTGTAATTCACCATCATTACAATTATAAAGTTGTTTCTGNATAGCTTTAACTTCATTTTCAAAAATAAAATTTGTATCCTTGAATTTAGTATTACTGGAATTTTTACTTGATTTACCTTCACTTGGAGGAATAAGAATTAACATTTATAAATTTTCGGAGTTTTCAATATTGATTGACTCTAATTCTTCAAAAGTTTTGAAACCTAGAACTTTGCTATAAAAGTATAATTCAGATTCAAGAGATGAAATTATATTTTTAGATTGTCTAAACCCGTGCTGTTCTCCCTCGTACATTATTAATGAGAATGGAATTTTCTTGTCTCTTAATCCTTTAGCCATAATTTCAGCTTGAGATGGAGGCACAATTTTATCTTCAGTTCCTTGAAAAATTATCATCGGACACGAAAGCTGATCTGTAAAGTTAATTGCTGATCTATCATAATATTTTTCCTTTTCTTCTGGATACTTACCTATTAGAGTATCTAAGTATCTAGATTCAAATTTATGGGTATCATCAATAAAAACAGATAAATCTGCTATTCCATAATAAGTTGCTCCTACAGCAAATCTATCATGGAATGTTAAGGCATTTATTGTTGTATAACCACCAGCTGAACCCCCCTTAATTGCAACTCTTGATGAATCAACTAAGCCATTTTCTGAAAGAAAGTCTGCAGCAGCTATGCAATCATCTGTGTCATATATTCCCCAATTTCCTTTTAGAGAATCTCTGAATGCCCTTCCATATCCTGTGGAACCTCTGTAGTTCACATCTACAACTGCAAAACCTCTACTAGTCCAATATTGAATAGATAAACTTAAGGCATCATTAGTAGCACTAGTAGGGCCTCCATGACTAATAACAATCAAAGGTGGTTTTTCTTCTGCTAAGCCTTCATGATTTTTATTTTGAGGTTTATAAAAGTATGCATAAGCTTTTTCATTATAGGTGGTTGGAAAAGATATTTCCTCTGCGATTGAAATATCTTCTAAATCAAATGTCACAGGATTAGATTCTTTTAATATATTTAGATCTTTTTCAATTAGATCTAAGGTTGCTATTTCACTATTAGAATTTGGAGAAGATCCTATATAAACAACATTGTTATTTATATTAGATATGTAACTTATTGAAGTATGTTTAACTTTGATTTCCTCAATTATTTCACCAGAAAAATTTATTTTTTTAATTAACCCTTTATTTGATTTTTTTGATTTTCCTCTCAGATATATAAAATCATCCTTAATGAAATAGGTACTGAAACCAAATTGCCAAGATGGCCCTCCATGATCAGATTCTTCTGAAAGAATAGTAGAGTTCTTACCCTTTGAATATTTACTTAAGTTCCACCATCCAGACTCATCGCTAATATAAATTAATTCTCCTGATGAACTCCATTCTGGCTGAATAATACTTATATTTTTTGAACCATCTATGTGTTTTTTTTCAAGATTAGATTTAGACTGAAAATTTCCTGTAAATAATTCAGTTCCGTCCCAAGGCATATTAGGATGATCCCATTCCAGCCAGCATATTTCATTGTTATTTGGATTTTGTCTTGGAGAAGAATAAAAATCTCTTCCAGAAGCTAAAATAATTGTAGACTTTTTCTCAGTTGAAACAGCAACAAGTTCATTTTTAGCCTCTTTATTTTCAAAATGAGTTTCCCTTACACAAAATAACCATTTTTCATCATTAGATAATGTTAAGTCGGCGTACCTTAAAGCTCTTGGATTATCGGGTTCTTCTGTAATAGGAGAAATATTTTTTCCATTTACTGAGTATATTTTTTGATCTTCCCAGTTTGAAAAGTATAGATTTTGTTTACCCACTGCATAGGATCCCCCTCCATACTCATGCACAGCATTTCTAGAGTTGTAATTTTTTGTAAAAATGTCTTCTGTCGTTCCGTCAGAATTTTGTTTAACTATTACATATCTTCCTGATTCAGAAGGTCTTCCTTCTAAAAAATAAATATTCGAATCATTTGTTCTTATTTCGCTGAATATTAATCCGCCTTCTACAATTTTTTGAGGACTTATTTCAGAATCCCAAGATCCGTAATTAGATTTGATTTTTGATTTCATAGCATTGAGTTATTTATTTTGAATATTAATTAATTTAAATTACAATAAATAATATCCTAAGCGTATAATCAAAAAAATAGGGAGATATATATGAAAAAGGTAACATTTGATGATATTCCAAAATTAGCAAGAAACGAATCTTTATTTACAGATACAGTATATGCTCAGTCAATTTTAGAACATGAAGATAGTGATAATTTTAATTTTGCAATTGTTAATTTTCCTAAATCTGCTCGTACAAAATTTCATATTCACTCAGGAGATCAAATTTTGATCATTACTGAAGGAGAAGGAATGGTATGTAATGAAGAAGTTGAACTTGATGTTACCAAGGGAGACATGGTATTGATTACAGCGGGAGAAAATCATTGGCATGGTGCCAAAGAAAATACAACTATGTCTCATATTACTATTACTGTTAGCGGCAGTACCACTGAAGTAACAGAAGACTAATTTATCCTAGTCTGCCTTCCCATTTTGGATCATTTCTAAATACATCTATAACTTCTGAGAATTTGTACTCAGAATCATCTTCAGGGTTGTAGCCAATTCCTTTTCTTGCGGATTCTAGAGACCAAAATCTTCTTGTATTATTACTAACTCCATAGACAACCAAAAAAGGCACATTATCAATATCACCAATAATTTCTTTTTGAGTTAATGATTTTTCAAAAAGTTGCGATAAGTCTCTTTGACTAACATACGCACCTAAATGTCTTTTAATATTTGGTATCCCAATTCCATTTTCACCTGGAATAAACTTATTATTTGCTACCTCAGGGGTTATTTCTCTAGGAAATCCTATTCTGACATGTACAAATTCTAATTTTCTTCCAAATTTTCCTGAAGCATAAGGGATNGATAATAATTCGTAAGAAGCCTTAGCCCACCCATAGAAATTATCAGAATATGGGATCAAATTATTTGATACTATGTCTCTAATATTTGAATGAATTTCATGATGCTCATACCAATCTGCAGCATGATTAGATGAAGCNACTATTACTCTTGAAACTTTATTTATAAATGCGGATCTATATATTTTGTTTGCCATTAATACATTCTTATACTCTGTATCAAAAGAATCCATTTCTTCATTTAGGTCTTCTGGATCTCTTAATTTATCTCTTCTTACATAGGCTAGGTGAATAATAGCATCTTGATTTTTTGTTATTTTATTTAATTCTTCAATTGAAGTATTTAATAAATCAAATTTAATTGTTTTTGAATTAAATTTTTTATTGAAATCAATATCAACCAATGTTACCTCAAATTTTTTTTCTAAATGAGAAATAATTCTTGAAGCTACATAACCATTGGCTCCTGTAATCAAAACTNTCTTAAGCATTTGGACCTATTTCTATTATTTTCATAATGGGATTATTATCTAAATTATATATACTATGGTCACCATTCTTCTTTAATTCTTCCCAATATAATTTAATCATCATTTGTCTTTCATTTTTATGATTATCTGAATCAATTAAATTTGTCATTTCATTAGGGTCTGAATCTAAATCATAAAGTTCATCATAATCAAAACCATTAAATATATATTTTAGATTTTTATACCAAAGCACTCTTTGCTTTAGTTGAAGTCTTGTGCCATCGTATTCCGCAAAGCTTTTTTCGATTGTGTTCACTTCTTCAGTACAAAGAATATNCTTAAAAGAGCTAGAATCAATATTAGAAATTTCTTTTTGATCAAATAAATCTAATATTGTTGGACATAAATCCATGCTTGATACCAAGTCATCTGATTCCTTATTTTCCTTTATTCCTGGGCCAGCAATAATCATTGGAATTCGATATATTTCTTCAAATGCGGCTAAGTTTTTAGCATAAATTCCATGTGATGCGAGCGCTTCTCCGTGATCAGAAGTAAAAATAATAATTGTATTTTCTAGATCACCCTTTTCTTCAAGTAAATCAATAATTTTTCCATATTCATAATCAATTTCAGTTATCATAGCATAGTAATTTCTTATGCATTCTACATGATCCTGCTTTGTCATATTTTCAAAAACCTTTTTCCCTCTTCTGTAAATATTAGGTTTGTCCAATAATTCGTCATTGAATGACTTAGGAAGCTTTAAATCAATATTTTCGTACATATCATAGTATTTTTTAGTAGAAATAAATGGATCATGTGGTTCTATAACAGAAACAAAGCAAGCCCATGGTCTATCAGTATCTGCTTGGTTTAAATATTCTTTTGCTCCATTGGAAACTAGTCCTAAAACTCTTTTATCTGTATCAATATCTGAAATCCCATAAAATGGTGTTTTAGCGTATCCTGGTGGATTATCTATATATAAGTGTGGTAGTTCTTCTATGATGCTTTCTTTATGTATTTTATTTGCATTTATATATTCATCAGATAATCCATCAATAAAAGAGTAATCATCCCAGCCAAAATCTTCTAACTTTCTTGATCTTTCAACATGCCATTTCCCAAAATAAGCTGTTTTATAGCCATCTTCTCTAAGCCTCTGAGCCCAATGTTCTTTATCAGTCCTCAAGTTAGATTGATCTTCATCTACAGTATGAGTAACAGTAGTAACTCCATGATTATGGGGCAAAAGACCCGTCATAATACTAGCTCGAGCTGGTGAACATACAGGATTTGCAGTATGAGCTCTATTAAACTTAACTCCGTTTTTGGACAACCTATCGAGATTTGGTGTAATACAAGGGTTCCCATTATCCAGAACTTGACCATGCATTTGATCAACCATTAAGAATAGTAAATTTTTCTTCATCTTATAAATGGTTTTATCTTTTCAAAGTTTCCACCAACAATTTCTTTAGATTCTACAGATAGCCAGTCTTCCAAAATATCAGAATATAATCCTCTGAAATCAAAATTNAACTTCAAATCACCTTCGACTCTTTCACTTGGATCAAGTGAAGGATATTCATTGTAGTGGCCACCTTTGACACTTTCACCAATTAGGAATGAGACCCCTCCAGAACCATGATCAGTACCCGTTCCGTTATCATCAACCCTTCTTCCAAATTCTGAGAAGATGAAAACTAGTACCTCTTTACCTTTATTATGCTCCTTAAGATCATCAAAGAATGAGCTTAAGGCATCAGATAGTTGTTGCCACAAAAATTCTTGNAAAACAACTTCATTTGTGTGTGTGTCGAACCCTCCGTGATTTACATAAAAAACTCTAGTTCCAAATCCAGCAAAATGAACTTGAGCTACCCCCTTAAGTTGTTTAGCAATGTTAGTATTTGGATACTCTACTTCGGATTTATATAATTTTGGAGCTTCGTTTATAATATCTGCTCCTTTTGCTGCATCAAGGCCTGTTTTTCCTAGATAGTCCATAGTGAAATCATTACCCATCATGGGTGTATAAAATCTCTTAAAAGTTTCAAGAGCTTTTGTTTTCTTATTATCATCCTCTATAGATGTAAATAGTCCATAATTATCAATATCACCCACCGAAGTAATAGGTACCCCTGGTGCTACTAATGCTCTAGGGAGATATTCACTAAAATTTACAGCCGTTACTACATTTTCTCCATCTGGGTCAAGATCCTTAATTGCTTGTCCAAGCCAGCCTTTTGATCCAACTTTATTTGGTTCTGCAGTATGCCAAATATCCATTGACCTAAAATGTGATCTATTTGGAGTTGGATAACCAACACCATGAATGATAGCTAAATTTCCTTCATCATAAAACTTCTTCATTATTCCCATTCCAGGATTTAATCCTAGCTTATTGTCTAAAGGAATAATTTCTTCATCATTTATTTTGATATTTTTTCTAGAGTCCCTGTATATAGGGTTTTCCCATGGAACGATGCAATTAAGATAATCATTTCCACCGGATAATTGAATTGTAACTAATACTTTTTCTTTACTGTTTATCATGATATCTCCATTTTTATTATCCTATTTCAAAAATTTGGACTCTATTCCTATTCGAATCTAAAACTAACAAATTTTGATCTTTATCAACAATTACCGATGTAGGATCCCAAAAGTAAGACTCAATTCTCGCAGATTCTTCATGCGATTCCACTTCATCAACTTTTATAACTGGATTGAATGATTCTCTTGCTTTTTTTTCATCAATATTTGCATTTAAGTATTCTTTAGCCCATTCAGATAAATCAGATTCTCCTCTTAGGAATCCGCAATAATTAAACTTTTCATCAAATATCTTTACTTTTTGGTTTCCCCAATCGCAAACGTAATAATAATTATTTTTATCTAGAGCTACATCTGAGGGTCTGAATAATTCTTCTTCGTTTGTACCACTTATACCAAATTTATCCAAAAAATTTCCTTCTTTATCGAAAATTTGAATTCTATCATTTCTCCAATCAGCTACTATGACAGTTTCATCATAAATTTTTATTCCCCATGGTTTGTCAAATTCACCATTACCTGAACCTTCTTTACCCCAAGAATGAATAAATTCTCCATCATTAGAAAAGATTTGAATTCTATCATTCATGTTATCGGTTATAAAAATTTGGTCTTTATCATCAATCGCAATACCAGAAGGAAAGTTTATTTCTCCTTCTTTTTTCCCTTTTACACCCCATCTATCTAAGTATTTCCCATCTTTATCAAATATTGATATTAAATTTGTATATTCGTCTGTTACATAAACATTATCTTTTGAATCGAAAGCAACTGAGCAAGGCCAGTAAAGTTCACCAGGATTTTTACCAAATTTAGAAAATTCACCAAAGTAATTATTTTTTATATCACAGATTGTAATTCTTAATCCTGCTGTATGAAATGCTCCACTTCTACTGACAACAAAAAGTTTATTTTCACTATTTAATGCAATATCTCTTGGGAGGTGGAAACCTCGACCTCCTACATCAGCCGTGAATCCTACGGTATGAGAGTAATTAATTTTAGTATTCTCAAATAATTCTTTCATTTTATACCATTTGATATTCTCTAGAAGATACTATGAGTTTGATTAGAATGCTAATAAATTCTTCGTTGATNTTAAATTCATCTTCTTGAATATAATCATTTAAAGCCTCTTTAGTAGATGAATGTAATTCTATATAACCTAATTCATCGCAACAAATATTTAAAATATTTTCTTTATCAGGAGTTTTATTNANAATATTTTGCACAAGTGTTTTTGATGGATTTCCAAGTACATCAGAACAAAAATTNATTCTTTGAATCACTGAACCTGTATTTATCCATTCTTCTCCACCTTGCCATCCTTCGACAGATGTTGGATTAAGAAGTGGCTGTCCCATTAAACCTGAACTAATTGTAGCTTGATAAACTTCTTCTGAGGGTATATCAAATCCACCAGATAGTCTTACAGAATTTACAACTAATTCTGATGGACTTTTAATTCTCTTATTATAAATCTCTTCAGATCTAAAATATTCTGACTTAAATAAATCTCTTAATATTTCTTTTATGTTATACCCATTCTTAAAATAAGATTCTGTTATAAATTCGATCACACTTGGATCAATAGGTTCCTTATGTGGCCATTGAGGTACTGGAAGTTCATCTTTTATAAAAAAATGATAAATATGTCTAGCTAAAAAATTTGCAGTTGCTTTTTGCTTGCAAATAATCCTAACTATATCTTCTCCATTAAAGTTACCTTTTTCACCTAAAAATTCTTTATCATCATAGTCATGATCATTTTCATCGAATTTGAATTGCCATGCGACATAACCATATGGCCTTGCAGTATTATTCCTCATCTTGATAGCCATATATGGCATATTTTCCACTGTCCAGCCTGTAAAGGCTCTTGAGCATTCCTTAATATCTTTTTCTGAGTAATTTCCAACTCCCATTGAAAATAGTTCTAATATCTCTCTTCCATAATTCTCATTTATATTTTCTTTATGATTATCTTGATTATCTAACCACATAATCATTGCTGGATCTTTTGATAGTTCTATCAGCAGATTTTCAAAAGAGCCTAATCCATGTTTTCTAAACATTTCAATTTGAGAAGTCATCACCTTCCCTTGAATTAGTTTATTTTGCCCTGTGGCAAAAACTCTGTGCCAAAACAAAGCAACTTTTTCTTCAAAAGGAAACTTAGAGTGTGCCATTCGATACATCCAATATGAGCCAGAACTGAATACCGTTCTAACATCAGATAGATCTATTTGATATCTTCTTAGAAGATCTACAGGCACAGGATTTTTATCTAAATTGTCTAACAGATAGTCAACTGAGTCTTCATATGATTTATCTAACAAGGAATCTATTTCTTTTTTTGATCCCCCAAATCCAACTCTTCTAAATAAATGAGCGAGTTCTTTTTTACTTGTTCTTGTGTTTAGTGTGGTCATTACTATTTTTCCAAATCTTTGCTCTTATTTTGATCTTCTTTAGCTAAAAATTTTTTTCTCATTCTAAACCTAACTGTATAAACAATCAATAGCGCTGCNACAATAGGAAACCATCTTGAGAAAGTTCCATCTTCAACACCATTGATACTAAGAATTAGTCTTAGGATGAAAGAAATAATTAACAAACCTGCTATTTCAAACATCATTAATCTTAATCTACTCATTTTCTCTCCTAATCAAAATATTTTGAATAAATAAGCCTCCATACTAGTTTATTTCATTATGCTTATTATTTATAACGTTTTCTGCAAAAGTTCTCTAATTTTTTTCATAGAATTATCATGATTGCAAATTATATAAAATTAAAAATCATCACTCCAGCCATTAAGATCATTACTAAATTCTCTGCTATTGTTAGATTAGAAATCGGCACATCAAATGAAGATCCTAGACAAGCACAAACAATAGTTTCTTTTTTTGATAGCTTTTGTCTTATTCCAATTATCTGAGGTATGAAAATTAAAATAGTGATTACATTAATAAAAAATATAAATAAATTACTCAAAAATAATACTCCTAAAATAAATTCTAAAAAAGGATATATTAAACCATATTTATAAAAGCGTTTAGTTATNGGGTCATATTTTTGAAATGTGTTAGCAAANAGTCTGATATTTTGTAGCTTCAAGAAAGAAAATATTATAAAAAAATAACCCATATAATAACGCATGAATTCAGAGATTTTAAAATCTCCCTTTATTGATGAGATTATTGCCAGAACAAAAACTATAAAAAGAGAAATAAAAATAGGCTTATAGATATCAAAGTAAGATAATACTCCTGAAATATAGTTTTTTTTATTAGATTCATCATTAAAGGTATATGATCCGATATTTTTAACTAAGTTATTAAGATCTTGAGTAGAATAAATTTTATTAGATGATAAATGCATCTCAGTTGAGCTTAGGTTTATATTAACTTCTAATATATCTGATTCAAGTTCTAGTTTAGTTTTTATTGATTGAACACAGTCATCACAAGTCATTCCTGAAACTAAATATTTCTTTTGAAAATTGCTTATCATTAGAAATCTGTATTACACCAAGGTGTGTTTGTTACACTAAAAATTCTTGAGAATTCTTCCAATTTTTTTAGGTTTTCACAAAGAATATTATTTGATTTATACAATTCCATTGCTGTTATCCCTCCGAAATAACATGAGCTTAAATCTGAAGGCCTCATGGTAATATCAGGTTTTGAATTTGATTCTTTAACTTTAGTATTTTTACCATCTGTTTCAAAAGAATATACTCCTTCAATGTCATTTTGATTTTGACCTGTTAGTTCAATACAAAAATTTCCTTCTGAATTATATATTCTTCCTTCCAAAAATTTTTTTGGATCTATAATTCTGACCCACAGTCCATCAATAGTATTTCTACTAAGCATTCTAGGATTTTCAAGAAGAAAGTATAAAGGATCATTAGATCCTCTTCTATTAATTGAAATTGTTCCAACTAACTCTACTCCGAAAATAAAGTTCCATAATGCTATATTTGATTCTGAATCTAAAGACACTAATTCTTGAACTACAAGTTCTCCTTTGTCATCTTCATGAGCAATTCCAGATTCTTTATTTATATTGTAAAAAACATAACCAATTGGTTTTTTTTCTCTGTAAGCTACTACAAAAAATAATCCACTCATGCCTGATTTATTGTGTCTAGTTTCTGCATCTTCATAAAATAAATAATTAAAATAGCCTTGAGTCCTATCTGTAAAACCATTTTGTGTTTTTCTAGCTGTATCATAAATTTTAGGTATTACAGAAAGGGCTTTATCTTTATTTACAAATTCTAAATCAATGTTTTTATCTGTATCTTTTAATAATTTCGTATTTTTCGTATTGATAGTCCAGTCTTCCCGTAAGGTACCTAGTCCGTATCCAAATCTAGAATAAAGTAAAGATTGAGACGCCCATAGACCTGCTAATGAATCGCCTCTATTCTTAGCTTGCAAATGTAGCTCATTCATCATCATTCTAAAAATACCTTTTCTTTTATGAGTAGGGGCTGTTCCCATGTAAGCTATTCCCGCCATACTTAATGAATTACCGCCCGGAGTAGTAATTTTATATTTGTCAGCTCCACCAGTTCCTACAATCGATTTAGATTTATCATCATAAGCACCAATCAAACGATTCATATCTTGATTATTATTGTTTTCTGTCCAATCATTTATTTGAATCATTAGTCTATCTTTTACTAATCTTTCAACATCAGACTCTTTTGATATGTCTCCAAACACTCTTCTCACAGCGTTTCTCCATTCGAAGACATTATTTTTATTTACAGAAACTATCTTTATTGTCATTTTATTTTTTCTTTAAGGCTTCTTTACCTGCTTGTAATGTTTCAATAATGCTATCTACATCATAAACACATCCACCCCAAGTACCTCCACTTACATCCTGTAGTGCTGCCCATAATCTTGTATCATCAGGTAATTTTTCATCTGGCTTGATTTCTAAAGATGCACTTCTTATCGATAATTCTTTACTTCCCCAGTCTGACCCATTATTATTTTTTCCTTCTCCTACTAAATTAATTGATCCTACCAGTTTTTTAGTATCAATCTCTATTTCAATAAGATCTGAATCTTTTAGCAAGCCAATTGGCCCACCTGCTAGTGCCTCTGGACCGATATGGCCAATACAAGCACCTGTAGAAACGCCTGAAAATCTAGCATCAGTTAATAGGGCAATATATTTTCCATAAGATAAATGTTTCAAAGCGGCAGTAATTTGATAAGTCTCTTCCATCCCTGTTCCAATAGGTCCTCCGCATATAATAACTAAAATTTCTCCCTTTTTTAACTTGTCAGGACCTGTTGATTTTATTGCTCTCATTGCTTCTTTTTCAGAGTTGAATACTCTCGCAAGTCCTGTATTTCTGTATACACCATCTTTATCTATTACTTCAGGATCAATAGCCGTAGATTTTATTACAGATCCCTCTGGTGCAATATTTCCTTTTGGGAAAGTAACTGTTGATGTTAGCCCTCTAAGAGTTGCGTTAGCTTTATTCATTATTACATTTTCTGGATCTACACCATCCTTTTCAAATAAATATTTTCTAACGTATTTTCTTCTCTCAGACTCTTCCCACCACTCGAGATTTTCTCTTAATGTTTTTCCAGAAACTGTCAATTCATCTAAATTCAATAATCCCAGCCTTTTTAGATTAAGCATAACTTCAGGTACTCCTCCTGCTGCATAAAATTGTGAAGTTGGGTGTCCAACAGGTCCATTTGGTAATACATCTACAAGTCTTGGTACATAACTATTAATTCTTGACCAGTCATCAACAGTCATTCTCTTCCTACCCACCGCATGAGCTATTGCAGGTAAATGAAGTAATAAGTTTGTTGAACCTCCACATGCTGCATGTACAACCATTGCGTTTTCAAATGCCTTATCAGTTAGTATTTTTTCAATATTTATTGAATCTTCTTCAAGATTCAGCAGTGCCTTTGCAGATCTTTTTGCGTTATGAAACCATGCAGGAGTACCGCTCGGCGTACATGCAGTGTGTGTTAATGCTATGCCAAGAGACTCCGCTATAACTTGAGAAGTTCCGGCAGTTCCAAGAAACTGACATCCGCCTCCAGGAGATGCACAAGCTTTGCACCCCATCTCTTGAGCGTAATCTAATGTTATTTCTCCCTGTGAAAATCGTGCACCAATTGATTGTATTTTCCCTGCATCTTCTCCATTTTCTGGTGCAAGTGTTGAACCACCAGGTACAATTATCGATGGCTTGTCTTTCATTCCTGCAAGAGCCATCATCATTGCTGGCAAGCCTTTATCACATGAAGCTATTCCCATAACAGCTTTTGCTGTTGGTAAAGACCTAGCTAATCTACGTAAAACTTTTGCGGCATCATTTCTGTATGGTAAAGAATCAAACATTCCTGTTGTTCCTTGTGTTCTTCCATCACAAGGATCCGAACAAAATGCAGCAAAAGGAAGACCACCCAGCTCTTTTATAGTATTTGCTGATTCTTCTACTAGATTTGAAAGTTCCCAGTGTCCAGTATGAAATCCTAAAGCTATAGGTTCACCATCACTATCTTTTATACCTCCGCATGTAGATAGAATTAAGTATTGTTTTCTGAGTAATTCTTGAGGGTTCCAACCCATTCCAGCATTTTGAGTTAGACCGAAATGGTTACCACTTGGTTCGTTTATAAGAATCTCAGGTGTAAAAGGTATCTTGCCTTTAGGTCCTTCTGCATGCGTTTTAATAGTGTAATTAGCTTCAGAACCACCTTCAATTATATCTATAAAAGAAGGTTTGATTTTTTTTTGTGAAGTCACATCTTCTCCTGTTTTGATGAATATATAACTTAGATAATAACACAAAGCATGAATTCAAAAATAAACTAATTTAGTGAAGAAATTGCTTGTTCAAATTTTTCTGAAATTTCTTTATCTATAATAATTAGTTTCTCTAGTAAAATTAGTAATTCTTTAAGAGTTTCTTGTTGATTTTCTGAAGAAAATATCATTGTTTTTGTTTTTATTTCAATATTTGCTTCAATTTTATTCTCTAAAATATTTTTGATTCCAATTATAGGTTCATCAAATCTAATAAGTATTTTATTTTCATCTCCTTTTATAGAGCTTATGTGCTTGTACTCATGACATAAAATCTTAATTCTGTTAATTAAGAATAAATTTTTTAGTTCTTCAGGCACTTGCCCAAATCTGTCCTTAATTTCCTTTTGTAATTCTAATAACTCTTTAACTTTTCTTAACTTTGATAATCTCATATAAATATTTAACCTTACCTTGATATCTTCAATGTATTCTTCAGGAATTCTAGCGTTTATCTTAATATCTACAGTATTCATTAAGAAAAAATTTAAGTTACTTTCTTCTCCATTTTTTAATGACTCTATTGCTGAAATAAGTAAAGAATTATAAAGTTCATACCCTATAGAACTTATATGACCACTTTGCTCTTTTCCTAAAATATTACCAGCCCCTCTAATTTCTAGATCTCTCATTGCAATATCATATCCTGATCCAAACTCAGATGATGAAATTATAGCATTTAATCTTTCTTCAGAAATATCATTAATTCTTGAACTGCTAGGAGTTAAAAAATATGCATAAGAAGTTTTTTCACTTCTTCCTATTCTTCCCTTCATTTGATAGAGCTGAGAAAGCCCAAATTTATGAGAATTATTAACTATAAGAGTATTTACATTTGGCATATCTATTCCGGATTCGATTATTGTTGTACAGACTAAAATATCAGTTTTCTTTGAGTTGAAGTCCTTAATTATATTTTCAAGATTATTCTTTTCCATTTGTCCATGAGCGATAGAAATTTTAGCTTCAGGAACAACTTTTCTTATTCTTTGAGCAAGAATTTCTATGTTATGGATTTCGTTATTAACAAAAAATATCTGACCTTTACGATCGATCTCTCTTAGTATTACTTCTCTTATCAAGTCATCTGAAAAATTTGATACGTAAGTATTTACTGGAATTCGATTCTCTGGTGGAGTGTTAATCATGCTTAGATCTCTTACTCCATTTAGCGCTAAACTTAGGGTTCTAGGGATTGGTGTTGCACTTAGACTTAATACATCAATATCAATTTCTTTTTGCTTAATATTTTCTTTTTGATTAACTCCAAATTTATGTTCTTCATCAATTATTAATAGACCTAAGTTTTTAAAATTTATATTATTTTGAATAAGTTTATGTGTGCCTATTAAAATATCTACTTTTCCTTCTGAAAGTTTTTTTAAGATATTTTTCTGGCCTAAGTTTGAAATAAATCTAGAAATATATTCTATCTCAATAGGGAAAGGATTTAATCTTTCTTTGAAGGTTTCATAATGCTGTAAAGCAAGCACTGTAGTCGGAACTAATATAGCTACTTGAAATCCATTTTCTACAACCTTAAATGCAGCCCTAATGGCTACTTCTGTTTTTCCAAATCCAACATCTCCACAAAGTAACCTATCCATTGGCTTTTTAGACTCAAGGTCTAAATTAATTTCATTTATAGCCTTTTCTTGATCAGGAGTTTCAATAAATTCAAAAGATTCCGCTAGTTCTTTATACCATTCTGATTTTTTTTTAAAACTCTTTCCTTTGATTTTTTCTCTTGCAGCATATATTTGAAGTAGCTCAACAGCTAATATTTCTATGGACCTTTGCACTTTATTTTTTGATTTTATCCATCTTTGAGAGCCTAAAGTATCTAGTTTTGGATCCTCTTTTTGAAATGATTTATATAGTTGAATTCTGTCTATTTGTTCAGATGGGACATATAACCTATCATCATTTTTGTAATTAATTACGATGAACTCTCTTTTAGTGGAATCAATTTGAGTCGTTCCTATAAATTTACCTACTCCATGATCAATATGAACTACAAAGTCATCGATTTTAAAAGGTTCAGAAGAAATGGCTGAAGGTATATTATTTGAATATGATTTAATGGTTCTTTTTTTCTTCATCCCAAACAGTTCTTTATCTGTGAGTATGGTAAAGAAATTTTTTCCGTCATTTATCTTAAAACCCTGACCAATATTTTTAGAAATAATATTATATTTATTTGCTGATATTTCTTGAATATCATCAAAAATTTCAATATTTGATATTTCTAAAATCTCCTTAACTCTCCTTGGATAATCAGTAGAAATTATAACTTTTTCATTCTTTTCTTTATCATTTAGAAATCTCTTAATTTTGTTTTCATTTAACTTTTGAATTTTAGGAGTTGAAATTTTCAATCTAAAATGGTTTTTATTTTCATAGGATCTTTGATTGATTTCCAAAAGCATTTTTTCTTCTTCCAAAAAAAATAAAGAATTAGGGCTATCATAGGGAGCTGGAAAATTTGAGTTTATTTCCTTATTATTTATCTTAGTTTTTAGAATTGAATTTCTTCTATTCTTTGTATTTTCTAATTCATGATTAAGATTATAGTTTTCTAATTTTATTATTAAGTATTCATTTCTTAAAAAATTTACTATTGATCCTTTGTCAAAAAAACCGGAATAATAATTTATTAAATCTTCTGATTCTCCCTCAATAATCTTTGAAAGATTAGAAATAGTAAAATTTATATCTTTATTTTTGGGATTTTCAAAGAATTTCTTATTCTGCTTCATCAAGTCATCAATATTTCTAGAAAGAGTATTTGTTTCAGATACTGGAGAAATAAAAATATCTTTTACTGTTTTATATGTTATCTGAGAAGATGATTCAAATATTTTTATTGACTCTATAGAATCATATAAAAAATTAATTCTTATTGGATCTTTCATATTCAAAGTAAATATATCTATAATATCTCCTCTGACTGCAAATTCTCCAACTGACTCTACTATAGAAGTGTTTTTATAACCGGACAAGACTATTTTGTTCACAAGTTCCCTTTGAGTAATCTTATCTCCTGTTCTCAAGTCTATACATAATTTTGCGAATAAGTTTTTTGAAATTGTATTTGTAGTTAATGATTGAATAGAAGAACAGACAATGGGTAATTTATTATTATATTGGCCCTTATAAAGTGCTTCTAGGCATCTCATTCTTTCAATAGCATTTTTGTTATCTGGTTTATATTTTTCTAGAAATATTTCATTCCGTTCGTTAAAATTTAAGTTAGTTGTTTTAGAACTCCAAAAATTCAGATTATCAACTAATTCTCTAGATTCTTCTGGGTTAGACGTAAGAACTAACGTAGGTTTTTTTACTAATTGGACAATGGATGAAATAATAAATGGATGAGCTTCTTTTGGAGAAAGTATTTTTGGACTATTTTTTGAGCGCAGTTCGCCAACTACATGTTTAAATGTAGGCTCATTATGAAGTAAACTGCTTAAACTTACCAAATTATTCAAAATCTTAATCCGATAAACTATATTTTATACGAAAGAAATAAAATTTTTATAAAAAAGTTATGACAACAAAAAAGAAATTAAGAATAGTTATAAAAATTGGAAGTAATCTTATTACTGAAAACGGAAATATCCTAAATTATAAACTTATTGAAAACTTATGTGATCAAATTTCTGTTATTAGAAAGAGTCAACACCAGGTGATTATTGTTTCCTCAGGTGCAGTTGCAGCAGGTAATCAATATCTTTCTAAATATGAAAAAAATGTAAATATAAATAATAATTCAATAGTGCAAAAACAATTACTTGCTTCAATTGGTCAGCCAATTTTAATGAATGCATATGAAAAATTTTTTTCAGAAAGATCAATAATGATTTCCCAAGCTCTTCTATCAAGAAATGATTTTGAAAATAGGCTAGGTTATCTAAATATTAGAAATACTCTTAGTGAGCTATTATTGCTTGATATTATTCCAATAATTAATGAAAATGATGTAGTCTCTACTGAAGAATTGACAGGGAATGTCTATGGGGATAATGATCGATTATCAGCAATGGTTTCCAATGCAATAGATGCAGATTTATTGATTTTATTAGGTACAATAGACGGTTTATATACGTCAGATCCAAATATTACAAAAGATGCAAAAAAAATTAATATCGTTGAAGATATTACTGATGAAATCATCAATTTTGCTGAGGGATCAATTGATGGAATTGGTTCTGGAGGAATGACTTCAAAAATCCAAGCTGCTAATATTTCTATTAATTCTGGTACTGAGATGTTTATTGCTTCAGGTTTGGAAAATGATGTCTTAACAAGAATCATTTCTGGAGAAATAATAGGTACTAAATTTTTATCCAAACAATCACTGAATGAATCTAGAAAGAGATGGCTTATAACAGGCTACTCTTCTTCTAAAGGTGATATTACTCTCGATGAAGGTGCTATAAAAGCAATTAAAAACAAAGGAAGTGTTCTTCCTCCCGGAATCAAAAATACCTCAGGTGATTTTGATAGAGGCGATATTATTGGAATAAAAAACTCAATTGACAAGGTAATTGGTTGGGGAATTTCTAATTATTCTTCAAAAGAAATTAGTAAAATAAAAGGTATTAATAGTTCAAAAATTATAGATATAGTAGAAAAAAATTATGGATCTGAAGTTATACACAGAAATAACTTAGTACTTACTCAATAGAAAGTTAATTTATGCTTAAAAATTTAGAGAAAAATATTTCAAAAGTCTATGAAAGTTCCTTAAGTTTAAGTCTTGTTACACCAGAACAAAGAAAGAGTTGCTTAGACATTTTATCCAGAAAATTGGACTTATTCATGAATGAGATAATAGAAATTAATGATAAAGAAATCTCTATAGCAACTGATAACGGCTTAGATAAACATGTGATAGATAGGATGAAACTCAGTAGAGAATCAATTCTAAGAATGATTAGTTCTTTAGTAATTGTTAGAGATATGCCAGATACAGTTTCTGAAATCATAGAGACGAAAAAACGAGAAAATGGATTAGTAGTAAATAAGGTTAGAGTTCCATTAGGTGTTTTAGGGGTTATTTTTGAAAGTCGCCCAAATGTAGTTATAGAAATCGCTTCCTTGGCTATAAAGTCTGGAAATGGGTTGGTCATGAGAGGTGGTAAAGATTGTATATTGACAAATTTATATTTGTTTAAGCTTGTAAAAGAATCCTTATCTGAATCTGGAATTAATGAAGATAGTATGTATTTTATTGATTTTATAGATCGTAAAGCTGTTGATTTAATTCTTTCTATGGATAGATATATTGACTTACTTATTCCTAGGGGCTCAGCTTCATTAGTGGATTTAGTAAATAAAAATGCCAAAATGCCTTCGATAACAGGTGGTATTGGTGTTTGCCATACATATGTAGATAAAGAAGCTGATATCGAACAAGCAATTAATATACTTAATAATGCAAAAACTCAAAACCCTTCAGTTTGTAATGCAATGGATACGGTAATAGTCCATAAAGAAATTTTAAAGAATCTTCTAGACCCTCTATCAAAAGTATATTTAGAGAAAAATGTAAAAATAAAGGCTGATCAAGAAGCATATGAAATAATAGGTTCTAATAAAGGTGTTAGCCATGCATCAGAAGAAGATTTTGGATATGAATTCTTAGATCTTGTAGTAAGTATAAAAACAGTAAAAAATATTGATTTGGCAATAAGTCACATAACTAAATATGGTTCCAAACACTCTGAAGCTATAATAACTAATGACGAAATAAATGCAAAATATTTTCTTGATAAAGTAGATGCATCTGCAGTTTTTCATAATACATCTACTAGATTCAATGATGGTTTTGAGTTAGGATTAGGAGCTGAAGTTGCTGTTTCTACTGACAAGCTTCATGCAAGGGGTCCAATGGGGATAAATGACCTAATGACTTATAAGTGGGTAGTTTTAGGGCAAGGGCAAGTTAGAACTTAAGAAAATGACAAAAATATTTAAATTAAGAGTTCCTGCTTCATCTGCGAACTTAGGATCTGGGTTCGATTCTATAGGTGCATGCTTAGATATTTGGAATGAAATAAAGTTTTTTGAAGGTGAATTTCAAATTACAAATAAAGGTTTTGGTGAAAAATCTTTTCCTAGAGACAAAAAAAACTTAATCTATAAATCTTATCTTCAAACTATTCAAATTCTAGGTAAATCTGAAAAAGAATTAACAGTAAATTGTGATAATAATATCCCAAATTCCGGAGGTTTAGGAAGTAGCTCAGCAGCAGTGATCTCAGGAATTATGATAGCTTATGCAATAAATAATATTGATATGGAAAAAGATGAGGTTTATCAAATAGCAGCTGCAATAGAAGGTCACCCTGATAATGTTGGCCCTGCTATTTTTGGTGGAATAACAATAGGTTACAAAGATTATGATGAATGGCTCATAAGTCAGGTTAAGTTCAATAAAAACCTAAAAATAATATCTTTTGTGTCTGACCAGAAAATATCAACTCAAGAATCAAGGAAGAATCTTCCTAAAGAAGTATCTAGAAATGATTCAGTTTATAATATATCTAGAGCTGCTTTACTTATAAATTCTTTGGCTAATGATAATTTTCAAAACTTAAAGTATGCCTTTCAAGATAAAATTCATGAACAATATAGAACCCCAATGATTAAAGGATTTTCAACTATATCCAATTCAGCAATTTCTGCGGGTGCATTGGCTACTTATCTTTCAGGATCAGGACCTACTATTTCAGCTATAGCTGAATCTAAAGAACTTACAATTAATTATGAAATGCTGGATGCAGCAAATAAACTTGGAATAAATGGTAATGGAATAATTTGTAAAATATCAGAAATTGGAGCACATTTAGTTGAAGAATAAAATCGTAGTTCAAAAGTACGGAGGTACTTCAATAGGAGATGTTGAAATGCTTAAGTTGATAGCAAAAAAAATTTCTGACAAAAAGATTAAAGGCTATTCTCCAGTGGTTGTAGTTTCTGCTATGGGTAAAACAACTGATGATCTAGTAAATATGTCTGAAGAAGTTACTTTTAATGATAAAAAACCAGACCTTAGAGAAAAAGATACTTTGCTTTCTACTGGAGAATTAGTTTCTTCAACTCTTTTAGCAATATCTATAAAGTCATTAGATAATGAAGTCATTAGTTTATCTGGCTTACAAGCTGGAATTACAACTGATAATATCCATGGTTCTGCAAGAATTTCAGATATTAACACCTCTAGAATTATTGAAGAAATTCAGCAAGGCAAAATAATAATTATTGCAGGTTTTCAAGGGGTTAATAATGAAGGTGATATCACTACTCTTGGTAGGGGAGGTTCAGATACAACGGCTGTTGCAATAGCTGCAGCTCTTAAGGCAGATTTATGTGAAATATATACTGATGTTGAAGGCATCTATACTACTGATCCAAGAGTTGTTTCAAAAGCAAAAAAATTAGATAAGATAAATTATGAAGATATGCTTGAAATGGCAGTTTTAGGTGCTAAGATGCATCCTAGATCAATTGAATTAGCGTCTATTTATAACGTCCCTGTATATGTAGCAGGTACATTTTCAGATAAAAGAGGTACACTTATAACCAAGGAAGGTGATATGGAAAATACAAAAACAGTTACTGGTATAGCTATTGAAAAAAAGGTTTCAAAAATTACAGTTAAAAAGATTAAGAATTTACCCGGTGTTGCTGCTTCAATATTAAAACCCCTTTCAGACCAATCTATCAGTATAGATGTTATTGTTCAAAATACTCCCTCTGATGGTTATATTGATTTCTCATTTTCTCTTTCTGAAGAAGATCTTGGTAAGGCTTATGACATTTTGATGAAAAATAATAATTTGAATTTCGAAGAAATAATAATGGGAACAGGTTTTGCTAAAGTCAGCTTAGTTGGAACAGGCATGCAAAATGCCCCTGGCTATGCAACAGATATGTTTAATGCCCTTGGTACTAATAATATAACTATTGAAATGATAACTACATCTGAAATCAGAATAACCTGTTTGATTAATCAAAAAGACTTAGATTTAGCAGTAAACTCTCTTCATGATGTGTTTGAACTAGATAAGTAAACTAACCTTGCTTTATGGAACCATTTTTTATAGAAAAAAATTTTGCTTTATTTATTTTATTTCTATCTATTAGCGCTAAATCAGCGGTAGATAATAAGATTTGATCAAACCCCGTTATTTCATTTAATACTTTTTCTCTCATAATTTCATCTAGCTCTGAAAAAATATCATCTAGTATTAGTATTGGCTTTGCTTTGACTATATTCTTAATTTCTTCTGCTTCTGATAATTTTAATGAAAGTGAAATTATTCTAGCCTGACCTCTTGACGCAGTTATTGATGCAGGTGAATCATTAAAGAAAATTCCAAAATCATCTCTATGGGGGCCTAGAGTTGTATTTCTTTGATCAATATCCCTAGATCTACTTTTATTCAAAGAAATAGAAAAGAATGATTTAATTTTTTCTGGTGAGTTATATTCTTGAAAAAAATTATCATTTTCTACTCTCCCTATTTTAGGAAGGTACTTTATATCTAGTCTAATGTTTTTATTGAAACCCAATGCAAAATTTCTAGAATTCTCTCTTATTTTTAGGAGTATTTTATTTCTTTCATAAAAAATATTTGATGCTTCTTCGGCTAATCTATCATCCCAAAAATCTAACTCATTTTCATTACTTCTTCCATCCTTTATATTTTTTAGTAAACTATTCCTTTGCAATATGACTTTTTGATATCTTTGTAAATTTTTTACATGCTCATTATTTATTTGGCTTAGCAATATATTTATATATTTTCTTCTAACTAAGGGAGGCCCAGAAATTATAGCTATATCATCTGTGTCAAAGAAAACTGAGTTTATATTTCCAACAAATTCTTGAGTTGTTACTATTACACCATTTATTCTAAATGTTTTATCTAAGTCTTTAGCCTGAGAAATATTGTAATCAACTTGAGCTTTTATATTATGATTATTTTCTTCAGCTATACCTAAAATTTGTGCATGTCCACCATTTTCAAGTAAATTATTATTTATTAAGAATTTATCGTTAGAAACTCTTGAGGATTTTGCTATCGAAAGTAAATATATTCCTTCAAATAGGTTACTTTTGCCTTGCCCATTATCGCCATAGAATACATTGAAACCTTCTTCTAAATCCATTGTAGAACTTATATGATTTCTATAATTAGATAGTGCTAAACTCTTAATTTTTATATTTTAGTCCGATCTATAGTTTTAATATATATGATAGATTTTTATCTTGAGTAAGTATCTTTTTTTTGAGGTAATTTATGAATAAATTAGTAACATTAGATCTTTGGCAAACTATCATGGGAGAATCAGATTTTTCTTCATTTTCTCCTGATAGAAGAAAATTGAAATGTGAATCAATATATTTATATTTAAAGAAATTTAATAAAAATTTGAAATATCAAGAAGTTGAAGATTCTCATGATAAGATTGTTTCTTTAATTGCTAGATATTCTAGATTTCATTCTGATCTTTTGTTTGATGATTGGCTAATTATGCTAATTAGAATGATAGATAAAAAGAACAAATTTCAGCTGAATAATAAGCAGATTACAAATTTAGGTGAAATTATTGATGAAATTTTTCTCACTTATCCTCCAGATATATTTAAGGGAACTTCAGACTTTTTAGATTACTTAATAAAAAATAAGTTTAAAATTGGAATAATTTCAAATACAGGATTTAACTCACCAAATGCTTATAAAAAATTACTGAGAAAAAATAACATTTACTATGATGTTTTATCCTTGTCTAATGAAATAGGTATTGCAAAGCCTAATTATAAAATCTTCAAATTAACACTAGAAAAAGTAAAAATAGAACCAAGTATTTCTATCCATATTGGTGATAATCCTGTTGCAGATATATTAGGAGCAACAAATTTTGGTATGGATGCAATATTGATTTCTAAATCTGGAAGAACTAAACCAGTAAATAATAATGTTCATCAAGTGATTGATAATATAGGATTGGCTAAAGAATCAATCTTATCTTGGGTAGATAAACTTTCTAAATGAATAAAATGATAAGAATATTATTATGTTTATTAGAATAAATAAAATAATTATTGCTGCACTAATTTCGAGAAAAAACCTTTGAGGATAAATCATAATCAAGAAATCTGAATTAGGGTCAAGAATCCATAGATCATTAGTAAACATTATTTTATGAAAGAGAGTAAAGGTGTAGTTAAAATCTACAATCATCCCAAAAACGATCAAAAATAAAAGAATACTCCAAATTAAAAATGATACTAACATTATTATTTTGAGATTTTCATAAAAAGATATATATCCTTCCCTAAATAAATAAAACACAAAGAAAATAATTAATAATGTCAATCCTACCCTTTCAAATAAAATAGTTGTTTTTATTAAATTTTTCACATCAACCATATGATCTATTTCTTTTTGATTAAATAAGTTAAAAACTTCTTTACCTGGCTGTTGTAATAAGACTTCTAGTTTTTCCTGGTCATCTCTGAAATAATCTTTTATTTGGTCAGATACTTGATTTAGTTGATCTATTTTTATTCCTGTATTTTGGGATATTTGGTTTCTTGTCCAATTATATTCATAAACCCAGTCTGAGAATGTAATTATTTCTAAACTAATACATAATGTAACAGGAACCCATAAAATAGATGAGAAAATCTTAATAGATGTAGAGATTTTTTTATTCATACAACATTATAACTTTTTAAAATTATGAAAATAAATAAAATAATAAATTTAGTAAATATAATTTCAAAACTAAGATCTAAAGACGGATGTCCCTGGGATAAAGAATTAGATCTAAAATCTCTATCTAAGCTTACTCTAGAGGAATGCTATGAATTAATAGACTCGATTGAAGAAAATGATCCGACTAAAATAGTAGATGAATTATCTGATTTATTAACTCATTTATTATTTTATGTAAATATTGGTGAATCGAATAAAATTTTTGATATTGATGATGTTATTGATAATGCTCATAAAAAATTAATTTCAAGGCATCCACATGTCTTTGATAAAGAAAATTTTGGAATATTAGGATCTGCTGAAGAAGTAAAAGATAATTGGGATTCTATAAAAAATAAAGAAGTTAGTGAATCCTTGTTAGATAATTTTGATTTTTTTGCTCCATCTTCTATCTTAGCAACTAGAATAATAAAGAAATTGATAGCCAAGAAAATAATATTAGAAGATAAATCCTTAGATATAAATTTTGATATTTTCAAATTTTACTATTTACTTATACAAAACGAAAAAGATCCAGAAAGTCTTCTTAGAAAAAATTTAGTAAAAATCAAGAAAAAAATTATACTTGAAGAAAAAAGACTTGGTACTAAGTTAGAAAATTTTGATAAAGAAAAAATTATAAATATATTATTTGAGAATTAGGATCTTTATTTATTGGCTCAAGTTATGTATAAATTGTTTTTTTAATTTCTAAAAGTATAGAATTTAATTATGAATTTTATAGTATTAATTATCATAAATTTTAAATCTTTAGGTATTGTATGAAAAATAAAACTTTTAATGGTTCTGAATTATTTCCCAATAACTCATTTGTAAATGACAAGAATAACATTTCAATTAATGGTGTAGATCTTAAGGATCTAGCTGAGGAGTTTGGTACTCCACTATATGTTTATGATGAAGAAACAATTATTGGAACAATTAAAGATTTTCAAGATTCATTTACGAATGAAATTGAAGATAGTATTATTTCATATTCAACTAAGGCTTTTTCTAATCCTTATATTTTGAATTTGTTAAATAATCAAAATATGAGTATTGATGTTGTAACTGGTGGTGAATTAGCAGTTGCTAAACACGTAAAATTTGATCCAAAAAGAATAAACTTTCACGGTAATAATAAATCTATTTTAGAACTTTCTGAAGCGGTTGACTATGGCATTAATCATATTACCATTGACTCATTTAATGAGATAGATAACCTGAAAAATATAGCTGAAGATAAATCTATTATTCAAGACATAATGTTAAGGGTTTCACCTTCGATTGATCCTCATACACATCTTCTAACAACCACAGGTATTTTAGACTCGAAATTTGGGTTTTCTATTGAAACTGGTGATGCTGAAAAAGCAATTGAACAGATTATGAAAATAAAATCTCTAAATTTGCTAGGATTACATTTTCATTTAGGCTCACCAATATTTGAACTTGAACCATATTCTGAGGCTATAGATTATGTTTATAAATTTGCATCTGATATGAAAAAAAAGTATGAATTTGAAATGCTTGAGTTTAGCCCAGGAGGAGGTTTTGCAATAGGTTATCTTCCTCAAAAAAAACCTTTGTCTATTAAAGAATATGCAAAAACTATTTGTAATTCAATTAAGGAATCTTGTGATAAATATGGATTTGATATACCTAAAATAACATTAGAACCAGGTAGAGCATTAATCGGAAGGGCTGGTGTCAGTATCTACAGAGTAGGTTCTATAAAAAAAATTCCTAGTGTTAGAAATTATATATCTGTTGATGGAGGGATGGGTGATAATATAAGACCTGCATTGTATGGATCAGAATATTCTGTTTTTTCAATTACAAAAGTCAATCAGAAGGATAATTTATTAAAATCTACTGTTTCAGGAAAATTTTGTGAATCTGGAGATATTTTGGCTAAGGATGTCATGCTTCCCAATCCTCAAATAAATGATCTTTTAGCCCTTCCTGCTTCTGGAGCGTATAATTTAGCAATGGCTAGTAATTACAATATGCAAACTAGGCCAGCTGTTGTGGTAATTAAGGATAAAAAACCATTATTAATTAGAAGAAGAGAAACATATGAAGATTTACTGTCTACTTCTCTGTTATGACTAATATTGTAAAAAATAAAGTTTTTGATCGACTTCATAAATCAGTAAAAAAAAATAATTTCTCCCATTTTTATATATTTTATGGACCTAAGAATATAGGGAAAAAAAGACTAGCTCTTGATTTTTCAAAATCTATTTTATGTGATTCTATTGGAGAAAATAATTCTTGTAATGAATGTGATAACTGTAAGAAAATTTCTAATAAAAACCACTACGATCTAATTAATATTGACACAAAAACTCCTATAGAAGGATCTAGTGAAACTAAATCTGATCAAATTAGAATAGGTCATATTCATGAAATAATAAGAAATTCTAATTTGGGCCCTTTTATGGCAAAGTATAAAATCTTTATACTAAATGAAGCCGAAAAATTAAATAATGAAGCTTCTAATGCATTCTTGAAACTATTAGAAGAGCCTCCGAAAACTTCTATTTTCATTTTTTTAGTAGATGATATTTCTCTTGTCTATCCTACTATTATTTCTAGGGCGCAAAAAATTAGCCTTAGCCAAAATACAGATAAAGAGATAATGCTTCATCTTGGTAAAAATTTTAATCTAGAATCTGAATTAGAAGAAACTATAACTCAATTATCTTCAGGAAAAATTGAACTAGCTGAATCTTTTGCTTCTAATATTTCTTTAATTGATGATTATCTTGAAGCTTATGAAAGATTTTATGATTTTTGTGAAGGCGATCTTAGTTACAGGATAAATATATCGCAGAAATTATCATCTAGTTTTAGAACCGATAGAAACTTAATTTATGAAGAAATTGATTTATGGATTAAGTTTTGCAAAATTATAATAAAGAAAAAATATGATAAACACATAACACTAAAGTTAAGAAATAATCTTGAAAATATTTATGACATATATCAAATAAACGAAATAATATTAATTTTATTAAGAACTCAAAATTATTTGAAAATTAACGCTAACCCTAGACTTGTTTTTGATGTTATGAGTATAAATTTCCCTAAAAATAAGAATAATGATAAATAATTTAAAGTCAATTGCCATCGATGGTCCTGCTGCTTCAGGTAAGTCTGCAGTTGGGAAGAAACTTTCTGAATTATTAAATTATGATTTTCTAGATACTGGAATTATGTACAGAGCAGTTACGTATATTTCTATTTCAGAGCTATTAGATCCAGTTTTAGTTTCAGCTTATTTTGGAAAGAGTTTACTTAAGGTAAAGCTCAAGGGTGAAAAAAATAAAATATACTATAAAAATAAGGATATAACCAGCTTTTTGTTTTCAGATTATGTAGATAAAAATGTTTCTGATATTTCAAAAATAACTAGAGTTAGAAAAAATTTAGTTAAGGAGCAAATAAATATATCCAAAATCAATAATATAGTTATGGTAGGCAGAGACATAGGTACAATAGTACTTCCTAACTCAAATCTAAAAATATATTTAGATGCATCCATAGATATACGAGCAAAACGAAGATCAAAAGAACTGGGATTAAATTCTTTTGATGTTGAGAAAAAAATAAAATTAAGAGATGTTGTTGATTCTAATAGAAAAAATTCACCATTGGCTATAGATAAAGATGCTCACCTAATTAATACAGATTTACTGAATGTAGATGAGGTTGTTATAAAGATTAAAGAATTATTAGAAGATGACTAGGTTATTTAAGTTCTGTGAAGCAGGTCTCAAATTTACATTTAAGATTTCAGGATCTTTAGAAATAAATGGTCGTCAAAATGTACCATCTGATAAATCTGTAATTTCTGTTTCGAATCATTTGTCTATAATTGATCCGGCATTGTGTGCGACAGCAGTTTCTAAGGAGCCTAGATTTTTAGCTAAAAAAGAATTATTTAGATTTCCTGTAAGTATATTTTTGAAATTTTATGGAGCCTTCCCTTTAAACAGAGGCAGGGTAGATATATCAGCATTTCAGTGGGCTAAAAATCAATTATCATCTAAAAATAATTCTTTACTAATTTTCCCTGAAGGCACAAGAAGTAAGGATCAAAGAATCAAGCGTGGTTATAATGGGGCAACACTTCTAGCAATTGATACAGAATCTATAATTCTTCCAATGGGAATATATGGAACTGAAAGAATTACAAATTATTTTCAATTTTTATTTCCAAAGAAAAAAGTTACAGTAAACATTGGAGAACCCTTTAGGGTAACTAATTTACCTCAAAAAAAGAACAAGGAAATCTATGATTTAGTAACTTTAGAAATCATGAAAAGAATTTCAAATTTACTACCAGAAAACTACAGAGATCTAGAATTAGAAAGCTCAGAAAAAAAATTTCTTTATACTGAAACTTTAACTTAGATTTATGGGTATAAATTATATTTCAAATAATTTTATAGTAGAGTTTATATTTTATTAATACCAAGAAAATATTGAGGAACTACCTCTTGAACAAGATATCCTGGACAGTAGAAATAAAGAAATATATATTTCAGATTATATATGTGGAATGATAGATCATTACGGTATGAGATTAGCAGAAAAAATCTCTTCAAATATTTAAAAAAAATAATTCTAAAAAACATATAATCTATATATTTTTTAGACTTTTATATTAATGCCATAATAATGTCATAAAGTTTACAAAAAGTTTACCCATTTTGATTAATATCAATGTAGACTAGGAAAAGAATTTTAGGCATTTTAAGGTTAAGAATATGGCACAAGAATATAAAGAGAGAATAAGAGAAAATATTGATCTCAAAGAATTCTTGGCTAGCAAGGGGATAGTCTGGTCAGATAAAGGTTCAGTCCCTAAGACCTTGTGTATGTTTCATGATGAAAAAACACCTTCTTTTACTCTTAGTAGAGACTTAAAAAGATATAGATGTTTTGGATGTAATGAAAGTGGCGATGTTTTTGATTTTTTAATGTCATACGAAAAATTGAGCTTTCCTGAATCAATAAAACAATTATCGAATTATCTTTCTTGGGATTATGATGAAACATCTTATATTGATGATTCAGAAAGAAGAAAAAAGTCTAATATAATTGCGAGCGAAGTTTTTGAGGTCAATAAGTTAGCTCAAAGTTATTTTTATAAGCAACTTACTGATCAAAGATCTGAGAGCTCAAAAAAGGTCATAGATTATCTTGCAAAAAGAGATATATCACTTTCTACCATAAGTAAGCACTATATTGGATATTGTCCTGATGGAAATTTAGGAAGTTTATTTAGTTATTTCCAATTGAATAAAATAAATAAACGAGGAGTTATGAAATCTAATTTATTATTTAAAAAAGATGACGGTAATGACTGGGTAGATTTTTTTCGAAATAGAATAACAATTGCTATTCTAGATGAAAAATCAAATATTGTTGGTTTTTCAGGAAGATCTATTAATGAAACACAAAAAAGTAAGTATATAAACTCAAAAGACAGTGATGTATTTAATAAATCTCAAATACTTTATGGGCTAGATAGAGCTTCCGAAACTATTAAGCTCAAATCACAAGCTATAATTGTTGAAGGCTATTTTGATTGTATCTCTGGTTATGAAAAAGGATACTTAAATCTTGTAGCTGCAATGGGAACTCAGCTCAGTTCTGAAAACTTTGACAAGTTGAAAAAACTTGTCACTTATTCATCAGATACCGGTGAAATAGTGTTTTGCTTTGATAATGATAGTGCAGGTCACAAAGCAGCGTTAGATACTATACTGAAACTAAGGGAAAATATAGCAATAAACTTTAAAAAAGCAGATAAAAAAATTAGTGTCAAGGTTTGTTTCCCCTCAAAGGGAAAAGATCCTGACGAAATTTTTAGAAGTAATCCACTTGAATGGGATGATATGATAAGTCAGTCTAAAAATTTTATTGAATTTCTAATGGAATTTTATTCAAAAGAGTTTCTTCTAGGAAGTAATAAAGATACTTATAAATTTTTAGATACTATACTTCCCTTTGTAGTTGAATCTTGTGATGAAAATCAGCAATCTTTTTATCTTAGAAAAATTTCTAAATTGACTGATTTAGATTATGACTTACTTAATATTGAAGCTAAGACCTCTATGAAATCTAAATTTAGACAAAATAATAAAAGAATAAATAATGATCAAATAATTAAAAGAGTCATATTTAATCCGGAAAAGTCTCAAGAAAAACATTTTTTAGCTCTTTTATTACAAAACTCTGAATTGTTTGATTATGTGAAAGATATGGAAGAATTTTATTTCTCTGATTTACATTTTAGATCAGTATTCAATTATTGGAAAAAAGAAAATAAAGTGATAAAAAGAGATGATATTAATGATGACTTGATTTTTATTTATGAAGAACTTGAAAGTTATCTTGATGAAGGTTTTGTATCTGACCCAGATCTAAGCTTTGAAATTGAGCTTGAGAATGTTAAGACTAGATTAGCTATAGATTTTCAAAAAAGAAAGTTAAATGAAACGGCCGTAAGGCTTAAAGAAGAAGAAGAACATACTGACAAAGATAAAAATATAATAGCTTCCCTAATGCTTGAAATAGTTGAGATTACAGAAAATATTAAAAATTTAGAAAGGAGTGAGGTAAATTGAGCGAAACAACAAATGATAACGAAAATCTTTATATGGAAGATGTAAATGATAATAATAATGTAGATACTGTCATTGTTCCTGGTGGATCTAACTTGGAGGATGAGGAAGATTTGTCCTCAGTTTCTACTTCGGTAGATTCTTATGAAAAAAATGATGATTTGATGAATATTCTTTCTAAAGGCAAAAAAATCATAAAAGATACATATGAAGATCCTATAAGAATGTACTTAAAAGAAATAGGAGATGTTAAGCTATTATCTCGAAAAGATGAAGAAATTTTAGCTAGAACTATAGACTTGAAGTTTAAGTATAAAAACATTTTTTCTGAGTTAGAAGAATCTAGCTCTAATTTGATAAATTCAGTTGATATATTCAGAGAAGTCTTAATTTCTATATTAGATCTTGAGAAGATAATTAAATCAATCGGAAAGTTCTATGGAAAAAATAGTAAAGAAATTATGACTTTAGAATATTTCATTTCAGAAGAATCTTCTCTTTCAAATATTCATGGTGTTTATTCAGAAGATTTGATTTCTTATGTTGCAGATGTCAACAATATCTCTACAGATGAAGCGACTACTAAGATCAAGCAAATATCAGATCTTTTAGGATTGATTCCTCAAGATATATCAAAATTGTTAGATAAAGACTTAAACGACTTGAATCTAAAAAAGCTTATTGTAGATAAAAATTTCAATGATCAATTAAAAATTTATAAAATGATTATAGATAGGCATTATGATCAAATTATTTCTAGATCTGAACTTGCTCAAAATCATCTTGCTGAAGCAAATCTAAGATTAGTTGTTTCTATAGCAAAAAAATATATAGGCAGGGGATTAACATTATTAGATTTAGTTCAAGAAGGTAACATAGGTCTTATCAGAGCTGTTGAGAAATTTGATTATAGAAAAGGATTTAAGTTCTCAACTTATGCAACTTGGTGGATAAGGCAGTCAATAACTAGAGCTGTAGCTGATCAGTCTAGAACTATAAGAATTCCAGTTCATATGGTTGAACAAATAAATAAGATTCTTAGGGTCTCTAGAAGATTGGTTCAAGAAAAAGGAACAGAACCTACTTCAGAAGATATAGCTAAAGAGCTTGATATGGATCCAGATAAAGTTAATGAAATATTAAAAGCATCCCAGGATCCTATTTCTTTAGAAGCTCCAATTGGAGAAGAGCAAGACTTAAATTTAGCAGACTTGATAGAAGATCAAAATGCTGAATCTCCTCAAAACTCCGCTTCAAAGAACTTATTAAAATCACAAATTATAGAAGTTTTAGAAACATTGTCTCCAAGAGAAAGACAAGTTATTGAGTATAGATTCGGTATAAACGATAGTCGACCAAGAACCCTTGAAGAAGTTGGACAAACCTTTGGAGTGACAAGAGAAAGAATAAGGCAGATTGAAGCAAAAGCACTAAGAAAGCTAAGGCACCCCACCCGGTCCCTTACTCTTAGAGATTATCTAGATTTTTGATAGTGATTAGTTATTAACCAAATGGTATTCAATATTGAATTTATCCTTGTAATTGTGTATATTTAACCATAATAAGTGAAAATATATAAGGCTTTTTTTGAATATTTCTGAATTGATAGACTACTTAACTGTTGCTTTCCTATTAATATTCTCATTTATGGGCATATTGTTTTCCATTGCTCTAATAGTTTTTATTAGAAATGTTAATAAAATTAAAAACCAGTTTGATACAGCTAATGAAAAAATTGACTCTTTCAAAGAATCAATAACAACAATAAATAAATCAGTTGAAATATTTAAGTCTTTATTTGGTTTTTCATCTAAAAAATCAAATAATTAATATTATTTAGGAGGTAAATATGTCTGACGGAGATTCTTTTTATAAAGGCTTTTTCTATGGAGCTACTCTTGGTTTTGTAGCAGGTGTAATTTTTGCTCCTAAGCCTGGTGATGAAACTAGGGTCCAATTGTCTGAGAATATTAAGGATTGGAAAATTAAAGCAAATGACTTAGTTGATTCTGCAAAAGAAAGATTAAATAATGCCGTTCAGGAAGGAAATGAGGTGTCTAAAAGGTCAAGAACTGATTTATATGATGATTAAGTAATTATTTGGGATATGAGTAAGAACCTAGTACCCTAAGAAATGAAGTTGTTTTTGATAATTCGCTTAGAGCTTCCGTAATTTTTTTATCATTAACATGTCCATCAAAATCTATAATAAATATGTAGTCGCCTATCTGAGTGCCCTTCGGTCTACTTTCAATTTTTTGTAAATTTATATCCCTTTTCGAAAAACATTGAAGAGCAGTAAAAAGAAGACCAGCTTTATCTGAAATCTTGAAATCAAATGCGATTGTAGTTTTATCTTTTCCTGTAGGCTTATTTTCTTTTTTTGAAATTACTACAAATTTAGTAGTATTATTTTTATAATCTTGGATGCCTTTTTCAATAATGTGGTTTTTATTTATTATTGCAGATCTTTCTGGACCTATAGCTGCTACATAATCTGGTAAACCTTTGAGGCTCTCAACAGCTTCAGCGGTTGAAGGATAGCCTTTTATAACTATATCTTTTCTTAATCTTTCTGATATCCATTGGTTACATTGACCAATTGCTTCAGGCTTACTGATAATCTCTTTTATTTCATTTAGTTTAGTTGTTTTTTTCTTTGATATTAAACAAGCCTCTATAGGTAATAATAATTCATGATTTATGTAAAGGGATTTAGATTTTATAAGATAGTCTATTACTTCAATAATTGTACCTATTCTCGAGTTTTCAATTGGTAATATACCTTCATCATATAATTCATTTTCAATACCTGAAAGAACTTCAGTAATATTTGCTTCAGGAATCAATGTATGTTCATCTTTTTTATACATTAATGCAGCAGTTTCGGAATAAGTTCCTACAGGTCCTAAAAAGCTCAGTTTCATACTCATTTTTTTTCTTACTAATTATTTATGGGTACTTGATATATTATCTTATCAAGCGAGTTAATGGTATTACTGAAATTATGGCTAATATTTCCTGATGATGATACTATTGCGATAACTTTTGAGTTATTTGGTAGTTTTATCTCACTAACTGACTTACCAATTATTTCGGAATCTAGTCCTGCTGTTATTATTCGTATTTCTGTGAAATTATCATTGTCTATAAAAATGCTCAAATTTGAATAATCAGATATAAAAGCATTGATAGAATTGCTCAATATTTCATCATTATCTATTACAAAATCAAAATCCTCATTAAGAAAGATTTCTCTATTTTTTTTAGAGTTAATAATTGAGATTGTTTTAATATCTGGGTTGATAAATTTTGATAATTGACAGGAAACTAAGTTATTTTCATCTTCGGATTGAGCAGCTATAAAGTAATTAGCTCTATCAATGCCTGATTCTAATAAAGTTTGCTTATTATATGAGTTTCCAAGTATAGTCAGAAATCCTAAGTTTTCTTCTATGAAGCTAACATTATGTTGATTTGAGTCAATAAAAGTAACTTCATTTCCTTGAGCTATAAAGTTTTCTCCAAGTTGATAACTTACTCTATTTATTCCAGAAATAATAATATACATGTATTAGCTCCTGATAATACTAATTAGTTCATTTTTGTTAGGATCGAAAGAATTGATTACAGAATAATTTTTATCTTTATACATACCATAAAGATCTTTATTAGAAATTATCATTTGAATTCTATTTTTATCAAAATCATTTATAATTTTTTGATAAAAATAGGAGTTTAGAATATCTGAATTACTAGCAAGAAAAATATAATCAGCGTTATTTTTTAAGATTTCAAAATTATTTCTTAAGTTATTCTCGATATTGATTTTTATTTTTCTTTTATCTATTTGCTCATTAGTAAAATCATAGTCTACAATAAAATCAAAAATTTCTATTTCATCGCAAAAATTTTCTATTGATTCTACAATTAGCCTTGTTTTATTTGATATACCAAATATTGAAGTTTTCATAATTTTTTATTTCTTATTTCTATTAAATTTACTTTAGAGTACTTTTTAATATAAGAATATTTATAATCATTATTTTCATTATATTTTGAAAAAATAATTAGATCACAACCTATTCTTTCAGACTCTTTAATTGTTGCTACTCCAGCATTTCTTGATTGAACTAGAATAAAACTATCAGAATTTATATCATACTCTAATTTATTTCTTGATAGAAAGCCATTAGCTTCCTTAAGTATATTTTCTCCTATACTTATTTGATTGCCAATTTCATAATCTATTGGATATTTGTGAGGTGTTTCAATTACATAAATGAAAAATAATTTAGAGTTATTATTTTTGGCCAAAGAAATAGATAAATTTAAAATAGATTCATTATTTATTGAATCAAGTAATACTAAAATTCTTTCTGAATTCATTTATAAAAGTTTATCTATATTGTTATTATTTCCAATAATTGTAAGTTCATCATTTTCTCTAATTACCTCATCATTGGACGGATAAAGCATAAGTGAATCACCTCTTAATATAGATACTACGGTTAGTTTTTGAGGTCCAGGTTTATTTAAAAATCCAGCTTCTCCCAAAGTCATACCTATAATCCTGTCAGGAACCATTAATTTACTAATTCCAATATTTAATGAAAGTTCTAAGTAATCGTCAACATTTGGAGTAAAAATTGTACTTGCTAGCCTTTCTCCCATTTCTTCTTCAGCAAAAATAACTTTATTACACCCTAATCTCTTAAGAGTACTCTCATGAAGAGTAGACGATGCTCGTGCCATAACGGTATTGATGTTCAAGGTTTTAAATAAAACAGTAACCATAACTGAAACTTCTACATTCGAGCCAATAGCTACCACTCCTACATCAAAATCTTGAACACCTAATTCTCTGAGTGCTGTTTCTGACGAAGCATCAGCTGTTACTGGATAAGTTACTTGCCCTATCATAGATTGAACTTTATCTTCATCTTTATCAATTGCCATAACGTCATAGCCTAATTGATACATTTTACTTGCAAAACTAGTACCGAACCTTCCAAGTCCTACAACTACAACTTGTGGTTTTATTTTCATTTTTATCCCAATCTTACAACTTCATAAGCAGGCTTTGCTTTAGTTTCGATTTTTTTTCCTACAAACATTAGTGCTAACAAAAGTGGACCAAATCTTCCAATAATCATTAGTAATGCAATAAATATTTTTGATGAATTATTAATTTTTTCAGTTATTCCTGTGGTAAGTCCCACGTTTCCAAATGCACTTACACATTCAAATAGTAATTCTCTAAATATACTATCAGGTTCAAATGAAGAAATAACAATAAACGAAAATAAAATTAAAAAAATAGAAAATATAAATATTATTAGAGCCCTTCTCGTAATATCTTTTGTAACAGTTCTCTTAAAAATTGTAATTTCATCTTTACCCATTATTGTTGATATTAATGCTGCAAGAATAATAGTTACTGTTCCTACTTTTATACCTCCTGCTACTGAAAGAGATCCACCTCCTATAAACATTAATGCCATTGTCATTACAGATGTACTATTATGAATTTGATTGTAATCAACTATAGAAAATCCCGCAGTTCGTGTTATTGAATGAAAAATTGAAAATATTATCTTTTCTTTTGTATTTTCAGTTCCTATTGTAAAAGGATTTGACCACTCTGCGAATAAGAACTGCGAAGCACCAATAATTAATATAATTGAAGAACTCAAGACTACAACCTTAAAATTTAATGTTATAAATATCTGTTTATATTTCGATTGAAAAAATAAGATAATATTTTCAAAAAATTCTATTATGATTGGGTAACCTATACTTCCTAAAAAAATAAGTACCATCGTTATTGTTAATACATTTATATTTGGAGTTATTGATCCGATACTTCCTCCATTTTCATCTGGTAATATATCAAACCCCGCTCCATTAAATGATGATATTGATTGAAAAATTGAATTAAAAATTATGCTATGTTCATTTTTGATATCTCCTTCATACCAAAAAAAATAAAATAAAATAGCTCCTATGATTTGTAGGATTATGGAAATATAAAAAATATTTAGTACTACTCTAATTGAACTACTTGCAACATATTTTGAAGGTGTACTGTCACTCAAACTTTCATTTATAAGCATTTTCTGCTCTAAATTGATTTTTTTACCAAATAATATATATATTAAAAATCCAGCTCCAATCATGAATCCTAAGCCTCCAATAAAAGAAAGAATTAATATTATTGTAAGACCAAATATACTCCAAGTAACCTCTGATTGAACTGGAGTCAATCCTGTAACTGTAACAGCTGAAGTTGATACAAAAAAACTATCAACTAAACTTATATCTTGTCCAGAATTTACAGATATGGGTAAAAATAAACCGATTGTTCCAAAGATAATTAAGGCAATTAAACCATAAAATAGTACAAGAGGAGAATTTAATCCTCTTTTTGAACTTTTTTTACTTTCTAATTTTATGATCTCAGGTTGTAATTCCAAAGATCTTCTTACTCGATGGAGCTTATCTCCATTTAGTGAATTTATTTTTTCATTTGCCATTGAAAATTGCCAAATAGCTATGGTTATAATTTATTTATTTTTATATATAGATTATACTTATTTATAGTGTTTTAAGCCTCTTCAAAATAATATATGACTACATACTCACTTGAAATAGTTCCAAAACAAATTGAACGTTTAAAAATTTTACCAAAAGAAATGTTCAATGAAGTATATGTGGCATTTATACCTGGTGATTCGATTTCAAACATTATTGAAGCATCTAGAAATCTAAAATCTCAAGGATTTTCACCAATACCTCATTGTCCAGCTAGAAGTATCAAAGATGAAGATCAACTGGATTTTTTTCTATCCGGTTTGGCAAAAGAAAATATTAAGAAGGTTCTAGCAATTGGAGGCAGTCCTAAGAATAAAGCAGGTATTTTCGATAAAACGATGGATATTTTTGAAACAGGTTTATTTGAAAAATATGAGTTCAATCAAATTAATATTGCTGGCCATCCAGAAGGAAATCCAGACGATGATAATTCTGAAAATAATTTATCTATTAAGTGTGATTGGCTTATGAAAAAAGGCTTTAATTCTTCTATAGTAACGCAATGGACATTAAATATTGATGAAACAAATAATTGGGTAAAAAAAGTAGAAAAAGATATCATAAGTAAAAATTCAAGGAAAATAGATATTAATCTTGGAATTGCAGGTCCAGCAAAACTAACAACACTAATAAATTATGCGAAAATTTGTGGAGTTAGTGCAACAACTTTGATTATTAGAAGTAAAAAATTTGGTCTTACTAAATTAGTTAAGCATAATCCTTTAGAAATAATAAACGGATTAGATAATACAAATAAACTTCATTTTTTCCCTTTCGGAGGAATTAAGGAGCTATCTCAGTGGGCTGACAGCAACATATTGCAGGTTAATAATGAATGAGTTTATTATAATCGGTGAAAATATACATACAACAAGGTCTGTAAAATTAGATGGTATTAGAACTGTTGATTTAGATGGAGAGAAAGTTATTACCTTCAGAAAAAAAGGGGATGATTTTTCAATATTGAATATTCCTGATCATTTTAAAGACACACAACCATATAAACAGGGGCAACTTAAACATTTTATGATAGCAATATGGCAGGGAATGAATGGAGATAAGGAAAAAGGCATTGATTATATTAGATGGGAAATTGAAAGACAAACAAAATTTGGTGCTGCATTTTTAGATATAAATGTTGACGAATATAGTTACAGACTTGAAGACCAAATAGAAGCTATGAAGTGGTTAGTGAATGTAATGAAAGAATTTTCTCAGATTCCAATATCTATTGATTCCTCAAATCCTGACATAATAAAATCAGGCTTAGAAGAATATGGTAATCATATGAGACCTTTAGTTAACTCTCTTTCGCTTGAAAGGATAGACTTGATTGATACGATTATAGAATATGATGCACAGGCAGTTGTTAGTGCAGCTAGTGAGAGTAGTATGCCAGACAGTTCTGAAGAGAGAATGGATAATTTAAGTGATGTTATAAAAGTTTGCTCTACCAAAGGCTTACTAGATGAAGATATTTTTGTGGATCCCTTGATATTTCCAATATCTGTTTCATCAAACTACGGTAAAGATGCACTCGATGCTATAAGAAAAATTAAAGACAAATGGACCAATATAAATATTACAGGAGGTATGAGTAATGTTTCTTTTGGTCTTCCAAAAAGGAGACTAGTTAACGATGTGTTTATTAGTCTTGCAATCGAAAAAGGTGCAAATTCAGGAATAATAAACCCAATTGAATCAAAATTAGAAAGAATAAAATATATAGATCAAACTACAGAAGCTTATGAGATCACAAGATCAATGCTAGAAGGTAATGATGAATTTTGTGTAAATTACTTAAAAGCTTTCAGAGAAAAGAGAATCTAAAATGTTCTTAGTACGTTTTGTACTGTGGTTTCTAAGATTTACTGGGGATATAACCAATGAATTTATTGAAAAAAATGTTCCTTTTATGTGTGCATCTATATCTTTTTATGCTTTTTTTTCATTATTTCCTTTACTACTTGGATTAATAATGATTTTCTCAATTTTCTTAGGAATTCAAGGATTTGAGCAAACTCTAATTGATTCCTTGAAAAATGTTATTCCAATTTTTGACGAACAAGATGATGAATTCTTAAAATCTTTTTTTGATAGCCTTACATCAAATAGATTAGCTACAAGTACTCTTGCTGGAATAGGTCTACTTTTTGCTTCTAGCGCAGTTTTTGGGACAATTAGAAAAAGTATTAATTTTATTTGGGAAATCGATAAAAAGAGAACTTTTTTTCAAGAAAGAAGAATAGATTTTTCTATGTTATTTATTGCTTCTTTTTTATTGATTAGCTCTTTTGTATTAACCACAGGCCTAAGTTTTTTGAGTGAACTAGTTTCTATCACATTCCCAGACTCTCCTCTGATTGATCAAAATATTTGGAATAGATTAGCTTTATTAGTTCCTCCTTTATTAACATTTTTAGTTTTTATTATTTGTTATTGGTGGCTTCCTAATATCGAATTATCATTTTTTTCTGTCTTTCCTGCTGCAATTCTTGCTACTTTAGCTGAAGAAATTAATAAAATGATTTTTATTTTATATCTTAGAAATTTTAGCGGGATTTCAGGTTCTATCTATGGAGGGGTAAGTGCAATTATAGTTTTGATGGCATTTATATATTTATCTTCAATTATTCTTCTTATTGGTGCTCAAATATCTGCAAGAAATACAGTTTATCTTAATATAAGAAAGCAAAATATACAGAACAAAAAATTAGAATCAAGTATAGAAAGACTTTCCTAAATCTTAATTATATAGAGAAAAATTTCATTATTATCTGAAATCTTAATTTTTTCGCTTTGATCATTATCCTTAAAAATTATATCTTTTGCTAATGAGTTAGTTGCAATATATTCTTTATAGAACTCGACGCTTTTATTTATTTTAGATTCTCCAAAAATATTAATTGTAATCATATCTGATATATCAAGATCCATATCTTTTCTTTTATTTTGAACTGCTCTTAAAATATCTCTAGCTATACCCTCAATTTCTAATTTCTCATCAATATTTATATTCAAAGAAACTATTATACTACCACTATCAATATCTCTTGTTTCAGTTCCAGGTAGGGATTCTTTTTCAAGAATATATTCATCCTCTAAAAATGTTTTATCTAAAATAGTTATAGATTTATTTTTATTCATTATCCATTCATCATTATTTGCTGCTTGCATAAATTTACCCACATCTTTTCCAAGCTTAGGGCCTAGCTTTCTTAGATTAATCTTAATTTTGTTTTTGTATAAAGAATCAGAACTATCAGTAATCTTAATTCTTTTAATATTGACCTCATCAGTAATATAATTTTCAAAATCTTTTATCCATTCTGAATTATCTCCAACTATTGTTAGTTCGTGTAATGGTTGCCTAACTCTTATATTATTAGATTTTCTTATTGCTAGTCCTGCAGAAGAAATTTCTCTTACTATGTCCATTTTTTTGAGAAATTCCTTATCATTTGGAAAGAGTTCTAAAGAAGGCCAATCACTAAGATGAACACTTTTTAGTTTAGTAAGCTTGGTATATATTTCTTCAGCTATGAGTGGAATTAGGGGAGAAAGCGCTTTAGTCACGTTTAGAAGTACAGTATACAAAGTGTCATAGGCATTTTTAGAGTCATTATCATCAGCATGTTTCCAAAATCTTGGCCTACTTCTTCTGATATACCAATTATTTATCGCATCTATAAATTCAGGAACAGATTGGCAAGCTGAAGTAATATCATAGTTAGATAAATTAGAATCAATCTTTTCAATCAATTCTTTAGTTTTCAATAATGCATATCTATCCAAAGAATTTTGAGATGAATAATTTTCTTTTGCTTTTATATTTTCTGCATTTGCATAAAGGGTAAAAAAGTAAAAAGCATTCCACAAAGGTGTAATAATTTGTCTTTGTGCATCTGCTATTCCCTTGCCTTCCATATCTATCTGTAAGTTTTGCCCTTTAAGTATAGGAGAGGAGGAAAAGAACCATCTAAGAGAGTCAGCTCCATATTTTTTCCAAATCATTTCTGGTTCAGGATAATTTCTTAATTTCTTTGAAAGTTTTACACCTTTTGTATCAAGAACTATTCCATGACTGATTGAATTCTTAAAAGGAGGTTTGTCAAAAATTGCTGTACTTAATACCATCATTGTATAAAACCAGCCTCTAGTTTGACCAATGTACTCCACAATAAAATCAGCAGGAAAATGTGATTCAAACCAATCTTTGTTTTCAAAAGGATAATGAACTTGAGCAAATGGCATTGAACCTGATTCAAACCAACAATCAAAAACTTCTGGAACTCTCTTCATAAGGCTTTTTCCTGTTGGATCATCAGGATTAGGTCTTGTCAAATTATCTATAAAAGGCCTATGTAGATTATCAGGCCTAACTCCAAAATCTTTTTCTATTTCATCTAAGCTTCCATAAACATCTGTTCTTGGATAATTGGGATCATCAGATTTCCAAACTGGAATTGGAGAGCCCCAAAACCTATTTCTGCTTATAGACCAATCTCTAGCACCTGCTAACCATTTTCCAAACGTGCCTTCTTTTATATGACTAGGGATCCAGTTTATTTCTTGATTTAATTCAACCATCCTATTTTTGAATGACGAAACATTTACATACCAAGAGTTAACTGATTTATATATTAATGGTTCATCTGTTCTCCAGCTATGAGGATAGTTATGGAGATATGATTCTTTTTTTATTAATAATTTTTTTTGTTTAAGTTCTTTAATTATTTTTTCATTAGCTTCAAATACTTGTAGTCCTTCATAATCTGGAACTTCTTGTGTAAATTTTCCTTGATCATCGACTGGACAAACTAACTTAATTCCATTAGCTTCGCATACTGTTTGGTCATCTTCTCCAAAGCCAGGTGCCATATGAACAATTCCTGTACCTTCTTCAGTATTAACAAACTCTGCTTCTAGAACTCTAAATGAATTATTATTATTCTTAAAATAAGGGAATAAAGGTTTGTAAGTCAATCCTATTAATTCTGACCCTACTATATGTTTAATAATTTTATTTCCATCTAACTCTTTTTCATAGTTCTCTAGAACAGATTTTGCTATCACATAATTTTCATCATTCAAAGATATTATGCAGTATTCAATATCTTTTCCTACAGCACAAGCTAAATTTGAAGGAAGCGTCCAAGGAGTAGTAGTCCATGCAATTAGAAAGGTTTTATTATTATTTAGTTTTAGTTTGAGATCTAAAATCTCGAACTTTACAGTTACTGCAGGATCCCTTCTTTCTCTATATGAATCATCCAAACGGGTCTCAAAATTCGAAAGTGGAGTTTCTGCTTTCCAAGAATATGGCATGACTCTATCTTTTTCATATACTAATCCTTTATCCCAAAGTTGCTTAAATGCCCATATAACAGATTCCATGTAGCTAAGATCCATTGTTTTATAGTCATTATCAAAATCAACCCATCTAGCTTGCCTTCCAACAGTTCCTTCCCATTCTTTTGTATAACGCATCACTGAGGTTCTGCAATGATCATTAAAATTTTCAACTCCAAAATCTTGGATTTGTTTTCTTCCAGAAATACCTAATTCTTTTTCAGATTCCATTTCTGCTGGTAGACCGTGGCAATCCCATCCAAATCTTCTATCTACCTTGTTACCTTTCATAGTTTGATATCTTGGGATAATATCTTTTACAAATCCTGTAAGTAGATGGCCATAATGGGGAAGACCGTTAGCAAAAGGAGGTCCGTCATAAAATACAAACTCATTAGATTTTTTTCTTAACTCCAAAGATTCAGAAAAAGTATTTTCTTTTTTCCACTTATTCAATATTTTTTCCTCAATTTCAGGTAAAGAAATAGAGGAATTAATTTCTGGATAGTATTTTTTATTTTCTATAGTCATTTATAAATCAATTTTACCTTTTGAATTAGTCTTAAGTATTATAAATTGAATACTGATATTGGATTATAAGATAAAATATGTTTTTTTTCGGTCTCAGTTAAGTCACTCAACCCTGAAAGGCATCTTGAGAAATTTATTAATGGAAAATCTGAAGCAAAAAGAATTTTATTTATACTTGAGCATAAAATAGAAGTTTTATATACCTTTCTGCTATAAAGAAAAGGTTGAGCTGCAGAATCGTAATAAACATTTTTTAATACTTCTTTTACTTCAGGCATCTGTTCGTAAAAAACTAAACCTCCTCCAAAATGTGAGAAAATAAATATGTTTTCTGGATTTTGTTTTGCTAAAGAATATAACTTTTCCGGAACATTTGTCCCTTTGCCTGAATATGAGTGGCCTAGTGGTTCAGATGCATGAACAATGGTAGGTAGATTATATTCAAGTGCAATCCTTAGGGTATTCTTAAGTACTTTGTTTTCTTCTATTTCTTCATCATAATTAAAGTGTAATTCACCAATTCCTTTTGCTCCTCTGTTAATATAATTTAAGATTTTAGATTCAGTGTTTTTTGAGTAAATATTTACAGAACATATTGGGATTATTTCTTCAAATTTACTGCCTGATTCAATTATGTAGTCATTACATAATTTTGTAATTTCATCACTTGTCCAACCAAAACCACCAACTACTGCTTTATTTATTTCACAATCTTTTAGTTTACTTACCAAGTTATCAGCATCTGATATTTTAGTTTTTTCATTGAAAAGCTCTTTGAATTTTTGATCTAGTTTTTGAAACTTAGAAATTTCTGAAGAAATTTCCTTAGGTAAAATATGTGTGAGTGAATCTATATTCATTTCTATTTTTTTTCTATAATTTAAATATTATGACAAATAAAAAAATTGATAGAAGAGAATTTGGTAAAGTTTTTATATCAAAAACATCTCCAAATTTTGTAATAGGTGATTATGCTAAATTATTGGCAGATACTAAAATTCAAAATTTTATAGACGATAAATTAAAAACATTAATTAAAGCTAATATTTCATGGCAACATTATTTCCCAGCTTGTTCAACAGCACCTTGGCAGCTTGATGGAGTTATAAGAGGCCTGAGAAGTTTAGGAATTTCTAACTTAGAGGTAGCGCACAATGGAACAGTTGTTGTAAATGCTAGGGAAGGGCAAGAAAATAATGGATTCTTAAAAATAGAAAAAGATCTATCGATTAAAAGTACTGTACTAGATGATCCTGGCCAAGAGTGGATTAATTATGTTCCTAAAAATAAAATGATTGTCTTAAATAAGATCTACCCTGAAGGAATAATGATCCCTCGAAAACTTTTAGAAACAAATATTATCCATCTTCCTACAGTTAAAACACATGTTTTCACTACAATTACTGGTGCTATGAAAAATGCATTTGGGGGATTACTTCATAAAAATAGGCATTGGGCTCATGCGGATATTCATAATACGCTAGTTGATTTGCTCACTATTCAGTATGAGATTCATAATAATGTATTTGCAGTTATGGATGGAACATTTGCAGGAGATGGACCAGGCCCTAGGGCAATGAACTTTAAGACTAAGAATATGATATTCGCATCTTATGACCAAGTTGCAATTGATTCTATTTCTGCAAAGCTGATGGGTTTTGATCCTTTGAAAATACCAAAACTTAGAATTGCTCATGAAAAAGGCCTTGGTATAGCTAATCCAAATGAAATTAAGGTAATTGGAGAAAACGTAAATAAGATAAATTGGAATTTTTCTAAAAATAAAAATACATTTGCTAGTAAAATTCAAAAGTATATTTATTGGGGGCCTTTGAAACCTTTTGAAAAACTATTATTGAGAACTCCTATGGTAAACGTAGCATACTTGGCTTCAAATCTTTATCACAACACTTTTTGGCTTAGATTTATAGGGAAAAGTAGAATAAAAAAAGCATTTGAAACCCAATGGGGTAATTTATTAGTTAATTATAAAATTTCAAAACCCTAATTCACTTATTTTCTAGGCAGTAATTATATGCACTAAGTGCAGAAATAGCTCCTTGTGAAGCAGCTGTTATAGTTTGCTTTAAATTAGAACCATTAGTGATATCTCCAGCTGCGAATATTCCAGATACATTCGTCTTTTGATCTTTGTCAACAGCTACTTCGTTTGTTTCTTCATCTAGATTTATTCCTAGTGATATAGGTATTTCTACTCTTGGATCTGCTCCAGCCTCAATCATTAAGCCATCGATTTTAAATCTATTTTGGTTATTATATTTATTTTCTATTTCTATTTCTTCTAATCCACCAAAATCTGATCCTATGAGTTTAGTTACATTATTCTTTAATAGAACATCTACATTATCAGTTTTTTCTAAAGTATCCAATAGTATAGGTTCTGGTCTCCAAAGCTTTTCTCCTCTGTAAACCAGAAAAACTTTTTTAGCATATTTTGCAATAAGAATAGCACCTTCTACCGCAGCATTTCCGCCTCCCACTACAACAGCTAATTCTTTATTTCTATAAAGAGGAGCATCACAAGTTGAACAGTAAGAAATACCTTTACCAGTCCACTTCTCTTCGTTTTCAAGCTCTAGTTTTCTTCTTTCCCTGCCTATCGCTAATATAATTGTTTTAGCCTCAATTGTTGAGCCATCATACAATTGGCATAAAAAAGATTCATTCTTTTTAGTAATTGATTTTAGGTTTTGTTCAATTATAGGGACATCTAAATTTGTTACTTGATTTTTAAATTCAAGCATCAAGTCAAATCCGTCAATATCGTTATTACCCGGATAATTTTCTATTAATCCTCCTATTGCTGTTTCTCCACCAAACTCTTCACCAATAATAGCAGTACTCATTTGATATCTAGCTGCATATAAACCAGCTGAAAAGCCTGCTGCTCCTTGACCAGCTATTAATAAATCGACTTTATTTAATATACTCATTGTAATTTTTTCATTTATTAAACTTCAAAAAATAATAAATCCAATTTTTTATTTTTTTGAATATTTCTAAGGTTGTATCTATAGATATTATTATATGATTAGGGTAAATAACAGTAAAAAAATAATTTTTTTCTAGGAGAGAGAGATGGAATCTAAAATTAGGATAAACGATGTAGGAGATATATGCTCTCCAAAAGGATTTTTATCTGGTTCTATATTTTCTGGAATTAAATCTCCTGGCCAGGATAAAAGGGACATAGGAATTATATTTTCCGAAACTGAATGTGTCAGCGCAGGTACATTTACTCAAAATTCAGTGGTTTCTCCATCTGTAACTTGGACTAAAGAAATTAATTCAGATGGAAATATAAGAGCTATTGTAGCAAATTCAGGTTGTGCTAATTGCGCTGTTGGTGAACAAGGGTTAATAGATGCCAAAGAAATGGCTTCTATAACCTCTAATGCGTTGGATATAAATGAAAATCAAGTAGCAGTAGCTTCAACTGGAATAATTGGAGTAGAACTGCCAATGGCTTTGATGAGAAAATTCATACCTCAGATAAAATTAGATAAAAATGATGGTAACGGATTCGCTAGATCAATACTTACTACTGACACAAAAACTAAAGAAATTTCTGTTTCCTTTGAAATTGATGGTATGGAAATTAATGTAGCTGGAGTAGCTAAAGGATCTGGTATGATACATCCAAATATGGCTACTATGCTGGCATTTATAACAACTGATGCTAATATTGAAAAAAAAACTTTACAAAATTCTCTCAATAATTCTGTTGCAAAATCTTTTAATCAAATAACTGTAGATGGGGATCAATCAACCAATGATACAGTATTAGTGTTAGCTAATGGTCTTGCTAAGAATAAAAAGATTATATCTTCTAATGATTCAAAAAAGTTCTCTGAAGCCTTAGATATTGTTTGTGTATTTCTAGCAAAAGAAATAGCCAAAGATGGAGAAGGTAATACAAGACTGATAGAGGCTACTGTTTCAGGAGCAAAAACAACTGAAGATGCAAGACTTGCTGCAAGATATGTAGTAAATTCAAATTTAGTAAAAACTGCTGTTTACGGTAGAGATCCTAATTGGGGAAGAATAATCATGGCAGTAGGAGCTTCTCAGATTCCAATTGATGAATCAAAGATAGAAATTTTTGTAAATGATATTCAAATAGTATCTGAAGGAATTGCAATTTCTTATAATCATCAAAGTATTGTAATTGCTATGAGTGAAGAAATAATCAGGTTTAATATTAACCTGAATATTGGCTCTAATTCTGGAGTAGCTTGGGGTAGTGAATTGACAGAAGAATACGTAGTTTTTAATTCAGCTTATACAACATAATTTTGCTATGAAAAATTCAAAAAATGTTTCTGTAATAAAAATAGGAGGATCAACTCTAGGTGAAACTGATAGTACTTTTGAAGACATAATCACTTTGTATAAAAAAGGATGGAAAATAGTTTTAGTTCATGGTGGAGGAAAAGAAATTTCTAACTGGATTAATAAGCAAGGTATAGAGCCTCTATTTGTAGATGGTCTTAGAGTCACAGATAAGCAAACTCTAGATGTAGCCTTAGCTGTTCTTTCAGGAAAAATAAACTCTGAAATAGTCTCAGAGTTTCAAAACCGAGGAGCTAATGCTGTGGGTTTATCAGGTTCTTCAGGTATTCTAAATGCGGAAAAACTGAATGAGAAATTAGGATTTGTGGGTAAAATTGTTAGTTGTAATACAGATTTGTTAAATAATCTTTTAGATAATGGATACCTTCCTGTTGTTTCACCAATGGCATTATCAGTTGATTCAAAAAATCAAATTTATAATACAAACGCAGATACTGCTGCAGGAGTCATAGCTAGAGAACTTGGTGCGGATAATATTATATTTCAAACTGATGTTCCAGGAGTTTTTGATACAAACAAAAGAGTAATACCTCAAATGACAAAAAAACAGGCACTGGACTTAATTGATTCTGGAATTGTTCAAGGAGGTATGATACCTAAAATAAAATCTTGCATAGAAGCTTTATCAACAGTAAATGTAGGAAGAATTATTGATGGAAGAAACTCTGGAGCGTTGTTAACTGCATTCACTAATGGCGATATTGGTACTAGAATAGTCTAAGAGGGTAATTTTAAATATATATATATATTGGAGAAATAAATGAAATCGACCAAAGAATACAAAGATCTCGAAAAAAAATATTATATGCAAGTTGTTAATAGAATGCCTCCAGTTCTTGTAAGCGGGAAAGGAACCGTAGTAACTGATAATGATGGAAATGAATACTTGGACTTTACTGCTGGTTGGGCTGTATTAAACTTGGGGCATTCTCATGATTCAGTTACAGAAGCAATTAAGGATCAAGCTGGTAAGATACTCCAAATGAGCAATTTATATTACACAACTCCACAGCTTTCCTTGGCTCAAACTATAGTTGATAACTCCGCGTTAGACAGAGTTTTCTTTTGTAATTCAGGAGCAGAAGCAAATGAAGGAGCAGCTAAACTGGCTAGAAAATGGGGTAAGAAAAATCTTAATGGTGCATTTGACATAATTACTACATTAAATTCATTTCATGGAAGAACTCAAGCAATGATGGCAGCAACAGGACAGCCTCACTATCAAGATAATTGGAGGCCCTTGATGCCAGGTTTTGTAAATGTAGAATATAATAATTTGCAGCATATAGTAGATGCTTATACAGACAACACTTGTGCAGTTATGATTGAACCTGTTCAAGGGGAAGGTGGCGTAAATGTACCAGATCCTGACTATCTAAGATCTGTTCAAGAATTCTGTAAATCTAAAAACATACTCTTTATTTTGGATGAAGTTCAAACAGGAATGGGTAGATTAGGAACTTTATTTGGTTATCAAAGATTTCAAGGGGTTGAACCTGATGTAATGACATTAGCTAAAGCTTTAGGTTCAGGAGCTCCATTAGGAGCATTTTGTTCAAAAGAATTTTGTTCTGTGCTAGAACCAGGAGATCATGGATCAACTTTTGGAGGAAATGCATTAACTACTTCAGCAGGAGCTGCTGCAGCAGAATTTATGGTTAAGAATAATATTCCTGAAACTGCTCTTGAGTCTGGAAAATATATGATGGATAAACTTAGTGTATTAATGAAAAAATTTGATTTCATTTCTGAAATTAGAGGTATGGGACTACTCATAGGTATAGAAATGAATGAAGATATCTCTGGGGAGATAGTTGGTAAGGCACTTGAAAAGGGTCTGCTTATAAATGCTGTAAGGCCTAATATGATAAGATTTATGCCCCCTTTGAATGTTTCAATAGAAGAAATAGATCAAGCCATTGAAGTTATAAGTGAAATATTAGAGGATTACTAGTAATGTCTAAAGGAAAATGTGTTTTGGCATACTCTGGAGGAATGGATTCAACAATTTCTGTAGTATGGATAAAAGAAAAATATGATTTAGATGTAATTACTCTAACAGTTGATCTAGGAGCAGGTCCTGAGATCGAAGGAGTTAAAGAAAAATCTAAAAATGCTGGAGCAATAGATTCTGTTGTTCTGGATGTTAAAGAAGAATTTGTTAATGAATATGTGTTTCCTGCACTAAAAGCAGGTGGTATGTATGAAGATGTTTATGCTTTATCGACAGCATTAGCAAGACCATTAATGTCAAAAAAACTAGTTGAGATAGCTAGAAAATATGGAGCAGAATATGTTTCCCATGGCTGTACTGGCAAAGGAAATGATCAAGTTAGATTTGATGCCTCGATAATGACTCTTTCTGGAGATGGAGAGTCTATAAAGATTATTGCTCCAGCTAGAGAATGGGGAATGACAAGAGATGAAGAAAAGGAATATGCTGCAAAAGCTGGACTTGAATTAAGAGAAGTTGGTGATAATAATAAGGTCTATTCCATAGATAGGAATTTATGGGGCTTAGCAATTGAAGGAGAAGATCTGGAAGATACTTGGATAGAACCTCCTGAAGATGCCTTTTCGTGGACATCAAGTGTTGAGAATGCTCCTGATAAACCTGAAATATTAGAATTGGGTTTTGATAAAGGTATACCTGTATCTTTAGATGGGAAAAAATTAGATGGTGTTAGTCTTATTGAAAATTTAAACTTAATAGCTGGAAAACATGGAATTGGAAGAGTTGATCATCTTGAGAATAGATTAGTTGGAATTAAGAGTAGAGAAGTCTATGAAACTCCTGCAGCTATTATTTTATATAATGCGATAAGTGCATTAGAAACGGCTACTTTATCAAGAGAACAACAAAGAATAAAATCTAATCTTTCAAAAATTTACTCAGATCTCGTTTATGATGGTAGATGGTTTACTTTACTCAGGGAAAATATAGAATCATTTATGAATAGTGTTCAAAAATTTTCATCAGGTGAAGTTAAGCTAAAGCTCTACAAAGGAAATGTAACTGTTATTGGAAGAAAATCAAAGTTTTCTCTTTATGACTATGATATGTCTACATACTCTACTACAGATACTTTTAACCATCAATCTGCTGAAGGATTTATTGATATTTATTCTTTGCCTGCAAGAATTCAGGCAAAAAAACAAAAATTTAACGATTTATAAATTTTGACAAAGAACATAAATAATAAAACATCTTCTGTTCAAGGAGGTAAAATATATGGTGATTTTACTAGTTCTTTTCATTCTGACATAAGGATGTATTCTGAAGATATTGATGTATCAATAGCTTATTCTAAAATGCTAAAAAAAATTGGAATATTATCTTCTCAAGAAAGTGAATTAATTAAGAACTCTTTAGAAGAAATTAGGAAAGAAATAAAAGATAACATATTTGATTGGGATTACACTCTAGAAGACATTCACCTAAATATAGAGAATTCAATGTATAAAAAAATAGGTGAAGTTGCTGGTAAGCTTCATTATGGAAGGTCTAGGAACGATCAAGTAGCAACCGATTCTCGATTATATTTTTTAAGGAATGTTGATTTAATTATACCTTCTATAATTAAATTTTTAGAAGTTCTCATCAAACTCTCAGAAAAAAATATTGAAATTTTATTGCCTGGTTATACACATCTACAAAAAGGTCAACCAATCCTAATTTCTCATAATTTGATGTCATACTTTTCTATGATTTCCAGAGATCTTAGTCGTTTTCAGAATACTAGATTCAATTTAGATAACATGCCACTTGGTTCTGGTGCGTTTGCTGGTGTCACAATTCCCTTAGATAGAGATTTATTAGCTGATGAATTAGGGTTTTCTAGAGTTTCATCAAATTCTATTGACTCCGTATCATCAAGAGATCATATTACTGATCTTCTATATTCCTGTTCGTCTATCATGATAAATTTATCTAGAATTTCTGAAGAATTAATAATTTGGAATACAGAAGAGTTTAATTTTATTAATATTCCAGATGAGTTTACTACTGGTTCAAGTATTATGCCCCAAAAAAGAAATCCTGATTATTTTGAATTAATAAGAGGTAAATCTGGGATTCCTATAGGCCACTTAGTATCACTTTTTACTTCACTAAAAGGACTTACTTTCACATATAATAGAGATTTGCAAGAAGATAGAAAAGGAGCAATGGACTCAATTGAAATTGTTTCTCAATCCCTTGAAGTTCTCTCAAATTTATTTTCTAACCTGACATTTAATCAAAAAATAATGCTAGATTCTGCTCATAATTCTAATATTTTAGCTACTGACTTTGCTGATTATTTAGCAAATAAAAAAATGCCTTATAGAGAAGCTTATGAAATAGTTAAAAATATATCCTCATCATTAGAAGGTAAATATATACATCAAATTTCATTAAATGAATTAAGAAAATTTTCCAAACTTTTTGAAGAAGATGTACTTGATATTTCATTAGGAAATTCCATTGAAAGAAGAAATTCTTTTGGAGGAACATCTACTGATTCCGTAAAAAATCAAATAAAAGAAGCTAAGATTTTTCTATTAAAAATCAAAAATGAAAAATAAAGATATATTCTTAAGCGCATCTATTCTATCTTCAGATTTTAAGAACTTAGAAAATGAAATAATTGCCTTGAATGAATCTGGTATTGATGAATTTCATTTGGATGTAATGGATGGTAATTTTGTTGAATCCATATCATTTGGTGATCCTATAATTAAGACAGTTAGGTCACTAACATCTATACCCATAGAAGCTCATCTAATGGTAGACAAACCTAATAATTTTGTAGAAAATTTTGCTAGACTCGGGGTTGATATATTTACCTTTCATATTGAAAGTAAATCTGATATTTTAATGACAATTTCTAATATAAAGAATAATGGAATGAAGGTTGGAATTGCATTAAATCCAGATACTCCTATTGAATTAATCGAGCCATATCTACAACAAATTGATCGAATTTTATTTATGACAGTATACCCAGGTAAAGGTGGTCAAAAATATATAGAAGATATAAACAATAAAATTTTAGAATTTTCAAATAATAAAAGTATAAGTCAGAACTTATTGATCGCAATAGATGGAGGAGTCAAGCCAGAAACTGTTTTAGGTGGATTTAATTCTGGAGCTAAACTATTTGTGTCTGGAACAGGTATTTTGAATAGCAACTTAGGTTTTAGAGGAGCTGTGAATGAATTTAGAAAAGTTATTTTAGAATAACACCTTTTTTGTCTAGAGTTCTAATTTCTCTAGCAGTAAGCTTTACAACGTATTCCTTGTCATTTATTCTTATTTTTCTCTTTTGAATATTGGGCTTAGAAATCTTTTGTGTAGCGTTTAGTGCATGAGACCTGTTGTGACCGAATAAAGGTTTTTTTATTGGTCCTAAACCTAGATGTTTTCTTGGATCAACTGGCATTTTTTACTCTCAGTTATTTTAGTTACTTAAAATATATATTTTTTTATATGTTTAGTTTATCATCCAAATCTATAATCGGAAATAATTTTCTATGAATTTAAATAAAGAGATCTCTTTAAGTGAAATTTCTCAAGCTATTAAGACATTTATATATAGCTTAGAGTTATATAAGGAAAAAATTAATAATCTAAATGTATTTCCTGTACCTGATGGTGATACTGGAACTAATATGTTACTTACAATAAAGAATGTTGATCAAGATCTTGATTCAAAATCAGATATGCATTCTTTATTAAATCACTTACGGGAAGCTTCACTAATGGAAGCAAGAGGAAACTCAGGAGTAATTCTTTCACAATTTTTTCAAGGTCTACTAACTTCTTACGAAAGTAACGAATGTTTTACGATATCATCTTTAGTTACTTCATTTACTATTGCAGCTGAAAATACTAGAAAATCTTTACCTAATCCTGTAGATGGAACTATGATGACTGTATACGAAGAAATAGCTAGAGCGGCTAGTAAAGGGCTAAGTAAATCTGAAAACTTAGAAGATTTACTAGAAATAATTGCGAAAGGAGCAGTTTTATCTGTAAAAAACACTCCTAATAAATTAAAGATCCTTAGAGAAGCAGGAGTGGTGGATTCAGGTGGCTTAGGTTTAGCTATTATGATGAATGCTTGGTATTTATCAATAATTCAAAAAGAAATAGAAAAAGATTTAGATATTGTTTATTTAGAAATGATATCAGGTCTTTCAGATAAAGTTTCTGAAAATTTTATAAATTCTAGCGATGAACTAGAGTGGGGTAACTGTACAGTTTTTACTATAAAAGGTAAAAATTTTGATATTGACTATCAAAGAAAACAAATTGCTAAATTTGGTAAATCTCCTGTTATTACTGGAGATTCAAACTTAATTAAGGTGCATATTCATGTTTTAGATGAAAATGAAGTAATTAATTATTCTAAAAAAATAGGAACTGTTGAAAATATTTTTGTTCAAAATATGGATAATCAAACTAAGGTTTTTTCATCAAGAAAAAGAAATTATAATCTTATCAAAACTTCAGTAATTTCAATTTGTGAAGGTAATGGCATAGTTGAAGCTTTTTTTGAAGCTGCTGGTGATGGGATGCACATTGTTGAGGGAGGTTCGAAAAATAATCCTAGCATAAAAATAATAATGAATGAAATAGATAAGATTAAGTCAGATAATATTATTATTCTTCCAAATAATTCAAATATTTCAACAACTGTAAAACAATTAATTGACCTCAATAATAATAAAAAAATACATATGATACCCACTCGTTCTATTCAACAAGGCATAGCTTCAATTTTTTCATATGATTCATCAAAAAAGTTTGATATTAATTTAAAAAATATGAATGACTCTCTCAAAGTGATTGAAGAGGCATTTGTAACTATTTCAACCAGAGATGTTGTTTTTGATGGGAAGCAAATAAAGAAAAATAATTTCTTTGCCACACTGAATAACAAAATTTATGACTCTTACGACTCTGCCGATTTAGGACTAATTAGTATTTCAAGGGAATTATTAAGAAGAAATGAAATATTAACTATTTTTGTTGGTCATGATTCTATTATGGATAATTATGATTACTTAGAAAGTCAAATTTTACAAAACTATAGTGATAAAGAAGTTGTAATTGTGAATGGTAATCAATCATACTATAATTATCTATTATTAGCAGAATAAGAGGGAAAAATGTCAAAAATAGCCTTAGTAACAGATAGCACATCTGATCTACCAAAGAAAGTAGCAGAAAAACAAGGAATATTTGTTGTTCCACTTAATTTACATTTTGGAGATGAAACATTTATTGATGGAATAGATATAACTTCTTCTGAATTTTATCCTAAATTGATTGATTCTGAGTTTCATCCCAGTACATCTCAACCTTCAGTTGGTAAATTTATAAAAACATATGAAGAAATACTTCAGACATACGATAGTATAATATCGATTCATATGTCTTCTAAGCTAAGTGCTACTCATTCTTCTGCTGTGCAAGCTAAAGAACAGATTTCAAACGATAATATAAGAATTATTGATAGTAAAAATGGCACATTAGGTTTAGGCTCTTTGGTTTATTCTGTTTCTAAGTTAATGAAAAAAGAAAATAATTTAGATAATTTAGTAACTGAAACTGAAAGTCTTGTTGATAAATCACAATTCTATGGATTATGTGCAACTTTAGAATATTTGGCAAAAGGAGGAAGAATAGGTAAGGCTCAAGAATTTGTTGGCTCTTTGCTTAAGCTAAAACCAATACTTTCTACTACGGGATTTGATGGTGAAATAGGTTCAGTAGCTAAGGTGAGAAGTTTTTCTAAAGGTATGGATTACTTGGTTAATATTGTTGAGAATAATAAAATTGAAGATTTATTTGTAGTACATGGTGGGAATTTTGAAAGTGCTGAAAAATTAATCGAAAAATTAGAAAAAGTAATAGATAAGAAGAAAATTATCGTCTCAGAATTTGGTCCAGTTGTAGGTACTCATTTAGGACCAGGTTCATTCGGAATTGGATTTGTTGGTTCGGAGTAAAAATTAGTGATAGAAAAGAAAGTAGATAGACTTAAGCGACTAGTTTCTATTCTTTCTCAAGAATATCATCTTGGACTAAATGATCAATCTGTTGAATTAGGATTAGATCACTATATCAGGAATAATTTTTTTGATGTTGATTGGATTATGACTACATATCCTATGAATCAAAGATCTTATAAAAATTTAGGAATTGGTGAGAGGCATATTTGGATAAAAAATCTAATTTCAAAAATCACTTACGAATTAAAGGTATTTGAGGCAAATATAAGTAAAGAGTTATTATTAAGAAATCTGCCCCTAGAAACTCCAGTTGATCAAATACCCTTCATAAACAAAAGAATCACATCGAAATTTTCAAATATAGGAATTTATAATCTTAGAGATTTAATTCTACATTTCCCTTTTAGATATGAAGACTATACAAATATACAAAATATAAAATTTCTTTTAGAAAATCAGAATGCAACAGTTATAGGGAAAATATCTAAGAAAATTCTAATTAAGAGAATGAATGCACCACAAATAATAGTTGAAGATTCAACAGGTTCAATCACTGTAACATTTTTTAATATGTCCTATCTTATTAGAGAACTAAAAGTTGGTCAAAATATTGCAATTGCAGGACAGGTAAAAAAATTTAGAAATTCATTACAATTTACTAATCCTGAATATGAGGTTTTCAAAGATAGTCCTAAAAGATTTCAATATCTGCAACCGATTTATCATTCTACGGAAAGACTATCTCAAGAAATGATAAAAACTAGAATATCTGCAGCTATTAAGTCAAACGCAATAGAAAAAATTGATGAATTCATTCCTGAAGAAATCCTGAAAAAAAATAATCTTTATTCCCTTCAATCATCAATAAAAAGATTACATTTTTCAAAAAGTATAGATGAAAAAAATAAAGCCTCAAAAAGTTTTGCTTTTCATGAAGTTTTTGAAAATCAAATTTCAGTCAAATATAGAAAAAAACAAAGAGAAAAAAATATAACTTCATATGCTTTTACTTCATTTAATGAAAATTATAAATTCATCAGTAAATATCTACCTTTTGAATTAACCAAAGATCAAAAAAATACAATTTTTCAAATAGGAAATGATTTATCAGATAGATTGCCTATGGCTCGGTTGTTACAAGGTGAAGTTGGATCAGGGAAAACTATAGTAGCTTTGATTGCTCTTATATGTACAGCCATGGAAGATCAGCAAGGAATTTTACTTGCTCCAACAGAAGTTCTTGCAGAACAACACTTTTTGAATTTATCAGAATTAGTTGAAGGATCACTAGAATTTGGGAATGAAGAAAATATAAGAATATTTAGTATAAATAAAAAGAAGAAGATAGCTTTATTAACTGGATCTTTAAATCAAAAAATAAAAGATAAAACTAGATCAATGATTATTAATAAGGAGATTGATATTGTCGTGGGAACCCATGCATTACTTCAAGAAGAAATATCAAAAAATTTATCTGGATTAATAGTTATTGATGAGCAACAAAGGTTTGGTGTAGAACAGAGAAATTTATTACTAAAAAGACAACCTATTCCAAATATGCTAGCTATGTCGGCAACACCTATTCCTAGAACACTTAATATGACTTTATATGGAGATTTATCAATATCTGTAATAAAGACAATGCCAAATAGAAAAAGGGATGTTAAAACGATTTGGATGAGAAATAGTCAATTTGACGAAGTAATATCTAACATAGAGGATGAGTTGAAAAAAGGTTCTCAAATATTTTACGTTTCCCCTCATATAGATTCATCTGAAAAAATTGAAGTATCTTCAGTAATCCGAGAATATGAGAAATTATCTATAAGTATACTTTCAAAATATAAAATAGATCTTTTACACGGAAGAATGAAGATAGAAAAAAAGCAAAAAATTATGGAAAACTTAAGGAAGGGAAAAATTGATATTTTGGTTAGTACTCCATTGATCGAAGTGGGAGTAGATATTCCAAATGCTACATTAATTGTTATTAATTCAGCAGAAAGATTTGGTATTTCTCAACTTCATCAATTAAGAGGAAGGGTTGGTAGAGGAGATAAAGAATCAAAGTGTATTATAGTTTCTTCAGACGAAATAACAGAAATTACTGAACAAAGATTAAATGCAATAGTAAAAAGTAATGATGGATTCAAGCTTTCTGAGCAAGATCTTAAGATTAGAGGTCCGGGTGAAATAGATAAAACTAAACAAAGTGGATTCCCCCACTATAAAATAGCAGACCCTTTAGATTTTGAAATGATAAAGGATGTAAATGAAATTGCAACAAATATCATTGAACAAGATCCTGATCTAAATAATAATGAAAGGATTAAGAAAATTATAAAAAAGGTTAATTCTAGCAATATAAGTTTAGGATAAAGTTACCTAACAACTAAATTATATAGCTTATCTTGAACATATATTTCTTTCACTATTTCTTTATTAGAAATATATTTCAAAACTTTTTCTGAGGTCAAAACTGAATTCTTAATATCTTGTTCTGATAATCCTTTCGTCATCTCTATTTGGTCACGAAGTTTACCATTTATTTGTACTATCAAAGTAAAAGTATCTTTTTCAATTAATTTTTCTTCAAAAGTAGGATTATTTTGTAGATGAATTGAGTTCTTATTGCCTAGAATAAGCCATATTTCTTCTGTTATATGAGGACAGATTGGGGATAAGTGAATCAATAGTCTTTTGCAAGCATCTTGCCAGTCTGAGTTTGAGATAGAACCTTGTTTTTTTATTTTAGAAAGATAGTTACTGTATTCCATAAGAGAAGCTATCGAAGTATTAAACTTAAAATTACTCATATCATTAAGAACATTTTTCGTAGTCTGGTTTGATATTTGGATTGTTTTTTTTGTTTCTTCTTCAGATATTTTATTTTCTTTATATTTTATTGTCATCATATCCCATACTCGATTTAACCATCGGTAAACTCCGTTAATTCCTGAATCCGACCAATCTCCACCTCTATCCCAAGGGCCTAAAAACATTAGGTAAGCCCTAACTGAATCAGTTCCATATTTTTTAACTAATGGTTCAGGATTTAAGGGATTATTTCTTTTTGAAATTTTCATATGCCTTGCTAACATGACACCTTGATTAAAGAGTCTTTTGTAAGGTTCATCAAAATCTAGATAGCCTAAGTCTCTGAGAACCTTATTGAAAAATCTTGCATATAATAAATGCATTACTGCATGTTCTGCTCCCCCCATATATTGATCGACTGGACTCCATAGATCTATTTTTTCCTTTTCAAAAGGAAGATCTAGTATTCCTGGACTAGCAAACTTTAAGTGATACCATGAAGAATCCATAAAAGTATCCATAGTGTCTGTTTCTCTTCTTAATTTTCCATATTTAGGATGATCAAAATAAAGAAACTCTTTATCCAGTGTTAATGGTGACTGACCTGTAGGCATGAATTCTTTTGCATCAGGAAGAATTACAGGTAAATATTCATCTTCGACAGGAATAATTTCATTATTATTATCGTATAACATTGGAATAGGAGTTCCCCAATATCTTTGTCTAGATATTAGCCAATCTCTTAAATGATATGTAATTGTCTTTTTACCAAATCCTTTGTCTGATACTAAGTCTGCAATTTTCTTTTTTCCATCATCGTTACTTATTCCATTGAATTCTCCTGAGTTTATTTGAATTCCGTTACCTGTAAAGGCATGATTTAATTCAATATCATTTGATCCATCAGGTGAAATAACAACTTTAATTGGAAGTTCATATTTTTTAGCAAAAATAAAATCTCTTTCATCATGCGCTGGTACTCCCATAACGGCTCCAGTACCATATGATGCGAGAACATAATCTCCAATAAAAACTGGTAGCTTTTCATTTGTTACAGGATTTATACAAAAAATATCTGTTTTTACTCCAGTTTTTTCTCTTATTGTGGATGTTCTATCAATTTCTGACATTTTTTGAGACCGTCTTATATACGATTGAACATTTTTATTTTTATCTAATGAAAGAGATTTGATAAGAGGATGTTCAGGAGCTAGAACTACAAATGTGACTCCATAAATAGTATCAATCCTTGTTGTAAATGTACTAATCTTTTCATTCTGATTTTCTATACTGAAATTTATAGTTACTCCTTCAGATTTACCTATCCAATTTCTTTGCATTTGTTTTATTTTTTCAGGCCATTCAAGTGTACTCATGTCTAATAATTCTTCAGCATAATCAGTAATTTTGAAATACCATTGAGGCATTAGTTTCTTAACAACTTCAGCTCCAGATCTTTCAGATTTTCCATCAACTACTTGCTCGTTTGCTAGTGTTGTTTGATCAATAGGATCCCACCATACAGGTCCATTTTTTCGGTAAGCGAGACCTTTTTTATACATTTCTATAAAAAACTTTTGATTCCATTTATAATACTCCGGAGTACAAGTGATAACTTTTCTATTCCAGTCATAAGAATTACCCATCATATCAAATTGCTTTTCCATGTTATTGATGTTGTCAAAAGTCCATTTTTTGGGATTTATGTTTCTTTTAATCGCAGCATTTTCTGCAGGAAGACCAAAAGCATCAAATCCTTGAGGGTGCATTACATTATAACCTTCTAATCTTTTAAATCTTGCATGCGCATCAGCAGGTGTGAAAGCAAACCAATGGCCTATATGAAGATCACCGGAAGGATAAGGAAACATTGATAATGCGTACCAATTTTTTTTTGATGAAATTTTATCTGAAGTCTTGTATATTTCAGAATTCTTCCATATTTTTTGCCACTTTGATTCTACTTTAGAAGGTATATAAGCTTCAGTATCAGGTTTCAGCATTATTTATTATTGTTTTTTTCTTATGTAATATAGTATAAATGATTATTTTATAAAATTATTTTAGGTGATAAGTGTGTTTGATTTAATTATTAAAAATGGAAATATTATTGATGGTACAGGTAGTAAACCAAGAGTAGAAGATATTGGAATTAATGGTGATAAAATAATTTCCATTGGCAACCTAAGTAATCTAGATGCAAAAAAAACTATTGATGCAGAAGGTCTATGTGTATCTCCAGGTTTTATAGATACTCATTCTCATGCGGATTTTGATATATTACGGGATCCTCAACATATCTATGGGATATCTCAGGGTGTTACAACTGAAATCCTTTCTCCAGATGGAATCGGAATAGTTCCTCTAGATAAATCAAAATCGAAAGAACATATAAACTATTTAGCAGGTATTTTAGGGCACCCTCCGGAAGACTTTGATGGCACATCTTTTGAATCTGCAAAAAAGTTTTATCATAAAAAAAGTAAATGCAATGTTGCTGTATTTGCAGGCCATGGTCCTATCAGAGTTAATATCACTGGAATGGAAGATATTCCACTAGAGGGGGAATTACTAAAAAAAGCAAAATACAAACTTGAGGAATCACTTGAGCAAGGAGCAGCGGGCTTTTCAACAGGTTTAGATTATTATCCTCAAACCTTTTCCTCTACTGATGAGTTGATTGAACTTTGTAAAATTGCTAAATCTAAAGAGAGAGTTTACTCTGTCCACTTAAGAAGTCATGAGAAACACAGAGCTTTTGCTAATGGAGGAATACTAGAGGCAATTGAAATTGCCAGAAAGTCAGAAGTATCATTAGTGGTAGAACATTATAGAACTGTTGAACAAAATGCAGGTCAAATAGATGTTTTATTAGAACCTGTAGACAAAGCAAAAAAAGAAGGTATAGACATAACTATGGAGACATATTCATATCCAGTAGGTTGCACTATTCCTCTTATATTTTTTCCTGGTAAATTTCATCTTGGAGGAATTGATAATATTATGTCAATTTTATCCGATCAAGAACAGAGAAATTATTGGGAAAAAGAATTATTAAAAAATACCCCAAGGCATAACATTGAAGGTGCAATGTGGACTTCTATAGGAAGAGATGATATGCATGAGTATGCAGGATTAAGTGTTGTGGATGGGGCAAAGAAGGATAACTTATCTCCAATACAACATGTTTTAGACATAATGTATAGAACAAAATTAAATTGTGGTTTTAGGGTTATTCCTCCTGCAAGTATTTCAACTTGGAGACAAGTTGAAGAAGATATAATGAATCTACTTCAAAGACCTGATTATTTTGTTGGTTCTGACTCTGTACCAACAGGCCAGACTATCCACCCAAGAGCTTATGGATGTTTTACCAGAATATTAGGTAGATTGAGAAGAAGATTTAATATACCTATAGAATTATTAATCAATAGAATGACCAAGTTTCCTGCTGATAAGATTGGGATCAAAAATAGAGGAGAAATAAAAGAGAATAATTTTGCTGATCTTGTCGTATTTAATTCTGATGAAATTAATGATTTAGCAACATTTGAAGATCCTGAAGTGTTGTCTGCAGGAATAATTAATGTGTTTGTGAACGGTAAACTAGCTTTTGAAAAAGGAAAAGAAGTAACCGAATTAAATGGATATTTTGTCTAGGGCTTTACTATCGATCCATCTGCTCTTCTAACTGTATCCCAAGCTCCACCATATTCTCTTTCCTTAAATGGAAATTTTTTGGCTAATTTCTCGTCAATATCAATTCCTAACCCAGGTTTATTGTTTGACCACATCATTCCCTGTTTTACTTCTGGGCATCCAGGGAAAATTTCTTTAGTATTTTCTCCAAAGATAGAATATTCTTGAATTCCAAAGTTATAGCAGCTCAAGTCTAGAGCTAAATTTGCAGCATGTCCAACTGGTGATGTATCTCCTGGACCATGCCAAGCTGTTCTAACACCAAGAAGCTCTCCCATTGCAGCTATTTTCTTTGCAGGAGTTAAACCTCCTATATCAGAAATATGAATTCTTATAAAATCAATTAATCTATCTTTTATCATCGGAATTATTTCATGAGGAGAACTATAAAGCTCTCCCATTGCTATTGGCGTAGAAGATTGAGCTCTTACCATTTTGAAGTATTCATTATCCTCAGGACTGAATAAATCTTCTAGAAAGAAAAGCTGGTATTTTTCAACTTCTTTTGCAAACCATACTCCAAGGATAGGAGGAATTCGTTCGTGAACATCATGTAAAATTTCAATACCATAACCAAATCTATCTCTAATATATTCAAATAAAGATAAAGCAGATCTCATGTAAGGTTTAGGTTCAAAAACTCCTCCTGGATGTGCATATAATTTGCCATCATTATAATTCTTAATTCTTTTGGTAATAGGTATTGGGCCTAACTTTGGATCATTATTTGATAAGGTTTGCTCTCCCGCTTTTGCAGACTTATTACCATATGTAGAGTATCCAGGTGTTGATACCTGCACTCTTATATGATGGAATCCTTCTTCAATAAAAGCTTCCATCTTGTCTCCTACTTCTTCATTTGTATCACCTGATGAATGAACATAAACTGCAGCAGCTTCTCTAGTTTTTCCACCAAATAAATCATAAAGAGGCATATTAGCAATTTTACCTTTTATGTCCCAAAGAGCTTGATCAACACCCGAAAGTGCATTATTTAATACAGGTCCATTTCTCCAATATGATGAAACATAAGATGACTGCCAAATATCTTCAATGTTATTAACTTCTTTGCCTATAAGAAATGGTTTTAAGTAATCTTCTATTGCATACTTTACAGGGTTAGGTCTTTGTGTGAAAGTCGCACACCCTAATCCATATAACCCATCTTGATCAGTTAAGATCTTTACTATAATCAACCTAATATCATCAGGTTCAGTAAATATAACTTTTATATCCTTAATTATTGGGCTTTTCATACATGTCCTTTATTGTGAAGTAGCATCCTCTTTTTCTTGAGACTCTAGATAGTTTTCTATTGTTTGAATATCACTAAGTTCTACATAAAAATAAAGAGTACTATTTCCTGGTATTCTAGGAGGAGCACCTTGAACTCCATATCCTAATTCAGGAGGTATCTTAATCAATATTTTCCCATCTTTTCCTATTTTACTTAGCCCTATTTGCCATCCTTGGATTACACGAGCCAAAGGGAATACAGAATCAGCATTTCTAGTGTAGGATGAGTCAAATACACATCCATTTTCAAGCCATCCTGTATATTTTGCAGTTACAAGATATTCTAGATTTGGCTTCTCTTCATTTCCTTCTTGAAATATGAAATACTCAATACCTGATTCATCCAAAGTCAATTCATTAGATCTTAGCTCATCTAATTGAGGATAAGATTCAACAAAGTCATATTGTTTTTGACAATACATATCTGAAGGAGTAGGCTCAATAATCGGTATATTTACCTGATTTGAAGGATTAGCTCCCCCACCCCTACATGATATAAAAATAAGAAATATAAATGCCAATATAAAATATTTGCGCAAAATTAACTTTCTCCAGCATCTACAAACTGCTTAGCACCATTAGCCATCCATTCTCCTGTACCTGCAAAAAGAAATTGCACACCCATTCTTGCAAACCTATTAGTATTTGACAAATTACACATTGTACCAGCAGTTTTGCCTGAATCTATTATTTTTTTCAATGCATTATCAATAGTAGAAGTAACCTCTTTGTTACTCTGGTCATTGATATATCCCATTGATTGTGCAAAATCACCTGGAGCTACGAAGAATACATCTATATCATCAACTTCTAAGATAGAATCAAGATTGTTATAAGCTACAATATCTTCAATAAGGATGACTAATAAACTTTTATCATTTGCAATTTTGTAATAATCTGGAACTCCATACCCTTGCCTGGAAGTAGTCATACCTCTTTGTCCTATGGGTGCGAATTTACCTCCAGCAACCACATTTTCTGCTTCTTCCTTTGTGTTGACGTGAGGAACAACTATACCTTGGGCTCCTAGATCTAAAGTTCTATATATTTGGCCTTGTGAATTTTCATTTATTCTTACTACTGATGTGAGTCCCCAAATATCACATGCTCTTGTTAGATCACCAATATTATTTGGACCTACTAAGCCATGTTCTCCTTCTAACCATATACCATCTATACCTGCTTCAATTGCAGCATTGCCAAAAGCGTCAATATCACTTGCATGAGCATTTCCCGCAGCTACATATGCTCTTTCACCATTTTGTAGTTTTTCCTTAACTCTATTTCTTCTCATTTCCATTTCTCACCTTAAATTAACTAGTTTTCATTATCAAATGCATGCTTGCTATTTGTATATCCTGGGCCTTTTCCTTTTTGCCAAGCATGATTTCTTAATACCTTTGTATCAATATTAACACCCCAACCTGGTCCTTCAGGTATATCAACAACTCCATTTTTTATATTTAATGGACCACCTATCATTTCATCCTTCCATGGAACATCATCAATATCTATTTCCATTATTCTTACGTTAGGAATATTTGCACATAGATTTAGAGATATCATTGTTGATAAATGCGAGTAATAGTTATGAGGCGCAACATTAATTTGATGGCTTGCAGCTAAGGCTGCTACTTCTTTAGAATTTATGAAACCTTGCCATGGAATATCTATCATAGCAACATCCATTGATCTTTTTTCAAAATATGGTCTGTAATCAGTTATTCCAAGAAGATTTTCTCCTGATGTTATTGGTATATCAGTAGAATCAGTTATTTCTCTTAGTCCATCTGGATCATACATATCAATTTCAACCCACATCATATTATATTTTTCTAGAACTTTACAAATCTTTTTTACAGCTTGTGGCTTAAAGTTAAAATTCAAGTCTAACCCAATAGTAACTTTTCCTTCAGAGCCTTCTTGGAGTGCGCTAATATGATCTTCAATAACATCAAGAAGTTCATAATTTATAAATGTTTGTCCTTCGGAGGTATATTCTAATCCTTGATCAGTTGTACCAAAACCACCACCAAAACCACCAAAAAAAACATATGTACTTTCAGGAGGATTACTCAATGGAGAATCAGGCCTAACTATTATGTTTGTTTTTAGTGATGTATATCCTTTATTCATCACTTCTTTACCTAAGTTTATAATATCTTTTCTCGAATTTAGAGGATCTACGCCTAATTGTTCAAAACTTCTCGCTCTTGATGTTCCACAATGAGACCAATAAATTTTTTGTTTATTCCTTACCTTTCCTCCAAATAAGTCATATACAGGAACACCATGATGTTTACCTTTTATATCCCAAAGTGCTAGCTCAATTCCAGCAATTGCTTTTAATGCAATTCCTCCCTTAGATTGAATTGCCATTCTTTGTAAATCCCAATAAATTGCCTGTATATTTAGCGGATCTCTTCCAATTAATAATGGTTTAAAATCTTCAACCGTTCCAACTATTCCCCATGGATTTCTTCCATCAGACATCTCTCCATAACCAGTTATACCTGAATCCGTTATAATTTCGGTAAATTGCCAAGGTCGCCAACCAGCATCTACTACGTATGTGTTTATAGATTCAATTTTCATGTCTTTACTCCCTCTTAGTGATATATGTAATATAGACATAAATCAATTTAAAGTAAATAACAAAAAAGAAATAAATAAGATGTCAGAAAAAAATTGCTGTTCACCTAAAAGCGAGAGGCAAGAATTAATAAATATTAATGAATCTTTTGTCAAAAAAAATAATACAACGGATTTTAATAATATGAGATTTATTGAATCTGGTAAATTCTTAATGGGAACCAATTATGATTTAGGATTTATATCTGATGGAGAAGGACCAATTAGAGAAATTGAACTAGAAGAATTTTATATGGATAAATTTCCAGTAACAAATTTAGAGTTCGAAAAATTTTGCTCAACTACAAATTATAAAACTGAGGCTGAAAGCTATGGTTGGTCTTTTGTTTTTTATCAATTAGTTTCTGAAAAAATAAAAAAAGAAGTTAGAGAATCTGTATCTAATGCACCGTGGTGGTGGAAAATAGACGGTGCAAATTGGCGAAATCCTTATGGAAAAGATTCGAGTTTAGATGGGTTGGAAAATCATCCAGTTGTGCATGTTTCATGGAATGATGCAAATGCATATTCAAATTGGGTAGGTAAAGATTTACCTACTGAAGCAGAATGGGAATACGCTGCAAGAGGAGGGTTGGAGCAAAAATTATATTCATGGGGTGATGATGCTTCAGAAATTTACAATAAATGTAATATTTGGGATGGTAATTTTCCTAATCAAAATACATTAGATGATGGATGGCTAGGAACTTCTCCTGTAGACTTTTTTAAACCAAACAATTTTGATATTTATGACACATCAGGTAATGTTTGGGAGTGGTGTAGTGATTGGTTTTCTTCTTCTTATCACTCTAATGATAGAAAAGAAACTAGGCTAAATCCTTCAGGACCAAAATTTGGAACGAATAAGGTTATGAAAGGTGGATCATATTTGTGTAATGATTCATACTGTAATAGATATAGAGTTGCGGCTAGAACCGAAAATTCACCTGATTCCTCTACAGGTAATTTAGGATTTAGATTGATTTACAGGAAATAGTAAAAAGGAGAGAATAAGATGTTAGATAGATTTAAGGTTCCAGATGAAGATAAGATTTATGTTCCAGTTGAAAAAATAACTGAAGTTACTCAAAATATATTAAAAGCTTCTGGTGTTAGTGATGAAGGAGCTAAAAACTCTACTTCGGTTCTTATAGGTAATGACCTTAGAGGAGTTGAAACTCATGGAGTATCAAACGGGTTAAGGCTATATGTTGAAAATTATGCTTCTGGAAACTATAACTCAAAACCAAATATAAAAATTGTTAGAGAATCTGCAACAACAGCAAATATAGATGGAGATGGAGGCTTAGGAGCTGAAATAGGTCCGATTGCTATGGAAATGGCAATAGAAAAAGCGGAAAAATATGGAATGGGAGCAGTTGTGGTTAGTAATACTGGTCATTTAGCTGGATGTGGATACTATCCACTTCAAGCTGTTGAAAAAGATATGATTGGGCAAGCGATGACCTCAGGTGGAGCAGGATTAACTGTACCTACATGGGGATCTGAGCCAATATTAGGAACGAATCCTGTAGCATGGGCAGCTCCAACAAAAGAAATGCCTCCTTTTTTATTTGATATTGCAACAACTCAAATAGCATCAAATAAAATTGGCTTAGCAAGAAGAACTGGTGCCAAGCTTCTTCCTGGATGGATAACAGATAAAAATGGTGATCCAATTTTAGATGAAGTCGAAGCTCCTGAAAGACATGGAAGACACGGAGAATCAAATTACCATTTACTTCCATTTGGTGGTACTAGGGAAAATGGTTCTCACAAAGGTTTTGGCCTTGGAATGGTAGTTGAAATTATGACTAATGAATTATCTGGAATGGGACCAGCTCCTTTATTAAAACATGAAGGATCAGATTTTTTTGCAGCTTATTCAATCGATGCTTTTACTGATACCAATAAATTTAAAGAGGATATGGATGAACTCCTAAAAAGAATTGTAGAATCCAAACCAGCTTCTGGCTATGAAAGAGTTGTTTATGCAGGATTTTTAGAAAATGAAGAATATCTAAAGAGATATGAAGAGGGAATACCTTATCATAAGGAAGTAATAGAATGGTTTGAAAATCATTGTAATGAAATTGGTATTGATTGTGAGTTAAGATAATGCTAGAAAGATTCAAGGTCCCTGATAAAGATAAAATTTTTATTTCTGAATCTAAAATATATGATCTGACAAAAAGAGTCTTAATGGCTTCTGGAGTTTCAGAAAAGGGAGCAAATAATACAGCTTCAGTTCTTATAGGGAATGATATGAGAGGCATTGAAAGTCATGGGATTTCAAACGGGCTTAGACTTTACCTAAATAGATATAATTCAGGAGAAAATAATCCTATCCCTAATATTAAAATTGTCAAAGAATCACCCACTACTGCAAAAATTGATGGTGATGGAGCATTAGGTACAGAAATAGGGCCTATGGCTATGGATATGGCAATAGAAAAGGCAAAAAAATATGGCATGGGATCTGTTTCTGTTATAAATACAGGTCACTTAGCTGGTTGTGGGTATTATCCATTACAAGCTGTTAATGAAGATATGATTGGGCACTGTTTTACTGGTAGTCCTCCCAAACAAACTCTGCCAACTTGGGGCTCCGAACCAATCTTAGGAACAAATCCTGTAGCTTGGGCTGCTCCTGCTAAAGAAATGCCTCCTTTTCTTTTTGATATTGCAACTTCTCAAGTTGCTGGAAATAAGATAGAACTTACTAGAAGAACAGGTGCAAAATTATTACCTTCATGGATTGCTGATGAAAATGGAGTGCCTATTATGGAAGAAATTGAAACTCCAGATAGGGGCCAATACCATTTGCTACCCTTCGGAGGAACAAGAGAAAATGGTTCGCATAAAGGATTTGGATTAGGATTTGTAGGAGAAATGATGACTAACATATTATCCGGTGCAGGGCCAGGTATATTTAACGATCATCAAGGCTCTGATTTTTTTGTTGCATACTCTATTGATGCCTTTACTGATGTAGGAAAGTTTAAGGCTGATATGGATTCACTTTTAAGAAGAATTATTGAATCTAAACCAGCTACTGGATATGAAAGAGTTGTTTATGCTGGATATTTAGAAAATGAAGAATACGATAAAAGATCAAAAGATGGAATTCCATACCATTTTGAAGTTATAGAATGGTTTGAAAATTACTGTTTAAAAAATAAGATAGAATGTGATTTAAGGTAGCCTTAAACTTCCATTTTTCTATTTGTATAATTTCTACCAATTTTTGCTGCTTCTTCACTTTGGCCAGCTATAACACGTGCTCCTGAATCAATAACATCTTTTATATTTTCGGGAGTCCCCTCGCTTAAGAATTTTATATTATTTTTTTTACAGGCTTCTTTAACTCTTTTGGATGCATCAATAATTCTTTGATCGGGATTAGATCCTTTTACTCTATTTATTTTCATAGACATAGACATATCTCCAGGTCCCATTTCTGCAAAACCTATACCAGGTACGCTTAGTATTTGCTCACAATTATTTAATCCTTCCAATGTTTCAATCTTTAGGCCTAATAATAGCTCTCCATTAGGATTTAGTGGCCAAGGATCAGCTTTTTCCATATATTCGTTATTATCTTCTAATCCCCACTTTAATTTAGCCATAAATTCTGATCCTACACCTCTTGTTCCATCCTTTAGTCCGAATCCTACGCCTCGATCATTTAGTTTATATCTACACGATTCTACAAAAGCTGATACTGCTTCAGGAGATGAAGCTTCACATAATAAAATACCATGAACTCCTCTAGCTAAAATCTGTCTAATTTGCCAAGCATTATATCTAATAATTTCACCACTTTCACCCTGAACAGGTAATTCTATAATTACTGCTGGAGTAACATGACCGGAAGGAGTTGGCCCACCATCAACTAGACCTTGCATGTAGGATTCTAAACCTCCCATATCAAAAGGTCCATGCTCCATTCCAATATTTATATAATCTGCCCAAATTTTTGCATCTTTTTTACCTTGTTCGTAAGTCAAGAAGTCTTTGGAAAATGAATGAAGCCCGGTGTAGTATATGGGCTGATCATTTTCAAGCAATTCTATAGCTCTGTTAATTCTATTAGGCATAATTAAACTCCTCTGAAAAAGTTTTCGTTTTTTTGATATTTATGAAAATATAATACTATCTTTTAAAATAAAATAGTAAGTATGAACAAATATATTAATTTTTTCCTCTTGATAAGTCTTTTGACATTTATTAGTTGTCATATTCCTCCTTCACGTGAAATTCAAAACAAAGATTTTATAGAAATATCTTCTTTAATTGAATCTTCAGATAGAATATTAAATCTTTCTTTTGAAGGTGAAAAAATAGAATATCAAATTCAAGATGAAATGTATGTAAGTCTAGAGTTTATTGTTCAAGAGAAATTTACTGGATCTTCAAAAAAAGGTGAAAAAATATATGTCACATTAAATAAAAATTACTACGATAATCTTGTAAATAATAATGAAGATAAATTTGAATTCGAAATTAAGAATAATTATTTATTTTTTTTATTTGGAAGAGCAAAAAAGAATATTTTTCCAAAAGAATTAGGAGGAAGCCTTTGGTTTAATAATGGTAATCCTTCAATTTACGAAATAAAAGATGACAGAATAAAAATTATAAGTAAGAAAGAAGTGCTAAGTAGTCTTTCTGATGAATTTCAGGAAGTTGAATTAAATAGTTATTTTCTATTTAGAGATATGATTATAGAAACTATAAACAAATGAAAAATATTTTTATATTACATGGTTCTGTTGGATATTTTGATGAGATTTTTTTTGGAATTTTGATTTTAATATTTTCTTTATTCATTATTTATTCATATCTTAAAGCTAATAGAAGAAAAAAAATATTTTCAAAAAATAATAAAAAAACTAGGAAATAGCTCCTTTTTTTCTGAATTTTTCTATATCTTCTTTTGAGAAACCATTTTCAATCAATATTTTTTCTGTATGTTCTCCTAAAAGAGGTGAAGGTGTTCTTAATGAACTTGGATTTTCAAGGAATTTAGCTACAACTCCAATATTGTTATATTTACCTATTTTTGGATGTTCTAGTTCTACTTTCATATCTCTAAATTTAATTTGTTCATTGTTCCACACTTCTTTGATATTATAAATTGGTCCGCATGGAACACCTGCATCATCTAATATTTTGATCCATTCTTCTCTAGTTTTTAAAATAAAGGTTTTTTCAAGCTCCTTTTCTAATTCCATCCTATTTTTTACTCTAGATACATTATCTACAAAAACTTCTTTACTCTTTATGTCTTGTCTTTGTATTGCATCACATAATCTCTCCCAATTACTTTGGTTTGGTGCAGCAACATTAAGATATCCATCTTTTGTTTTTAGAGCTTGATAAGGTGCAGAAACTCTATGAGAGGATCCTAATGGTTCAGGTATTTCACCATCATAAAAGAAACCTGTAGATTCCCAAACTGTATATGCTAATGCTGATTCTAGTAGAGATACTTCTATATATTGCCCCTCCCCATTTTTTAATAAATTTATATATGCTGCTTGAATTGCAGACAAAGCAAACATTCCTGTATTTAGGTCTGCAATGGGTACACCTACTTTTGCAGGTGGATTATTTGGATGTCCTGTTATGCCCATTAGCCCGCTCATACCCTGTGCTACTAAATCAAATCCTGCTTTTTTTGAATATGGACCTGTTCTACCGAATCCAGATATTGAACAATAAATAATTTTTTTATTTATTGTTTTTAGCTCTTCATAACCAAGGCCTAATTTCTCCATCGTGCCAGTTCTATAGTTTTCTAAAACAACATCAGAATTTTCAACTAGTCTTTTCATTATTTTTATACCTTCTGGATTCTTAAAATCTATTACTATGGATTCTTTATTCCTGTTCAAATTCATAAATCCTACTGATTCTCCATTTATGAAAGGACCCCAAGTTCTTATATCGTCACCACCATTAGGTTTTTCTATTTTGATTACTTTAGCTCCCATATCACCCAGGATCATTGAGCAAAAAGGTCCAGCTAAAATTTGACTACAGTCTAAAATTTTTAATCCATCTAGTATTCCAGCATGATTTTTCATTTATTTTAACTTTCTATTTTTATTTTTTGTGGCGTTTTGAACAAATTGTATCTATTTATTATGATTTTGCATAATTAAGTTATAATAATAAAAGAATTTTAAAAACTATAAAGAAATAAAAATTAGAATAACTGGAGGTCATTATGAATATGATCCTAACGGTTATCATTAGTATTTTAGTATCAGGTTTAATTTTTGGGATTTTAGGTTACTTTGTTAGATTTTTCACCGTAAGTGGTGAATTAAGAAGAACCAAAGATGTTGTTGAGGGACAATTAAGAAGGGCTGAGTCTCGAAGTAGAGAGATATTAGTTGAAGCAAAAGAAAATGCTTTACAAATAAAGAGCTCTGCTCAAGGAGATATTAATAACAATAGAAGAGATCTGCAAAAATTAGAAACACAATTAGAAGCTAGAGAAGAAAATTTAAAAAAACAAAATGCTGAACTTAGAAGAAAAACAGATAATGTTGAAAAAAAAGATAAATCTCTTGATTTAGAACGAGAAAAGATTCAGAAAATCGAATCTGAACAACAAATCGAACTAGAAAAAATTTCTAATTACTCTGCTGATCAAGCAAGAGAAGTACTAATTGATAAAACCAATAAGAACATAGAATTTGAATTAGCAAAACTTTACAAAGATGCTGAAAATGAAATGCTTTCAACAGCAGATGAAAAAGCTAAAGAAATTTTAGCTGCTTCCATGCAAAGATTTGCATCTGAAGTAGTTGCTGAATCCTCTGTTTCTTCAATTGAACTCCCAAATGAAGAAATGAAAGGAAGAATTATAGGAAGAGAAGGGAGGAATATTAGAGCTCTAGAGAATTTTACAGGTGTAGATTTGATAGTAGATGAAGAGCCTAAGTCCATATCTGTTTCATGTTTTGATCCTATTAGAAAACAGACAGCAGTTTTAGCAATTAATTCCTTAATCAAAGATGGAAGAATACATCCTGCAAGAATTGAAGAATTAGTAGAAAAATCCAAAAATGAGGTTAATATAGAAGTAAGAAACGCAGGCCAAAAAGCAATTTTTGAAACTAATGTAAAAGGCTTGAATAATGAAATTGTAGAGCTTATGGGAAGGTTAAAGTATAGGTATTCATACGGAGAAAATGTTCTTCAACACTCTATTGAAGTTGGTAGATTTGCTGGAATACTTGCTGCTCAAATAGGTCTAGATGTTGAAATATGTAAGACTGCAGGTTTTCTGCATGATCTTGGTAAAGCATTAACTCATGAAATTGAGGGTCCTCATGCTGAAATTGGGGCTGATATAGCAGAAAGAAATAATCTTTCTCCGAAAATTGTGACAGCAATTAGAGAACACCACGATAGAGAAATGTCTTCTGCCGAAAGTTATGTAGTTGCAGCGGCTGATGCAATTAGTGCTGCTAGACCAGGTGCTAGAAATGACTCTTTGGAAAGATACATTGAAAGGCTAACTGCCCTAGAAGAAATTGCTCTAAGCTTTGATGGGGTAGAAAAATGTTTTGCTATTCAAGCTGGGAGAGAAATAAGAGTTATGGTTAACCCTGAATCTATTGATGATTCAAGAGCATCCACCTTAGCTAGAGATATTTCTAATGAAGTAAAAGAAAAATTAAATTTCCCTGGTCAAATAAAAATAATTGTAATAAGAGAAACTAGGGCTATAGAAACTACTGGAGATTATAGTTAGGAGAAAATTTGAAAACCTTAATGATTGGCGATATCGTTGGGAAAGGTGGTAGAAAAACTCTTAAGATTGTTTTACCTGAAATTATAAAAAAAGAAAAAATAGATTTTGTTATAGCACAAGGTGAGAATTCTGCAGGTGGGTTCGGTCTAACAAAAAAAATATCAAATGAATTTTTTGATTCAGGAGTTAATGTTATTACTTCGGGTAATCATATTTGGGATAAACCAGATATTTACGATGAACTAGACAAAATAAACTCTAAAGTCTTAAGACCTCATAATTATCCTTTGGATAAACCAGGGACAGGGATATATTTCAATAATAACTTGGCAGTTATAAATTTATTAGGGTCAGTTTGGATGGGAAAAGTTGATTCTCCTTTTAACTTAATTGGGTCTTTATTAGATGATTTACCAAATGTTCCTATTTTTTTAGATTTTCATGCTGAAGCTACTTCAGAGAAAGCCGCTATGGCATGGTATTTAGACGGTAAAATTTCTGCGTTAGTAGGCACTCATACTCATGTAGCAACTAGTGATAATAAAATTTTACCATCAGGAACAGCATTTGTTTCAGACTTAGGTATGGTAGGTGCAAAAAATAGTATATTAGGTATGGATAAAGATGCTTCTATATCAAGATTTTTTAATGGTAAAAGAAATAGAATGACCCCTATAGAAAAGGGTGAAATGATATTTAATTCTGTGCTAATAGAAACTGATAATCTATCTAAAAAAGCAGTATCTATATCAAGATTAGATAAAGAAATAAGTATTTGATGTTTGCAGATTTACATATTCATACGGATTATTCTGATGGAATATATTCTCCTGAGTCTATAATAAAAAAATCTTTGAAAGCCAAATTAACTAAAATATCCATTACTGATCATGATATTTTTTTAGGGAACTTGGAAGCTAGAGAAATAGCAAAAAAAAAAAATATAAACTAGAAATTATTCCTGGAGTAGAATTCTCAGCATTTACTCAGAATAAAGAAATTCATATTATTGGTCTTTTTATAGATTTTGAAAATTATAAAATTCTAAATCTTGTTAATGATCTTCAAATAAGAAGAAAAAAAACAGTGAAAAATATAATTAATCACCTCAATAAAAAGGCAGTAAATATATCTTATGAAGAAGTCTTAAGTTTGGCAAAAGGGTCAATAGGTCGCCCTCATATAGCTCATGAATTGATAAATAAAGGATACGCGTTAAGTATAAATGATGCTTTTGATAGATATATATCAAATAATATACTTGGTGATGTTAGAGAACCTAGTTTAAGTATTAAGAATGCTATTAAGGTAATTAAAGATGCGGGGGGTATTTCAGTTTATGCTCATCCTAATTTAACTGATAAAAACTTTTTTAATGATTTGAGAGAAATGAAAGAAATAGGACTAGATGGAATAGAGGTATCCTCCCCTAGATATGGATTATCAAGACAAAAAGAATTAATGGAAATTTGCAATAAGTTAAATCTTATAAAGTCTGGAGGTAGTGACTTTCATGGATTCCATAAAGGCATAGATATAGAACCTAAAAATGGAATAAATGAGATAGAGTTTAAAAATTTGATAAGATCAATAGAATAAAATGCTTACAGATCTTTTATTAATAATTATTTTATACTTAATTGGATCATTTCCTACATCACATTTTTATGGAATTTTTTTTCTTAATAAAAATATACTATTAGAAGGAAGTAGCCATTCTGGTCTTTCTAATATTTACAGATACCTAAGCTTTTATAAAATATTAATGATTCTCTTTTTTGATGTAGTTATAAAAGGTGCTTTACCTTCATATATATTATCTTCGTATTTATCAGATTTAACTAATTATCTTATTGCTTTAGTTGTTGGGCATAATTTCTCAATATTTTTGAAATTCAAAGGAGGCAGGGGCTTGGCAATATCCCTAGGAATATTATTAGGAGCTAAAATAGAATTATTTTTTACTGTTGTTATAATATTTTTAATATTATGGGCAATTATAAAGTTTAAGGATAGTTCATGGCCTTGGTTGCTTAGTCTAATAATAACTACTATCACTTATTTATATGATTATCATTTAGGAAATTTTTTCTTTGATAGTGAATATAAAAATATTAAGTTTCTCTTATTTTCAATCTTATTATTAATAATTTTTACCAGAATCTTAGGAAAAAGAAATTATAGTAGGATTAACTATAAGACTATAATTTATAGAATATTTTTCGATAGAGATAATTTCTAAATGCAATGTTATAATCATAAAAATATTGAGACACTTTTGAATTGCTCAAGATGTAATAAGCCTATATGCAATAGATGTACTACTGATTCCTATGTTGGTATTAAATGTAAAGACTGTGGATCTATAGGGAGGCCAGATATTTTAAATGTTTCTTTTATAGATTTTCTAAGAGTATTTTCTCTTTCCTTTTTATTTTCTCTAATAATTGGTTTTTTGTATTCTATGATTTTGATAACTTTACTTAATATCGATTTACTTGGGAATATTCAATCTACTGCACTTATGTTTATAAGAATTATAACCTTGATTTTTCTTGTTTTTTTTGGGGTTGTTAATGGCGAGTTAGTGAAAAAATTATCTAATAAAAAAATAAATAAAATATTTCCTATGATTGCTGCCTTAAGCACTTTATTATTATGGTTAGTTATTTATTTTATCTTTTCATCACTTTTTAGTTCATACATTAATTGGTGGTATCAGTTTTTTTATCAACCTGTGTCTATGCTTGGTCTTGGAATAGGAATATACTTATCATACGCAAGATTAAAATGAGGATTAATGAAAAAAACTAAGATAGAAAAATTAGAAACTATACTTTGGGACAGGTGGCTACTACTCAAAATTTATTGTGAGGATGGTACGGTTGGAATTGGTGAAGCTGGAGTTCATGGATGGCAAAGACCAACTAAATCAATGATCGAAACTATGGAACCTTACCTTATAGGAAAAGACCCTTCACTTATTGAGCATCATTATCAATGGTTATATCGGTCAAGTCATTTTATGGGATCTATTGTACAAGGAGCCTTATCAGCGATTGATATAGCTTTATGGGACATAAAAGCTAAAAGGCACGATGTGCCAATTTATGAATTGCTTTCAGGTAAAACTAGAGAAAAAGTTAGATGTTATATGCATGTTGGAATGTATAACTCTGAATTAAAATCTAAAAAAGGTACTACTGATGCATTAGTAGAGGATGCTAAAAAAGCAGTTGAAAGAGGTTTTACAGCAATAAGATTTTCTCCATATAATGAAAAATTTTATTTACATAAATCATTTAGCGAATGGGCAAATGAATCTGTAAATAATGTAGGGGCAATAAAAGAGGCTGTTGGGGATTCTGTAGATATTTGTGTAGAAATTCATAGACAAATGAGTCCTGCAGAAGGTGTGAGTCTAGGTAAATTATTAGAACAGTTTACCCCATTTTTTTATGAAGATCCTATGTTACCAGATTCACCAAATCTAATGGCAGATATTCAAAATAATTGTAATATTCCAATAGCTACTGGAGAAAGATTTACTAGTATTTTCGAATTTCAACAACTACTTGAAGCTAAGGCTACTAGTTATATTAGACCTGATTTATGTTTGGCAGGTGGTATTACTGGATGTAAAAAAATTTCAGCAATGGCAGAATCTCATCACGTAAAAGTAATTCCTCATAATCCTCTTTCTCCTGTTTCTACAGCCGCCTGTGTACAATTAGATGCTTCAATACCTAATTTTGCCTTACAAGAATTTACTGGCGAAGATAAGCCTCCTAAAAGCGACCTTATTATTAATCCAATTAAGCTAGAAAATGGATATCTTATAGTCCCTGATAGCCCAGGACTAGGAATTACCTTAAATGAAAAAAGTTTAAGTTTAGGAGAGAATCCTAAGGTTCTTGATACACCAATAGGATTTGATGGTTCAGTTCAGGACAGATAATCTATATATGCTATCTTTCCATATCATTAATATCCTTAGGAATATTAGCTGATAAATTTTTTGGGCCACTAGCATCTATTAGTATATTATCTTCAATTCTTATTCCTATATTTGAATATTTTTTTGTTATTTTTTGAGCCATATCTCCAAAATACAATCCAGGCTCTATTGTCAAAATCATTCCTTCTTCAAATTTTGTATAATTTTCTTCAGCATCTCTATAGCTTCCTGCATCATGTACATCAAGTCCCAGCCAATGAGATGTTGAGTGCATATAAAAAGGGAAATATAATCTTTTTTCTATTATTTCATCTAAAGATTCTTTTAGTATACCCAAATGCTTCAAACCTTGAATCAGAGTTTTCAATGCTTTTATATGAGGATCATTTATTGAATTCCCTAATTTACATTCATTAATAGCATCTATATTTGCCTGAAGAACTATTTCATATATATCTTTTTGTTCAGAAGTAAATGTCCCATTTACTGGCCAAGTTCTAGTAATATCAGCAGAATAATAATCCCACTCAGATCCTGCATCAATTAGTATTAGGTCTTTATCTTCTAGCTGCTTGTTATTACTAACGTAATGTAAAATGCATGCATTTCTACCAGAAGCAACAATGGAAGGATAACCATTCCTTTTTGCACCTGACATTCTAAATTCTTTTTCTAATATTTCTTGTACTTCATACTCAAAGAGACCTATAGATGTTTTTTTAATAGCTTCCCTAAACCCATTTGAAGTAATATCAATTGCTTTTTGAAGAATATTTATTTCTTCATTAGATTTTTTCAATCTCATGCGATCAATCAATACTGAAGGATCTATTATCATTGGATTTGGTATCCCAATCCTTGATTTGATTTTCTTAAATTGTTCTAAGCCTTCAATTATTAATTTATCAATCTTCTCAGATGATCCTAGATTATAATAAATCTTTTCACATGAAAGTAAAATTTCAATAAATCTTTCTGTTTCATCATTTTTATATGAATCATTAGCTAAGTAAAATGATTTAGCTTTTTCATTACCAATTTTATAACCTGTCCAAACTTCCTCTTCAATCTTTTTTTCTTGAAGAAAAAGTATATATTTTTCTGAATCTTTTTTTAGCATCATCATTAATGCATCTGCTTCTTCTATTCCAGTTAAATACCAAAATATAGAATCTTGTCTAAAATCAAAATTAACATCATTATTTCTAACTTTCTCAGTTTCTCCTCCCACTAACAAAACTGAATTTTCCTCCATATTTTGGAAAAGTATATTTCTTCTATTTTGATATTGTTTTTGATCTAAAATTTTCATTCTATAAAATATCTATTTTTATACCATTTAAGCTCTTCAATACTTTCTCTTATATCATCTAAGGCTAAATGAGTATTTTTTTTCCTTGGCTCAATTTTTGAAGGTTTATACCAACGCTTTATGACCTCCTTAAGAGAAGATACATCTACCATTCTATAATTTAAGTATGAATCTAAAAGAGGCATTTCTTTATGAATAAACCTTCTATCTATATGAATTGAATTTCCACAAAGTATACCCTTATTTTTATTTACCCATTTTGATATAAAATCTACATTTTTTTTGTCTGCATCTTCAATTGTTATTTCAGATACCTTAACAGCTTCTAATAAACCTGATTTTGTATGAATCTTAAGAGGCCAATCTTCTATGATCTCTAGTTCTTTCTCAGATCTGTTGATAACTAAGTTTGGTCCTTCTTCAAGTATTTCTAAATTTTTATCAGTAATTATGCATGCTGTTTCGATAATCACTTGATCATCAGATAATCCAGTAAATTCTAGATCCATCCAAATTAGATTATTATCATTGATCATAAAGGTAAAAATGTATTATTATTTATTAGTACTAATATTATCAAATGAAGAAAATCTACACTATTCCAATTAATGAGAAAAAGATATTTCAACTATATAAATTATGGTTAAATAATGGTTATGAGAAAGAAAAAGATATAGATATCAAAAAAAATCATTTGTTAGGATCTGAAAAAGAAATAACAAATATTAAACTTTTTACTTATGAATTAGATGACCAAATTAAGAGTTCTTGCATAACTTTATATGACAAGAAACTTAGAACTTTGGCGGGATTAGGAGAAGTTTGTACAGAAAAAAAATCTAGAGGTAATGGTTATGCAAAAGAGCTTTGTAATGATGCAAAAGAAGATTTTTTTTCAAATAAAGAATCAGAAGGAATTTTTTTAGGTACAGTTAATCCTGTAGCTCAAAAAATTTATGAAAATTTAGGATGGATACAGATACGTAATTCAAAAGTTATGTTTAATTCCAGACAAAATATAGATTTTGATGAATTCATTTATGATTTTTATAATAATAATCAGTCATTAACCCTATCAAAAGGTTCTTCTGAACATAGGATTCCGATTATTGTATATTTTTTATCAGAGATTAATGAATTCAAGGTAGACTTAAATGCTGGTATTATTGGGAATAATTTTTCATCAATGTGCCTAAGTGCCTATAATAAGTTTGAAAGCATAAGAAATAATTTTGGAGATTGGTTTGTGATATCTGACATCAGAAATAAAATTTTTGCTATTTCTACTATTAAGAATATAGATGAAAATAACATAAGAATCGATGGCAATTACAAAAAAAATTATAAAAACGAGTTTATAAAGTTGATTAAGTCAAATATAGATAGCGTTAATAATCTAAACTTGAATTCAATTTATGTAAATATTCTAGAAAAAGATTTAGAAAAAAAAGAAATATTCTATCAATTAGGATTTATTGAAAAAAAAGAAAAAATAATAATTGAAGGAAAAATTTTTTCAACTTTAATTTTGAACTAGAATTTATCCATTTTTTGATTAAACTTTTCCTCTAAAATTGTTTTATAGAAAAATTTATTAGCACCTTCAGAGTCATTATATGATTTTAATAATTCCTCTTTTTCTTCATTGAGTATTCTAGCAATACCTTCTCTATGATCTATTGCAATTTCTAGAATTTCAGGGTCAATCTTTGTTTTAGAATAAATAACAGGATATCTATTATTATGCATCTTAAATTCAATACCAACTGAAATTAAATTTTTTATTATTTCTTTATACTTATCTTTTTTCATAAATTTCAAATATCATAATACTCATAAATTATTCAAAATCTATATTAATTTTTATGAAAGATGAAAAAATATCTATAGACCTTCATGGTATGCGTGCTTCGGAAGCTATTGTTGCTATTGAAGAACATATTTATAGCTGTATAAATCTAAATTATTCACAAGTTAGAATAGTCCATGGACACGGAACAGGAGTCTTAAAAAGAATTACAGAAGAAGTTTTAGAAAAGTCTGAATTTATTAAGGATTTTTATCCAGATCATAATTACAGTTCTACAATAGGTAACTTAATTTACTAGAAATTTCTAATAATTACTGCAATTAATGCTCCTATCACAAACCATAATGTCCATCTAAACCACCATAATTTATATAATTCCTTAAATTTATGCATTATTTTTCCCTACTTTAAGATTTAGTTTTTCAATTGCCTCTAACATTTCATATTCTAACTTTGAAACTACTTCTTCTACCGAGGTAATATCATCTATTCTGCCTATACCCTGCCCTGAACCCCAGATATCCTTCCAGGTTTTTGGTTTCTTTGTTGATTCGAAATTCATTTGACTTTTGTCTCCATCGGGAAGATTATTAGGATCTAATCCTGCATTACTTATTGATCCTTTTAAGTAGTTTCCTGGTATGCCTGAAAAATATGAAGTATAGAGTATATCTTCAGCAGTACTATCAAGAATCATTTTTTTATAAATTTCATTGGCATTAGATTCGTAAGTTGGAATAAATCTAGATCCAACATATGCTAAATCTGCCCCCAAAGCTAGTGCTGATGCAATCGAATATCCGTCACCTATAGAACCAGACAATAATATTATTCCATCAAACCACTCTTTTACTTCTCTTAGTAAAGCAAAAGGTGATAAATTCCCACCATGACCACCAGCTCCTGAGCAAACTAAAATTAAACCATCTACTCCTAAACCAGCAGCTTTTTTTGCATGACGAATACTTATAACATCATGAAATACAATTCCTCCATAACTATGAGCAGCTTCAATAATTTCATCAGGTGGTCTTAAGCTAGTTATAATTATTGGGACTTTATGATCAACACATGTTTCCATATCAGAAATTAATCTTTTATTTGATTTATGACAAATTTGATTTACAGCAAAAGGAGCAGCTTTTTTCTCAGGATTCTTTATTTCGAACTCATTTATTCCATCTTTTATTTGATTTATCCACCCATTTAAAGTTTCAGGTTTTCTAGCATTTAATGCTGGGAATGAACCTACAACCCCTGAAATACATTGATTGATAACTAAATTAGGGTTTGAAATTGTAAACATAGGTGCCGCAACTACAGGGATTCTTAAATTAAAATTATTTATTTTATACATTCTATTTTTTATTATGTTTATAATATTTTACTATCAAATTTCCATTACCTAATCTTAACAAAATTACGATAAAATTAGTATATATGTGATTTTAGGAGTTGATATTGCAAAATTCTAACGATATTGATCAGTTGATTAACCAAAATCAAAGAAAATTTGGTAAAAAGACAATTATTTATTTAGTACTTTTTATAATTATTTCACTTGCTCTCATATCATGGTATCTGATTAATGATTCTACAGAAAATTCTGTTACCATTTCTTATGAAGAATATATGGTAAAAAAAGGAACAATAGCCGATTTGTTGATTGCTTCTGGAAGTACTAATATTGAAAACAAAATTAATCTATCATTTAATACAAACGGAACAATAACTTCGATAGTAGTGAATGAGGGAGAAAATGTTTCAAAAGGTAATATTCTTGCTGAGCTAGATTCTAAAGATTTACTTAATAATCTAGAAAGACAAAAATTACAAATCAAGTCCGCTGAATATGCTGTAAGTCAGGCACAAAAAAATCTTGATGATTTATTAAATTATCCTTCCGATGAACAATTAAAATCTGCTCAAGAATTAGTCAGTCAAGCTCAAGCAAATTTTATAACCGCCCAAGAAAATTATGATAATCTTTTGAACCCATTGGATTCTGAATTTGATTCAGTATCAAAACTTATTGAACAAGCTAAATATAATACGGAAAATACTAAATTACTAATTTCTAATGCAGAAAATACTTTATCTTCAAATAAAATTTTACTTATAGAATCTGTAAATAATTACTGTGATGAAGTATGGGATGGTTTAGGACTTCCAAATATAAATGATGCCTGCTCTGGTGAACAAAATCTCCCTCTTTCAAAGCAAATTACAGATAATATTTTGAAAGAAGTTTTTAAGTGTTGTGATGCAAATACAACTAAAATGAATTTATCTAAGTCTTTAATAAATACTAATTCAAATTATCGATCATCTATTAAACAAATTGAAGTTCTAAATGTCCAATTAGATAGTGCAAATGCAAGCTTGAAAGAAGCTCAAAATACTCTAGATAGCTTAAGGAACCCTACTCTAAATGATATTAACAGGCTAAAATATCTTGAGGAGCAAGCTGAAACAAATCTTCAAAAGACTATAAATACTTTAGAGGAAATTTTGGGTGGCGCTAAGATAGAAGACATAGCTCTTGCTGAAGAAAATCTAGCCCAAGCAGAATCCAATTTATATATCCAAGAGCTTTTAGTTGATCAGGCAGAAGAAAATTTATCAAAAACAAAATTATATGCATCCTTTGATGGTCAAATATCATCAGTGAATTTTAAAGAAGGAGAATTTATAGCTTCTGGTCAAAATATTATGACTCTTACTGATGCAAAAACAACAGAAATGACGATTATTGCTTCAGAAGCAGAATTTGTTGAGATGGAAGAAGGAATGTATGGTATTGTGGCTCTTGATTCAAAACCCGAATCTCCTCTTATAATACAAGTAGTTTCGATATCTGATGTCCCCAATGTTCAGCAAGGTGTAGTTACTTACCCAGTTAGGGCTAGGTTTATTAGAGGTTTTGAGGTTATTACAGTGATTGATAAATTTAGACCCCTAATACAATCATTGATAGGAACTATAGATCCAAGTTCTCTAACTAATATTCCCGGAGGTGGATTTCCTGGAAGTATTGGTCAAAGCCAAAACTCAAATAATGAAATTGACTTAAATAACTTAGATGTAAATAGTCCTTTATTAGATTTTTTATCTGGTGAATTACCTGCGGAGGGTATGAATGGAACGGTTACTCTGTTGCAAGAGTCTGTTGAGAATGTGATCACTATACCATCTGAAGCAATAATTGTTGATAGGAATATCAAGAAAGTAATTTCATCATTTAATCAAGATGATATTATCTATACACAAATAGAGACTGGATTAACAGATGGAAATATGACTGAAATAACTAAAGGTTTGAATGAAGGTAATAAAATATACATCAGAAGAGAATCAACTAATGGATCAAATGAATCAACATCAAGGTCTATTGAAGATGTTACTAATAATAGACCTGCCCCTATGGGTCCTCCTGGGCCAAGAGGAGATGGAATAGGAAGATGATTCGCTTAGAAAATGTAAGTAAGGTTTTTGATACAGGTTATAATCAAGTCAGAGCATTAACAGATGTAAATATTAGTGTTAATCAAGGGGAATTTATATCTATAAAAGGACCATCAGGTTCTGGTAAAAGTACAATGATGAACATAATAGGATTGCTTGATAGGCCAACAAATGGGAAATATATTTTAGCAAATAATGATGTTTCAAAATTAAATGATAATACTAGATCACATATAAGAGGAAGTATATTTGGATTTGTTTTTCAATCCTATAATTTGATACCTAGACTTGCAGCTGTAAATCAGGTAGAAATGCCATTAATTTACAGAAAAGAAAAAAATAGAAGGAAAAAATCTGTTTTAGCTCTAAATAGAATGGGGCTTTTAGAGAGAATAAATCATTCTCCTGTTGAACTATCAGGTGGAGAGCAGCAGAGAGTTTCTATAGCTAGGGCTTTAGTTGGGGAACCAAAAATAATACTTGCAGATGAACCGACGGGTGCATTAGATACAAAAACAGGAGATGAGATTATAGAAATTTTCAAAGAACTTTCAGAAAGTGGAATAACAGTAATCATAATAACCCATGATAATGCAGTTGCAAAAAAAACTTCTCGTATCATAGAAATGAAAGATGGTATGGTTCAGTGAATATTTTTGATGCAGTTAAATTTGCTTTTAGGTCGATAATTTCTACACCTTTAAGAAGTGGACTTACAGCATTAGGTGTAATTGTTGGAGTGACATCTGTAATAGTTTTAGTATCCTTAGGGCAAGGAATAAGAAAGCAAGTTGAAGATGAGATTACTGCTTTGGGTACTAATTTGTTATTCATAACAGCTAGATCAGAAGATTCCTCTACCGGAGTTTCTGGAGGAAGAAACTCTGGAATAACATTAACTCTAAGTGATGCTGAAAAACTCTCATCTAGAAATATTAATGGGATAAGAAGCCTTGCACCTCAAATAGATTTTCCTGCACAACTAATTGCCGGAGATTATAATGTAGAGGCTAATGTATTTGGAACTACTCCAGAATATATAGATGTTATTTCTACTCAAACTAGCCTCGGCGAATTTATAACTCAAAAAGATGTTGATACTAAAGCTCTTAGGATGGTATTAGGTTCAGAAATTAATGAATCTCTTTTTCCTGATACCGATCCCGTTGGGAAAATTGTTAGATTAAGTCTATTTAACAGATTTGATTTTAGATTCTTGGTAACAGGAGTTATGAAAGCAAAGGGTGGTGATGGCGATGAAGATTTTTCTGTATATATTCCTGTTTCTACCATGCAAAATAGAATTGGTTTTCTAAGAAATCCTACTGGAGATGTGAATGTATTTTCTATAATTGTTAGATCTACCGAAGATGCAGATAAAACTGTTGTTTCAGACTCAATTACTAGGGAATTGCAAAATATCCATGAAGTTGATGAACCTGATTTTGAAATAACTAGCATGGACCAACTTCTAGAAGCAGCCAATCAAGTTACTCAAGCTCTTACTTTATTCTTAGGATCAATAGCAGGTATTTCATTGTTAGTTGGAGCAATTGGAGTAGGAAATATTATGTTAGTAAGTGTGACTGAAAGAACTCGAGAAATTGGAACTTTAAGATCTATTGGTGCTACCAAGTTTGATATTAGGCTTCAATTTATAACTGAAGCATTGACTATTTGTTTGATAGGAGGAATATTAGGGATCTTAATAGGAATTATAATCTCCTTAAATTTAGGCGGAATATCTTTTCAGGATGAGTTAGGAGATGAAACTAATTTACCTGCTGTTATAACCCCCATAAGTGTAATTATCGCCTTTCTAGTATCTCTTCTTGTAGGATTAATTAGTGGCGCTTATCCTGCATATAGAGCCTCAGAGTTAGACCCTATCGAAGCACTAAGAAGTGAATAAATCTACTGTTTATAGAATACATTTTCCAATCCAATTATATTATCCAATTTTTGTTCTAGAGATTTACTGGCATCAACATTAGCGAAAGGTAAGTTAAGCTTTACTTTTTCATTATTATTTTTCACAATAATTGATACAGGTATTTGACCTTCATTATCAAGTAAAATTCTTGTTATATCATCCATAAGATGTTTATTTTTTGAGTGCTTCTCATCATCTAGTGTAATAATAACTTCTTTTACATAATTAACTTCTTCTTTTGCAAACTCTTCAATAATAATTTTTTCCTCCTTCTTTTTATCTTCAATAGTTATAATAGGTTCAGATTTACTTAGATTTTCCTTAAAGATTTTTTTTGGTATTATTTCATCATCAAAAGAAAACATTTCACCATTGTCATACCAAATAGAAATATCTCCATTTCTATTATTAATTTTTCCAGAAACTTTAGCTATAGGACTATGAACCCATTTATCAACCTCTTCTAGTTTATTTTGCCAAATCATAAGATCAATTATTCCATCAATTAGTTCAAGCTTAACTATCATGAACTCAGAACCTTTTCTTGATACTCTTTTTTCATAAGATCTTACTTCTCCAATAATTGTTTGAGCCTTTGATTTATCTGCATTGTTAATTTGATCTATTGAAACATTCATGTCTTCATTTATTTTGCTGATCTTTAACATTTCTTTATGATTTGGATTTTCTGTAAATGAAATACCTAATATTTCTTTTTCCCAATGCATCTTTTGAGTGTCATCAGTTGTGAAATTGTTTAGTTCGAGTTCTGTTGTTGGAGTTTCTACTTCATCTCCAAATAAATCAAACATTGTTGTTTGATTACTATTTCTTAATTTTGTTGCGTTATTAATTTGAAGTAAAATTCTTTCAGTAGATTCAAGCAGACTACCTCTATCACCTAGTTGATCTAAGCTACCAGACTTGATAAGACTTTCTAAAACTTTTTTATTTACCCAAGCTGAATCCATTCTTTTGCAAAATTCTTCTAAGGAATTAAAAATACCATTTTGTTGCCTTTCATTAATTATTTTTTCCACAGAAGATAAACCTACATTTTTTAATGAACTTAAGCCAAATCTAATACTCCTATTATCTGTATCTTCTTCAATAGAAAATTTTGAATTTGAATAGTTAATACTAGGATTCTTTATAGTTATATTTGTTTTTCTTATCTCAGTTATACAATCTGAAATCTTTTCAAAATTACTTATGTATGAATTCAATAAAGAAGTAAAGTATTCTATTTTATAATTTGCCTTAAAATAAGCAGTCCAATAGGCTATCATTGCATATGAAACGCTGTGGGCTTTGTTGAATGCATAACCAGCAAATGGTTCGATAAGATCAAATATTTCATTAGCTATATCATTATCAAATCCTTTTTCTAATGATCCTTTTATAAAAGTATCCTTTTGAGCCTGCATAACCTCTTTGATCTTTTTCCCCATTGCTTTTCTTAGAATATCTGCCTCTCCTAAAGTGTAGCCTCCAAAAGCTTGAGCAATTTTTAGTACTTGGTCTTGATATACAATAATTCCATATGTTTCTGTAAGGATTTCTTTTAATGCTTCATGAGGATATTTTATTTTTTCTTTGCCATATTTAGATCTTATAAATCTATCAATATGTTCCATTGGCCCAGGTCTATATAGGGCGATCATTGCTGCTATATCTGAAATATTAGAAGGTTTTAAGTCTTTTATATATTTTCTCATACCTGCTGATTCAAGCTGAAAAACACCAAAAGTATCACCTTCTGATAGTAGGTCAAAAGTATTTTTATCTTCTTTAGAAATATTATAAATATCGAAATTTTCATCAATAGAATTTTGTATTAATTCTATTGTTTTACCAATAATAGTTAGATTAGTTAGTCCAAGAAAATCCATCTTTAGTAATCCAACATCTGCTATAGCTCCCATAGCATATTGAGTAGTTGGAGGAGAATCATCCTCACCTGATGTTGATCTTTGAAGAGGAACATCATTTGTTAGATTGTCCTGAGATATTATAACTCCTGCAGCATGTGTTGATGCATGCCTAATTGTTCCTTCTAATTTGGTAGCAAATTCAACTACTTTTTTATAATCACTATCTTTTTGAAGCGATCTGAATTCTTCAATTTCTTGAGCATCTTTGATTTTTGTTCCGACTTTAGTAGGAATTATACCTGCGAGTTTATCTCCTACTGCTAAGGGTAAATCTAATACCCTAGTTACATCTCTTACTGCTGCTTTTGCTCCCATTGTGCCAAAAGTAATAATCTGAGCTATATGGTCTTTACCGTATCTATCTACGCAATATTTCATTACCTCGTTTCTTCTATCATCCTCAAAATCCATATCAATATCAGGCATTTCTCTTCTTTCAAGATTTAAAAATCTTTCAAATACTAAATTATGCTCCATTGGATTTATTCTTGTGACTTCTAGGCAATATAAAACTAAGCTTGCTGCAGCTGATCCTCTAACTGCAGATAAGATTTTTTTTGAATTTACAAACTTAAAGATATCCCAGCAGACTAAAAAATAATCAGGAAACTTAGTTTTTTCTATTACATCTAATTCATATTCTAATCTTTCAATTAATTTACTTTCATTAGAATCAAATTTTTTTGTAAAGCCTTTATAACTAAGTTCTCTGAGGTATTCCATAGAAGACTTTCCCTCAGGACATTTATATTTTGGCAATAGGCTCTTAGATAAATCTAATTCGATATTACATTTTTCTGCTATTAGTAGAGTATTACTTAATCCTTGCTCTAACTCTCTCCATTGTTGATACATTTCTTCTGTAGATTTAATGTGATAATTATGGTCATCAAACTTAAATCTATTGGGATCATTAATATTAGAATTAGTTTGTAAACACATCAAAAGTTCGTGGGCTTTATGATCTTCCTGATTTACATAATGATTATCATTAGTGATGACATATGGAATATTGTTTGCCTTGTTTATTCTAATTAGTTCTTCATTAATTTTTTGTTGATTAGGTACTCCAATATGTTCCATAATTTCTAAATAAAAATTATCCTTGAAGACTTCATGGAACCACCCATATGTATTTTTTGTTTTTTTATGATCTTCATTAATTATAGCTCTTGATAACTCAGATGAAGGACACCCTGAAAGAACTATGATTCCTTCGGAATTTTTTTCTAAAATATTTTTGTCTATCCTAGGCTTGTAATAAAATCCATTGAGATTAGAGTGCGTAACTAATTTCATAAGATTTTGATAACCAGTATGGTTTTCTGCAAGTAAAGTTAAGTGGTATGGACTTTTTTCATCTGATGTCTTTTTGTAACTATCTTCTTTTGCTACATAAGCCTCTAAGCCTATAATTGGCTTAATCTCTTTTTCTTTAGCTAATTTATAAAAATCTATTGCTCCATACATGTTTCCATGATCTGTAATTGCAATCGCACTTTGAGAATTTTCCTTGACCTTAGTAACCATTTTTTTTAGGTTACTCATTCCATCTAATAGACTATATTCTGAGTGATTATGTAAATGAACAAATGAATTCAAAGTTTTATTTTTGGATAAAATATTTAAGTTATTTAGAGAATAGAACTCAAGCCAATATTATTCATTATTTTTAAAGGCTATTTTCTAAGAATTAATATTTTTTTTAAGAGAAATAACTAAAGGTATAGCTAATATCATGCCTACTGATAATATGTAATATGCATATTTATACTCTCCAGTAATATCTTTAGTTAGGCCTACTAATAGAGGTGATAATGTTCCAAAAACTGCTCCTACTGTGTTTAAAATTCCTATCATTGATCCATAATTTTTTCTTCCGAAATAATCTGCTGCTAAAGTTAATCTGAGAGGAACAGAAGATCCAAAGCCTAACCCAAAAAATAATATGAACATGACTATTCCGATATTTCTAGGTAATAATGAAGAATTTTCATACATACCCATTATTGCTATACCAGAAATACCTAAAGTTAAGAGCGAAAATGATATTGTAAGCAATATTTTTCTATCAAATTTATCTGTTATGAAGCCAACAGTTATTCTTCCAGCAATATCTCCCCACCATGATAATCCAATGATAGTAGCAGCTATAGCAGTAGTAAGTCCAAATTCTTTGAACGATGTAAGATGAAATAAGTTACTCGTGAAAACAGCTTGACTTAATCCTGTAGCTAGAGCCAATTTCCAAAAGTTTCCACTTTTTAGAGCATTAGAGACAGACATCCCTTTTTCTCTTGCATCAAGTATTTCATCATTTTCAATATTTGTTTCAGGTTTTATTCCATCGGGATGTTGTCCATAGTTTTCGGGGTCGCTTCTTAAGACTAATGAAGTAGGGAATCCTAATATCCAAAAACCTATTCCAACTGCAAAAAGTAAATTTCTCCAACCAAATTCATCTATCCCTAAAACTATTAGAGGAACAGTAATTCCTCCTAACCCAGCACCAGACATTAAAATTGAGATAGCTTTTCCTCTATTTTTATTAAACCAATTTCCTACTACAGCTACAAAAATAATGAAAGTTCCAAAAGACATTCCTAGGGTTAGTATTGTAATAGCACAATAAAATTCCCAAAGAGCTTGCATTCTACTCATCCAAATAAATGCTCCACCGGTTAATAATATTCCAAATGCCATAACTCTTTTAGGACCAAATTTATTTATAACTGTACCAACAAAAGGTGAAATCAATCCACTTTCAGATCTTTGTATAGATAGTGCTGCTCCAGTAGCAGCGCTGCTCCATCCAAAAGTATTTAATATTGCATCAAAAAAAGGTGGAAAACCTCTCCAAAAAACAGCAGATGAGTACCATTGTACTATTCCAGCACTAATGACTATCCACCAACCATAAAAAATATTTGGCTTTTTGTTATTAAAGTGCAATAATACCGTATCCTCCATCAACAGGAATTATACTTCCAGTTATTCCTGAAGATAAGTCACTTATTAAGAATAGGGCAGTGTTCGCTACCTCTTCATGCGTGATGGGTCTTTTTATTGGCGATCTTTCTTCATGTGCTTTTCTCATTTCAGTGAATCCAGGAATACTTCTAGCTGATAATGACGGTAATGGACCTGCAGATATAGAATTGAATCTTATTTTTATAGGCCCAAATTGAGCTGACAATTGCCTATTGATATTTTCTAGAGCAGCTTTTGCAGTTCCCATAACATTATAACCAGGATAAACTCTAGTTGAAGCATCAAAAGTCATAGAAATTACAGAAGCTCCTTCTTTAGAAAAGTATTCTGAAGCTTCTCTAGCAATTGTTACTAAAGAATATGAGCTTGTTTCAAGAGCCAAAGAGAATCCATCCTTTGAAAGATTTGAGAAGTCTCCTCCAAGATCTTCCCGGTTTGCGAATGCGATAGAGTGAACTATGAAGTCTATTTCTCCATATTTATCATTAAATTTTTTCATAACTTCTTTAACTTCATTTTCATTATTTGCATCACATTTCAATAACAAAGAATCATAAGGCTCTAAAAGTTTGTCAATATTTTTTAATAATCTTTCATCAAGATAAGTAAATGCTAATTCTGCGCCCGCTTCAAAAAGTTTTTCTGATATAGCCCAAGCTATTGATCTTTGATTTGCGAGACCAAATATTATTCCTTTTTTACCTTTTAAATCTATTTTTATGCTCATTGATTTATCCTACTTTCTATATTCTTCCGCATTATCTACGGGCATGTATGATATCTTTTTTTGTGAATCTTCTATATCCCAAAATCTCCATTTATTATTTGAAACACCATAAAATATTTCAAACTCCACATTGTGAATTATACTTTTTTCTACCAATTGAGAAATATCTCTATGTGATAACCATGTAGCAAAATGCCTAATCGAAGTTGAAGGATCATCTGAATTCAGGACAGTTCCTATTCTTAAATTTACAGATTTTATGTTAAAAGTTTCATAATAGTATCTACCTATAGCTTCTCCATATGTTTTTGAAACACCATAATATGAATCTGGTCTAATAGGGACATTCTTATCTATTTTTTTTATATTTTTTGAATCTAGTCCTTTATATTTTCCTTCTACTATTTCTTTATAAGGACTGTCATTTTCAAATAAACCTACTGCATGATTTGAACTTGCAAAAATAACTTTTTTTACACCATTTATTTTTGCCGCTTCATAAATATTTCTTGTAGATTCAATGTTATTTTTTAGAACTAGCTCCCAATCTGAATCAACATTAATTACGGCACCTAGATGAATAATTGTATCTGCGGATTTAGACGCGATTTTTACATCTTCTAAAACATTCATATTTCCAATGATAGTATCTTGTGAATGATTTGTAGGTTTTTTTATATCGAGATTAATTAAATTATATTTTTCTTTTAGATGATTATTTAAAAGGCTTCCTATTAACCCTGATCCCCCTGTTATTAGAATTTTATTCATGTATAGTCCTCAATAATAAAGTTTTGAAAGTATAACAATTATCTTCACTGAACATATTATAGCTAAGGAGTTAAAAGTTTAATTAATCATGAGAACTAAATTTGCATTAATAGGATGTGGAGGAATGGGCTTTAGGCATTTGTTGGGTTACATTGAATATCTAAGGCATGATAAAAATCTTGATCTAGTAGCTTTGGTTGATTTTAATGAAAAATCTTCTTCTTTCTTATCTGATCAATACTATGAATACACTGGTAAGAGATTAGATATATTTAAAAATTACAATGAATTAATTACTTCCAACATTTCATTAGATTCTGTAGATATCGCTACTACAAATGATACTCATCATGAAATTTCCTCATGGGCAATGAAGCAAGGCCTTCATGTTATGTGTGAAAAACCTGTAGCTTTATCTATAAAACTTGCAAATGAATTAATTGATATTCAAAATAAATCAGGAAAAAAATTTGCTGTTTTTGAAAATTTTAGAAGAGATCCAATAAATAGGTTTACTAAATTTATAATAGATTCTGAGAAATTTGGAGAAGTATTATATGCATATGATTTTGAATCCTCTTTTTCTCATGGAAAAGTAATGCATGGTACAGGGTGGAGAGCAAAAAAAAATAAGGGAGGAGGAATTGTATTAGATGCAGGGATTCATAATGCAGATCTTTTATTGTATTTTTTAGGTCCAGTAAAGTTTGTTAATGGGCAATCCAAAATTTTACTTCCACAAAGAAAGCTTATAACAATGGAAGAGAGTAATCATAATCTTAAAAAATTTTATGGTCATAGGATTGAAGACTATGAATCAAGCATTTCTATTAATCAAGATGCTGTAGACACTGTAATCTGTTCTATAGTTTTTGAATCAGGAGCACTAGGCTCAGTTCTAATATCTGATGCAATACCAAACTTAAAATTTAATGAATCCTGGATTTATGGTTCAAAAATGAGTCTTAAGAGATCTAACTCAAGATCTGGTAAGCTTATTTCTTTAAGGATAAATGAAAAAAACTATGAAGGTGAAAAATTATTTGATCTCTTCCCTAACTTTGAGTTAGATTTATCAACTCAGCAAGTCTTTGGTAATTTTGATTACTCAGGTTTTGATATCTCTTTTGAAGATTATGACAAAAAGTTAATAGCTTTAGAATATTTAGATTTTATTAATTCTATAAAGATTGATTCAAATCCAGAGGTAGGTATCATTGAAGGTATTTCATCATTGACATTAGCTTATTCTTTTATAGAATCAGGTTATGTTGAGGGACAAATTGACTTAAATAAATTTTCTAAAATTGCAGATCAAAAATATTTAGAATAATTATTATGAATCAAAATTAATAATTGATCTTCCTGCAATCCTTCCTTTTTCTAGATCATCGCAAGCTTCGTTTATATCATCTAATTTATATTCTTTTGTAATTAATTCGTCTAATGGTAATTTGCCATCTTCGTATAACCTTAAGTACATTGAAAAGTCTCTATCGGGATAAGTTGCTCCTAAAGATCCTCTAAATTGTCTCTGATGAAACATAAAATGACCAGGGTCAAGAGTCATTTCTTTTCCTGGCATTCCTACTAAAACTGCCATTCCTCCAATATTTTCAGCTCCCGAACCTCCTCCTCTAACACTAGGTAAAATTTGTTCATTAGTTATTCTCAACCCTACTGTATCAAATGAATAATCGCTTCCTCCCGAAGTGATCTCATGTATTGCTTCTATAGGATCTTGTTTACTTGAATTTATTAAATGAGTGGCACCAAATTTTTTTGCAAACTGTAATTTTTCATCAGAAATATCGACGGCAATAATAGGGTAGGCTTCTAATATCTTTGCCATAATTAAGGCAGACAATCCCACTCCCCCTACTCCAAAAATAGCCACTGAGTCTTCTGGTTTAACTTTTGCCGTATGCAATACTGCTCCAGCTCCAGTTAATACAGCACAACCTACTATTGAAGAGCTATATTTATTAGATTGCTTAGGTATCTTCACTACATATCCTCCTCTTACTAAGACATGTTCTCCCCAAGTATAAGTTGCTCCATTTAGAGGAGCTTCATTATAAGTTACTCCAGTATGAGGAAAAGTAGGTCTTCCTTTAATAGGTGTTCTATTGACCCAAGTAACTATAGCAAGATCTCCTTCTTTTAGATGATCTACTTCAGATCCTTTTGCTATGACAGTACCTGTTCCTTCATGACCAAGAAGGGAGGGAGTTGGTGAATCAGGATTGTGCATTTGATGAAGCTGACTATGGCAAATCCCACTCGAATGTAACTTCACAAGTACTTGATCTGGTCTAGGATCAGGAATTTGAACATTACCTACAGTTAATTTCTTCCCAAAATTGGTATGTATTGCAGCTTTACTATCCATAAATTTACTCTATTTCTTGAAAGTTGGTATTAATCTACATTGTTTTCAAATAATATTCTATTTTGAAAGAATATAAAATTGATAAAATATAAATATGAAGAAATTTTTTTTATTCTTAATTTTTGTTGTATCAATCTTTATAAGCTGTGATCAAAGTAGTGATCTCAAAGATTTTGATTTAACATCACCCCTTACTATAAATCCATTACTAAATTTCAGTTTATTTTATAATGAACTCTCTCAATCAGAAAAAGATTGCTTGTCATCTAAATTTAATAATAATGAAGAAATGGTTAATTTTGTTTCTTCAGATTCTCTTCCTAATGAAGAAATGTCAGGATGTTTATCCAAAAATACCAATTTCAGGATAATTCAAGGGCTTCTTCTTTCAAATAATGTAGTACTAAGTATTGAAGAAAAACAATGTATCGAGGAAAAAATATCATCTGATGCCTTTGATTATCTAGGCAATACATTTGGAAAACCTATTTTTACCTATTCTTTATCCTCTTTATTTTGTTTGGAATCTTTGTCTCGTGAAAACTTTTCACTTAATTTTGAAAGTTTTATAGATAATGAACCTATCTTAAATGTTTTACCGAAAGATTTAGATTCTTTAGAATGCATTGCTCTTAAAACAGATAATAATATAATAATGGAATCATTAGACTCAATTTATCTAAATTCAGGAAGCTTCCCTGTTCAAATTTTATCCTTAATGCCATATTTGGTTGAATGTACAGATATACCTCAAGAATTATCATCTTCTGGTTTAGATAAAAATTCTTCAATATGTTTATCTGATAAATTGGCAATAAATTTCTCAGGTTTAGGGGATAATTTTTTATTGGAAATTCCTAAAATTATTAAGGATATAGAAGAATGTGGAATAAATTCAGAAAAATTATTAGCTTATTTCGAACTAGATTTTGTTGATCCTGAACAGTCATTAGATATCCCTCAAGAATTAGAAGATCAAGTATTAGGAGATGAACGATTTTTATGTTTATCTGAAACTTTGGAATTAAGCGATGTTCTAGAATTTCTTCTGACTGGAATTTTATCTGAAAAAATAATAAATTCCGCTTCTCAATGTGGAATAAGTGAAGAAGAAATTCAGGAATTAGATATATCTGAGTTATTAAGTTAATTGATAGTATAATAATTTTTATGAATATTGAGATTGATGAAAATTCTGATTTAGTTATTGGGGCTGATATTGGTGGCACAAATATCAGGGTAGCATTAATTGATTCTAATGGTAATTTATTAGAAAAAAAGAAAATAGAAAATGATCCCTCCTCTGAAATTGAGATTGCCGGTGAAAAACTTTCTAAGCTATGCCATGAAATTGCTAAAGGTATTCCAATAAAAGGAATAGCTTTTTCATCTGCTGGGCCTATTAATCAAATAACTGGAGAGTACTTAAATCCTCCTAATCTAAGTAATTGGAATAAAAAATCATTAATTCCTACTATTAAAAAATTTACAGGTATTACGTCTAAAGTTGGTCACGACGCTACACTAGCTGCTCTTGCAGAGACAAAATTTGGAAAAAAGAAAGGCACTAAAAATCTAATTTATATTACTGTTTCAACTGGTGTAGGAGCAGGTATTATTTCAAATGGTAATATGATTCAAGGCGAAAATTGGTTTGCTGGGGAAGTTGGGCATATAATTATAAACCCTGGTGGACCAGGATGTTCTTTAGGGTGTCTAGGATGTTTGGAAGGTAACATCTCAGGAACTGCTATTGCTTCAATAGCTCAATCGATGATAACAGATGGTCATAAAACAGATATCTTAAATGATAATAAAATAGAAGATATAAATTCAAAGTTAGTAATAGATTATTCTCAAAAAAATGATGTTTTCTCTAAAGTAATTGTGACTCAAGTTTTAGAGAACTTAGGGAGAGGCTTGGCTTCTATTTTAGCTACTCTTAATCCAGAGGTAATCATTTTAGGAGGTTCAGTAGCTGAAGCATTAAGTAAATTATATTGGGAAAAAATAATTTACGAGACATCAAAGTACTGTATCCCATTTTACCAATCTAATCCCCCAATACAAATGACCAGTTTAGGAGAAGATGCATCATTGTTAGGAGCATCAATTATTGCTAGAAATTAGTCATCAATATCTGGTTGCTCTATGGGCTTTTCATAATCCGAAAGAGACTTTATAGGATCATTGATATCTTCATCAATAGCATCTGGAGCAATAAATGATGTTCCATCTTCATTTAGTGATCCCCATCCTTCTATTTTTGCAGCATCATATTCATCAAAATCATCATCATTATATTCTTCTTCAGAATCATCTTTATTGGTTTGATTAGGATCCGATTCAAGTTCTTCAAATTTAATTAATTCTGCAATTTTATTTTTACTTAATTCGATAATTTCAGGTTCTGGTGAAAATCTTAATTTTTCAAGTATATCCTTAGAATAAGGTCCACCGATATTAAAAATAGCTTCTACCGCTGCTTTTTGGGTATCTAATTCTTCATCTTCCAAAAGATCCTTAATTTGGTCTAAATGTTCTTCATTACCTATTAGGCTTAAGGATATACAAGATTTTGATCTAATCTCATGATTATCATTTTCTAATAGATCTTCAATCAATGGTATCCATTTTATATTTCCATTATTACCCATAGAAATAATTGCAGTAATATTATCATCTAAGTTTTTGCTATTAAATTTATCAATTATTAGTTTATCTATTTCTTCGTTACTTAGGTGACTTATACTCATAAGCATATTATTTTGATCAGATTTAGATATTGAGTTTGAAATAAACTCAAGTCCAAATTTCATGAGCCTATTTGTTTCATTTATTCTATTATTCTTTGAGCTTAGAATTTCTATCCATTTTCCAAGTACCTTAATAGCTTGTAATTTTATATTACTGTCTTTTTCATCAGCTATGATTTTTCTTAATTTTCTAACAAGTGAAAAATCACTACTATTTTCTATATATTTAGTTACAAATAATCTTATTTTATTATTTTTATGATCGAGAAATCGTAATATTAATGTCTCAAAATCATAACCTTTATTTTTATTTTCAAAATCCTGAATATCTCCTAGAAAACCTAATATTTGATCGTCTGAGAGCTTTATAATTTCATCATAAGTTTTATCAAATATATCGAAATTTAGCTCTTTGTAATTTATTTTTTTCATCAGTAAGAAATTTCTACATTCTGTGTTTGTAAGTATGGAAGAGACATAGAACCATACACATCTTCTTTTTCTATACTAATTTCTTCAACATTTTTTAGTGCTTCAAAAGAATTGCCTGAAATCATTGTATTCTTAACTCTACCTACGATTTCACCTTTCTCAATTTTATAACCTAATGATATATTTGCACTAAAGTTACCTGATAATTCATTTCCTTGCCCAGCACCAAGCAAATTATCCACAAGAACTCCATCTTCAATCTCTGAAATCATTGAATTTATTTTCTTTTGACCCTTTTTCATTACAATATTTGATGTTGTTGGAGTGGGGCTTGAATGAATAGATCTACCTGCAGAGCCTGTGGTATCTTTTGAAGATTCATTTCCAGTTTTTAGATCATATAATCCATTTATAAATACACCATTATTAATTAATATATTTTTTTTAGTTGCTACTCCTTCATCATCATGATTTCTTGAAGCAGGTGAAAAATCAATATGAGGATTATCGGTAAGTGTGATTTTCTCGTCAAATAATTGAATACCTTCCTTGCCACAAAGAGAAGATAAATTTTTAGAAAGATTTGTTCCGCTAAAGGACACTAATAGTGGAGATAATAAAGTTTGATATAGTCCATGAGGTGTAAATATTACTGGACAACCTTTCTTAGGAGTACTCTTAAGAACTTGAGCAATAGCTAATTCTTCGCACAATTTTGATACCATTAGATCTATTTCTTCTTTAGAAATATCCTTAACAGAGTTTTTATACTTATAGATATTTAGCATATCGTTCCCATTTATAATTTGTGAAGAAATATAAAAACTTATAAAACTTTCTTTTTTGCCAACGTCTAATTTTGAAGAATTAATTATTTTACCTGTTCCTTCTGCAATTGAAAAACCTCCATCGCAAAGAGAGTTTGGGAAAAGTTTATTAATTTTTTTTATCTCTTTACTTAATACTTCTATTAGATATTCATTTTGATAAGAATTAACATTATCATCGTATAAAATTGTATTCCTGTATTCATCTTGTTCGGGGAATTTTATATTTATTGGGATTGGATATTCAGATAGTTCCTTGAAGTTAGAAATAAAACTTTCTGAGTCATAATTAGAAGAAGATGAAAAGGTTATGTTATTATTCTTTATTCCCCTTGCTGCAAAACCTTGAGATTGATTCGATGATACTTCTTTTAGATTATTTGATTCAAAGGATATACTTCTTAAATTACTGCTTTCTTCGTATATTTCGTATTGATCAAAATTGTTATTTAAATATTTCTTTATTTTTTCTAAATTATCCATTAGAAACCAAGCACTTATTAATTCTTATATGAGGAGAACCATTTGAAACAGGTAAAGGCATTTGGCCTCCTTTACCACATCCTCCACCTTGATTTATTTTTATGTCATCTGCAATACCATTAATATTCTTAAGAGTAGTGAATAAATTACCTGATAACTTCACAGGCCTGTAGGTTTCTTTTACTTCTCCGTTTTCAATTTTATATGTTTCAGCAGATGAGAATGTAAACATTTCATGTTCAGTCATACCTCCATACCAATTCTTTACATAAAGACCATCTTTAGTATCAGCAATAATATCTTCTTTTTTATCTTTTCCATTCTCTATTATTGTATTTGTCATTCTAACTATTGGAGGGAAAGCAAATGAAATAGCTCTAGCATTTCCAGTAGGATTTTCTGACATCTTGCTTGCAGTTTCATTGGAGTGAAGCCTACCAGTTAGTATTCCTTCTCTTATTAATGCAGTTTTTGTGGCAGGTGTTCCTTCATCATCATATTCATAAGACCCTCTAAGCTCAGGAATTTTTGCCCCATCAGTAATATTTAGATCTTTATTACCAAATTTAGTTCCCAGTTTTAATATTTCTTTTAATCTATCATTCTCATATACATTATCGGCTTCAGATAAATGTCCAAAAGCTTCATGTACAAAAACTCCTGCTAGAATTTGATCTAAAACAACAGTAGTTTCCTTTCCATCTACTTTGGGGGCACTGATTAGTTCCCTTGCTTTTTTAGTACACTCTAATATTTCAGAATCTAAATTTTCTACTATTTCAAAATCTCCTAGTGATCCAATTGAGAAACCAGACTGAAGCATTTCGTTACCATCTGAACTATAAGCAGCTATTCTCAGAATAACGTGAATAAAATTTTGTTCTATATTATTACCTTTACTATCTGCAAAGATAACCTTTCTATCTGTATCAGAATAAATAATGTCACAATTTTCGATATCTTTTTGGCTTAACATTAAATCTTTATAATGATCTAGAATCCTAATTTTTTCATCTAGATTGATTTTTCTAGGATCTTTTTTTATTATTGGTTTGACTGTAGTTTCTATAGGGTTACCTTTTTCTATTGCAAAAGTTTCGTTAGAATTATATTTTGCCAAATTAATAGTTTCCTTCATTTTCAAGGGAGCTTGATAAATGTCATTGAAGCTACTGAAACCCCACCCACCATTAGCCATTGCACGAACTGAACCTCCTAATCTAGAATTTATTGAAATATTTTCTCTTTCTTTTCCGTTATAGGTTATTCTTGATGATATATTTTCCTCTAATCTGATTTCTTTGTAATCACCAAAATCTAATTTGATAGAGTCATTTATTAGGTTTCTATAATTCTTATCCATATGATCATCCAACCTTTGTCATAAGATTAATTTCATTATTTTTTATCCATTCGATAGAACTTATTTTCTTTTCTTTTTCAGTTTTCATTCTTCCAATAATTAGTTTCTTATCATTAATTCCTATACTTACTTCTTTTTCAGAAAAAAATAACTCACGATTATTTATTTTCAGATTATTTTTTAGAAGTTTACAGTCATATAAAAATACTTTTTTTGAATTTATTAACGTCCACGCACCTGGTTGAGGATCACAACCTCTAATTAGATTATAAATATTTTCAGCACTTTCATCCCATTTTATTTCTTTTTGTGAGCACCAAGTTTCATATGTGGAATCTAATTCATTTTGATTTATTTTTGGGGCTTTCTTTAGAATAATCAAATTTATTGACTCAATCATAGTTTCTACCCCAATTGGATATAATTTATTAAAATATAAGCTTCCAGTAGTATCATCATCATCTATAATTACTTCTTTTTGGATAAGAATAGGTCCTGTGTCTAATCCTTCATCTGGCCAAAATATAGTAATTCCTGTTTTCTTATCACCATTAATGATTGCCCAATTTATTGATGAAGGGCCTCTGTGTAAGGGTAATAAAGAAGGATGATATTGAATAGTCCCCAACTTGGGGTTATTGATAATTTCCAATGGTACAATATCTGTTACGTATGCCATAACAAGTAAATCTACTTGATATTTTTTAAAATTTTCTATTGATTCTTTATCTCTTAGTCGTGATGTATTATGGACATTCAAATTGTTTTCCATTGCAAACTTGTAGAGTTCATCTTTTTTATTATCAGGAGTAAAAATGGAAGCTATTTCTGCACCTTCCATTTTTTTTATTTCTTTAGTAACACTCTTTCCAAACCCAGATTGTCCAATAATAGAAATTCTAATCATTAAAGTAAACCATCCTATTATATTGTCTTATATTTTCAAAAGCTTCTACTATTGCGAACTCATTAACTTTTGATTTATTTTTTCTAGCATCTGCAAGATGCTCCATTAGAAAATAAGCTTCAGCTTCACTTAGTTTTTGATACTCACCATGTCTCTTAAGAGTTTCATAGGTTACTCCTAATTCTACTAATATTTTATAGGACATTATTAATTTGATTATTGACTTTGGATGAAATAAATTCTCCTCTATGTTTTCTGGTTCAGATATTAATTTTTGGGATATTAATTCCTCGTAGAAGAATTTTGTTATGTTAGTGATACTAAATATCTCTTCTACTGTGAATTTCTCTTTGATTTCGGTTGATATGGAATTAATTCTTTTTTTGATAAGTTTTAGAGGGAATCCTTCATTCTTTAAACTCTTAATTTCCTTTATTTTTTCTATATGATTTTCACTAAAAACTGATCTTGTTTTTGATATTTTTTTAGGAGATTCTAATATCTTAGATCTTACATAATAATTAATTGCGGAAGAAGAGACTCCGGTAATCTTAGATATTTCACCGATAGAATATTCTGAATTATTTTTTTTCATAAAATAAATTTTACAATATTATTTTTTTCTAGAAACTAAAACTAATAAGCTGGGAAGCACAAAAACTGAGGAAATTAGGGCTAAAAGAATCATAATTGCTGTTATTTGACCAAAGCTTGCAAAAAGAGGCATTGGAGCCATCCCCATAATTGCAAAGCCAGCCATACTTGAAAGAGCCGATCCTAGTAAAGCTATTCCTGTGCCATTTAATGTTTTTCTCAAGGCAACCTCTTTGCTATTATTTCTAATTTCTTCTCTAAATCTTTGAGTAATATGAATTGAAAAATCTATTCCCACACCAATTGAAATTGCACCTATTGTTGCAGTTACAAAATTTAATGAGTACCCTCCAATATACATAATTCCATATAACCAACTCACTACTAATCCAATTGGTAAAGTTGTTATAAATGCGTACTTAATTGATCTAAAGGTTACAAATAAGACTATAAAAGAAGCTAAGGCCGCTAAAGGAATAGATCTAAACAATGCATTAGTTCCACTTGAAAGTTCAACATCTCTTACAAATGGAGATCCTGTAATTCCAAATTCAGAAAAATAATCTTTATTCTTCAAAATATCTAATTCTTTTTCTATTTCATTTCTGGCTAGGGTAGTTACTCCTTGGCTTGCAGAATCAGGAATTCCAACTCTCAATACAGTGGAAAAATCATTTTCTGATTTTATTAATGCAAACTTAATTCTATTTGGTGAAAAAATTGTTTCTTGGCTATCTGTCAGTAAACCATTATCAATCAATTGATTAAAATACTCTTTTATTTTTGATTGATCGGTAGTGTCTATTACTCCAAATTCTAGAAGGGATAAAATATTAGGTTCAATTAATAAAAGGTTTCCTTTAGTATCATGAGCCAAAAAATCTTTTTTATCTAAATTATTTACCAGTTTTCTAATGTCACTAATTGCCTCTGGTTTATCTAGAGAACCTTTTATGTATATTAATCCTATTTCTCCTGTAGTATCTCCTAAATGATAATCCAATTTATCTAATCCTTTTACAAAATCAGATTGTGGGTTAAAAAAATCTGCCACTTCAAAGGAAGCTTCTAGCTTGAATGCTAAAAATGTTGTATAAATTGTAATCAACGAAAAGAAGAGTACTGTAATTATCGGCTTTCCGCTGAAAAAAAGTATAATTGAACTAAAATAAGATTCAAATTTTTCAAAAAAACTTATTCTTAATTGTGGATTTTTATTTTTTGGCCTTTCTCCTCTTACGAAATATATAGGTGTAATCAAAAATAATAATATATTTATCACTGCTAACAAAACACCTAATATTGGAGATAAAAGTAAAAATACAATCACTGACCCTCCTGCAGTTCCTGCTGAACCTAGAGATAAGAATAATCTAAACAATTTGTTACTAAAAATATTACTTTTATTGTCTAAAGATTCTATTCTAGACAGTAGAAATGGTGCATAAATTCCAAGTACTATATACGCGGCAAAAGTTGCTACTCCTGCTGCAAGTCCAAAATGAACTATTGATTCTATACCTGCTGTAATATTTGATAAAAAAGCAATTGCATCACTTATAAACGCCAGAGTTAGTGCTGCCCCAACCCCTGTGAATGCTATTATAAATTTTCTATCGAAAGATATATCATTATTTTTTTCTTCTTGATATCTTCTTATAGCGTGAACTCCGAAGTCAACTCCAAGTGAAATCATGGCGATTGGAACTATCATGTCAGCAACTAAGCCCCCTTTGAGACCTAGTAAATAAGAAAATCCTTTTAGCCATATCATTAATATAGAAAGACCTATGCCTATCAAAACTACTGCCCAGTAAGATCTAAGAGAAAAGCCAACTACTGCAATAGCAGCAATTACTGTTAGTGTTATGAATAAAGCAGATGAAAATCCTTGTCTTTCTCCTTCTAAATTGACATCAATTGCTACTCCCCAAACATTTAGTTGAGGTAGTTCTTTTTTTAGTAATTCAAGTACTTTTGTATTAAATTTTTCTTTATCAATAGTAGCTTTATCTCCAGATAGAGCTACTCTTTGAGATCCTCCTCCTAAAGATTCATTGTCAGCTAAAACAGCAATAGTTATTGCTGGAGAAGTCCACCAGTCTATTTCTTTTCCGTTTATGTTTCTTTTTGAGATACTAGAGTGAACACTTATGTTTCTTCCTACTTCAGTGAAGTCATCATTACCTAAAATTACAGAAAGAACTTCTTTCACTTCTTCATTACTTGCTTCACTCAATGGCTTATTGAAATTTGGATTATTGTTCAAAATTTCATTTACTATATCAGCAATAGTTAGTAATCCATTCACACTAGTGCCAGTCTCAGAATCAATGTAAGAGAATAAATGTTCCTTTGGAGATATAGTTTCGGGAGAAAGTTTTTTATTAATATCTTCCTTTCTTAGTTTATTTTCTGCCAGATATATGCTTAATAAGTTATCTTTGGAAAGAATATCATCTCCATTTTTACTTTCTAAAATAAAAAAAGCAAAATGTGCCTCATCTGAAAATTCAAGTGAAATCTTTTTATCTAGATCTATAATTGGATCATTGGGAGATGTTGAAGCATCTCCTCTATAGGGTATAAACAAGTATGATAAAATTAGTCCAATTGTAGTAAAAATGAATAACAAAAATATTTTTGTCGGATTTTCTACAAAGAATTTAGATATGCTTTCATAAATATTCATAAGCCTATTCTAAGTATACTCTAGGAATAATTTAGATAAATTACTAAAATGTTAATTATATTGTCATGAAAAAATTACCAAAAATTTATTATGGTTGGTTAATAGTTATTGCCCTTTTTTTATCTATGGCACTTGGCATTGGCACTAGACAAGGATTTGGAATTTTTGTAGATTTATGGGAGTCAGAATGGGAAACTAATGTATCATCAATAAGCTTAGCGGCAAGTATTGGGTGGTTAGTTAATGGCTTGGCTGCTCCCATTATTGGTCAATTGTCCGATAAATATGGCCCTAAAATTATTCTTATATTTTCAGCCATAATAATATCTTTGTCTTCTATTTTAGTAGCAACATCATTTAATGTGATAACTTTATCTATTTATTATGGATTTCTTATTTCATTTGCAACAGCTACTGGAGGTCCAGTAGGAATCCTTTTATCAAAATGGTTTGCAAAAAAAAGAGGAGTTGCTATGGGTGCAGTAATGGCAGGAGGATCTATAGGAAGTTTATTTTTCATACCATTATTAACTTTTATAACTCTAAACTATAGTTGGCAATTAGCATGGATCATAATGGGGCTATTTGGATTAATTTTTGTAGTTCCATTATTTATTATTGTTCTTAAGAATGATCCAAGAGAGTTAGATAATGAAATATTAATATCAGATAACTTAGATTCAGACTTAGACGAAAATGGTCCACTATGGGTGGATAATTGGTCTGCAGCATATAATTCAAAACCAATGTGGCAACTTTCTATAGGATATTTTGTTTGTGGCATTACCACAGCATCTATTTCTGTTCATTTTATAAACTGGGCAATTTCTGAAAATATATCTGCTTCAGAAGCAGCATTCTCTTTTGGAGTTTTAAGCGCGGTTAATGGAATTTCTGTATTTTGTTCTGGATATTTTTCAGATATGTTTCAAAGAAGATATATTTTATCGATGGTGTACTTTGTTAGAGGCTTAGCTTTCTTATGTTTATTGCTACTTTCTGGACAAATTGCATTGTGGGCTTTTGCCATCATAGGAGGAATGTCTTGGTTAGCTACTGTTCCATTAACTACTGCATTAACATCTGAAATTTATGGTTACAAAAAGTTAGGCTCATTAGTAGGACTAATAAATATGTCTCATCAAATAGGAGGAGCTGGATCTGTTATTTTATTTGGAATGGCTTATGATTATTACGGCGATTATGATTTAGGCCTTTGGGTAGGAGTAATTTCATTAATAATAGCAACGATTGCATCGTTTACTATAAGAGAAAAGAAGTTTTCTTCTAGATTCTATAATAAAATTTCTGAGAACATCGTCTAATGTTTTTAGAAATTAAGGAGCAACAATCTATTAGGAATCATCATGGTGATTCTATTAATCCTGAATTTGCAGAGTGGGTAGTGGATTTTATTTCAAGCTTTTCCAATAACTTTTGGATATCAGTATTTACAATTGGATTCTTAATTATTTTTATTTTATTTATATCCATTTTGGTGATTTCAAAAAAAATAGGCAGTAAAAATAGACTATGAATCTTTTTTACTTTTTGAAATTACTCTAATCAATCTTCTTAATGTTATAGTCCAACCAATTAATGCACTTAATGCTATGGAAAGCGGTTCTCCAGGTACCCCTTTTCTCCAGTCTTCAACCTCTTTTATTGAATCAAACAAAATAAATTTATATAGTTCTTCAATTGATCCAACAAGGGCAACGATAGTTATTAAGCCAAAAAATATTGTACCGGCAAATACCAGCATCTTGAAAATTATATCTGTAGATGGATCTTGTTTCATATTAGATTCATTTTTAGATTGCAATCTTGCATGAACTAGAAAAATTATTCCACTTATTATTGCAGTCGTTATTCCTGTAAATAAGCTAGCTTCAACACTTCCATTAAACATCTGAACCATTGTTTCACTATCGTTTGAGCTATAAGATTCTATTTGAAAGCTAAAGCTATTTCCAAAAACTGTTGCAAATATTCCTTGGAGAATCCTAGAAATTCCTGCTAAGCAAAAAACCCCTCCTGAAATTAATCTCACAAAATAGAAATAGCCATTTAATGAGATATCGAAACTAATCTTAACTCCAGTGTTTTTAAAAGCATAACCAATTAAGAAAATTATTCCACTTACTATTAATATTGCAAAAAGAATCCCTATTGCAACTCCAATAAAATCAAACATTTATCCTCCATTTAATTGAGTTATGTTATCGAAAGTTTATACTAAGAGGTAATTAATTTGAATTGAGATATAATTGTTTTTATTATAGTTTAAGATGGCTAATGAAAAAAAATATTAAAGTTTTAGAAGATAAAAACAGGGTTATTGATCCTTGGGAAGACTACATAAATCATAATTATGAAAATTTGAGTACCTTTCAAAAAATTCTAAGACCCATAATAATATTTTCTATTGCAACTTTTGTATTAATTTTTATAATAGGTTTCCTTTTAGTTAAAACTGGTCAATGGTGAGCAAATCATAGATATCTTAACTCTGAATATAATAATTTTTCTTTTTAGTGCCTTAGCTACGGTAGTATTTGGATCATATTTAGCGAAATATGGCGATGTATTGGCTTCTATTACTGGATTAGGAAGATTATTCGTTGGAAGTATACTTGTAGCTTTGGCTACTTCTTTACCTGAACTTTCTGCTAATATTTCTGCTGTATTACTTGATCCACCAAATCCGGCACTTGCCTTAGGAGATATTTTAGGATCAAATATGGTAAATATGCTAATATTCGGTGCAGTAGCTCTATTTTTTGGTGGTAAAACGGTTATTGATCAAATTTCTAGCAGTCAAATTTACTTGGCATCTTTATCAATTTTTATGACTATAATTGTTCTTATTGTTGCATTTATTAACTTTTCTTACTCATTTTTCAATATTGGATTATCCTCACTTATAATTATTGTCTTTTATGTAATAGGATTAAGGGTTACTTACAGTTTGAAACCGCAAGAAGAAGATGAAGAAGATGATTCTGGAATTTCTACTATGAAAGCTTGGACTTACTTTATTTTGATTTCAATTGGAGTTATATTCTCAGGATATTTCCTGGCTTATAGTGTAGATAACATATCTCATGAAACAGGAGTTGCCTCAAGTACACTTGGAATAATTGTTTCTTCACTAGTTACATCAATGCCTGAAGCATCATCTTTTATCGCCTCAGTTAGACTAAAGGCTGCGGATCTAGGCGTTGCTGGATTATTTGGCAGTTGTGTATTTAATGTAACTATAATTTTCTATACAGATATATTCTATTCAGGAAATATTGTGCAACAGTTTGAAAATTCTCACATCATAGCTACTATCACTGGATTATTACTTATTTCTTTAGCAGGTCTTGCAGTTTTCCTCAAATCAAGAGCTAAGGGTATAATAATAAACTCTACACTTTTTTCTATAGTTTTGGTTTATGCAATTGGAATAATGCTAATAACTACTTAGATAGTAAAATCAATAATTCCTCTTCCATCTTTTCCAGATTCTAAGTCTTCATAAGCTTCATTGATTTTTTCAAGGGGATATTTTCTTTCTATAACTGAATTTATGTCAATTTTTCCTGATCTGTAAAAATCAATTATTCTTTCAAAGGTAACATGAGGGGATACAGAGCCATAATATGATCCTAATAAAGTTTTATGATCCCTTACCAAGTCTACTAGATCAATATTTGCCTTCGCTCCAATAGGAGCTAATCCAATAAGAACTCCAGTTCCTCCTTTTTTTAATGATCCCATCATTTGTTCAGTTGTAATAGGGCTTCCAAATGCATCAAATCCAAAATCTACTCCTTGACCATTAGTTAGTTCTAAAATTTTATCAACAGCATTTTCATTTTTTGAATTTATAGTATGAGTAGCGCCAAATTTATAGCTAAACTCTAGTTTGCTATCCAAAATATCAACAGCTATAATTTTCGAGGAATTCATCAAACTTCCACCTAAGATACTATTAAGTCCTACTCCTCCTGTTCCAAAAACTGCAATAGTAGCTCCAGGGAAAATATCTTTTTGATTTATTACTCCACCAACACCTGTTGTTACAGAACAACCTATTAAGCATGCAACCTCTATTGGTACATCATCATCAATTTTATAACATGCATTTTCAGGAATAATTATTTCTTCTGCAAAGACACCTAATTTTGCCATTTGATGAATATCATTATTATCTTCATCAGTTAGTCTGAAGGTTCCATCATATTGTTTCGTACCAGTTAGCCTATTTGTGTCACATAAATTACCTAAGCCTGTTCTGCATGACACACAAGAGCCACAACTAGCAACAAAAGATAAAATACATCTATCTCCTTTGGTGACAGATTGAACATTTTCTCCTATATCTTCAACTATTCCTGCTCCTTCGTGACCAACTACTATAGGCATAGGAAAAGCTGTTTCCCCTTTCATAATATGGTGATCAGATGCACAAACTCCTGCAGCCAACATCTTAACTTTTACTTCATTACTTTTAGGAGATTCTTGATTTAGATCTTTGATAAGCATAGGCTTATTTGCTTCGTATAAAACTGCAGCTTTTACCATTAGTACTTCCTTATTTTTCTTTTATTTTCACGAAAATAAAACTTAAAATTGCAATAACTAAGAGTAATTCTACTATATTGAATGCAATATTATAAGATTGATATTTATCAAAAATAATTCCTGAAAAAATTGGCCCTATAATAATAGGTATTGCAATAGGAAAATTTAGAGCACCAAATATAGAGGAGTATCTCTTTAGACCAAATAATTCTGTTGTAACAGCAGGGCCTAGTACTCCCATGGCACCTATTCCAAAACCCATAAATGAAGATCCAATCCACAATAAGATTTCATTATTAGAAAGAACAAATTGAATACCTATCATTTGGAAAATTACAACAATTATAAAAATAAATCTAGAAGGTATATAGTCACTTAAATAACCACTTATAAGCTTACTTAGAACAGCAAAAATTCCAAAAGCAGACATCATAGATGATGCTAATGTTGTACTTATTCCTTGTGAAACAAAATGTGGCACTAATTGAATAACTACGGTTGTTCTAGCAAATTGTTGTAATGTTAATCCAATAGCTAAAAACCAAAAAGCATTTGTTTTCATAGCTTCTGATAATTCAAAATCAGATTTATTATTTACAGATTTATATTTACTCGAAGATTTATCAGAAAAATCTAAATTTTTATCATCTCTTATAAATATTATTACAAGAATTAAGACTATAAAGGTTGAAGCTCCTAGAACATAAAAGGCAGATCGCCATCCTGAAGAAAGAATTAGGAAAGTTGCTATTGGAACAGAAATAACCGCTGAAAAATTATTTCCAGCCATAGTAAATCCAATCATTCTACCTCGAATTTTAGGGAACCAAAGTCCCATTAGTTTTCCAAGCGGAAGTTGAGTTGCACCAGGTATCCCGACATAAAGCAAAATACTAGATAAATAAAGTTGCCATAATTCGTTCATTGAACCTCTTATAAAGAATCCAATGCTGATTATTAGTAGAGAATAAGCCATGATTTTCATAGATCCAAATCTATCCAAAAATCTACCTGCAAAAGGAGCAATAAAAGAACTAGCTATTCCTAGAGAAAGAGATAAATTTATTTCTGTTCTTGACCATCCAAATTCTTCTTCTAGAGGAATAACAAATGCTTGAAAAGCATATTGAATCAAACCTATTGAAGTACCTACTGATAGAAATGTTGTGGTTGCAATATACCATCTTCTATACTGTGGTTTGAGTATCGATAGACTCATTCTCTTAGGATTAGATCTTCTTTGATTGTCACACCTAATCCAGGCTTATCAGGGACCTCAATCTTTCCGTCTATAACGTCTAATTTTTCATTAAAAATATAAAATTTATTCTTGTAGCTACTAAGCGGAGGGTCGTTTAGCATTTCACAAAAGGGAGCATTCTCCCAACTTGATAGTAAGTGCATATGAGCGACAACTCCTATATCTCCGCCTCCATGATGTGGAACAATTTCTTTATTTGATGTTAGAGATAACTCTCCAATTTCTATTAATGGGGTTATGCCGCCTAGAACCATAGATTCTGGTTGTAATACATCATATGTGTTTTTTTCTACCATGTGATAAAAGTCAGCAACAACTGTATTATTTTCTCCTCCAGCAATTTTTGTTTTATTCATTGCAACTAATTCTGATAATTCTTCGTAGTTAAATCTAGGTCTAGGTTCTTCTAACCAGTAGCAACCTAAATCACTCATAGCTTCGTTCATTTTTTTTGCTCTATCAAAATCCCAAATAACACCTGGTTGCCAAGGGTAGCTCGATTGTGCCTGGTTAGCATCTACTAGAATTTCAATTTCACCTGAAGTCTTCTCAACTATTTTTTCAATTGTCTCTATATCTTTATCTGCTTCATCATGATGAAGCCTAACTTTTATAACCTTCCATCCCTCTTGTTGAATAGATTTTGCCATTTCAGCTCTTTCATCTGGTTCTGATAAAATAACAAAGCTTGAATAGGGAATAAGATAATCTTTTTTTCTTCCTAGAATATTTGAAATAGATTTATTCTCTATTTTGCCCTTTAAATCCCATAGGGCTATGTCTATACCAGCTAGTCCGTTATAAGGAATATTTCTACATTGATAGATTAGGTACTTAAAGTGGTCAATTACATCTACTGGATTTTTTCCCACTAAATATTCTTTTGCACTACTTAAAATACTTTTATCACATCCAGGTCCAATTCCAATGTCACCATTTTCTAATTCAATCTCAGTGAATTCGGTGCCACCAATTGTTGATTTAACAGTACTACCTGGACTCCAAGCTGGCTCTACATCGCCCAAATAATCTATTAATTTGGTTTTTGAAACTCTTAAGTCTTTAATTTTCATATTTTCCTCTGTACAAACCTTTTTTATATTGGATATGATAATTTTCAAATGTTATATAAATAACCAATAGTAAACTATACTCAAATGGGGCATAATCATGAAAATTAAATCAATTGAAGCCTTTGCCATAGACTTAAAGCCTAATATAAAAACTAAACCTCGAGTACCTAAGTCAAAAGACCCCTATGATACTAGAGGAATGGTAAGTCCAATGAACAGATATCCTGGTATTCCTAGATCTGAATGGAGTGCAGGATGGAAAAGAACAGCTTGTATTGTAAAAGGTGAAGATGGAACCTGGGGATTTGGTTTTACTCTTTATTCAGGAGTAACTGAATCAATAATCAATGATCACCTTGCAAAAATTCTTGTTGGAAAAGATTGTATGTCTACTGAAATGTTGTGGGACATAATGCAACAATCAACTATTCCCTATGGAACATCTGGGTTATCAAGTTTTGCTATTAGTGCAGTTGATAATGCAATTTGGGATCTTAAGGGAAAGGTTTTACAAAGGCCCGTTTATGAAATCATTGGAGGCCCACAAAAAGAAAAGATATTTTGTTATGCAAGTAATACGGAATTTAGTTATGGAACAAAAAATAGTATTGACTGGTTTTTAGAATTAGGATTTAAGGCAGTTAAATTGTTCTTAAGGGAGGGACCAGAAAGTAATCTTGAGGGAATTAATAGGGCAGAAGCATTAGTTGCTTCTACAAGAGAACAAGTTGGAGACGATATTGAGATAGCAGTTGATGCATGGATGTCCTTAAATAATGAATATGCAGTTAGGCTTGCAGAGGCATTAAGGCCTTATAGAATTAAGTGGTTAGAGGACTATTTGAACCCTGAAAATCTTGATGGCTATCAAAACTTAAGAAATAGAATTCCTTGGCAAACTCTTGCTACTGGTGAACATTGGTATTCTATTTATCCTTTTGCATTTGCTGCAAGCAAGGGAATAGTAGATATATTTCAGCCAGATCTTAATTGGGTTGGAGGAATAACAGCAGGAATAAAGATATGTCATATAGCAGAAGCTCATGGATTATCCGTTATTCCTCATGCAAGTACAAATTATCCTTATGGGCAACATCTTGCATTTTCTATGCCAGCTGTTCCATGGGCTGAAAGATCTGAAGGAGTTGCTCCTCCAGGGGTACCTTTAGAAGAGATGGTTTTGTTACCTGGAACACCTGTTATAAAAGATGGATATATAATTCCTTCTGATGCTCCTGGCTTTGGATTAGAAATAACAGAAGAGTGGTTAAGAGATAGAGCAGTATAAAAATAAATTTTAAAAAATTATGATATCTTTCTTAACTAACTTATTTATTTAAAAATAATTATGAAGGGTTAAAAATATGAATAAAATAAAAGAGAACTTAAGAGCTGGAAAAACAGTTGTTGGGACAGCTGGATCTCCATGGGTTGAGAATATGAGTATGTTGGCTGATACCGATTTAGACTTCATTCTTTTTGATACACAACATTCACCATATATGGTAAAAGAATTTATCCCTGCTATTGCATCTATGGCAGGTAAAAATGCTGCCCCAATGGTTAGAGTTAGTGCAAATCAACCAGACTTAATCTGTTTTGCATTAGACGCAGGGGCAAGAGGAATAGTTGTTCCTATGGTAAACACCAAAGAAGAAGCAGAAGCTATGGTAAGAGCATGCAAATATGCTCCTTTAGGGGATAGAAGTAACGCAGGAATTAGAGGAGATTGGGGTATAGATATTGCAGAGTATACAACAAAAGAAAGATATCGAGAATATCTTGATATGTATAACGATGAGGTTGTAATTGCTCCAATGATAGAAACTCAACAAGCTATTGATAATATTGATGAAATTTTATCAGTCGATGGTGTAGATGTTTTATTAATTGGACCTTCCGATCTTTCTATAGAACTTGGTGTTTCTTTAGATTTTGAAGGTAGTGTATATGAAGAAAAAGGATTAGATATTATTGCTGAAGCTTGTAAGAAACATGGTGTTGTTCCTGGTATGTATTTTATCCCTCCAACTATGGATCCTAATTTCTTCGTTGAAAAAGGCTATAAATTCTTTACAATGCCATGGGGAACTTGGGCAAATAAAGGAATAAATAACGGATTAAGTTCTATCAATCGAAAATAATCCTTAAGATTAAGAATACATAAATGTATAAACCTGTACTCTTATCAATCAGTCAATAGATCGATAAGAGTATAGAATTGAAGTTGGTGATACTTTTTACCAACAATTTATGCAGTCTTTTTACGAATATAATTTATCTGATAATCTAAACAAATCATTAAAAACTTTAGGTTTTAAAAATCCCACTGAGATTCAATCTAAAACTATTCCTATTGCCTTGAAGCGTCATGATATTCTTGCCAGTGCTGAGACTGGTTCAGGGAAAACAGCAGCGTATCTTATACCTCTAATTCATCATATTTCTACATTAGGAAATATTTCAGGATTAATATTAACTCCAACTAGAGAATTAGCTCAACAAGTTACTGATGTTTCGAAATCTCTTGTTGGCTATAAGAGTAAAATAGAAACAGCATTAATTGTTGGCGGAGCCAGTATCAATAATCAGCTTAAACAACTTAAGAAAAGGCCTAAAATTATAGTAGGAACTCCAGGAAGAATAAATGACCATCTAGAAAAAAGAACTCTAAACCTTAAGTATTTTAATTTCTTTGTTCTTGATGAAGCTGACAGAATGCTTGATATGGGCTTTGAAGATCAAGTAGAAAAGATCATTAGATTTTTGCCTTCCAAAAGACAAACATTATTATTTTCAGCGACTCTTCCAAAAGAAATAATTAAATTATCTTCAAAATATTTAAATAATCCTAAAAGAGCAGACGTAAAAGAAAATAACGTAATAAAAACTCAGATAAAACAAAAAATACTAAATACTAAAACTGAGCTCAAATATAATCAATTAGTTGATGAAATAGCACTTAGAAAAGGTTCAATACTTATATTTGTAAGAACAAAATATTCAACAGAAAAATTGAAAAAACGTCTTATGAAAGATACTGTTAAAAGCTCAGCACTTCATGGAGATCTTAGGCAAAATAAAAGAAGTAGAATATTGAAAGATTTTAGAGATGATAAATTTAGAATATTAATCGCTACAGATATTGCTTCAAGAGGCCTAGATGTACCTCATATAGAACATGTAATAAATTATGATTTACCACAAGTTCCTGAAGATTTCATACATAGAATTGGAAGAACAGCTAGAGCAGGCTCAGTGGGAGAAGCTGTAAGCTTTATTACTCCTAATGATAAAAGAATGTGGAAATCTATAGAAAATCTAATGGAAGAATTAAAGAATCCTGAGCAAGTTCCAGATAATAAAAAAGTAGGTCAAAAAGAATTTAAGAAAAGAAACAGGAACAGAAAAAGAAATTCTAAATCAAGAAAATATTATCAAAAATCCAGAAAATGATATTTTGGTACCCCGTACCGGATTTGAACCGGTGATCTCCTGCGTGAAAGGCAGGCGTGTTAGGCCACTACACCAACGGGGCATATGTTATGGGTAAACAGGTAAGGCACCTATTCCCAAAGTTTCTTCAAAACCTTGCATTAGATTCATGTTTTGAATTGCGGCTCCTGCTGAACCCTTAACCAAATTATCTAGAGCACTAATTACTACCAAAGTGTTAGTATCCTTTCTAACATAAGGATACAAATAAACAAAATTAGAACCCCAAGTATGCTTTGTTGCAGGAGGTGCACTTACTATTTTAATGAATGGTTCGTTTTTGTAAAATTCTTTATATAGCTCAACTACTTCATTTTCACCTAAATCTTTTTTCAAAGATCCATAATTAGTGCCTAAAATCCCTCTTGTCATAGATACTAAATGAGGTGTGAATAAAACTTTTACTTTATTTTCACCTAAGAAATTAAGTTCTTGAGCTATTTCAGGTTGATGCCTGTGCCCCTTAGTTCCATAAGCGGCGCAATTATCATTTAGTTCTGAAAACCCAAAAGCTTCTTTAGCTGTTCTTCCTGCACCAGAAATTCCAGTTTTTGAATCTACTATAATTAATTCTTCCACTAAATCATTTTGTACTGCTGGAGCCATAGATAGTATTCCGCCTGTAGGAAAACATCCTGGATTGGCTACTAATTTACTATTTTTGATTTCGTTTCTATGTAGTTCTGGTAATCCATAGGTTGCTTGAGAAATTAATTCTGGCTTTGGATGCTTGATATCATACCACTCTTCATATGTATCGAGATCCTTTAGTCTAAAATCGGCTGATATATCAATTGAAGGAATACCACTATCAACATATTGAGATAGTTTTTCAGCGCTTGCTGCGTGNGGTAATGCTGAAAATACGAAGTCAACATTATCGCTAAGTTCTTCTTGTATTTTTATATTTATTTTTTCAAGATGAGGAAAAACTTCATCAAGATATTTCCCAGCCTTACTTCTTCCAGTTGCTGAAACTAGATTTAATTCTGGATGAGAATATACAAGCCTAGCAATTTCAGAACCTGCATATCCAGTTATATTTATGATGCCAACGTTTAACATTACTATTTTTTTTTTGTAAAACTTAATCTTATCTTAAATTCTCATAGTATTTTATATAAATAATTTCTCGAGAAAGAGTAAAAACACTCTGTGCTATTGTTTATTAGCCTTGAATGGTTTTTTTCTATTTGGATAACAAGTTCGACATATATTGCATTTTGTTCCATCACATCCTTTAGCAGTACAGTGAGATCTGCCATAGAATATAATCTGTAAATGTAGTTTATTCCAACTTTTTTTAGGGAAAATCTTTTTTAAGTCATTCTCAGTCTGTATGACATTTTTACCATTAGTAAGTCCCCATCTTTGCGCTAAACGATGTATATGGGTATCCACAGGAAAGGCTGGATGACCAAATCCTTGTGACATTACGACACTTGCCGTTTTATGACCAACTCCAGGTAATTTTTCTAGCTCTAAAAAACTTTCAGGAACTTTTTTATTATGTCTTTCTACAATTATTCTTGAAAGCTTAGAAATATTTTTTGATTTTTGTGGTGCTAAACCGCAAGATCGAATTATGGAAAAAATTTTTTCCGTTGGTAATTTCATCATTTTTTCAGGATTATTTGCTTTCGAAAAAAGATTTGGAGTTACCTTATTAACTCTTTCATCCGTACACTGAGCACTTAATAATACTGCGATTAGTAGCTCAAATTTATTTTCATGATTTAAGGGAATAGGTACTTCTGGATATATTTTATCTAGTTCAGTGATTATAAAAAAAGCTCTATCTTTTTTTAGCATAATAATTTCTTCCTAGAGTTATTTTTCTCTATCCTTAGAACTTATAGCTAAATTAATTAGGGAATCTTTATAAATATTATTATTTTTCAAAGAGGATATATTTTCTATAGATCTGTCAATAAGTTTTGAAGCTTCGAATTTAGCTTCTTCAACATATCCATCTTTGGTAATTTTTTTTACTAAAATATCAACTTCTTCACTCCTGTTTTCTTCCTTTAATTCAAACAGATTTATAACTTCTTTTTTTATTTTCTCATTCTTTTTACTTGCAATTATAGATGGTAATGTCATTACTCCGTTTTTTAGGTCATTTCCTACGGGTTTCCCCATTTTTTTCTCATCTCCTTCAAAATCTAAAGCATCATCATAGATTTGAAATCCTAATCCCAGGTTTTTTCCGAATTGATAAACATTATTTATATCTTCTTCTGGAGCTCCTCCTAGTAAAGCTCCACTCATTGATGATGTAGCAAAAAGAGATCCTGTTTTCTTAAAAATAATATCTAAGTAGTTATTGATATCTAATTCAATATTAAATTTATTTTCAATTTCTTTTAATTGTCCCTTTGCAAGATCTGAAATAGTGGATGCAAATTGTTTTATTAGTCTTATAGATTGAGTGTCACAAACATATTCAGCACTTGTTGCAAAAAGAAAATCACCTACTAAAACTGCTATGTGTGGTCCCCATATATTCGATGCAGTTTTTTCTCCTCTTCGAGTATCAGCAAAGTCTACTGTATCATCATGAACGAGCGTAGCAATATGCAGAAGCTCAACTGCAGTAGACATTTTTATAACTTTTTCATCTACATCTTCTTGCCATAATTTGGAACAAACTATTGTTAGAGCAGGTCTTAGTTGTTTACCAGGAATACTAAGCACGTGATCAATAATGTTCTCATTTAAATTTGATTGAGAAGTATGACTTTCAGAAATTTTATTTAATTCAAGCATTACCATTAGTAATTCATTATTTGATAACGAAACTAATTGATTGCTACTCATCTAACATCATCCCATTTTCTTGTAGCACTTTTTCTTCCTCTAATTTTTCGAATAATGGAGTTGGTTTATCAAACTTATCTCCTGAAATTGGAAGTATTAAGTTCCAATTATTTTTTTTCTCATTAAATATTACTTTTTGAAGTCTTTCGGCTGAGTTTGGAAGAAAAGGTTCAAGCATGGAGCTTATAGCGCTTATTATAATCATTGATTGACCTAAAACTTCACCTGCAGATTTTTTATCTTGCTTTATTTTTTTCCAAGGCTCATTTTTGTCTAAATATTGATTCCCAAATCTAGCTAGATTCATTAATTTATTTAGGCTTTCTCTAAATTTTCTTTTTGAAATTGATTCACCGACTTCTTCTAAGGCTTTTTCTGACTTTTCAATTATTTCTTTTGTTTCTGATGAGTTTGTATCAAAATATGGAACTTCTCCATCAAAATTTCTATGAGACATTGTTAATACTCTATGTATAAAGTTTCCAAGAGTCGCAACAAGTTCATTATTATTTGAAGCTACATATCCTTCCCATGTAAAATCGGAGTCAGAAGTTTCAGGCATTATTGAAGTTAGATAATATCTTAATGAATCAGAGGAGTATTTTTCTAGAAAATCTGGCAACCAAACTGCCCAGTTACTACTCTTAGAAAATTCTCTCCCAGAAAAATTCAGGTACTCATTTGCAACTACATCTGTTGGTAAATTTTTCCCTCCTATACCAAGTAAAATTGCGGGCAAAATTATAGTATGAAAAGGGATATTGTCCTTGCCTTGAAAATAATATGATTCTGATTCTTCATTTTCCCAAAATTCCTTCCATTCTTCAGGGTTATCAGTTTTACTAAATAGTTCAACTGTAGCAGTCAAGTATCCTAAAACAGCCTCAAACCAAACATATATTTTCTTTTTATCCCATCCTTTTACAGGTATATCTATTCCCCATGAAAGATCTCTAGTTATTGCTCTATCTTTCAAACCTTCTTTTATGAATGAAAGGCTTTGGTTTTTTACGTTATGTCTCCACTCTTCTTTTGAATCAATCCATTCTTTTATTTTTGACTCCATCTCACTTAGTTTCAAAAAATAATGAGATGTTTTTCTAAATTCTGGTATAGAGCCATCTCTTTTTGATCTAATATTCTTTAGATCAGTAGGGTCTAAAGTCCTTCCACAAACTTCACATTGATCTCCCCGAGCCCTTTCATTATCTCCTGCTGGGCATTCTCCTTCAACTAACCTATCGCTTAAGAATATATTTTCAGTAATTGAATAAGGCATTAGCTGCTCTCTAATTTCTAGTAATTCTTTAGCTAACAAATCAGAAAATATATTCTTTACAATTTCCATGTGATTATCTGTATGTGTATTTGTATATAAATCATACTGAAAATTCATATCTCTTAAGCTTCTAGACCATATGTCATGATATTTTGAAGAGATTTCTTCAGGTGAAACTCCTAAATCATTTGCTAAAAGCGTTACAGGTGTTCCATGCATATCAGAACCTGAAACCATAGCCACATTATTACCAATTAATCTGTTGTATCTTGCAAAAATATCTGCAGGAATACTCATCCCTGCTATATGCCCAAGATGAGGTGGACCATTTACATAAGGCCAAGCAACACAAACTAATATATTTTTTTGTTTATTTACCATTTTGATTTTTTATATCCAGCCATCTGTCATAAAAAAAGCTTTTTTTAGTTTTAGTTAATTCAGACAATAAGTCTAGTAATTTTTTACCCTTAATACCATTTTCATACCCATCAATTAAAATTTTATCGTATTTCTTAGTAAATGAATTGCTAATTTTATTATTTTCATTCTTGAAAATAATTACGAACTCTCCTTTTTCATTACTGAATTTCTTGATTGCATCATCTATATGACCTTGAAATATAGTCTCATAAATTTTAGTCATTTCTTTTGCAACAAATATTTCACTAATATTCAACTTATCTCTAATGAATCTAAATGTATTTATAATTCTTCTTGGAGATTCAAATATAACAATAGGATTATTAGAATTAGAAAATTGTTCTAAGTAATTCAACTTTTGTTTATCACTTTTGGGTAGAAAACCTAAAAAAGAAAATCCAATTGATTCCAGTCCAGATACCGAAAAAGCTGATGTTACTGAAGATACACCAGGAATTGGAATAATTTCGTGATTATTCTCTCTTGCTATTTTTACAAATTCTCCCGCAGGATCAGAAACACCTGGTGATCCAGCATCTGTCAAGAAACCTATATCATTATTGGAGATTAGTTTTTCAAATTTATTTTTGTTTAGTTCTTTTTTTGAAGTGTATATTGGTAATAATAAGGTAGAAATATTAAACTTTTTCATCAGTTTGCTACTTATTCTTGTATCTTCAGAAAAAACATAATCTAAATTTTTCAATATACCTATAGCTCTAATAGTGATATCCTCTAAATTACCTATAGGAGAACCAATTATGTATAGTTTAGACAAAATTTAGTTCTTGATTTGATTAATTAATTTTTCTACTGCTGCATTGTGTTGTTCATCTGCATGATAGGATGATCTAACTAAAGGCCCAGCTGCTACATGACTAAATCCCATTTCAAGTCCTATATTTTGAAATTCAGTAAACTCTCTGGGGTTATAGAATTTTATAATAGGGTGATGTTTTTTAGATGGTCTGAGATATTGCCCTATAGTCAATAAATCGCATTGATGATCTCTTAAGTCTTTCATTGTTTCTATAACTTCATCTTTAGTCTCTCCAAGACCAACCATCATTCCAGACTTAGTTGGAAGATCAGGTTTGATTTTTTTTGAATCTAAAAGAAAATTTAGAGAAAGATCATAATTACCCTTTGGTCTAACTTTCTTAAAGACTCTTCTAACAGTTTCGATATTATGATTCATGACATGAGGTCCTGCATTAATAACATTCTTTATTAAGTTAACGGAACCATTGAAATCAGGTGTTAGCACCTCTACTTTTATATTTGGAGAAAGTTTTTTTATTTCACTAATTGTTTTTGCAAATATTTCTGATCCAGCATCTTCAAGATCGTCTCTGTCAACTGATGTTATAACAACGTAGTTAAGCTCCATTTGTTTTATAGTCATTGCTACCCTGAACGGTTCTGTTTTATCAACAAAGCCAGGCCATCCAGTTTTTACATTACAATATGAGCAAGCTCTGGTACATGTATCCCCTAGAATCATAAATGTTGCAGTTTTTCTATCCCAGCAATCAGCGATATTAGGACAAGCAGCCTCTTCACAAACTGTATTTAGCGATGCTTTTGAAAATTTCTCTTTTAGTTCATGGAAATTTTCCCCAGCAGGAAACTTTACCTTAAACCAATCTGGTAACTTTCGTTTTACTTTTACTTTCTGTTGCATAATTATGATTCTTTTTACAATTAAATATTATCAGCAATCTAAAATTGTTAGAATCTAATATATGGGCAAAAGAAGAAAAAAGAATATTTATTCTGGACCAAATATAACAGAAAAACATAATTTTCAGCTTGATCAGTCGCTAAAACTTTCCATAGTTGAGTATGATGAAATGGGTGTTGGTAAAGCATTTGTTAAGGATGCTCCAGTGATTGTATTTAATTCAATCATAGGAGAAGAAATTGAGGCATCAATTTTAAAAATATATCCAGAAAAAGTTATAGCAAAGTTAGTTAAAATAATTAAGAAATCTTCAGATAGAATTGTGCCTGATTGTATTTTTTTTGGAGAATGTACAGGTTGTCAATGGTTACACTTAAAATATGAAAAACAATTGAAATTGAAGCAAGATATTGTTGGTGATAACTTAATTCGCCAGAAAGTAGAAGTAAGCAATTTATCTGAAACTATCTCATCTAATAAAAAAATTCATTATAGAAATCATGGAAGATTTACCGTTAGAAAGAAAGAATTAAGAGAAGAAATTGGATTTGTAAATTTTCTAGAAAGAAAATGGGTAAAAATAGACCACTGTAGAATTATGAATGAAACAATTAATGAAAAAATTAAAATTTTATCAGGTAATTTATCTGATAAAACACAAGTTAGTATAAGAGCTTCAGATGAAACATCTTCTTATTTGATACAACCAAAATTTATAGATGTAGATTTTGAAACTGGTCAAAAATATTACACTGAAAAAATATTTGATAATGAATATCAGGTAGCTAGCCCAAGTTTTTTTCAAGTAAATATTTCTCAGGTAGAAAATATATTTTCAGAATTATTAGATCAAAATATATTCTCAAAACAACATACGGTTCTCGATGCATATTGTGGAGTAGGGACATTCACTTGTTTGATAGCTCCCTATGTAAAAAAAATAGTAGGAATAGAAGAATCTTTTTCAGCAGTAGAAGATGCTAAGGAGAATTCTAAAAAATTCTCAAACATTGAATATTTACTTGGAAAAACTGAAGATATTTTAGAATCATATACCGAAAATATTGATGTTCTTATTTTAGATCCCCCAAGAATTGGTTGTGATGAAAAAGTGATTAAAATAATTAAAGATATTAAGCCAAAAAAAATTATACTAATATCTTGTTCTCCTGAAAATTTTGCAATTGATATTTCCAGATTGATTGATGATAATATTTTTAGTTTATTAAGAGTAATTCCTTTCGATATGTTTCCTCAAACAAGGCATGTTGAAGTTCTTGGGATTTTGGATTTATTAAATGAATGATTTGATTTTTGCTAGCACTTCTCCTAGGAGGAAAGAATTATTATTACAAATATCTAGAAGATTTAAGTTTAGATCTCCTGATTTTCAAGAGAAAAAAATAAATGACATGTCTTCTTTAGAAATTTCAAAATTTAACTCTGAAAATAAAGCTATGAGTATTTCAAAGATTTTAAGAAACGATTTTATATTTGGCGCTGATACTGTTATTAGTATAAATAATGAAACAATTGAGAAACCCATTAATGATGATGATGCTATAAAAATTCTATTGAAACTTAGAAACTCTTTTCATAAGGTAATAACTAATATTTCAGTTGTTAAGAATGAAAAACTAATCTTTTCAGAAAAAAAAATTTCATTAGTCAAAACTACTAATATTTCTGCTGATAAAATAAAAGAGTATGTTGATACTGGTTATTATAAAGATAAAGCTGGTGGGTATGGCATACAAAATAAAAAATTTGATTTCATAAAATGTTTTTATGGTTGTTATGAAAACATTTTAGGTCTCCCGACTTGTTTGATAAAAAGTTTTTTAATGGAGCATGGATTTATAGATAAAATTACATTTTCTAAATGCTTGAAAGTATAAAATGAATATTTTTGGAATAGGTGGATTTGAATTAGTGATGATTATGATCATTGCTTTATTTATTGTAGGGCCTGCAAATTTATTAGTATTTATAAGAAAAACTAGATTAGTTTATTCAGAATTTAAGAAACAAAGAGATGAACTTATTTCTGCGGTTGAGCAAACGATTGATTTAGATGATGATATTGAAGAACTCCAAAATCTTAAGGAAAGCTTAAATAACTTATCTGAAAAAACTTCAAAATCAGTTGGTGAGATAAAAAAAGATATAGGAAAAGAATAATTTGCTAACTGAAGATAAGCCTGTAAATATTTTAGATCATTTTAAAGAGATAAAAAAAAGATTAATAAGATACTTTATTTTTCTAACAATCTTTACTGTTAGTTCTTTAATTTTCTTTAAACAAATAATTCAAATATTTATAGAACCGGCAAATAAAATACTTTTAGGAGCAGGAGCCGATGGTCAAATAGTTTTTGGTAGAGTAACAGAAGCATGGGGAGCTGCCGCATGAGTTTCAATAATTTTAGGCATATCTTTATCAATACCTTTTTTACTTGGAGAAGTAATTTTTTTTCTTAGACCTGGTCTGAGAGGTAAGGAAAAACTTTATATTTATTTACTAATTCCTTTATGTTTTATTTTTTTTATTTCTGGAGCTTTTTTTAGTTATTTTTTTGTGATTCCTAGCGCACTTAATTTTCTTATAACATTTGGTGATGATATAGCTCAACCTATGATAAATATTGGACCGTTAACTGCTTTAATGTTTTCTCTAATGTTTTGGATGGGAATAATTTTTCAAATTCCCTTGATAATGTTTTTATTGGGAAGATTAGGAATTATCACTCATAAATCATTAAAGAGATTTAGAAGATGGGTAATTCTTTTAGCTTTTGTACTAGGAGCAATTATAACTCCAACAGTTGATCCTATTACTCAAATAACTGTGGCTTTACCTATGATTCTACTATATGAATTCGGACTTATTTTTATCAGAATAACTGAGCCTGAAAAGAAAACTTTTAGATTTTATCTAGGTATTATTTTCTTAGTACTAATAGTCGTTGCATTAATATTATCAGCGATAATAGTGAGGTTCGATAAGTTCAAAATTTTATAAAATTCTTAAACTAATCTTCTTTATCGTCTTCTTTGTTTGATTTGTTTAAGGCTGCTTTAAACTCATTGATAGCTTGACCAACCCCTTTACCCACTTGAGGAAGCTTACCTACACCAAAAAGAACTAAAATTACTAGAACTATAAGAACTAGTTGTAATGGTCCTAAATTTTGAATAAATCCCATATTATTTTTTATTGAATGATATTAATTTAATAGTATCAAATTATTGTAACGACTATATCTAGTATTGCGTAACGGCTTTTATTATTATTATCTACAAGTATGATTTCTAAAATATTTTCTTACTTTTACTAATATATAGTTACTTATTTTTTTTTATTGCTTAAACTTGTTATTTTAAATACAAGATTTTTTTCTTTATCAAGTGATATAGTATCCAACATGTTACTAAGTATATTGGCAAAATTTCAGTTAACTAATAATCCAAAATTAGATTTCTTATCTGGACTAACTGTAGCCCTAGCTCTTGTTCCAGAGGCTATTGCTTTTTCTTTTGTTGCAGGAGTTGAACCTCTAGTAGGTCTATATGCTGCATTCTTCGTAGGAATTATTACATCTATATTTGGTGGTAGAAGTGGAATGATATCAGGCGCAACTGGAGCTATGGCTGTAGTAATGGTTGCGTTAGTTGCTGTTTATGGAATTCAATATCTTTTTGCAGCTATAATTCTAACAGGAATTATCCAAATAATTATTGGTATAGCAAGACTAGGTAAGCTTATAAATATTGTGCCTTCATCGGTAATGATAGGATTTGTAAATGGATTAGCTATAGTAATTTTTTTAAGTCAGATAGGTCAATTTAAGGATCCTAATTTTACATCTCATTCAGATAGTAATCATGCAGCCTATAATGTATTACTTAACGGAGGCTGGCTTGAAAGCAATCAGCTATTTCTTATGATAATTTTGACATTATTTACCATGGGTATAATTTTTTTCGTTCCAAAATTGCCTAAAATTGGTAAATTGATTCCATCTCCTTTGATATCAATACTTATACTTTCTTTTTTAGTAATCACTCTTAAGATTGATACACCAACAGTTGGAGATTTAGCTTCTGTATCAGGAGGTTTACCAGAATTTAGCATACCTACCGTCCCATATAATCTTGAAACCTTATATATAGTTTTGCCTTTTTCTCTAACTCTTGCTGGAATTGGTCTTATCGAAAGCTTATTAACTTTAACTCTCATAGATGAAATGACTGATACTAAAAGTCAGCCAAATAAAGAATGTTTTGGGCAAGGACTAAGTAATGTCACATGTGGTTTTTTTGGAGCTATGGGGGGATGTGCAATGATAGGTCAATCAATGATAAATATCACTTCAGGTGGTAGGGGTAGATTATCTGGGATAGTTGCTGCAATTTCATTATTATGCTTTATACTATTTTTTTCTAGATGGATAGAAATGATTCCTATAGCAGCCCTGACTGGAATTATGATGATGGTTGTTATTGGAACCTTTGCATGGGCATCTATAAAAATAATAAATAAAGTTCCAGCAGGAGATGTGATAGTTATAATTCTAGTCACATCGGTAACTGTCTGGAAGGATCTAGCTATAGCTGTAATAGTTGGAGTTATAGTTTCAAGCTTGATTTATGCTTGGAAGTCATCAAGTTTTATTAATATAAATCAATTCAAAAAAATATCAGATGATGAAAAGATATATAAGCTTAGAGGAAGTTTATTTTTTGGATCAATAAATAAATTTAAGACTTTTATGAATCCAGCTAACTTTGAAGAAAAAATTATTATTTTAGATTGTTCTGAAGCATGGATATGGGATCAATCATCTCTAGAAATATTAGATAATCTTACAAAAAAATATAAAGAAAATAATAAAGTACTTAGAATATATAACTTAGGTCCTAGCAGCAGTAAGCTTTTAAAAAAATCTGAAAAAACTTATGACATAAATATTTTCTAATGAATTTAGTAATTTATCTAGGACTTTGTTTCTATAAAAAATTATTTACCATTTGGTAAATATCTCCAAACTGCTACTACTTTTCCTAAAATACTTACATCGTTTGATGGGAAGTACATAGGCTCCATCAAAGGATTTTCTGGCTGAAGTCTAGTTTTATTCCCTTCCTTAAATATTCTCTTAAGAGTAGTTTCATTCTCAGAGTTTATTTTTGCTGCAACCATTTCACCATTTCTTGCATTATGAGATTTTTCAAGAATAATAGTATCTCCGTCACCTATTAGGGCATCAATCATTGAGTAACCATTTACCTTTAGAGCAAATATTTTTTCTTCGATGTGTGAAAAGTTTTCTGGAAGATCAATCATATCTTGATCATCTAAGTTCCATCTTGAATCGTCAATTAAAGGGAAAGGTTGTCCTGCAGTTATGGTGCCTAGAACTGGGACCTTAATGGTATTTGTTTTGTGTTCTGTTTTTAAACTTATGCTTCTGGATACTTCTGAATCTCTATTCATTAATCCTTTTTCTTGAAGCCTATCTAAATTGTACTTAACTACTGATGTTGATGATATATCACAATTATTTTGAATATCTCTAATGGAGGGAGGATAACCATATTCATCGATATACCCTTCAATAAATTTTAGTATATCTTTTTGTTTATCTGATAAAGGTTTCATAATTGCCATATTATGAAATTAATTGATATTTTAATTATTGTCAAACTTTATGGCTTCTTTTCATGAGGAAGAGCTTCAAAGCTTATACCTTCTATGTTTATTGGTGCTGCTGCATCATCTTCACTAAATCCAAACCCCAAGAAATTAGGAGGAGGAACACTTAATACTAGTCTTGCAGCCTTTATTTTAGATATTGCTTCTAGTCCACCTATTACTACAACTACTTGACCATCCTGAAGTTGAATCTTACCTGTTTCAAAAATACCTCTTGGCTCTCTGATTATATTTTTACCATCCTCAATGACACCCCATTCAGTCAAGCCCTGATAATTTGCTGGTAAAATAAATCTCCACTTAGATAAAAGTCCTGTATGAGGTTTTACTGAAATAACAATTTTTGAATTTAAGTCATTGGGATCTCCATGATCGATTTCCCAATTATATACTGGCTGATTGTTCAATTATTTTTTTTGTTAATTAACTTTTGAAGTCTTGATTTTTTTCTCGAAGCATTATTTTTATGTATAACTTTTTTCTTGGCCGCTCTATCTAAAACTTTTGAAGTTTCTTTAAAAAGTTTGTTTACTTCTTCAGAATTATCATCTTTTTGAATACTCTCTCTCAATTTTGTAATAGAGGATTTTATAGCAGTCTTAACTGATAGATTTACCTTGTATTTATTCAACTGATTTCTGTGTGTTTTTGTGCTTGGCATTATTTTCCTACTTATTTTATTCTACTAACTTTATACACTCCTGGTGTACTTTCCATTTTACCTAAAAGTCGAATTATTTGACCTAAGTCTCTAGTATAAACCGTTAATTGTATTTTGCATGTGCCATTTTTGTCTTCTTCTTGAGAATTTATTGAATGAATATTAGTTTTTTCACCCCAAACTACATCCGTTATATCTCTTATTAGACCAACTCTATCATATGCTTCAATAACTACAGTTGTAGGTGATAATTCTTTTGAATGCCCCCACACGGCAGGTAAAAATCTATTAGTACGCTCGAAGTTTCTCAGTCTGGAGCAGATTATTCTATGAATAACTATCTCATTACTAGAATTTTTATATCCCACTATTTCGTCACCATAAACAACATTGCAACAATTTGCTAATTTTTTATCATTATTGCTTTCTCCTATAATTACAACTGAAGAAACTGAACTAGTTTCCTTAGAATTTTCAATTTGGTCATCAGCCAAGTTCATCTTTCTTACAGTTTCTTCTAATTGCTGCTTGTTGATAAGGTCTATAATTTTTTGATTGCTTATGTCACCAGTTCCAACTTTATAAGCAAAGTTTTCGTAGGTATCATTTTCTAGCATATTGGTTAGGACTATTTCACTATCCTCTATGTTTGAAAGTCTAAGAGTTCTCAGGATTTGCTTTTCTCCTCTTTCAATATTTTCATTTCTTTCTCTTCTCTTGAACCATGCTTTAACTTTATTTTTAGCATTTGCAGTACTCAAATAACCAAGATTTTCATTTAGCCAATCAAGCTTAGGACCATTTAAGACCTCTGTTTTTTGAATTTGAACTGTATCACCATTATTCAGTTTAGTATTTAGTGGCTTTAATATTCCGTTTATAAAAGATGCTTGGCACGAATGCCCAAGCTCAGTATGAAGGCTATATGCATAGTCTAGAGGAGTAGAGCCTATAGGTAATGTAAAAATATCATTTTTAGGAGAATAAACGATTACTTTGTCAGACAAAATATCATTATTTACAGATTCAAGATAATCACTATCTTCAATTATCTCCTTTTCAAAATCCATCATATCTTTTAACCAATAAGTATCTTTGCTGAAATTTTCATGTTTATTTCCATCAAAAGAATCTTTATATTTCCAATGTGAAGCAACCCCTTCTTCAGCAAAATTATGCATTTTTTGAGATCTGATTTGGAACTCAATTTTTTGATTACTATCATTCATCACAACTGTATGAAGTGATTGATAGTAATTTTCTTTTGGAGATGCAATATAATCATCGAAAGAACCTGCAATTGGCCTCCATAAGTCATGAATTTTCCCTAGAACAACGTAGCAATCTTCTTTATTTTCGACTATGGCTCTAATAGCAATTAGGTCTTCAATATCCGAGAAATTTCTACCCAATTGTTTATATCTTTGAAGTTTGTTATAGACTGAGTATAAGTTTTTAGGCCTTCCGGTTACTTCTGCTTTAATATTTGAAATTTCCAAATGATGATTTATTTGATCAATCATTTTTTGAGTAGCTATTTCTCTTTCTTCTCTTTTTTGACTAATTAATCTTTTTGTTAATTTAAATTTATCCGGCATTAAGTGCTTGAAGCTTTCATCTTCAAGTCTCCATTTTAGGTCATTCATACCTATTTTTTGAGCTAAAGGAGCATGAATAGATAAAGTCTCTTTTGCTATTTTCTTTCTTTTTTCTAAATCTAAATATTCCAAAGTCTCTACGTTATGAAGCCTATCAGCAAGTTTGATAATGACTACTCTTATATCCTGTGCCATTGATACCAGGAATCTTCTCATATTCTTTTGATCTAAATTCTTTATAAGTTTATTTTCATCATTAGTTAATTTTGTTAGAGATAAAACAATTTCTGTAATCTCTTTTCCGAATTCATTTTGAATATCTTTTGAGTTTATTTTTGTATCTTCTATAACATCGTGGAGTAATCCAGAAATTATTACTTTAGGGTCAAGTTCTAATCTTGCTAAATGAGTTGCTACTTCAACAGGATGCACAATAAAATCATGACCAGATTTTCTCTTCTGTCCTTTATGAGCATCTTTCGCAAATTCAAATGCATTTGTTATTTTTGATACTTCATCTTTGGGTAAGTATGATTCAATTTTATTAAATAGATTGTCTGTATACATTCCTAAAAATTTTAATGATTTCGTCCTGATCAAATCTTTCTAAGTTTTCTTTTTTGCCATCTTTTTTAATAATATTACGTTTTTTTGAATTTGTCGTTTTACCTATCTTTATGGCAGGAATATCAGAAGATCTTAATTTATTTATTATTTCAGAGGAATCTTTTTCTTTGCAAATCATCAATAAACAACCAGAACTTATTACACCTAGTGGATTTAGGTTCAAAATCTGGCAAGCTTCATTAAAATTATCTACAAACTTAATTTCATTCTCAATAATCTCACATCCAATGTCTGAAAATTCGCATAATTCATGTAATGCTGTTGATATTCCACCTTCTGTTGGATCATGCATTTTAATTATTTTGCCAGTTGAAATTGCAATTTTTGCTATATTATTAACACTGATAGTAAGATTTTTTATGCTTTTCTTTAGGTTTGAAATTATTTTATGATTGGATTCTGTATTTTCAACAATAATTTTGCTTCCTTCAATTCCTGCTTGTCCACCCAAAATTATTGATTGATTTCCTTTGACTATTTGATTTGGTACAAAATTTTTGTTGATTCTTCCTACAATAGTACCACTCAAAACTATTTTATTTACAGATTCGGTAACTTCAGTATGACCTCCAATTATATCTACTTTAAGTGATTGTGCTCGACTATTAACTTTGGAGATAACTCTCTTGAGTTTATTATAAGAGGTCTTTGGAGGTATAAGAATAGTAATTAGAAACCACTTAGGCTCTCCTCCTGCTGCATATATATCATTTGCGCAGATATCTAATATGTGTTCTCCGATATCTTCAGAATCGAATGTAATTGGATCTGATGAAAGTAATAAATTATTATCACTTCTGATATTGATTGTCGCAGAATCTTCACCAATTTTAGGAGAGGCTCCCTCATTTTTAATATCATTCAAAATTTTGATCAATAGTTTATTATTTAATTTTCCCAAAGGTAAAAAATTATTCATTTTTTGGCACACCTGGGAATTCTTGATTAGCAAGAATGGGTTCAATAATTTTTATAAAAAGATTTGTTGATTCTATGGGTTCATCAACATAAACATAGTTAATATTATTTTCACAAACTAACCCAAAAGATATTTTCTCTGATTTTTTTTGAAAAATAAGATTATATTTATGAAAACAAATTTTACTATTTGAGATAATTACATCTTGATTTAATTTTTTTATAGTTTCTTCTATATAATCCTTATCGTCTATTTGAGTTATATTTTTTCCGGTAGCAGTTTCTAAAGTTATGATACTTGTCTCTTCAAGATTATATTGGTTCACGAAATTAAAATTTGACTCTTCATTTATCAGCTCAATCTCAGAACAATTAATATAATTTCCATGAATATCTGAATGGATTACATTATTACTATTCATTATTGAAAAATTAATTTTGTAGCCATCAATTATCTGTTGGGTATACATCATTCCTTCCACGGGACATCCTAATGCATTAGAGTTCCATATTTTTTCTTCTAATTCAATAAAATAGATTTCATCTGAGGTAATCTTTTTTTCACTAATAATTTTTGACATTATAATAGCTATAACCTCCGGTATTTCTGTATCTTCTAGGGTTTGAGGCAACTCAAGTTCCTTCTTTTCTTCTACAGTATTAGTTAAATAAGGTTCCTTCTTTTCTTCTAGTATATTAGTCAAATCAGGTTCCTTCTTTTCTTCTAGTGTATTAGTCACAATATCTTCTTTAAAGTGTAAATTTGTTTCTTCAGTATACAAATAGCCTATGTGATCATCATTAATTACTAAAAAAATAAAACTTGAATTAAGTAGGAAAATAAAAATAACTATGATTGATAATGAAATCATAATAAATTTCAATAAAAAATTATATCTGTTAAATGTTCTGTTGATGGTCATGATTCCATATTTGATTGTATACTGAAATAGTAATAAATAATAATTGTTTTGAATCTATCCAAACTTAATCCATTTTATAAACATAAACTTAAATCAGTAAATTTTGCCTCTATAGCTATCATATTATGGGCAATAATTTTTTCAATTATTTTATCTTTACCTGTAATATATTTATTTCTTAAAATAACTTTTGGGATCAATTTATTTGTTGATTTTATATTTAATTATAAAATTTTAAAAATTGCCTTAAATTCAATATTACTAGTTTTTCTAGTAGTCTTTTTAGCAACAGCCATCGCTCTTCCTTTAGCTTTCTTGAATGTTAGAACTAATTTACCTTTCGCTAAATACTTATTATCTATAAGCGTATTGCCCATAGCTTTACCAAGTTATGTTATGGCTACTACTCAAATTGAGTTATGGGGGCCAAGAGGTATTGTATATGACATATTAAGTAATTTTTTTGAAATAGCCCCATTACCTTCCTTTTATGGACTTTCGGGGTCAGTGATAGTTCTTGGCTTGATAACCTATCCTTACATTTATATAGGTCTATGTGCAACATTTAGGAGATTTGATTTTCAGATGATTGATGCTTCTAGAACATTAGGTGCTAGTGTTTCTAAAACTTTTAATAGAATAATAATTCCTCTTGTGTTACCAACGATAGCTTCGGGCTCACTTTTAGTTTCCTTGTATGTACTTAGTGATTTTGGAGCAGTGGCATTACTAAGATTTAATACATTTACAATAGCAATTTTTAATAGAATGTATAGCAGTATAGGAAATTACGGTGTACTAGAATTATGTTCCTTAGTAATAGTATTTTGTTTCATTATCCTATTTATTGAATCTAGATCCAGAACCAACTCAAGGTATTTTTCTAATTCAACTTCAGTAAACTTAAAAATTTTAGACTTAGGATACTGGAAATGGGTTATTTTACCATTTGCATTACTTCCAACTGTATTAGGTTTTTTATTACCTGTTATGATTCTTTTATACTGGTTAATTTCAGGTATATTTTTTGAAACATCTTTTATTAATGTGTACGAAGACCTCTTCTCTGAAATTATAGGTAGTGTAACTATTTCACTGATATCATCAATAATAATTACATTTTTAGCAACTATTGTAGTATTAATTATTAGAAAAAAGATAAGGGTTATTTCATTTATTATTGAAAAAACTTCTTATATAGGCCTTTCATTACCAGGCATAGTTGTAGCTATGTCACTAGTATTTTTTACTATAAATTATTTAGATTTTATCTATCAAACATATATAGTCTTAATATTTGGATATTTGATTTCTTTTTTACCTGCAGCTTTAACTCCAGTTAAGTCATCCGTTAGCCAAATTGATCCTTCTTTAGAAGAAGCTTCATACTCATTAGGGAAGGGTAAAGTTATGACCTTTTACAATGTAATAGTAAAATTATCAATTCCCGGTGTTAGCTATGGAGGTGTTTTAGTTTTTATTCTTTGTATTAAAGAACTCCCATTAACTCTTATACTTAGTCCACTTGGATTTTCTACTTTGGCTACTAGTATTTGGTCATCAGCTAGCGAGGCTTTTTTTATGGATACAGCAGCAGCCTCATTAGTTTTAATTTTAGTTGCAGGAATCCCTACATATATATTTATGTCTAATAATCTATCAAAAAAGGTAGGATTATGACAAAAGATAGTAAAATATTACAGATCGAAGAAATATCATTTAAATATACTAAAAATGAACCAGTCCTAGATAACTTTTCTATAGATGTTAACCATGGCGAGTTTGTTACAGTATTGGGTGATAGTGGAGCAGGTAAAACAACCTTATTCAGAGCTATAAATGGTTTAGAAAAAATTAGTAATGGATATATCAGAGTTGATGGGAATTTGATGTCTTCCTCTTTTTATCATGTTTCACCTGAAAAAAGACCAGTAGGTACAATTTTTCAAGATTATGCACTTTTCCCTCATTTTAATGTTGAGAAGAATATTTATTATGGCTTAGATAAGAAAAACTATGATAAAAAATTTGTTGATGAAATCATTGAGTTATTAAGAGTCGAAAATTTTTTGAAAAGATATGTAGATGAACTATCTGGGGGTCAAAGACAAAGGGTTTCACTCGCAAGGGCTCTTGTAAGAAAACCTAAGATTCTATTAATGGATGAACCTTATTCAAATCTTGATAAAAACCTAAGGCAAGAAATACGTAGAGATCTTAAAAAAATATTGTCTAAAATTGGAACTACTGTTCTTCTTATTACTCATGATTCCGAAGAAGCATTAAGTTTATCTGATAAGATTGGGTATCTTTATCAAGGAAAAATAATTCAATTTGACACACCTTATCAAATTTTTCATAATCCTTCGCACAAGATAATTGCCAAAAGTATTTCTAATTCTAATATTCTTGAAGGTATTTCTGATGGCGGAAAAATTAAAACGGATTTAGGGGAATTTGTCATTGAAGAAAAAATTAATTCAGATAGGAAAGTAACTATAAATGTTAGGCCTAGTCAGTTGAGTTTAGTATCCTCAGAAGAAGAATATGAAATAGTTGAAGAAGAATTTTTAGAAGGGAATCAACTTTTTTTAGTAAAAAATATTAAAACTGATCAAATTATAAATGTAAGTATCAGTGGAGCAAATAACTTTTTTTTAGGACAAAAAGTTGGGATTCAAATTATAAACAATAATGCGAATATGACTAATATTTCTTGATTACAATGCAAGCATTTTGACCTCCAAAGCCAAAACTGTTTGAAAGAGCATAATTAACATCTTTTGAGATTTTTATGTTAGGAACATAGTTTAAGTCACAATCTGGATCACTATTTTCTTGATTAATAGTTGGATGAATAATATTTTCTAAAGTGGTTTTAATACACGCTATAATTTCTAATGCACCTGATGCACCCAGAGAATGTCCAATCATTGATTTAGTTGAAGAAATAGGTATTTTTTTAGCTAAGTCTTTAAATGTATTTTTTATAGCTAAGGTTTCTATTCGATCATTTGTTGGTGTTGATGTTCCATGGGCATTTATATAATCAATCTGATCGATATTTATGCCAGCATCTTCAATTGCTAAATTCATTGCCTTTGACGCTCCTAATCCATCTTTGTGGGGTTGAACAAGATGGAAGGCATCCGAAGTTACGCCAAATCCTGATATTTCTGCAATAGGTTTAGCTCCCCTATTCAATGCATGCTCTTCGGTTTCAAGAATTATTATTCCTGCTCCCTCCGAAGGAGCAAAACCATCTCTTTTTGCATCAAAAGGCCTACTCGCTTTCGAGGGGTCACCATCCCAAGTAGTCAAGGCATGCATTGTACTAAAGCCACCCATTCCAATTTCACAAATTCCTGATTCCGACCCTCCTGTTATTACAATATCAGCCTTATTATTCTTAATAATTTCTGCTGCTTCTCCAATAGCTTGAGTAGATGCTGCACATGCTGTTATGCATGTACTATTATATCCAGTAGCACCATAAATTCTTGATATGTTTGCTGAAGCCATATTGGCTAACATAGAAGGTATGTAGAATGGACTCATTCTCATGACGCCTCTATTTTCCTTAACACTGGCTTGTTTATCAGTTTCAGGAAGTCCGCCTGATCCTGTTCCAATCAGAACACCGATTCTATCTGATTTAACTTTTCCAATGAAATTAGATTGTTCAACAGCTTCTTTTGCAGCAGCAACGGCTAATTGAGAAAATCTTCCCATTCTTTTTGATTCCTTAGTATCCATCCATTCGCTAGGCACAAAATTTTGCACTTCTCCGCTAACTTTGCATGGAAATGACTCAGGATCAACCTGAGAAATTCTTCTAATACCAGAGACACCATTTTGAAGGTTTTCCCAAAATTCATTGACACTATCTCCTAAACATGTCAATGAACCCATTCCTGTAACAACGATCTTTTTACTCATATGTATATTTTTCAGGTTTAATATTTTTTAATAGTTCTACGAACTCAGCAGCAATATACAAAGAACCAAAGGCTACAATGCAATCTTTTGTATTTACTAAACTTTTAGCCAACTTAAAGGCTTCAGAAGTATTACTTGTTAACTCTATTATATCTAAATTAAGATTTTTCAACTCTTTGACTATACTTGATGGACTTTTTGCTTTTGGTAATCTACTTTTAGTTAGAATAATTTTGGGGCTATATTTTTTTATAGCTCTAATAGTTTCGAAAGAACTATGTCCATCACTACCTCCATATATCCATATTATTTTATTTATATCAAATCTTAATTCCTTAATAGTCCTAATCAGTGCTTTTGAAGATTTGTTATTCTGTGCCCCATCTGCGATCCAAAAATGCTTTCCATACTTAATGACTTCACATCTTCCTGTCATAAATGCCTTAGATATATTATCCCCAACTAAATTCCAGTCAAGGTTATCTTTTTTTTTTGTATTGATAATAAACTTCAATAGTCTTAAGAGCTGTTTTTAGATTTTCTATTTGATGGTCTCCTAACAAATTTAGATTAAATTTATATTTGTTTTTCAATAAAATATTTTGTAAAAAATTATCATTAATATTTACTAATTTAGTAATAATTTTTATATCTGAAGAATGATATATTTCTGAGTTTTTTCTTTTAGCAATATTTTCTAAATTTTTTTCTACTCTTTCTAGTTGTTTCGAAATGATTAGTGGAGTTTTAGACTTAATTATTCCTCCTTTTTCATTAGATATCTTAATCAATGTATCTCCTAATATATTAGTATGATCTTTACTAATTTGAGTTATAACTGAAAGATTAGAATCAATTACATTTGTCGAATCTAATCTTCCTCCTAAACCTACTTCTATTACAGATATATCTACTTTTTCATCTCTAAAGATTACTAATGCAAGAAGAGTCATAAATTCAAAGAAAGTTGGTTTTTGGTCTATTTCTTTTTCCATTATTTCAACAATTTTCCAGACCTTCTTAAAGTAAAAATTAAATAATTTTTCTGATATTGATTTGTTATTTATTTTTATCCTCTCTGTTAATTTATGCATATGAGGTGAAGTAAATAAACCAATTTTTTTATTTGATAAACCATATGAAACTAGATTAGATGTAGATCCTTTGCCTTTTGATCCAGCAATATGAATAAAGTCCTTATTTTTATTAGGATAATCAAATTTTTTCATCATATAGTTAACCCTATCTAGGTGAAAACCTGGGTCTCTTCTTTTTAATTTGTTATATTCAAAGTTTGTTAGTGACATTAAACTTTTTATATTATTTTTATAGATTAATTCTTGATTCATAATTAAAAAAATATATTCTTATTCATACATGAATAAATATATCGTTAAATTAATAATATAAAATTTTAGGTAAAATCATTATGGAATTTTTAAGTATCAAAGAAAGAAAGTATCATAATGACAGTATTTTGGTGTCTACAGAATGGCTTGATATGAACTTAAATTCTCCTGAATTGGTTATTTTAGATCTTGATTCACAAGAACAATATAAAAATGGTCATATTAGGGGGGCAGTTAATGTTGATGATAATTATTTCAAGACTTCTCTTGAAGACAGAACTCATATTCAGGATCCAGATCAAATTTCTGAAACTTTTTCTAAATTAGGTATTTCCAGCTCTACAACTGTAATAGGATATGATAGATCTTCAAGTCTCTATTCTTTTAGACTGGCTTGGGGATTAAATTTTTATGGGCACTTAAATGTAAAAGTTTTAGACGGAGGATTTCCAAAATGGAAATATGAGGGGAAGTATATTGATAAACAATCTAATGAAAGTCCAAAAAAGGGTAATTTTATTCCAAAGAATCCAAACTTAGATATATTTGCTAGTAAAGATAAAATTTTAGAAATAATTGATAATGACTTAGGATATCAAATATTAGATGTAAGATCAGATGATGAGCGTAATGGAATTAATTTAAGAGGAGGAGATAGGGGAGGCTACATCCCGAATTCTGCTCATAAAGAATGGATAAATTTTAATACTGGTGGAGATATTCCCATATTAAAATCCTCAGAAGAAATTTTATCAATTGCAAAATCTATGAATTTAGATCCTCAGAAACCTACAATTACTTATTGCCAAGGGGGTATTAGGGCAGCTCATGTTTTTTGGGCTCTGAAACTTGCTGGTTTTAGTAAAGTATTAAATTATGATGCATCTTGGAGGGAATGGGGATCAGATCATTCTTGTCCAATAATTGATATGACTTAATTATGACAGTTAAAAATAAAATCTTAATTATCCTTGATGGTTCAGAAATTCTTGAAAATTCTATAAACTTTATATTAAATTCTAATTTTTTTGAATATTCAGAAATTAACCTTTTTTTTATTTTGCACCCTCTAAATCCTATAACTGAAAGTCAAAGTAAACAAGTTATTTATAACGATTATGTTCATGACCATGGAAGAAAGTTGGCTAAACAGTATCTAGAAAAAATAACTAAGATAATTAAGGAATATAACCTAGATACCAAAATATCTGTAAATATAGTGAATTCAAAAAATAATATTATAGAAAGAATTTCACTTGGAGATATTTTCGCAACATTTATCTCATCTAATGCTTCAAATAGAATAAGTTATCTATTCGGCAATAGGGATCTAGGATATTTTGTAAAAAATATTAATCCTCTTTTAGTTATCCCTATTGATTCAAATATTGATATCAATAAACCTAATCATCTTTATATTTCTTATTTTTCTAATATTTCAAAAAATCCATTTATAAATTTATTATTTGATGAAAAGACGAATTTGATAAATATTCAAAATATAAATCTTATTGCTAAAAATTCTACTGAGAAAGAGCAACTTTCATTATTGAGTGAAAAAATTTCAAAAAATTATCATGTGAACATTATTGAGAATAAAGATAATATTCCAAAAATATTGAATAAACTAGAAAACCAAGAAAATATTATTGTTAATATTAGTTATCATCCCAAAAGTTTTATAATAAATAGTTTTTCTAAAAATTCAATTTCATATTTCTTAAAATGTAAAATACCTATATTAATAAATAGTAATTAATTAGCTCTAGATCTAGCTGTATATCCAATTAGTGCTCCAACTAAATTGCCAAACCAAGTATAAGGTATTAATGCTGTAGAAATTACTATTGTCCACCATGGGTTCATTCCTGCTACTTCCGATTCATTAATCATTTGGATTATTGAATAAATAATTATTATTAGGCAAGGAATAAAAGTGATTCCAGTAGTTATAAAACTGAATATTATAATTTTTTCTTTTTCAGCTTTAGCTATTGCTCCTCCTATAAATCCTCCTATAAATGGACTAAGTGGAACTGCAAAAAAATGAACAATAGGAATTGGTATAAATACAAACATTAGAATTACTGAAGTTAATGCGCCTTTAATCATTTTGTAAACCTAAATCTTAATAGTATAACTATATTCTAAAATAAAATTTAAATATGGAATAATAATTTTGCCTAAAAATCTACCCTTTGTTGACATAGTGATAGTTGGATCTGGAGCTTCAGGAGGAGCATGTGCTTGGAAGTTATCTGAGAGTGGAGCCAAAGTTGTTCTCTTAGAACAAGGTGATTGGTTTAATCAAGATGATTATCCTGGTGATACTGATGACTGGGAAGTAAATCTTAAGAACTCATTTCATTTCAATCCAAATATTAGGAAGCATGAAGATGATTATGAAATTTTAGACAAAGATTCTGAAATACATCCACTTATGTATAATGCTGTGGGAGGTTCTACTCACCATTGGACAGCTCATACACCTAGATTCCATCCTTCAGATTTTAAGGTTAAGTCTCTTGACGGAGTAGCAGATGATTGGCCCATTTCATACAAGGATTTAGAAAAATATTACGACCTAAACGATATAATGATGGGTTGTTCAGGAATAAATGGAGACCCTGCAAATCCACCAAGGTCTGTGAGACCTATGCCACCTATGCCTCTTGGGGATGATGGCGAGAGAATTGCAAAAGCCGCTGATAGATTAGGTTGGCATTGGTGGCCGTCAGATACTTATCAAGCATCAGAAGATTATAGAGGAAGAGTGGGATGGAATAATCATGGAACATTTGCCTCTAAAAAACAATGGAAATCTGTAGCTTCTACTGATGTTACATATATTAATCCTGCTGTAAAAAATGGTCTAGAGGTTAGAACTAAATGTTCCGTTCAAAATATTTCTGTAGATAATTCCGGTAAGCTTATGGGATTAATTTATATCGATGGAACAGGTAATCAATTTTTTCAAGAGGCAGGTAAGGTTATTCTCGCCTGTAATGGAATAGGAACTCCTAGGATTTTACTAAATAGTAAATCAAAGAACTTTCCTGATGGTCTAGCAAATTCTTCAGGTTTATTAGGTAAAAATTTAATGTTCCACCCATATGCCTCGGTAAATGGGTATTTTGAAGAAGATGTAAATTACACCTTAGGTCCATTAGCAAATATCATAATTGTTCAAGAGTTTTATGAAACAGATCCCAAAAGAAACTTTGTCAGAGGTTATTCTTTTCAAATGAGTCGATCAAATGGTCCTGCCCATACAGCTTTGGGTACAGGAAATATAAAGAATGTTCAATGGGGGAAAGATCATCATAAAGAATTTAGCAGAAGATTTAAGAAATCTTTGGGTATGGCAATAATTAGTGAAGATTTACCAGAATTACATAATAGAGTAGAAATAGATGAATCAAGAAAAGATAAAAATGGTATGCCTTTACCTAAAATATTTTATAAGACATCTCAAAATACGAGGAATTTACTTGATCATGGAATGAAGTCGGCTGAAAAATTATTATTAGAAGCAGGTAGCTATGAAGTAAACCATAATCCCTTGCTAGAAACTGCTGGTTGGCACTTAATGGGAACTGCAAAAATGGGAGATGATCCGAAAACTTCAGTAGTTAATTCTAGTTGTGAGACTCATGATATTGATAATTTATTTATTATAGATGGATCTGTTTTTACAACTTCTGCAGCTGTAAATCCTACTCCTACGATTCAAGCTATAGCACTAAGAACAGCTGATATTATACTAGGAAATTGAATTATGAAAATTAATAGTAATGAAATTAAAATTTTATATTCTTTTTTTGATCAAATAATTCCATCTGATGAACTTATGCCTTCTGCTACTGCGGTAATTTCATTATTTGATTTTGAAAAACTATTATTAGAAAATAATAAATATAAAATTTCATTGGATCAAATAATTTATTTTATAAAGAAAGAACCAAATACAAGAGTTGCAGGGGGACCATCCTCTTTATCTGAGCCACAAAAAGTAGAAATAATTAAATTAATGGAAGCCTTAATTCCTAATGACCTCTTAATGTTTATAGAGATTATTTATTTGCTCTATTATTCAAAAAAAGAAGTTCACGAAAAAATTGGATGGAATCCCGATGAATTTGCAGAAGAAAATAAAATGCATCCTTTTGACTCATCTATACTGAAAAATATAAAAAAAAGAGATCCTTTTTGGAGGGAGGTCTAATTATTTATATTATTACCCTTTTGATCTAGGTTATTTTTTTATTTTTCATGATATTTACTCTTTATTCTGTTATAAAATTAAAGAGTTAAAATATCATGCCCCTGTAGCTCAGAGGATAGAGCACCGGTTTCCTAAACCGGGTGTCCCGCGTTCGAGTCGCGGCAGGGGTACCATAATTTTCTTTGTCAAAAAATAAAATAGTAAATTATAATAAACTTAAAAAAAATAAATAAATTATAAATTTATTACAAGTGTTATTTAGGAGGAAAATTATGAGTAAAACAGGTATTTCTGCAGTATGGCATTCATCAGATAAAAGTTGGGAACTTAGAGAACTTCCTCTTCCAAAACTAGAAAATGATGCTATCCAAATAAGAGTCAAAGCAACAAGTGTATGTGGATCTGATCTGCATGTATGGAGAGGGGACGGACTAGACAAAAATGCTCCTCCACCAGATCCAATGGTATTTGGTCACGAAATGATGGGTGTAGTTGCTTCTTTAGGTAAAAAAATTAAAACTGATTCTCTAAGAAACCCTCTTAAAGAAGGAGATAGGGTTGCTTACTCATATTTCTTCCCTTGTACAAAATGTTACAACTGCATAAGAGGTGAATTTGGAGCCTGTAAGTTTAGGATGGGAAGAAAACCTCTAGATGAATTCCCATATTGTAATGGAGGTTTTGCTCAGTATTATTACCTAAGAAGTCCTCAGTACGTATTTAAACTACCCGATACAATTTCTGATGCAGCAGCAGCTCCTATAAATTGTGCATTAGCACAAGTATATGAAGCTTTGCATCTAGGAGGAGTCAGACTTGGTGATAATATTGTAATTCAGGGAGCAGGGGGACTCGGAGTTAATGCAACAGCTGTAGCAAAAGAACTAGGTGCTTCAAAAATCATTGTAATTGATGGCCAAAAACCTAGGCTAGATTTAGCTAAGAAATGTGGAGCAACTCACACAATAGATATGAATGAATTTCCAACTCCTGAATCTAGAATTGATCGAGTTATGGAATTAACAAGTGGAATTGGTGCCGATAAAGTAGTTGAAGTTGTTGGATTCCCATCAGCTGTTGAGGAAGGAATAAAAATGGTGAGAATGAGGGGTATTTATCTTGAAGTGGGCCATATTTCTCCAAATTCTTTTGCATCTATTGATGTTACAGGATTAGTATCTAACCAAATAAGATTCTATGGGATACAACACTACGATCCCTGGATAATTCCAAATGCTATAGATTTTATAGAAAGAACCAAGGACAAATATCCTCTAACAAATGTCATTTCTCATGAATTTCCTATTGAAAAAATTGATGAAGCATTTAAGACTGCAGAATGGATAGGCACACAGTCTGGAAGTGAAGTTACTAGAGCAATAGTAACTCCATAGTTTTTAAAATCCTATAAAATTTAGTTTTTTTATCATTCATTACCTATAAATGACAGTTTAGAAATTAGGTTTAAACAAAAAAATTTAACTCTCTATGCAAAATTTGGCTATTTTATTTAGAGCATCCCAATGATTCTTATTAATGGCTATGTTTGGAGCTGAAATTAGAGGAAATATAGACCTATTAAATTCTAGCTCTATGCTATATCCAGAAAAATCTTCATGTAAACTTTGAATCTTAATATTTCCAAGCTGCTTTGAAAGAGAGTTTATACTTAGATCATTCGTAAACTTTTCTGCTAGATTTTTACCGTTTTCATTTATCAATCCCCACGCTAATCCCCATACTTTTCTTAGGTAAGTCGGGGTTTTGTTGATGTAAAATTAAGTAATATGAGAGTAAGCCCCTGTAGCTCAGATGATAGAGCACCGGTTTCCTAAACCGGGTGCCGGATGTTCGAGTGATCTCAGGGGCGCCATTAAAAAAAAGTAAAAAATGGATAATTTAATAATAAAAAAAATTAGATCTTATAAGGATTTTTTTGAATTAAATGTTATGGTCCTAAGTAGAGGTAACATAGCATGGGTTTTATTATCCATAGCAATAATCTATTTTTTTATTACACAGGTACTTATGTATGATTTATATGATTTACCTAAAAGTAATTCAAATTGTGATGAGACTTCAGAAGGATTAGTTTGCGAGCTTTCAGATTATTCATTTGAAACGAAAGAATATAGATCAAGAGAATAAATTTTTAGAAAAAATATCATTTACTATATATTCTGCGTCTTCAGCTACTCCAATGAATTGAGCAGATTTTGATGAATGCATCCATTGCAACCCCATAAAATATAATCCTTTATATTTAGTGACACCTCTATATTGAATAGGGTGATTCTTNTCATCAGTTATATCCATATTAATCCAATCATAGTTATACCTAAATCCTGTTGACCATATAATGGTATTTATGTTTTCACTAAGTGAAATTTTTTTAATATTAACGAGAATTTCTTTTTGTATTCTTTTATCAGCTTTTATTAATTCATCGGGTGCCTTAATATTATTTTTACTAATAAACTTATCAACATTTTCTTTCCAATTAATCGAATACGTATCTGAAAACATAATATTTTCGTAAACATTATCATCAAAAAATATTTTTTTGTTAGAGCAATCTTTTATAGATCCNCATAATCTTAAACCCCTTTCTAACAAATCAATAAGATTTATATCATGGCCACCTTTTGCACCAGATGTATGTGCACTACATTTCCATCTATCTTGAATTTTTACATCATGAATTGTTTTATCAAATGAACCCATTTGATAGTTCCAAAATGAAGAATCCTTACCTCTGTATTTTCTTGGTCTTCGACCACACTTACTAACTGAAAGCCATACCTTTCTTCCTGAATCAANTAGATCCTCCGCAATTTGTGCACCAGATTGACCTGAACCAACAACAAGTATTTCACCCTTTGGTAAGTTCTGAGCATTTTTATATTCAGATGAGTGTATTTGATAAATATCACTATCAAGTTTTTTATGAAATTCAGGTATGAATGGATTACCAAAAGCTCCGGTAGCTAGTACTAATATCTTAGTAGAAATAATTCTTTTTGTAGTAAATATTTTATAAGAATTAATACTCCTTAAAACTTTAGTCACTTCTTCATTTATGTATATTTTAGGATTTATGAAATTTGCGAATGATTGTATATAATCTGATATTTCTTTCTTGCTTAGAAAGCCGTCTGGATCTTCGGAAGGAAAAAACTCAGAATTGAAACCAAACTCAGGAATATTCATTGCCCAGTTGGGATTAACTAAGTAGAAATTATCCCATCTTTCATTTATCCAAGTATTTCCGACTATTCCTTTTTCTATAATAATATGTGGAATAGATCTTTTCTTTAGATAAAAACTTGTACATAAACCAGCTATTCCTGCTCCAATAATTACTACTGGAAAAATTTCATTAGATTTATTATTCATATTTGGCATAAAGATATTNTAAACATAAAAATTATTATGTCTTTAAATGTAAAGAGCAGCTCTGTTGATAAAACTGCTCTTTAAACTATCAAAATATAATAGAATTTTATCTTGATATAAACTTATAAACCATACCTTCAGTATAATGACCCGGAGTATTGCAAATAAAAGCATATGTCCCAGCTGGTAAATCAGAAATGACTATTTGACCACTTTCGCCAGGCTTTAATCCTTCAATCTTCCCAAGGATATCTAATTTGCTTTCATCGGCCATTGTTCCATCTTCAGTGAGTTCAAGATCCTCATGTTTATTATTATTTAACAAAACTAAGTTGTGCTCTAACATACCTTCATTCGTAAGATTTAATGTGAGCTCACCTGGACTAATATGCTTGCCCATTTTGTAGTTAGGGTCAACATTTACATCCCACTCGGCCATAGTTACATTGACTGTACTTTTCACAACTTCAACCCCATCCTCAACAACAACTTCTGATTCAGTAGATGAGCATGCAAATAAAGCCACCATCATTATAGTTAAAAATAAAACTATCTTTTTCAATTTATTGCTTCCTTTCATAATTACAACATTTATATTTTAATTTACTCTACTGTTATGAATAATTTTTTTTCTTTTTTGTCTTATTAACTTAACTTATTTTAGATTGAATTTTAATGTTAATAAATAATCTAAATCTGCATATTCTATACTTAAATAGTTTACAATCTTATATCTTTGTTGAAATATCAATGAAATCTTCAGCTAAAAAATCAAATGAATTAATATTATTAGGTTGCTTNTANGTATTAAATTCATTCACTCTTTCTACATAAATAGTTCTTAGTCCNGCATCTTTAGCTGCTAAAAGATCATTTTCGTGTGCAGCTACTAGCGCAACTTCAGAGCTACTTAGGTCTAGGTATTCACATGCCCTCTTGTAAACATATGGATTGGGCTTATATTTCTTAAATATATCTCCGGAAAATATAAAATCCCAACTAAGGTCTGCATTCTTACTCATATTAAGAAGAAGAGAGAAATTTCCATTTGAAAGCGTGCCAATTGAAAATTTTTTTTTAAGAAGCCTTAATCCTTCAACTGTATCAGGCCAAGGATCTAGCTTATGCCATAAGAAATTTATTTCAATAATTTCTTTTTCATTTAGATATTTTGAAAGATTTCTATTGTTGAGAATTTTGTTCAGTTTTTCTAAATGAACTTCATCTATTTTTTTCCAAACTTCTTTGCCTGCATTAAAATTATTCAAGTATTCAGAGTACCCACTTCTCCATTCTAGTGCAAAAGTTTCTAATTCATCCTCGCTAATATTTTGTGGTAGAAAATTTCTTAATCCTTTTTTTATACTACTTCTCCAGTCGACTACAGTACCAAAAACGTCAAATATTAAGGCTTTTATTTCTTGTTTATTCATGATTAAATAAATATTTCCTCTACATTACCTATTGGATTATTTGATGGGGACAAATTACATAAGTATTCATACTCAGATTTAGATAGTTTTTTATAATTTTTTCCTATTTCGATAGATTTTTTATAAAGGCCTTGATCACCTGGAGGAATTAAGGAGGTAACATTCTTAGAAAGAGTAAACTTTATTGATAGATCCATTAAAAAAGGATCATTTATTGGTTTGTACCAACAATTTTTATATAGTCTATTTTCATTTTCTTTCCATTTTCTTTCAGCCATAGATTTTAAAGCAAGAACAGTAATATTTTTTTCTTCGCATAACTTTAGTATCTCTTCACCAAAATTTTCCTTAATCATAAGATTCCAATTAACTGGGAATAATATAGAATCAAAAATTGAAAGGTTGATTAGTAGTTTTGCTACCTTTATAGAGTGACATGAAAATCCTAAATATCTTATTAATCCCTTTTCTTTTGCTTCTATAAGTGTTTTTAATGCCCCATTTTTTGAAGTAACTTTTTCAAAATCATCTAAAGTTTTCATCCCATGAAGCTGATATAGGTCAAAATAATTTGTCTTAAGTAGCTTAAGTGAATTCTCAAGGTCTGATTGAGAGTTTTTAAGATCTCTAAATTTAGTTTTGCAAGCTAAAAAGACATCTTTTCTGTATGGTAATAAGCCGACTCCCATTAGTTCCTGAGCATCTCCATAACCAGGGGCTACATCAAAATAATTAATTCCATTATCAATAGAAAAAGAAATTATCTCAGAAGCTTTAGTTTTACCAAGCCCTTTTATAGATATTCCACCTAAGCCAATTATAGATAGATTATCATTATTTTTATATTTTCTTCTATGCATTGATTTATATTAATTGATTTTTTTTATTCCTTCTATAAGACAGAGTAGTATTAAATACAATAATTATTATTCCTATTAGACTAGCTAAGAATATTTCATTTATTAATCCAATAANTACAAAAAAAGTAAGTATTGATGATGANATAATTTGACTAATTTTATTGATTTTATATTCAAAAAATGAAAATAAAATTATTAATGGAATAGATAGAAAAAACCATCCCAAGAAATTATGAAATGGTATATCGTAGTAAATACCTTCAGAATCCCATTTCCATATCTCTAATCCATGTACCGCAACAGGATCAATTAATAGATCAACAACAACCATAACTAATGCCCCAACAATAAAACTATAAGTTTTAGGCAAATCTTGTATCAGGCTAAGTGTGAAGGTTAGTACTATAATCCATGCACACGTCATAACTATTGGAACTGAAAAAAGCTTAAGGCTAAATACATCAGTATAATCATAACTTCCAAAGAGAAACCCTAAATGTACGCCTGCAACTTCATAAAAAAATCCTATTATTCCACATAAAATTAAAATAAGGGCAAGTTTTTTTTTGGAAAAAATAATAATTAATAAACTTCCAAAAATCATAAATAAATTTGGCGCCCAGTCTGGAGGATTAGATACTAATCCAAGTTCAGAAAATACACCACCAAATAATAAAATTACAAATAATGATGAACTTGATAATAAAAATAATTTTTTAGTCTTTTGCATAATCTCTAATTATTCTATTCGCGGCTATCTCTCCAGACATAATTACCGTTGGAGTCCCTCCACCTGGGTGTGCTCCTCCACCAACATAATAAAGTCCATTAATTTTACTATCTTTATTTGGTTGCCTAAAAACAGTGCCGCTTATTCCATGAGAAACCTTGCCATAAATAGATCCAAATGGAGCTGCAAACTTCTTTTCTAAATCATTAGGAGTAATAGTCTCTATAAAATTAGATTTATCTATAATATCGTTTAAGCTTTTAGATTTTAATTTAGCGTATACCTTGTTGAAAGCTTCTTTAATTTCACTNTCTCCCCAAATACGCTTATTAGCAGGAGCATTACACATTATAAATACGCTCTCACATTGTTCAGGTGCTAGAGATTTATCGGTTTTTGTTGGGCAATTTATATATATAGTTGGNTCACTTGGGAAAATATTTTTTTCAAAAATTTCTCTAAATTCATTCTCATAATCATCTGAAAATATTACATTATGGTGATGTAATTTATCTATTTTCTTTTCAACTCCCACAAGAAAAACTAATCCTGACATTGATAAATTTTTTTCAGATAATCTAAAATTTTTATCTAGCATTGTTTTTGTTATTATGGGATCAACATTGCTTACAACTATGTCAGCTGAAATATTTTCTTCTTGTTCTAAAACTACAGATTCGATTTTTTTATTTTTTATATTAATTGAAGAAACTTTTGTATTTAGAATTATCTTAACTCCATTAGATATTAAGATTTTCTCTAAAGATTCAATTATTTTATACAAGCCCCCCTTTATATACCATCCTCCAAAAGAAAGCTCCATAAATGGAATAATCGATAAAATACTTTGTGATTTATAAGGAGATGCTCCAACATAAGTTGGATATCTTAGAAAGATTTTTCTGAGCCTATGATCCTTGAAAGTTTTATTTACTAAGTCGCTATATTTTTTGAAAAAAAGAGTAAAGGGAGATCGTAATAAAGTTTTTAGATCTTTNGTTGAAGGAGCTGAAAAGATTTCATTCTTGAAAAATGTATTCTCTGATAAATTATAAAGCTTTGATGCCTTAGTCATAAAATCGTAAAAATTATCAAGTTCTTTATAAATTTTATTATTAACATTTTTTTCTATTAGGCTGAAATTTGAATCGTATATTATGTCAGAATTTGAAAAGATATACTTAAATAATGGGTTAATCTTAATAAGATCTAAATGGTCGCTCATTTTTTCACCTACTTTACTAAACATATTTTCAAAAATGTAAGGAATAGTTATTAATGAAGGGCCTGTGTCAAATGAATATCCATTTTTTGTAAAAAAATTCATCTTCCCACCTATATTTTCATTTTTTTCAATTATTGTGATTTTGAAATTTCTTTGAGAAAGAAAAATTGCAGTTGCTATTCCTCCTAATCCACCTCCTATTATTATTACTTCTTTTTTATTTTTCATATATCCTATCTTTCCACTTTAGACCCTTACCATATTTGAAGCTCCACCATGAATTAAATCCTAATAGGATCATAGTTAAAATCGCAAAAGGATGGAATATTACTGACAATAAACTGTGTTTAAATTTAATACTTATAATGATTCTAGGCAAGAATATAAAAAATAATAAGAGTAAGTTTATAATTTCAAAGTTATTGATCATTCTAAAAATTAAGTATATTGGTAATAGAAAATAAGAAAGAAAGAAGAATATTTGAAAAATGAAAAATGAAACTTCTTTTGAAAAACTAGGATAGTAATTCTTTAGAAATCCGTCCCAGATAGAAGAAAATGAACTATACATTTTTACAGATATAATATTTTTTCCATCAATGCAATAATTTTTTTCTTTTTTATCCCTCCAAATTCTAGCNAATCTAGTATCTTCAAAAAGATCATTCCTAACTAATTTATGCCCTCCAAGATCTGAATAAACTTTTTTATTAAATAGAATACAAGCTCCATGTGCGAGTCCTAAATTTCTTGAATTTAATTTTTCTGAAAAAGGAACTGGGCATAGTGAAAAAACTACAAAATTTAATATAGGCATAAAAATTTTCTCAGATATAGAATCCATTTTTATCATTGGCCAGGCGGAAAGCATTGAAACATTCTTTTCTTTGGCCAAGGAAACCATATCTTCTATCTTTCCTGAAAATTCAGTATCTGCATCTAAAAATAAAATCCAATCTCCTATTGATTGTTCTGCAAGTTGATAACAAGCAAAAGATTTTCCAATCCAGCCTTTTGATAATGACTTGGTATCAGCTTTTTTAATTCTTTTATCTAATTTTAATAATCTTTCTATCTCAATTTGAGTATTATCTTCAGAGTGATCATTATAAATAAGTATTTCTGAAAAATAACTTTTACTCTTAAGTATAGATCTAACACATTTTGAAATATTATTTTCCTCATTTCTTGCAGGAATCAGTACTGAAATTCTATTATTTTCTACATTATTTATTTTTTTTTCTTTCCAATAAATATTTACTAATGAAATAAACAGTGAGTAAGAAATGAATACAGAAATTGTTATTAGTAATATATCAATCATTTGAGTAATGAGTTAGAATTTTTTCNATTGTCATTTTAGAGCTTAATACACACATTGGAACACCTGTACCTGGAGTAGTTGAAGCTCCTACAAAGTATAGATTTTTATATTTTTTTGACATATTTTGATTTCTAAAGGGTCCAATTTGAAAGAAGTTGTGCGATGGTCCAAAAGCTGAACCATCAAATAATCCAAACTGACTCATCCATTTATTTGGATCCCAAACTTCTTCAAAAATAATATCATTTTCTGACAAATTGATTTCTTGATGACTTAATCTTTTAAAAATCCTTGATTTTATCTTTTTGATATCACCATCATTATAACCGGACTTATTTGTTGAAATAACAGGGCATGGAACTAACGCAAAAACACTAGAATTATCTTTTGGAGCTAATGTATTATCTGTCTTTGAAGGTATTGATATATAAAAAGGTAAATCTTCAGGGATTTCTTTCTTTCTAAATAATTCATTAAAAGTTTTTTTGAAATTATTAGGAAGGAAAATTGTATGATGAGTCATGGAATCAATTTTTTTATTTATTCCCCAATAAAAAGTATAAACAGAAGGAGTCATTTTATATTTCTTGAAATTTTTATCTTTATTAATTAATGTTTGAAAAGTTGTTGATGAATCAACATTTGAGACTACTATATTTGATTTAATATGAGTTTGATCAGAAAGTGTAACTCCTTTTACATGATCGTTTTCAATTTTTATTTCTGTAACCCTTTTTTCAGTATGAATTTTTACATTAAAATCTTCATTTAGTTTTTTTAATCCCATAATTAATCCATACATGCCTCCTTTTGGCATCCATAGTCCGTATTGCAATTCTCCAAAAGGTANAATGCTAAAAAAGCCAGGAAGCTTAAAAGGTGAATCTCCCAAATACATACTGTATGAACTAAAAGCTTCAATAATTTTTTTTTCTTTGAAATACTTGCCTATCTCATCGTACATATTATTTAGTAAACCAAGTTTCAAAAGATTATTAATGCCAGTATTTTTTAACCAAGAAAAAATATTTGAAGAATTTCTAGTTACTAATTTTTCAAATGCTAAATCATACTTATTGTTACTATTCTTGAAGAAATCAATCAGTCCATATCTATCTTGAGAATTAAATTTTGAGACTTCGTTAGATAGATTTGTAAAATCTGAGCTTAATTGAAAATTTGAATGATCTCTCCACATAAAATTTACAGCTGGATCAACAGATATTAGTTCAACATAGTCGTAAAAATTTTTACCTAACGAGTTGAAATAATCTTCATAAACCCAAGGATAATTTAGTAAAGAAGGGCCTGTATCAAAAGTGAAACCGTTCTTCTTTAATATATTTGCTCTACCACCTATAGTTTTATTACTTTCATATATGTGAACATCAAAGCCATTTTTTGATAGCAAAGGTCCTAAAGACAGCCCTCCTACTCCTGCTCCAATAATTATTGCTTTTGGTTTCGTGTTTTTCATCAAAAATACAGTAGTATTAGTTTCCAAAATTTATTTAGCGGTAAAAAAGAAAACTTGTCTTTGGTTGATAAGCTATACCTGTGGTCTAATGGCATATCTTGAAGAAGTATTTTATTATTTAATTTTCTGAATAATTCCAAACAAGTTTTTATTGCTATTTGACTGTCAGATGCAAAATAGTTCATTCCACTTTCAGCCTTTGAATACCATTTTTCTGCTTCATTTGCCAAAATTTTCCTTGCACTTAGAATATAGTTTTCTAATTCATCCTTACTATTTGGTTTCCTTAATAGTTCTGTTGGGGCATAAAATCTTCCTCTAAAATAATCCTCATATACATCTCTAGCAAAATTAGTAAGTTGTAATGCTATGCCTAAATCTTTTGAAGGAGTTAATAAATCTTCCACTGAATATCCTTCTTCAGGACCATAAATATATGCTAAAAAATATCCAACTACTATTGCTGATCCATANACATAACCATCTATTAAGTCTTCCATTTTTTTATATTCTGAAACTTCTATATCCTTCCTCATTGCTTCAATGAAAGAAATATAATATTCATCTGGAATNGATTTTTCAACTGCAGCTTTTCTATAGCAAGAAAGAATAGTTGGAATACCGGAATCTACTGATTTTGTGATAGAAGAAAATGTTCTAGATGCCAAAAAATCCTCTTTCCAANAATCTAGAAGTTGATTTTTTTTCTTATTACTCATAGTGAAAGTATCAACAATCTCATCTGGATATCTTACAGAGGCGTATATTATTTCTACAAGATCTCTTTTTTCTTTTGGTAAAAATCTTGTTACAGTAAAAAAACTATTACTATAGTTTTTTAGGATCTTTTTACCCATTTTTTTGCCTATTTGAAATGCCTCTTTTTGATCTTTAGAATTTAATATTTTTTTTGAAACATTAGATTCTAAATCTTGCCACTCTTTATAGTCCCAAAGATTTTCGTCAGAAATAAAATTTCTATTTTCTATTTTATTTTTTACCATAATTCAATTTTATTCTATATTAGTTAATTATCATCAAGCTTTATCAAGAAATAATAAAATTTATAGTCTGAAATATCATACATTTTTTTGCTAACAAATAACTTTTATACATCTTATAATTTATTCATATAGTCTAGAAATGTAGGCCCCTTAAAAATAAACTCATGAATGGACTTCATAATGAAATTTAATTTTTTACTTCCACAATTAATTATCCTGATTCTGTTAGCTAACTTTATTTCGTGTAGTACTCAAGAATCAAATGCGTTGGATATCAATCCTTCACCTCCAGAAGTAACAAAAACTCAATCAGAAAATACACAATCTTATGANAAGGTTCAATCGGAAAAAAAATTAATAACTAGTATTGATAATACTAAATTAGAAAAATCAGATGAAGAAATAGCTTCAGATTTAGAAAATTCTATGATTGTGTTAGATTTTGGGAATGATTCTGATAATTCTATACGTGCTAATTATCGAGTAACTGAACAATTAGCAAGATTATCTTATCCTATAGATGCTGTTGGTTATACAGAAGATGTATCCGGAAGTATATATATCGATGCCACAGGTCAACCTACTCTCGAATCTTTATTAACTATTGATCTTTCTAAACTGAAAAGCGATGAATCCCGTAGAGATAACTACTTGCGAGGTAATGCTTTAGAAACAGATAAATTCCCTCAAGCTTTTTTTCTAGTAAATGAACTCAAGAATCTAGATATGAGTGATCTGACTAACTTAAATTCTAATGATATAGAATTTCAAATGNCTGGAGATTTGACAATACATGGAGTCACTAAATCTAAAACTTGGGATGTTGTNGCAAAATCAGAATTAGGTTCAATTAAAGGCAATGCTTCTATTTCATTNCCTTTTAGTGATTTTGATATAGATATCCCAAAACTTTTTTTCATAATTAGTGTAGAAGATAAGATAACATTAGAACTAGATTTTGATGTAAAAGTTATCTTGAATCCACCTTTAGATATTGACACTTTTGCTCCCACAATCACCTCAGAATCTCCTACTCAGTCGTACGAAGGATATTGATAAAAAATATTGATTACATCTTGTAATTAATATGCTTGACTTAATTAGAACAATTGTTCTAAAATGAACATATGTTCTAATTAAGGAGTTGTTATGACTACAAGATTTTCAAATAGTATTTTACATAAAACAGAAGAGGTTGGGTTAGTAAATAATAATCTAATTCGATCTATAGCTACGAATATAATAAATCATGATAGGTGTGAATATAACATAGGGGTTGAATGTTTCTATTGTTGGCATGAAGTTATGAATGACTTAAGGATATGGGCTATTGTTAGGAATAAAAATGAAAAATCTGTATCAGCTGTTTTTAGTGACTCTATAATTGAATGTCTTTATCCTGGCGTTCTAAAAATGATAAACAAGATTAATGAATTTAAGAATTTTGATTTTCTTTTCTCTAAAAATCATAATGAGGTTTATTACAATGATTCAAAATATTTATTTTCTAATATTGAAACAGTAAATTCAAATTTTTTGATTCTAGAGGCTATAAATTTTGAAGATTATAAATTAAGAGAAGTAGATGCATTAGTAAAGCTTAATATTAAGAAAAATAAGTATTCTCAAGACTATTTTTATATTTCAGAGAACTGTAACCATATATAAGGAGTAATAAATGACAATGATTGAGGATAAAAACTTTTCTTCAAATGAATTATTTTTTGATGAAGGATGTGAATATGCAAATAGTTGCTTGAATTGTTCTTTNCCTCTTTGTAAATATGACGATCCAATACTTGATAATTCTAAATCTAAAATAAATAGAAATTCACTTATTTTTAGTATGAAAAAATCTGATGTAAGTAATAAGGAAATAGCTAAAAGATTAAAAATATCTACTAGGACTGTTCATAGGGTTCTTGCTCAAGAAAATAGTTCTAATCAAAAATTTGTTCTAGACCTGAGAAAGCAAAATTTGATAAAAAAATCTCAGCTAGTATCCATGAAAAACTAAAATTTATATACTACCTCCCAACATAAAGTGTCTTAAATATAATTAAGGCATTTTATGATTAAGGGAAAAGCTAATTTCCTACTAAAAACATTGATCTTTCAGCAATGTTAACGCCTCTATCAGCAATTCTTTCAAGGTTATGGGCTACCCAAAGTAAATAAGTTGATCTTTCTATTTCAAGAGGTTTTTTTTTCATAAGTTCAATTAATCTTAATCTTACTTCAGAATTCAAACTATCTATGACATCATCTTGAGCCTTTATTTCATCAAATCTTTTTTTTACTTCTTCAGAATCTTTTATTAAAAATGTATCGGTAGACTTTCTTAACATTTCAACAGTATATTTACTCATTTGAGGGATAATTACTAAATCTGTAGGAAGAGGTCGAACTCCCATTTTTATAGTTAGGACAGCTATACCTTCAGCATAGTCTCCTATTCTTTCTAATTCTTCTATAACGTACATACAGGAAACAATTTCTCTTAGGTCTGATGCAAGAGGGGCTTGCCTTCTTAGTATTCCCATACATAACTCTTCTAGCTCATTACACATCTTATCGATTAAATCATCTCCCTTGATAACATCTTTTGCTAACTCTGTATCTTGTTCTAGTAAAGAAGTTATTGATTTCTCAATTGAGGATTCAACTGTAGAAGCCATAATTTTGATTTGGGTTTCTAATCTTTCTAATTCTTGATCAAATTCTAACCTAGCCATTACCCAATCCTTCCTGTTACATAATCTTCAGTTCTTTTATCTTTAGGGTTACCAAAAACTGAATCATTTGTACCGTATTCTATAAGCTTACCAATTCTTTCTTCTCCAGCCATCATAACTGCAGCGAAATCACATATTCTAGTAGCTTGTTGCATGTTATGTGTAACTATTACTATTGTTACATTTTGAGATAATTCCTGAATTAAATCTTCTAATTTTGAAGTAGAAACTGGATCTAAAGCAGATGCTGGTTCATCCATTAAGATAANATCTGGATTAATAGCTAAAGCTCTAGCAATACAGAGCCTTTGTTGTTGCCCTCCAGAAAGATCTAATCCATTGTCTTGAAGCCTATCTTTAACTTCATCCCATAAAGCAGCTTTTTTTAAGGATGATTCAACAATTCCTTCTATATCACTTTGAGGGAAACTATTAATTTTCGGTCCAAATGCAACATTTTCAAAAATTGTTTTGGGGAATGGATTAGGTTTTTGAAAAACCATACCAATCTTAAACCTAATTTGAGTAGCATCAGTTTTTTCTGAGTATAGAGAAGTATCATTATAATATACAGATCCCTCAACTTTAGCAGAAGGGATTAAGTCATTCATTCTATTAAAGCATCTAATTAGGGTACTTTTCCCACAACCAGATGGACCTATAAGACCTATTATTTTCTTTTTTGGAATACTAAAACTTACCTTATCTACTGCTTGTGTGTTACCATAATAGACNCTTAGATTTTCAGTCTTCAGAACAGCTTCAGTATCATCAAATTGATGAATAAAATTATTTTCCATAACCCCAAATTACTTTTATTTATNTATATTAATATTTCTAAGATTTACCATGCCTTANCTAAGATCTTCTAGTATATCCTAGCATAAGATAAACTAGTATTGTTAAACTAATATTAATATAAAAAATTTTATTAAGCTCAAACTAATCATGAATGATATTTATAGTTTTTCAAAGTCAGAATTAGACGCAATGATTGAAGATTTTGGGTTTCCAAAGTTTAGATCTGATCAGATTTGGAGATACCTTTATAAAAATAATGTAATTTCGTTTAATGATATGACTAATATTTCCAAGAAATTAATCGACTTTCTAATAGAAAATTTTTATATTGGGACTTTAGAAGAAGTAAATAGAATAATTTCAAAAGATAGGTCAACATATAAGAGCTTATTAAGACTAAAAGATGGTAATTTAGTTGAGTCTGTACTAATGAATTATCCTTCTGATAATCATCGAAAGCCAAGAAAAACTATTTGTATATCAAGTCAGGTAGGATGTGCTCTTGGATGCACTTTTTGTGCAACAGGCCAACAGGGCTTTAAAAGAAATCTATCTTCAGGGGAAATAATTTCTCAAATAGTACATTTTACTAAATTAGAAAGTGAAAATTTTTTTGATTCTATATTACACAAACCTAATAAATCATATAATGGAATTAAGAATATTGTTTTTATGGGGATGGGGGAACCTTTAGCAAATTATGAAAATACTATTGAGGCAATAAAAAAAATTAATAGTAATATAGGCTTAAATTTTGGAGCAAGAAATATAACTGTATCAACTGTTGGCTTGGTACCTCAAATATTAAGACTTGCACGAGAAGAAATCCAAATAAATCTAGCTGTATCTATTCATGCTCCAGACAATAAAACAAGGTCTGAAACAGTTCCTATAAATAAAAGATATCCAATAGAAGACTTAATTAATTCTTGTAAAGAATACATCAGAATAACTAATAGAAAGATTTTTTTTGAATATGTTATGCTCGAAGGCCAAAATGATTCACCTGAGCATGCAAAAAAATTAGGAGAACTATTAAAAGAGATGCTTTGCCATGTAAATCTTATACCTGTAAACCCTACTAATAATTCAGACTACAAAAGATCAAGAAAAAANATAATTAAAGCATTTCAATCTGTATTAAACGATTATAATGTCCCTTCAACAGTAAGAATGGAAAAAGGAATTGAAGTAAGTGCTGGATGTGGTCAGTTAGCAGAGTCTAACTCTTATTAGTCTGAAATAGCTTCTGCTAAAACTTCTACTAAATATTTTGGATTTTTAGTAGATAAGTCCTTAATTTGATCGTGACAAGAAATTCCAGTTACAATAATTTCTTCTTTTTCATTTGAATTTTCTATGGTTGGTAGGAGTCTATCATTAGCCATAGTTTTTGATATTTCATAATGTTCTTTCTCCATTCCAAAAGATCCTGCCATCCCACAACATCCTGCGTCAATAAGTTTGGCATTAAATTTTTCTGGTAAGTTAAGAGAACTTAAGGAATTAGTTGTGCCATTAAGAGCTCTTTCGTGACAATGAACAAAAAGCAATAAATCTTTATCAACTTTATTCCACTTGATTTGTTGCTTACCATCATCTTGAATTTGCATTATAAGATCTTGTATTGTGAAGGTGTTATCTGAAATTTTTTGAGCTTTATCTCTCATGTCAGCTAAATCAGGAAGCTCATCTTGCAGAGCTGAAACACAACTTGCTTCAATTCCTACAATTTTTATATCTTTCTCAACATAACTGGATAATAAATTAGTATTAAAATCAGCATATTTTTTTGCTTCATCTAAAAGTCCTTTAGATATTAGTGTTCGCCCACAACATTTTCTGTTTGTAATTTCTACTTCATATCCTGCAGATTCTAAAACTTTAACTGCTGCTTTTCCAACATGAGGATGAATAAAATTTATATGTGTGTCGTGAAAGAACAGAATTTTACCCCTTGATCCAGTAGTATTTTGCTTTCTTTTTTTGAACCATGACTCAAAAGTATACGAACTTATTTTAGGCATGTTTCTTTTTCTATCAATTCCAATAATTTTTTCTGTAATTATTTTAGAAAAAGGCATTTTATTTGCAAAATTATATAAAAAAGCTTGAGGTCCTGATATCAATTTATATAACTTAGGGACTCCTCCAACCAATTTTGATCTTAATGGAACTTTATTTTTTTTATAGTAATTATTAAGAAATTCATATTTAATTTTTGCCATATCAACATTAGCAGGACACTCTGATTTACAAGATTTACATTCTATACATAAATCTAATACTTCTAACATTTTTTTATCTGTTAAGAAGTCTTCTTGTAAAGAACCAGANAGCACCCCCCTTAATGCATTAGCTCTTCCTCTAGTAGAATGAACTTCCTCTCTAGTTGCCATGTAAGAAGGGCACATAGCCCCAGCATTAAGTTTTCTGCAAGCACCAACTCCAATGCATTTTTCTATGGCTCCTTCGAAACCTCCTTCAACTGAAAAATCTAGAAGCGTATCTATTTTTTTTAATTTATAAGCTGTACCATACCTAAGATTATCTCCCATCTTAGGTGTGTCAAATATTTTGCCTGGATTCATAATTGTAGTTGGATCAAAAGCGCCTTTAAGCTCTCTGAATGAATCTATTATTTTTGGACCATACATTTTTTCAGACCAAACTCCTCTTACAATTCCGTCTCCATGCTCTCCGCTCAAAGATCCGTCAAACTCCTTAACTAAATCAGAAATTTCATCTGAAATCTTAATCATTCTTTCTATTCCGTCCTTAGTTTTTAGGTTGATTGTTGGTCTTATATGCAAACATCCTTCAGATGCATGACCATAATAACCAGCTTCGGTTCCATTATTTCTTACAATCTCATCAAATCTTTTAACATATTCTGGTAACTTTTCTGGGGAAACGGCTGTATCTTCTACAAAGGGNATTGGCTTCTTATCTCCTGGGATATTCATCATAAGTCCTAAGCCAGCTTGTCTCATAGCCCAAACCTGAGATATTTTTGCAGAATCAAAAAGAGTAGTTATCGCNTATGAGAGATTTAGTCGTCTCATTTTATCAGATAGCTTCTTAATTTTACTTCTAACCTCTGTTTCAGTTTCTCCGTTCATTTCAACTACTAAAATATCGGTAGGTTCTCCTTGTAAGAAATCTAAATTTCTTGAAAAACCTAAAGATTGTTTTGCCTGAGTAATTATCATTTTTCCGATATGTTCAACTGCTGCAGGTCCTTCTTCAAGTGTAGCAACAGTTGCTTCCATTGATTCAATTAAATCTTTGAAATGTAAAATTGCTAATCCTACATATTTAGGTAATGGTTCTANNTTTAGCTTNGCTTTTGTTACTGCAGCTAAAGTCCCTTCTGATCCAACCATTATATTAACTAGGTTTAATTTATTAGAATTTGGATGTACCATATCTAGGTTATATCCACCTACTCTTCTATTAACCTTAGAGTATCTAGCATTTATTTCGTTATAATATTTAGANGACATACTCATTACGTCTCTATAGATTTTTCCTTCTAAATTTTCTAATGAGATTTTATCCTCTAATCTCTTACCGGACATTTCCTCAAAATAAGCTTTAGAACTATCGGACAAGATTACTTCCATTTCTCTAACCTGATCTACAGTTTTACCATAAATAACTGAATGTGTTCCACATGAATTATTTCCCATTGCACCTCCAACATTTGCTCGAGATTTAGTGGACGGATCAGGTGTGAAATGCAAATTTGTATACTTTAGCTTTTGATTTAAGTTATCAATAGTTATACCTGGTTCTGTGATAACATANTTTTCTTCAGGATTTATTTCTAATACATTATGCATGTATTTTGAAAAATCTATTACAACGGCTGAATTTACAGTTTGCCCAGAAAGACTTGTACCTCCACCTCTTGGCAATATAGCTGTATTGTTTCTATTGCATATATCAATGATTGCAGAGACATCATCAGCGTTTTTAGGAAGAGTGACTCCAATTGGAGTCATGCTGTAAATAGAGCCATCAGTAGAATACATTTGTTTGTATACTTCGTCAAATTTAACTTCACCCTGTATACTTTTACTGATCTCATTTTCTAAATGAGCATTAATCTCTTTACTAGATTTTTTATTAGCTAGTGTCATTAAANTTAATTAATTAATNGAATCAATGGTATATATTTGTTCTCCACCAGGTGTAGAAACAGTAACTTCATCACCCATCCTTCTGCCAAGTATGGCAGAACCAACTGGTGAAACACTTGATATTTTACCTAGAAGTGGGTTTGCTTCATTTGCTTCTACTAATTGATAATCGTAATTGTTATTATTATTATGGTTCTTAACAGAAACTTTAGATCCTATTACGATTCTATCTCCACCTGAAGTATTATCAATTATATTTGCTATCTTAAGAATTGATTCAATCTCAAAAATTTTAGAGTTGACCATTTCAATCTTTTCNCTTGCTGCATCNAGAGGTGCATTTTCTCTAATATCACCATCTGCAGCAGCTCTTCTAACTTCTTCAGCTAATTGAGGTCTCTCGGACTTAAAATCTTTTAGTTGCTTTTCATAGTCCTTATAGCCAGCTTCAGTTAGATTTATTTGTTGCACCTTGCTATCTTCAAGCCTTTTTGTTATTTTACCAACATTAGATTTTTTCATTCTAAGATGAGAGGCTAAGTTAGAGTTAGTCAATTCAGATGATCTTAGAAAAGTTAGAAATTTTTTNATATGAGCTACTTTTTGGGGGCTAGTATCTGTACTAGATCTTTTAGCAAACTCATCTGAGTAAACTCCAATTTCTGAGGGAGTGATAGTTTCAACAGNCCTATCAGGACCCAGCCACCTAACCATTCTTCCAATTTCTTGCTGTGCTGTATTATTTAATTTTCTTGAGGATGTTTTCACATAGAACTGAAAAGCATCAGATAGGCTATTTATTTCAGAAATGTTTTCAGTTTCCTCTATAATTGACTTAACTTCAGCTTTCTTAGACAATTCAAAACTCCCCAGTAAAATTTCGTATCCTATCATTTTAAATGAATTTTTGATAAAAAGCTTTCTTAAATGAATGTTTTTATGAAGAAACAATTTTTTTATTCAATATTTTTGATAATATTAAATAATTGAAAAATAAAAGATATTATCGAAGAATAAGAAATTTAAGAAAAAATGCCAAAAAGAACTTATCAACCTAAAAATAGAAGAAGAGCTAGGGTGCATGGGTTTAGATCTAGAATGAGATCAGCTAGCGGAAGAAGAGTTTTGGCAAGAAGACGAAATAAGGGTCGAGAAAGACTTACTGTTTAATTAGATTTGGAATTTATCAGTCTAAAAAAAAAATCAGAATTTATTGAATTAAAAAAATTCGGTAAAAAAATTAATTATAGATTTGTTTCAATTACATTTCTTGAAAACCAAGATGATTTTAGGTTGGGATTTCAAATAACAAAAAAATCTGGTAATGCAGTTTTTAGAAATAAAATCAAAAGACAGATAAAAAATCTGATAAATGAAATATTTTCTAACCAATTGGAAATTCCAATGAATAAAGGTTTTTGGTTGCTAATTTACGTAAATCCAAAGATAGATAAATTCCAATATTCTGAATATAAATCTTTTTTAAAAAAGAAATTTGATTTATAGGAAAAAAAATTGAATGAAATAAAATTATTTTCACTCAAAATTGATATGATTNTGAAAAAATCATCTANTGCTTTTTTATCNTTTTATAAATATGCAATATCCCCATACCTCATGAGTCAATGCTGCTACGCTATATCTTGCTCTGAATACTCAAAATTTGTAATTAATGAAAGAGGATTTATTTTAGGCCTAATTTACTCTTTTATTAGATTATCTAAGTGTACCTTATTACCTTTTAAAAAATTTATATTCATTAATAAAAAAATTAAGCTTTTATTATTCGTTTTTACTTTCTTTACTTTTGTCTCTTGTACGAATTTTGAACATCAAGGTGGTTGGTCTGATGTAATACTAGATCCTGACAATAAAAGTTTTTTTGTTACATCTAATAAAGGTAAGGTATTTAACATAGTTTCGAATGATGGTATTCCGAGAATAAACTGGTCTTACCCTGAAGAAGAAAAAGGAACTTCATACTCAAATCCTGTTTTATATAAAAATTCTATATTAAGTGCAAAATTTGATTGCAGGGGTAAAAATTGTGAAGGGGAAGTTTTCGAAATAAGAAAATCAGATGGCNAGGTTATTTGGAATAAAAATATACCATCCAAAATAAATCCAAAGCTTCAAATATTTAATGATATTTTGATTTTTTCAACCCTTGAAAAGCAAAATAGTGTAGAGGATCCAAAATCAAGTAATATTTACCTTATTTCACTTAGAGATGACGATACAAAAGGAGAAGTTGTAGGCAAAATACCTGTTATTGGTGAAATTTGGAATGGAGTCTACTTAAATAATGAAAAAATTTTTGCTGCAACATTAGAAGGATCTCTAAATATTTTTGATGCTAATAAGTTCGNAGATTTTTCAAATAACTCTTTAGATGAAATTTCAATAGATACGGTTAATTTCCCATATGCAATAAACTCTCCATTATTCTTTTTAGAAAACCGCATAATGTTTTCTGATACTTCAGGTATGTTTTATTCTGCAGATATAAATAACCTTCAAAATTTTAATCAAATAGATTTAGAAAACTGGATGATTTCTAAACCCTTATTTAATGATTCCAAAATTTATGTGTTTACTCTCAATGGAGATATAATCACAATTCATCCTGATAAATTTGAAATTATAGAAACATTTAATACGGATAAAGTTATTGTAGGAGATCCTAAAATCCTAAAACTCGGTACTGATGAATATATACTTTTACCCACTGAAAAAGAAGGTATTGAGATTATTAATATTAATGAATTTGATAAAGGTAATAGCGTAGGTAGGTATTCTACTGAAGAAAAATTGTATAGCTCTCCATTAATCTTTGAAAATAATTTGATAATTCATACNCAAGAAAGTAAATTATTATTTTTTAAGGTTAAAACAAGAGATATGTACTATTGCCTTAATTTAAATGAAGAAAAGATATGTAACTAATTATGAANATTTTTAGTTTATTTTGGACAAATATAATAATGAAGCCTATGATAAATAGTCTTTCTATTCTCTATGATTTATTAGGAAATAATTTAGGTCTTTCTATTATAAGCTTTACTGTTATTGTAAGATTTATTCTTATTCCACTTACTATCAGNCAAACAAAACAGATGAAAAGGATGCAGGATCTTCAACCACAGCTTCAGGCTATTCAAAAGAAGTATAAAAACAAAACTCCACAAACTAGACAAAAGCTACAGCAGGAAACTATGGCTCTATATAAAGAGGCAGGAGTAAATCCTATTGGTTGCTTAGGTCCACTAGTTATACAAATGCCTATTTGGATTGGTCTCTATAGAGCAATTCTCAAGAGTGCTCCTTCATCTCCTGAAGGATTTGTAGATCTTTCTAAATATTTTTATTCTTGGAACTCATCAATTTCTAAGATACCTTTTGACAGTAATTTTATTGGAATTGATCTTGTAGATTTTGTTCAATTTGCACCTACTCCATGGCAGTTTGCACTTCCTTTGATTGTTGGATTGTCAATGTTCATACAGCAAAAATTTACTACAGCACCCACAACTGATCCGAGGCAACATCAGACCCAACAAATGATGCTTTGGATGATGCCTATCATGTTCGCAGTATTTACATGGCAATTTCCTGCTGGTTTAGCAGTATATATATTTTTTTCTAATTTAGTTGGTATAGGGATACAGTACTTTGTAGGAGGTAAACAACCATTAATGCTTTTTGGTAGGCTTTATTTCGGTACTACAGAATCTAGAGAAATATATTTAGAAAAATTAAGTGCACAAAAAGAAAGTAAAAATACAGAAGTTAATAACTTAAAGAAGGAGGAAACTAATGAATCCACGAATATTCAAAGGGAAGACAGTAGAAGAGGCAACAGAAGAAGCTCTAAAAACTCTAAAAAAAGATCTAGAAGATCTAGAAATTAAAATAATAGATACTGGAAGAAATGGTATTCTTGGTCTTGGAGGGCAACCAGCTGAAATCGAAGTATATATTANTGGTGAACCAATTGATAACTTGGGTGAAGAGATCGAGACAAATAAGAAAAAATCTCCTATCAAGCCACTTAAAAAGAAAAAAACAACAAGAAAAAATAAATCTAGCTCAAGTTCTAGTACTATTACAAAGCCTAGACCTAAGATTAAAAATGAAAATAAGGATTATCCAACTGAAAAAGATCCAGAACTAGAAACAGCTGTTGGAAAAATACTAAGCAACTTAATCAAGTCTGCTAACTTAGAGGCAGATGTTTATGTCAGAGATGAAATGGAAGAAGGCTCTATCGTTTTCGAACTAGAAGGTAAAGACTCTGGTCTAATTATAGGAAGAAGAGGAGAAACTCTTTCATCAATTGAATATCTTGTAAGACTCATTGCTAGTAAAAATCTTGATAAAAGAGCAAATGTAATGATTGATGTTGAGGACTATAAATTAAGAAGAAAAGAAAAATTAGTAGGGATAGCAAAAAGAACTGCTGAAAAAGTTCTAAAAACTGGAAAAAGAATTAGCTTAGAACCTATGTCAGCCTCTGAACGAAGAATAATCCACGTCACTTTAGCTGATAATTCTAATGTTAGTACTCAAAGTAGAGGAGAAGGCTTGCAAAGAAAAGTTGTAATTAATCCATCAGAAAACTAAAAGGTGATCAGCTCATTAGTTATNGGGAATACCTCTATTGATATACTCGANGATTCAACTGAACAACTTGGCGGATCAGTTGCTTATNTTTCAAATCTACTAGTGAAAGCTGATCAAAATGTTACTGNTATATCATCTTTTGGTAGAGATTATCCGACAGAAATTTTTGATCCAAGTATAAAATCTATTTTTTCTTTATCTAATGTAACCACAAAGTTTAAGGTTAGTTATAAAGATTTATTAAGAGAAATGTGTCTAGTAAGTAGAGCTGATCATTTAGACTTAAGATTTCTAAAAAGAAAAAAAATTCATGATGACGTTATCTTTTTTGTTCCAATTCTAGATGAAATAAATATTTTAGATACCAAAGATATTTTAAGAAATAATAAAGATGTGTTTTCTGCATCTATTCCTCAAGGATGGATTAGAAATTTCAATCAAAGAAAAATAAAAATTGATTTTTCTTTATTATCNGAATTTCCATGTTTTGACCTAATCTTTTTTTCTCATGAAGAAATTTCTTCAGCTAAGATTGACCTATCCATATTATTAAAATTGTCAAAAATATTGGTTATAACCCATGGTGATAAGGGTTCTACAATTTTTTCATCCAATAAAACTATAAATATTCCTGCGCATAAAGCTAAAGTAATTGATTCTATAGGAGCAGGAGATGTATACGCAGGAATATTTATAGATGTTTATCTCAAGACTAAAAATTTAGAAAAAGCAGGCAAAGCTGCATCTAAAATTTCTTCTAAGAGTACTGAAATTTCGGGTTTAGAAGGTCTTAAAAATTATTTAAAAATTTAATTCAGACGCTGCTGTCATAGTTGTTAGATAAAAAATTACTGAAGCTATAATGTGCTTNTCTTTTATGATTACCTCTTCAGGAGACTCTCCCAAATTACCTTGAGATGTAACTTTATAATATCTATAAATTCCATATGAAAAAAAGATGGAAGTTATTAGAAATAAAAAGTTTCTTTGATTACTTAGGATTTCTGAAAAACAATATATAGCATAAAATAAAATATTTAGTATTAAAACTAAATAAATTACTCTAGGGACATATTTCTTTGAATAAAAAACTCGAATATCACTATACCTAACATTTTTATAATGCTTTGATTCAGAAAATCTTTTTATTAAGATTATTAATAAAGATGCTAAAAAAGTTAATATGTATAGCCAAATAGATATTTCAAAATTAATTGATAATGTTCCTACTATCATTCTTGTAATATAAAAGATACTGATGCAAAGTATGTCTAAAGCAGGAATACTTTTAATTAATCTTGAGTAAGAAAAACTTAAGATTATGTAAGAAAATATTATATAAATTATTTTAGAATCTACAACATATGCACAAGCAATACTTATCAAGAAAAGAATTATTATGAAAATAACTATTTCTAGAATACTAATTAATCCTAAAGAGATTGGCCTATTTTTTTTAATNGGATGATTTTTGTCATATTCTCTATCCATCAAATCATTTACTTGATATCCAATAATTGATGCACAACAAAAAGATATGAACGCTAGAAAATTATTAGTAATAAGTGTAATATTTTCATCAAAACTTAGAATTCTCCATTTTTCTAATGTAAAGAAAAATGGTACAAAAATTATAAAATTCTTAAGTACTTGTTTAGGTCTAGAAGATTTAATAAATTTTTTCATAGTTAATTGATTATTTATATTTTTTATATAAATCAAATATAATTCAACGATTATATTAAAAAGCTTAAAAACCTATTAGATATCTACTTTATAAATAAGTTCTATGATGCAAACATTAAGTTACTTGCATTATAAACAGCAAAGAAAATCAATGGCCATTGAATCTCTAAACGAAGAGTGTGGGGTTTTTGGGATAATAAGTCCTAAAGAACAAGTTGCAGAATCTATTTACCTAGGTCTTTTTGCTCTACAACATAGAGGTCAAGAAAGTGCGGGAATTGCTACTTCAGATGGATCTAAATTATTCAAAAAAACAGATACAGGTCTTATAGCAAATGTATTTAAAAATATTCATGCATCAAACTTAAAGGGTAATTTAGGTATTGGGCACACTAGATATTCAACTACAGGAAGTGATTCAAAAAAAAATGCTCAACCTTTAATTGTTAGGGGCATAAATGGAGAAATTGCGCTCGGGCATAATGGTAATTTAGTCAACACAGAAGAACTAAAAGAAAAGTTTTTATCAGAATTTCAAATTGATTATAAGACAACTGCTGACTCAGAAGTTATTGCACATATGTATGCTAATTCATTAGGAAAAGATTGGTTTGATAGATCAAATTATTGTATGAGATATATTAAGGGTGCCTTTTCTATACTTATTATGACAAAAGATGAATTAATCGGAGCAAGAGATCCTTTGGGTATCAGGCCATTGTGTCTGGGAAAAAAAGAAGGTTCATGGATCCTTTCATCTGAATCATCAGCCTTGTCTCATATAGGAGCAGATTTTGTAAGAGAAATTGATAATGGAGAAACAGTTGTAATAAATAAAGAAGGTATCCAGTCTTCTAAGTATAATTCTAGATCAAATGATCATAAGATGTGTATTTTTGAACAAATTTATTTTTCAAGACCTGACTCCATAATTGATGGGCAATTAGCTTATGAATCTAGAGTTAAGATGGGAGAAAGCTTAGCAAAAGAACATTCAGTTGATGCTGACATAGTAGTTGGAGTTCCGGATTCAGCAATTCCTGCAGCCATAGGGTATTCAAATCAAAGTAAAATCCCTTATACAGAAGGATTAATTAGAAATAGATATGTTGGTAGAACTTTCATATCACCTAATCAAAAATTGAGAGAGCTTGGGGTTAAGACAAAATTTAATGTTCTAAATCAAGTAGTTAAGGATAAAAAAATAATCCTAATTGATGACTCTATTGTCAGAGGTACAACTACTACTAGGGTTATAGAAATGATAAGAGATGCTGGAGCCAAAGAAGTTCATATGAGAGTTTCTTCTCCCCCTATAACTTCTCCGTGTTATTTTGGAGTTGATATGGCTACAACATCTGAATTATTAGCNAACCAATTTAGTATAGATGATATAAGAAAAATAATTGGTGCAGACTCTTTAGGATTTCTAAGTTTAGANGCCTTGATAACATCTGTNAATTCAAATAAAAATAGCTATTGTAAAGCTTGCTTTACAGGTGACTACCCAATGCCTGTTCAGTTAGATTTTGATAAATTTCATTTAGAGAAAATAAAAGAAAAAAATTANAAATGAATTCAAATTTTAGTTATAAAAAAGCTGGTGTAGATTTAGATAAATCAGATTTGATAAAAGATAAATTAGTTAATAATGTTAGCTCTACTCATAATAAAAATGTTATAAAGAATAATGATGGATTTGGTGGATTATTCTTGACAGATAATTTGCCAAAAGATTCTATATTAGTATCAACAACAGATTCAGTGGGAACAAAAGTCAAGATTTCTGGGAAAATGGGCCTACATAAAAATTTAGGAATTGATATCGTAAATCATTGTATAAATGATTTGATTCCTCANGGAGCAATACCTTTATATTTTCTTGATTATTTAGCTTTTGGTAAGTTAGACGAAAAAGTAGTATTAGAAATTGTTGAGGGTATATCAGAAGCATGTTCGAAAATTAATTGTGCGGTCATAGGTGGAGAAACAGCAACTTTGCCTGGTGTATACAATGAATATGACTATGATGTAGTTGGCTTTATGGTAGGTTCGGTTACAAAAAATAATCTTAAGTCTAAAGAAAGAGTAAAAGAAGGGTTCAAGCTTATAGGAATGCCTTCAAGTGGTCTTCATACAAATGGATTTTCTTTAGTTAGATCAATTTTTGATACTGACTCAAGTATAAAAAACTTATCTCAAAAAGTTCCTAATGAAGAAAGAAATTTAGGAGAATTATTAGCTGAACCTCATAGAGAATATTTGTCAGATATTTTTACATTTATTAATGATATTGAAGCTATTTCTCATATAACAGGAGGAGGCCTTTATAAAAATCTTCCTAGAGTTTTTCCTAATAATCTTCAAGCTAAAATTTCTAAGAATTCATGGAATATTCCTAATCTTTTCAAGTATATTCATCAAAAAGGGAACCTAAATGAGAAAGAAATGTTTGAAGTTTTTAATATGGGTGTAGGATTAGTTCTAATAGTAGATCCTAATAATTCTCAGAATATACTAGATCAGTGCAAGGATTCTTGGTTATTAGGTGAATTAGTTCCAAAAAATATAAATGAAGAAAGCGTAGTCATAGAATAATTCAGGTATGAAATGAGAGCATTAATTAGTGTTTATGACAAAACCGGTTTAGATAAAATATGCAAGGTATTGANTTCCTTAAATTATGAAATTTTTTCAACTGGTGGTACGTTAAATCATATTAAAAATTTGCATATAAAAGCTCAATCTATATCAGAAATAACTGAATTTGATGAAATCTTGGACGGCAGAGTTAAGACTCTTCACCCAAAGATACACGGTGGAATTTTAGCCAATATNTCTAATTCAAAACATCTTGAAGAATTAAGGAAATATAAAATTGAACCNTTTGATGTAATAATAAATAACTTATATCCTTTTGAAAGAGTTATTGAGGATCCAAATTCTTCAGAAGATGAAATAATAGAAAATATCGATATAGGAGGGCCTTCTATGCTTAGGGCTGCAGCTAAAAATTTTCATAGAGTATCTGTTCTTGTAGATCCTAATGACTATAAATGGTTTGCAGAGAAGTTGATTTCTAAAACATTATCATTGCAAGATAGAAAAAAACTTGCATTCAAAGTATTCGAGAGAACTTCTAAGTATGATGTAAATATTTCTCGATATCTAAACTCTAATTTTGATGAGAAAGATATTCCAGATACATTAAAAATTTCTCAAAATAAATTATTTAATTTAAGATATGGAGAAAATCCTCATCAAAAATCAGGAATTTACTCTAATACTAATGAAGGAGTTGCTAATTCCAAANTATTACATGGTAAAGCAATGTCCTATTTGAATTTTCTAGATGCAGATGCTGCATTTTCTTCAGCTAATTTTTTCTCTGATCATACTGTAAGCATAATAAAACATACTAATGCNTGTGGTTTATCGTCAAATAATGATCAATTAACTGCTTATCAAAATGCGCTAAAAGGTGACCCTATATCAGCATTTGGAGGAATAATAGGATTAAATACCGAAGTTCAACCAGATACTGCTAAAGAGATATCTAAAACTTTTTATGATGTTGTAATTGCTCCATCATATTCTGATCAAGCTTTTTTGATTTTGAGTAAGAAAAAAAATATTAGATTACTCTTNTCTAAATTTTCTAAAGAAAAATATGAATATAGAACTATTAANGGTGGTGTCTTATTTCAAGAAAAAGATAACCAAATAGAAAAAGTAAGCGATTGGAATTTTGTAACAAAATCAAAGCCCGATATAGATTCATATGACAATCTTCTTTTTGCTTGGAATGCTACAAAATTTGTTAAGTCTAATGCAATTGTAATCGCTGAAGGAAAATCTATTTTAGGTATTGGGTCTGGTCAACCTAATAGAATCAATAGTGTTAACCTTGCGCTATCAAGAGCTAAGCAATTATTGACTGAAAAATCAATATTAGCTTCAGATGCATTCTTCCCTTTTCCTGACAGTATTGATATAGCATATAAACATAATATTAAGACTATTTTGCAACCAGGAGGTTCGCTGAAGGATAATGAAGTTATTCAAAGAGCAAATCAATATGGAATTTCTATGATATTTACTAATAAAAGGCATTTTTCCCATTAATGATGAATGTTGAACTCATTTTCCCAGTTTTAAACGAGGCCAATTCCTTAAGAGCCCAATTAGAGAAAGTTAGAGGTTTCGTTTCAAAAAATCTTCAATATTCATTCAATATAACTGTAGTTGATAATGGATCTACTGATGAAACAAAATTGGTTGTAAAAAAAATGCTTAAAGAAAAAATTGTAGATAAATATATACATTTATCTGAAAGAGGTAGAGGAAGAGCTATTAAGACTGCANTAGATAAATCAAAAAGTGAGATAGTNGCATACATGGATATAGATTTATCTACGGATCTAAAGTTTTTGATCCCACTTATAGACTCTATATACAAGTATGGATATGATATATCTATTGGATCTAGATTATCAAATGGTTCAAAAGTTATTGGTAGAAAAATGATTAGAGAAATTACTTCTAGATCATATAACTTTATTATTAAGTTATTCTTTCCTTTTAGTGGGATAGATGATATGCAATGTGGATTTAAGGCTTTTAAGAGGACTAGAATAAATCAGATAATTAATAATGTTTCTAATGATAAATGGTTTTTTGATACTGAATTTATTATTATGGCGAGGAGTGAAAATCTAAAAATTGATCAAATACCAGTAGTTTGGGTTGATGATCCAAATACTAGTGTAAACATACTTACAACTGCTATTGAAGATTTAATTGGATTGATAAAGCTTAGATTAAAATTATTCAAAAAAATAGTATAATTATAAACCTATGACAAATAATGAAAAGATACCAATAAATAGATCTCTTATAGTTGGAGATACTTCTGAAGTTTATCATCACCGAACACTAAATATTTTGAGAAATGAAGGCTTAAACCCATTCGTGACTTATGAAATTGAAGCAATGTCAGAAGGAGTAGTTTGTGGTATAAATCAAATTATTGATTTGCTAGAGAATGTTCTTCCTGAAGCTGATAGAGAACTATGGGCATTACAAGAAGGCAATGAAGTCTCTAAAGGCGAAGTTGTAATCAGAATTAGATCAAGATTTGCTAATTTTGGTCTTTATGAAACTTCAATGTTAGGTACATTAACTTCGTGTAGCTCATGGGCTACTGCCGCTCATAATTGTGTTGTTGCGGCATCAGGTATACCTGTTGTAAGCTTTGCTTCAAGATCTGTTCATCCATCAGTTGCAGGCCAAGTTGATTATTCTGCATATATTGGAGGATGTTCTGCAGTGAGCTCAATTATTGGTGGTAAATTAACTAATACTACTCCCTCAGGAACTATGTCTCATTCACTAGTCCTTATAATGGGAGAAACAGTCAGAGCTGCACTAGCATTCGACAGACATATGGAGAAAAATGTACCGAGAGTTGTGTTAATTGATACCTTCAAAGATGAGGTAGAAGAGGCTATTCAAGTAGGTAAGGCCTTAAAAGAATCTCTGAGAGGTATTCGTATAGAAACCCCTCCTGAAAGNGGAGGTATNACTCCAAGTTTAGTTGAAGAAATATCTCTAAAACTTAAGGGTGAAAATATTGATAGAGCAGAAATTTATGTAAGTGGAGACTTATCACCTGAAGATATATCTAAATATGTTGAAGAAAAATCGCCTGTCTCAGGTTTTGCGATAGATAATTATATAGCTAGAGGTTCTAATATTAAATTTAGAGCTGATATTAAGAATATTGATGGAAATGACATAGCTAGGCGAGGNAGAAAACCAGGAATAAATGTTTCTTCAAGGTTAAATAGAATTTTTTAGTAAAGAAAACTCTAATACTTTTTTATCTTTCTTTTGGACATATGAATCAATTGATTGTCTAACTCCAATAATCCACAAAATCTGTTTTTCGGTGCAAAGTAAAAGCACATTTTCTTTCTTTTTTTTATTATTTGAAATAATTTTTTTTACTCTACTTGAAAATGCCATATCTTTAGATTGATGCAATCTGTCTCCGTCTCTTTTTGATCTTATATATAAATTTTTATTAATAAATTTTTCACTTATAAATATTTTATTTTGATTATTTATAATCAGATTTGATGGAGTATTTATTATTTTAGAAACTAATGTTATTTGATCATTAATTCTTGCTTTACCAGGGATTTTTATTTTTAATCTAAAATCTTCTAGTTTCCTCTTATTCTTAAGGTTTTCAAGAATAAAATAACCATCTTTTTCATTTAAAATAATATCACCAGGTAAATTCTCAGATTTTGATTTTCCCAATAGCACNTCTTCAATCATTTGATGGTGATCATAAGAAAAAAAATATCCCTTTTCAGAATTTTTTAAATTATTTAATCTATCTAAAATAATTGCTTTTGCTTCGGCTAAGTTCATTCCTTGAAATTCATTATTAGAAAGAATTTTATTGCTTGATTCTTTATCAATTATTTTAGATAAATTATTAATCGACTTTCTTATGTTAGGATTAATTTTCTCTAGTTCTGGAATAATCTTGTTTCTAATTAAGTTTCTTGAATAAAAATTTGATTTATTCGACCTATCCAATCTAAACTTAATTTTTTTTTCTTTACATAATTTTTCTATTTCTTTTTTTTGAATATCAATCAAAGGCCGGAAAAGAGTAATTCTTTTTTTATTTCTTTGAATTATTTTTTTGCTTCTTATTCCTTTTAATCCATTAAGATTTGTTCCTCTAGTAATATTTAAAAGAATAGTTTCAATGTGGTCATCTTGATTATGACCTAAGAAAATATAACTAGTATCTAATTTCCTAGATAGATCAAAAAACTTTTGAATTCTATAATTTCTTGCCTTTTCTTGAATTCCTGACTTATGAGAACTTAAGTCAAATTCAAATTTAAGTAGTCTTAAATTTAATTTTTTACAACTTTCAATTACCATTAGTTCATCATTATCAGAATCTATTCCTCTTAATTTGAAATTTATATGGCAAACAATTATATTTTCTTTTGCATTCTTGATTTTTTGGTGAAGTATATTTACTAATAATGTTGAATCGGATCCACCTGAACATCCAACTATTATTTTCTTTTTCCCAGCAAGAACATTATTAGGAATTCTTTTATANATAAGATAATCTGAACTATGTTTTAACATTTTTCTTAATAAAGTTTGAAGGAACTCTAATTTGTACCTTAATTATTTTATTTTTATCAATTTCTGAAATTGTAAATCTTGATCCATTAAAATTTGTCCTAGCATCTTTTTCTGGAATTGTTTGTAATCTATCTATTATAAATCCACCTAAAGTTTCATATCTTCCTTCAGGAATATCTAATTTAATTTCATCATTTATTTCGTCAATAGAAATTCCTCCGTCAGCAAGAAATGTATCATTTCCTACTTTTACTATTTTTTTTACCGGTGATTCACCTTCTTCTCCAATTTCTCCTACTATTTTCTCAATACATCTAGATAATGTTAATAATCCTGAAATATCTCCGAATTCATCTATTGCTAGTGTCATCTTATTTCCGCTATTTTGAAATTCTTCTAATAGATCATCTAAGATTTTCATTTCTGGAGAAAACATTACTTCTCTCATAATCAAATTTACGGGTTTAGATTTGTCAGATTTTTCATCTGATAGATATACCATCACATCTTTCACACTTATTATTCCAACAACCTCATCTAATGACTTATTACAAACAGGAAATCTTGTATGAGGGCTTTTTTTATATATTTTTAGAAACGAACTTAGACTTAAATTTTGATCAATCCAAATAATTTCTAGCCTAGGTGTCATTATATCTTTTATTTCTGTTTCACTAAATCTAAATATATTTTCTAACATTTCACCTTGTGAGGATTCTACTGTTCCTTCTTCTTCTCCAATATCAATCAATTTTCTTAATTCTCCTGTTGTAACAGCAGGATTATCATTTATAGATTCCTTTAGTAAAGTTTTAGTTATAACTTTAGGTATAAGTGTAAATGTCCACACAGCAGGTCCTGAAATTTTCATTAATCCTCTAATGATTCTGATAACGAATAAAGACCATTGATCAGCTACTCTTGTGGATAAAGATTTAGGAGTTAGTTCTCCAAAACTCACAACTATTATTGTTGAAATAATAGTTGCTATAATTACTCCATTTACTGATCCAGATCCAAAGATGTTCAGCACTAAGGCNCCTACTAATGTTGCTATAAGAACATTTAGTAAATTTCCGAAAAGTAGTAAAGTTCCAAAAAACTTTTCATTTTCTTCCAAAGTTTTTTCTATAGCCATTGCTTTTTTATTACCCTGATCAGATAGATGTTTTATTCTGACTTTATTAACTGCTATGATAGAAGCTTCAGATGCACTGATAAATGCACTTCCTATTAATGCAAAAATTATAATTATTATTAAAACTAACACATTAAGATTCTACATCATAATTTAAATTTTAATAAAATTTGTTTCTATGCCTCTAGGATATCAAGAGACTCATCTTCAATTTCTATTGAAGGATTCATTATCAGATCTTCAATTTCATTTGATATTTCTTGGTTATTCTTAAGAAATTTTCTTACAGACTCTCTTCCTTGTCCAAGTCTTTCTCCCTTAAACGAGTAAAANGAACCGTTTTTTTCAACGATATTTCTTGATACACCTATGTCTAAAAGTTCCCCTTCTTTTGAAATACCTTCGTTATACAATATCTCTATTTCTGATTTTTTAAATGGTGGAGCTACTTTATTCTTAACAACTCTTACTCTGACCTTATTTCCAACAAGCTCCTCTCCAATTTTTAGAGATTCTGATCTTCTTAAGTCTATCCTCACTGAACTATAAAATTTAAGAGCCCTACCTCCTGGTGTTACTTCAGGAGAACCAAATATTACTCCTACCTTTTCTCTTAATTGATTAATGAATACGCAAGTAGTATTTGTTTTATGAATTGTTGAAGTTAGTTTTCTTAATGCTTGTGACATTAATCTTGCTTGTGCACCAATGTGGTAGTCTCCCATTTCCCCTTCTAATTCTGCATTAGGTACTAGCGCTGCAACAGAGTCTACTACGATAATATCTAATGCACCTGATCTTACAAGGTGATCTGTAATTTCTAGGGCCTCTTCGGCTGAGTTAGGTTGGGATATTAGAAGCTCCTGATTATTAACACCTATTTTGCTAGCATAGCTAGGATCCATTGCATGTTCTACATCTATATATGCCGCTTGCCCTCCATTTTTTTGTGCTTGGGCAATACATGATAACGCTAATGTACTTTTTCCTGCACTTTCTGCTCCAAATATTTCTACAATTCTTCCTCTTGGCAGGCCACCTATTCCAAGCGCGATATCTAGCCCAATTGATCCAGTTGATATAGACTGAATTGATTCATCAATTTCAGAGCTTTCACTCATTCGCATTACTGCACCTTTTCCAAAGCTTTTTTCTATTTGTTCAATTGTAAGCTCAATTGTTCCGTTTTCTTTTTTTTGTGTTTTTTTTCTTGCCACTTTTTATCTCCAAATTTTATATATATATCATTAATATAGCACAAATGTTCTAAATCATTCAAGGNAGCTGTCAATAAANGTACAAGCAGTTTTCTTTAGTCGGGTCTAGCCTCTAAATTAACCTCTAAATTTAGGTATTTATAATCTCTAACTACTTCTATTTTTACTATATCCCCAGGTTCAGTGTTAAGTGCTAAATAGGATATTAAGTCTTCAAATGTATTTATTTTAAAGTTATCTATTTTTGTTATTATGTCACCATCATAATTTATGCTTGACATTGAAGAAGATGAATCACCTAAAATACCAGATTTATCTGCAGGTCCATTAGATAAAACATTGAGTATTAGTATTCCCTTGAAGTTTTCTTCTATATCAGCTCTTATCCTTGTTCCGAAATCTAAATTTAAGGCAGTTATTCCTAAATATGAATATTTGTGATTTTTGCCATTAATAATATTTTTTACAACTCTTTTGGCTAAATTTATTGGCACAGCAAATCCAACGCCTGAATTTTGCCTTGAACTACTTTTTATTTGAGTATTTATTCCAATCACCTTACCATCCTTATTGAGCAGAGGGCCACCAGAATTTCCTGGATTTATTGCAGCATCTGTTTGGATTACACTTGGAATCTTATATGGAGTAAATGTTGAATCTAAAGATCTACCAATGGCACTAACGATACCGGTAGTCATGGTAAATTCTTGATCAAAGGGGCTGCCAATTGCTATAGTCAAGTCGCCTGGAGATATAAGATCAGAGTCATATAACTCAAGAGGAGATAATGCATTTATTTTTTCATCATTGTTAGGATTATAAATTTTTATGATTGCCAAATCAGCAGAAGAATCTAATCCAACTATATTTGCTAAGTATTCATCGTTATTAATTGTTCTTACTACAATTATAGGGTTATTATTCGACACGGCTGGTTGAATAACATGATAATTAGTTAGTATATTCCCATTATTATCCCAAAGAAAACCTGAACCTGTTCCAATTTTATTATCTGGGATCCCAGATAGATCTCTAGAATACAAATCTATTTGAACAACTGATTTAGTTGATTTAATGTAAATATCTTTATATTTATTTTCTGAATCTTCTAATGGTTTATTTTCTTGAATAACTAAATCTGACTCTTCTGGTGTATCCCATTGATCATTATCACATGAAACAAAAAATAAAGATAAGATTGTTATGAATGTGTAGAGTTTCATAATCATACTTTTAATCTTATATCATAATGTTGAAAATTTTAGGAATCAGTAAAGTTTTTATAAGAAAATTCATAATCTGAAGAGATTGGATATCTTCTATCTCTTCCAAAGGCCAAAGGAGTTATCTTTACTCCAGGTGGTGACTGTCTTCTTTTGTATTCATTTCTATCAATCATTCTCAAAATTTCGATTATTCTTTCTTCTGACATTATTGATGTTACATCTGAAGAGTTTAATATTTCTTCTATACTTTGTTTTTGTTCAATATATTTTTCAATAATTTTATCTAAAATTCCATAGTCAGGTAAAGTATCATTATCAAACTGATTTGGTCGTAACTCAGCTGATGGAGGTTTAATTATTATATTCTTTGGTATTATTTCTAAATCAGAGGTCTCATTTATATGATTAGCTAGTTTGTAGACCAATGTTTTAGGAACATCTTTTAGAACAGAAAAACCTCCAGCCATGTCTCCATATAGAGTGGCATATCCAGTTGCCATTTCAGATTTATTCCCTGTGGAAAGGACAAGCCAAGAAAATTTATTTGATATTGCCATTATTAAATTACCTCTTATCCGAGATTGTAAATTTTCCTCTGCATTATTTTCTTTGGTTCCTTGAAAAATATTTTTTAATGTTCCTAATATAGAATCATGGGAATCTTTTATTGGAATATTGATAAGTTCAATGCCTAGGTTATTACAAAGCCCTTCGGAGTCTATTATTGAATGACTTGAGGAATATTTAGAAGGCAATGTTACTACTTTTACATTTTCTTTACCAACAGCCATAACTGCAATATAAGTAACTAAAGCAGAATCAATTCCACCAGATAAACTTACTAAACATTTTTCGAATCCATTTTTCCAAGCATAATCTTTAGTTCCTAATATAAGAGCATTCAATATATCATCCAGTTCATTTGATTCTTTTATTTCTCCTAAAGACTTAATTTCATTATGGTTATTAATTTTAATATCTTTTTCTATAATCGTATAAATATGATTTTCTGATTTTTCTATATTATTTATTTTTTTTGAAATTTCTAAATCAATTATTTCGTCTTTTTCTTGAAAGCTAGGTAAATAAGATATAATTTTGCCCTTATTATTTATAACCATTGAACTACCGTCGAAGATCAACTCATCTTGGCCCCCAACACTATTTATATATATCAAGTGTGAATTACATTCTTTAGCAACTTTACTAAGGTGAGTTTTTCTTAATTCTTTTTTATTTAAGTCATAAGGAGATCCATTTATGTTTAGTAGAAGATTACAATTTAGCTTTGACTGTAATTTACAAATTTCAAAATCATCCCATATATCCTCGCAAATACTTATTCCTATTTTTATATCTTTATTATTTAATACAACTAATTCTTTTCCTCTAGTAAAATATCTTTTTTCATCAAATACTCCATAATTTGGTAATTTATTTTTTCTATATATAGCTAATAATTTTTTGCGTGAGATAATAGCTGCTGCATTATAAGTTCCGAATTTATCTTTATCAATGAAACCAACTATAGCTGTTATATTTTTAGTATGATTTATTATTTGGTTTACAGCTTTTTTATTATTTTCTATAAACTTATCACTTAGAACTAGATCTTCTGGGGGATACCCAGTAACTGAGAGCTCTGGGAAGCATATAATATCACATTCTTTACTTTTAGCTTCAGATATTTTTTTAATTATTTTTTCAGAATTAATATCTAAAGATCCCACTTTAGTATTAATTTGATTCATTGATATCCTGATACTAGACATCTGTATATCTCAGTCCTAATTCACTTTTCTAAAGTATCCTTTTACATCGGGTAAGTTTGAATTCCCCTGAAGAAAAGTATCTATTTTTTTTGCACAAGATCTTCCACTGGCAATAGCATGAACTACTAGAGACTGACCTCTTTGCATATCACCACAAGAAAATATTTTATTAATATTTGTCATAAGACTTTCATCTGTTTTGACGTTACCTCTATCATCAAAATTTACTCCAAGATCATCTAATAACCCTTCTTGTAAAGGATGGACAAATCCCATAGCTAAAAGAACTAGTTCCGATTTGATTTCAAAATTACTATTTTCTATTTTTTCCATAGTATATTTGCCTGAACTACCTTTTTTCCATTCAACTTTTTCACAAATCATTTTTTCTAATTTTTCTGATCCTTTAAACTCTTTAGTTAATATGCTATATTGCCTGTTACCACCCTCTTCATGAGCTGAAGAAGTACGTAGTATCATGGGCCACTCAGGCCAAGGATTATCTGCTGCTCTACCTTCAGGGGGCTCAGGCATGATTTCAATTTGAGTTATTGTTTTTGCTCCTTGTCGAATTGAAGTACCTAAACAATCCGCTCCAGTATCTCCACCACCGATAATAACTACATTTTTATCTTTTGCAGTAATATTCCTGTCTTTTGGATTATCATTCCATCTATTTTGTTCGGAAAGAAAGTCCATAGCAAAATGTACACCATCTAATTCCCTTCCTTTTATAGGAAGGTCTCTAGGAACTGTAGAACCTCCTGCAAGACAAATTGAGTCAAAAGTCTCTAGAAGTTCTTTAGCTTTTATGTCTATGCCAACATCAACTGAACATTTAAAAATTATTCCTTCTTGTGAAAGAAGCTTAATTCTTCTTTCAACTACTGATTTTTCAAGCTTAAATTCAGGTATCCCAAATCTTAATAATCCTCCAGGTTTTTCACTTTTTTCAAAAACTGTAATTTCATGCCCAGCCCTATTCAACTGTTGTGCTGCGGCAAGACCGGCAGGTCCTGAACCAATTATAGCTATTTTTTTACCTGTTCTAATTTTTGGAGGCTCAGGTTTTACTAGGCCAGACTCCCAAGCTTTCTCAATTATATTTTTTTCTATCATTTCTATGGAAACCGGGTCATTATTTATAGAAAGAGTACAAGAAGCTTCGCAAGGTGCTGGACATATTCTTCCCGTAAATTCAGGAAAATTATTAGTCGCAGATAATCTCAAGTATGCAGATTCCCAGTCCTCTTTATAAACTAGATCATTAAATTCAGGTATAAGATTTCCTAAGGGACATCCATTATTACAAAAAGGAACTCCACAGTCCATACATCTAGATGCTTGAGCTTTAGCTTCCTCTTTTGTCCAAGGAACGTAAATTTCTTTCCAGTTCTTAATTCTTTCCGCTACTGGCTTTCTTTTTTCTGTATTTCTTTTTTGGTTTTTAAATCCTGAGATGCTACCCATTTACTTTTTCTCTGTTGATGTCTTTTGATTTATATAATATCTTAGCGTAATCTCTTGGTATTATTTTCTTAAATTGCTTTATTTCATCTTTCCAATTATTTAGAATTCTTTCTGCTATTTTTGATGATGTATATTTTCTATGATCACTTACCATTTTATATAGTTTTTTATCGTCATCAGATTGTTCGACAACATATTCTATATCTGATAATTCAGAATTAAAGTTTTCAATAAATTGATCATTTGGATCATAAACAAACGAAATACCTCCACTCATTCCTGCTCCAAAATTTCTTCCAACTTCACCAAGAACCACTATCGTTCCTCCTGTCATATATTCACAGCCATGATTTCCTATGCCTTCTACAACAGCTTTAGCTGCAGAATTCCTTACCCCAAATCTTTCACCTGCTTTTCCATTAATATACACCTCTCCTCCTGTAGAACCATAAAGAGCAACATTTCCTATAATTACATTATTTTCTGCAATAAAAGATGAATTTTTAATATTTGGTTTAACCACTATTTTGCCTCCAGATAATCCTTTTGCAAAATAATCATTCGCATCTCCTCTAAGGTAAAAATTAATTCCTTTTGATAAAAAAGCACCAAAACTTTGACCAGCAGATCCTTCAAAGTTTATTTTAAGAGTATCTTCTGGAAGTCCATTATCACCATATAATTTCGTTAATTTACCAGAAATAATAGCACCAACTGTTCTATTGGTATTATTTATATTAAAATCTAATTCTGTTTTTTGATTAGATATCTTCTCAAGGTTCAAATTAGATAATATTTTTTGATCTAAAGCAAGTTCTAACTGATGATCTTGAGAAGTTGAACAATAATTTTCAAAACCTTCAATGCCTGACGGTTTATAAAGTATTTTTGATAAATCTATTTTATTAGCTTTCCAGTGATCTATATCTTTTCTCTGTTTCAGCTTATCTACTCTACCTACCATCTCATTAACTGTTTTGAAACCCAGAGCTGCCATTTCGGTTCTGAGACTTTGTGCTAAAAATCTAAAATAGTTAATTACTGCTTCTGGAGTTCCTTTGAATAATTTTCGTAATTCTGGGTCTTGCGTTGCTACGCCTACAGAGCATGTGTTTAGATGACATTTTCTAAGCATAATACAACCCATAGTTATTAAAGAAGCAGTTGCTACTCCCCATTCTTCAGCTCCAAGCATAGTCGCTATAGCTACATCTTTTCCTGTTTTTAGTTGCCCGTCAGTTTGAAGAATTATTCTATCTCTAAGCCCTTGCTCAACTAAAACCTGTTGAGTCTCTGCTACTCCTAATTCCCAAGGAAGTCCAGCATGTCTTATCGATGATATTGGAGACGCTCCAGTTCCTCCTGAAAAACCAGATATCAATACTACATCAGCTTTTCCTTTAGATACTCCAGCTGCAATAATGCCAACACCTACTTCGGATACTAATTTTACATGTATTCTTGCTTTTTCATTAACATTTTTGAGATCATGAATTAGCTGAGCCATATCCTCAATAGAATATATATCATGATGAGGAGGAGGGGAAATAAGCTCAACTCCAGGTGTAGTTTTTCTGATTGATGCAATGTATTCTGATATTTTATGCCCAGGGATTTCTCCTCCTTCACCTGGCTTTGCTCCTTGAGCCATTTTTATTTGTATGTCTCTTGAATTTACTAAATAATTTGTATTTACTCCAAATCTTCCTGATGCAACCTGCTTGACTGCAGAATTTCGTGAATCTCCATTTGAATCAGGTTTATATCTTGTTTCATCTTCCCCACCTTCACCTGTATTTGACCTTGCTCCTATTCTATTCATTGCTATAGCTAATGTTTCATGAGCTTCTCTTGATATTGAACCTAAAGAAATCGCACCTGTTGCAAATCTTTTTAAGATTTCAATTTCAGGTTCAACATCTTCTAGCTTTATTGATTTTGAATTTTTGTAGTCAATCTCAAGTAAATTTCTTATAGTGATATCACCATAATAATCCTTATTTGCCGCATCCTCGAATTTTTTATAGGTTTCTAAATCATTTTGAGTTGATGATTTTTGAAGGAGTGAAATAGTTTCAGGAGACCACATATGTCTTTCTCCTGTACCTCTCCATAAGTAAAGTCCACCTAAATCAAGCTTAAGGTTTGAAGGTATTTGAGAGTCAGAAAATGCGTTTTTATGAAAAAGTAAATAATCATCGCTAATTTCATCAATACCAATTCCACTAATTCTTGATGGCGTCCAAGTAAAAGATTTATTAATTAATTCTTCTCCAATACCTAAAGCTTCAAATTGTTGTGCTCCCATGTAACCTTGAAGAGTTGAAATCCCCATTTTTGACATTGTTTTCAAAACTCCAGATATCGCAGCCTTACAAAATTTTTCCTGATTTTTTCTAAAATTTTCTGAATCTGAAAAACTTCTTACTGTATCTAGTGCAATAAAAGGATTGATGGCTGATATTCCATAGCCAAAAAGTAATGCAAAGTGATGAACTTCTCTTGCTTCACCAGTTTCATACACTAAATCTACTTTATCTCTTAAGTTTTTTCTAATTAAGTGATGATGTAATGTCCCCGCAACTAGTAAAGAAGGTAAAGCTGCTTTATTTTTGGTAACACCTCTATCAGAAAGTATGATGATAGAGACTTTATTTTTAATTAAGTTTTCTGCTTCAATCTTAATTTTTTCAAGGCATTCTATAAAACCATCTTTGCCTTTTACAACATCATATGTAGTAGAAATTTTTCTTGATTTAATCCCATTATGCTGAATGCTTAGGAGCTTGGATATTTCCTCATTAAGCATTATAGGCCTTTCTATTTTTACCAATTCAGAATGCTCTGGTGTTTCAGATAATAAATTCTCTCTTTTTCCAACTAAAATACTCATTTGGGTGACCATTTTTTCCCTAATTGGATCTAAGGGAGGATTAGATACTTGAGCAAAAAGTTGTTTAAAGTATGAAAATAAATTTTGAGGTTTATCTGAAAGAATAGCTAGAGGAGCATCATTACCCATAGAACCATTTGGTTGGGTACCACTTTCACTCATAGGTTTTATAATCACTTCTATATCTTCATTTGAATATCCATAAGATATTTGTTGTTCTAGTAGAGCTGATCCTTCAAAAGCTTCTTCATTTATTCCTTCTTCTATGTCATCTAAGTTAATTGATTTCTGATTTACCCATTTTGAGTAGGGTTGCTTATCAACTAACTTTTCTATTATTTCTTCTGAATCAATTATTCTACCTTTCTCAAAGTCGACCAGAAATCCTTTACCTGGCGTCATTCTAGACTTGAGTTTTATATTTTCTGAATCAACTTTTAGAACTCCTGTCTCTGAGGACATAATAAGGATGTCATCATTAGTAACTGTATATCTGAAAGGCCTAAATCCATTTCTATCTAGACAAGCACCCAATTTATCTCCATCTGTAAATGCAATCATTGCGGGACCATCCCAAGGTTCCATTAGGCCAGCATGATACTGATAAAAATCTTTAGTTTTCTGATCCATCTGTTCATTGTGGTCCCATGCAGCGGGTATCATCATAGAAGCAACATGCTCAATTGACCTACCACCATGAAATAATAATTCAAACACATTATCTAATGAAGCAGTATCAGAAGCATCTTCTTCACAAATTGGCAAAATATCTGTTTTTTTGTAAAATTTTGAAGTTAAGATATTATTTTCTTTAGCTTTCATCCAGTTTCTATTGCCTCTTACAGTATTAATTTCCCCATTATGAGCAAGCATTCTATAAGGATGTGCCAATTTCCATGACCCTAAAGTGTTAGTTGAAAATCTTGAATGAACTAACCCAAAGCAGCTTTCTATTTTTTCGGAATTGAGGTCGTTATAAAAATTGGCGAGCTGTTCTGTTCTAAGTAGTCCTTTATAAACTATTATTTTGTTTGATAATGAACATATATAAAATTCATTATCAATAATTAGCTTGTTTTGAGGGTTCTTAATCAAGTTAATTCTATTTTCAATAATTTTTCTCAAAATATATAATTCTTTACCAAAGCTATTGTTGTTTTTGGAATTATTCTCAATAAATATTTGTTTTATATTAGGCATAGCCTCTTTAGACCATTTACCTATTTTTTTTGGGTTAGTAGGCACATCTCTTATGTGTAAAAGCCTTAGTGAATTTTCTTCAAGTTCCCTCTTAATAATATTAATTATTTGCCTTCGAAGACTATTTTCAGTAGGTAAGAAAATAATTCCAGTTGCATAATTTCCTACATTTGGTAAGTTCACATTATCTTTTGCCAACTCTTCTCTGTAAAATTTATCAGGTATTTGAATTGTAATACCTGCTCCATCTCCAGTTTCTGGATCACAACCACATGCTCCTCTATGCTCCAAATTTACAAGAACTTCTAAGGAATTCTTAACTATAGTATTAGACTTAGCCCCTTTGATGTTAGCAACAACACCAACACCACATGCATCTTTATCTATGTGGTAACTGCAAAGACCTTGGGTCTTTAAGTTATCTAATTTTTTTAAGAGCATATTTTTTTTAAACATAATCTTTTATTTAAACTCAAACTTATAATTTTTTTAACAATGAAACCCTAAAGTTCTTATAGAAACTTTAAGTAAAAATCTCTTTCGTAATCGGTGACAATTGAGTTATGATCTATCCACTCTTTTTCTTTATTGACTACAATACTATTATATGCGTCTACGCCTATAGCGTCGTGCAAAAAATTACCTTTTTGAGATTCTTTAATAGCCTCACTTAAAGTATTTGGAATATTTGATTCCCAATTTTTTGGGATTTCTAAATTATTATTGATGCCAAGCATCCCTGCGTGAAGTATAGCAGCTAATGCCAAATAAGGATTGCATCCAGAATCTGGTAACCTAAATTCAATTCTGGAATTATCTAAATTATTTTCATAAATATGAGGAATTCTCACTAAGTTAGATATCTGGAGTTCATTTCCCATACCTGCAATTGGAGCTTCAAGATCAGGTAGTAGTCTTTTATATGAGTTCAACCATTGATTAGTCACAAGGGCCATATTAGAAGAGTACTTTACTAAACCGGCAAGAAATCCTTTGCCTGTTTTTGATATTCTATCTTTACCTTTCGAAGCAAAGGTATTTTTGTCACCTTTGTATAAAGAAAGATGGAAATGCAATCCGCTTCCATTAAGGTTTTGAAATGGTCTTGGCATAAAAGTTGCAAAACCGCCTAATTTTGTTGCAGTTTGCTTTACAACCAATCTTGTAGTCACTATTGAATCAGCCATTGTTAGTGCATCAGTGTGTTTCAGTCCTATCTCGTGCTGTCCTGATGATACTTCATGATGTGAGCTTCTTACAGGAATTCCCATTTCTTCTAAACTCAACACACACTCTCTTCTTAGGTCAGATCCTTTATTATCATCTGAGGTTTGATCAAAATACCCTGCGTCATCCATATCTGCATTTTTTTTATCACTATCTAAAAAATAATATTCAATTTCAGGTCCTACATAAAATTTATATCCAGCTTTGTTTACCTCCTCAAGTTTATTCTGTAAAACCTTTCTACTATCTATTATGGATTCTCGATTATCAAAACTCTTAAGATTACAAAAAAGTCTAGCTACAGAATTTTCATTTGGTCTCCATGGAAGAATTTGCCAAGTTGTAAGATCAGGTATAGCTAAAGTATCAGACTCACCGCCTCTAGCAATGCCTTCAATAGCGCCTCCATCAAAAATTACTCCTTTTTCAATACAGTCTTCTAAGTCCTCTACATTGATTGCAAATCCTTTTAACCTTCCTAAAATATCTGTAAACCACAATCGAATAAATTTTACATCGTGTTCAGATGCTTGCTTTAAAATAAATTCTTTAGTGTCTGAGTAATCATTCATTTTGACTTCCTACTTTATTTTCGTTGAATTTATAACCTACATTCCAAATTGTTTCTATAAAGTTGTACTTATGATCTTCAATTTTTCTTCTTAATCTTCTTACATGAACATCGACTGTTCTTGTTCCTCCATAGTAATCATAATCCCAAATATTCTTTAATAAGTTTTCTCTTGAGAAGACTCTACCAGGACTTGATGCTAACACTTTAAGCAGCTCCAATTCTTTGAAAGTAAGGTCTATTTTTTTATTCTCAAGTGTGACTAAATATTTTTCAGTGTCAATTTTTAAATTTTCAAAATTAATTATTTTTTCGTTTGATTCCACAGTATCTTTTTTAGAATTAGATAAACTTCTAGCGATTTGAATTCGTACAGAGAGATCATTATTGTTAGTTGGTAAAGTAATTATTTGGAAAGAGTTTTTGTTTTGCGCAATATAATTTTCATATATGGAATAATTTTCGAGAGATATTAGTTTAGGTATAGAAGAATTCAATAATTCATTATATTTTTCACTAAAGAGATGAGGCAAATTTATTATAAGTAATTTGTTTTCGTCTGTTGATATTGAAATATCCTCTTCGATCTTATCTCCCAACAACGGATGTGGCTCAGATTTAGTTGTGACAATTAAGTTTTCATCTTTATAGTTAAATTCCTTAACTAAATAGACATTTGATGAATGGAAATTTGCATCCAACAAACTTATTAAATGATCTTCTGATCTGAAATTAAATCCTAATAAAAAAATATCTTCGAACATAAAATTTTAAACTTAAAGTTTTTATTTAAGCTCAATTTTACTATGAAAATTAAATATATAAGTTAATTAAAACTAAAAATAGTTGCAAAATTAACAATTTTTCGTTGACGGTAAGACAAGAAAATTCGTATACTAGTAGTTTGTGATAACAATTAGCTTTTTAGTAAACGCCGTTTGAGAATATTTATCTAACAGCTTATTTTATTTAATTAGTATAGGAAAAATTTAATATGCCAACAGTAAATCAATTAATTAAAAAGCCTAGATCATCAGGTAGGAAGAAAGCTAAATCTCCTGCTTTGAGATTTAGGTATAACTCATTAACAAAAAAAATGACGAATGATTCTCAGGGTAGCCCCCAAAAAAGAGGAGTTTGTTTGCAAGTGAGGACAGTAACTCCCAAAAAACCTAACTCTGCTTTGAGAAAAGTTGCTAGAGTAAAATTGACAAATGGTATGGAAGTAACTGCTTATATTCCCGGTGAAGGACATAATTTGCAAGAGCATTCAGTTGTCTTGATAAGAGGAGGCAGGGTAAGAGATCTACCAGGTGTTAGATATCACATTATACGTGGTGCTCTTGATACATCAGGAGTAGAAGGTAGAAAAAGAGGAAGAAGTAAATATGGTGCAATTAGAGAAGGAAATTCTTAATGTCTAGAAGAAGAAAATCTATTGTAAGGAGAATTAACCCGGATCCTAAATATGGGAGTATAGAACTTTCCAAATTTATTAATAGATTAATGATAGGTGGTAAAAAATCAGTTGCTAGAAAAGCTGTTTATTTAGCTATAGAAAAACTTGAAAAACAAGTTAAGAGACCCGGTTTAGAACTTTTTGAAGAAGCTATGAAAAATGCAATGCCAACACTTGAGGTCAAACCTAGAAGGGTTGGAGGTGCAACCTATCAAGTACCTGTTGAAATAAGACCAAAAAGAAGAGTTGCTTTAGCTCATAGATGGGTTGTAGAAGCAGCTCGAGAAAATAAAGGAACAACTATCACAGATGCTCTTTTCAACGAATTTATGAACGCAGTAAATAATACTGGAAATGCAATTAAGAAGAAAGAAGATTCCCACAGAATGGCTGAAGCAAATAGAGCTTTTGCACATTATAGATGGTAATAGAAAAAATGGCAGAAGATTTATCAAAAACAAGAAATATAGGATTTATAGCTCATATCGATGCTGGTAAAACAACTGTTACTGAAAGAGTTTTATATTTTACAGGTGAAACTTATAAGATAGGTGATATTGATGATGGAACCACAGTTATGGATTTTATGTCCCTAGAAAGGGAGCGTGGTATAACTATTGGATCTGCTGCTACAAACGCATCATGGAATAACCATCAAGTAAATATTATTGATACTCCAGGTCACGTAGACTTTACTGCAGAAGTTCAAAGGTCCCTAAGAGTATTAGATGGTGGTGTTGTTGTTCTTGAATCTGTTTCAGGAGTTCAACCACAGTCTGAAACAGTTTGGAGGCAGGCTAATGATTATGGTGTTCCAAGAATGATCTTTGTAAATAAAATGGATAGACTTGGCGCAGATTTTTATAATGCTGTTCAAACTGTTCATGATCGACTTGGTGCTAATGCTGTCCCAATTCAAATTCCTATGGGAGCAGAATCATCATTCAATGGAATGATTGATCTTATTGAAAGAAAAGCTTATATTTATGAATCTGAAGATGCTGTTCAGCATAAAATTATTGATGTTCCTGATGGGTATAAAGATGATGTGGAAAAATATAGAAATGAACTAATTGAAAAAATTGCTGAAACAGATGAAGAGTTGATGGATAAATTTTTTGATGACCAAGAGCTTACAGTTGAAGAACTAAAAAATGCTTTGAGGAAAGCGGTTATTAATCTTGAAATATTCCCAGTCTTGTGTGGCTCTGCTCTCAGGCATAGAGGTGTACACCCTCTTCTTGATGCAGTCATAGATTATTTGCCTTCACCCATAGATGTACCTTCCATTAAGGGAACTGATCCATCAGATGAATCTAACTTGATTGAAAGAAAACCATCTGATAGTGACCCATTTAGTGCGTTGGTTTTCAAAGTTGTAACAGATCAACATGTTGGAAGACTTGTTTATCTAAGAATTTATTCGGGTGTATTAGAATCTGGTGCTAATGTATACAACTCCTCAACCAGATCTAGAGAAAGAGCTGGAAGATTAATGAAAATGCATGCCGATTCCAGAGAAGAAATCAAGGAAGCTAAAGCTGGAGAGATTGTAGCTGCAATTGGATTGAAAGATGCTATTACGGGTAATACATTATGTGATCAATCAAATCCTCTTTTGCTAGAGTCTATAGATTTTCCAGATCCTGTACTTTCGGTTGCAGTTGAGCCAAAAACACGTTCCGATCAGGATAAAATGGGAGAATCCCTAGCTAGATTAGTTGGAGAAGATCCAACTCTTCAAACATGGACAGATGAAGAATCAGGCCAAACAGTATTAGCAGGAATGGGTGAGCTACATTTAGATGTTATTGTTGAAAGACTTAGAAGAGAATTTGATGTAGATGCTATACAAGGCGCACCCAAAGTAGCTTACAGAGAAACTATAACAGTTGCTTCTGAAAAGCAAGGTAAATTTATAAGACAATCTGGAGGTAAAGGGCAGTATGGTGATTGTACTTTGAGAATTGAGCCTTTAGAGCCGGGTTCAGGTATTTTATTTGAATCTGAAATTACTGGTGCAACTTTGCCTACTGAATATTACAAACCAATCGAATCAGGATTTAGGGAAGCTGCTGCAAGTGGAGTAATTGCTGGATATCCAGTAGTTGATGTTAAAGCTGTTTTGACTGATGGATCACACCATGATGTAGACTCCTCTGAAATGGCTTTCAAGATTGCTGGATCAATGGCTTTCAAATCTGCTATGACTGCTGGATCTCCTTCTTTGCTAGAACCAATCATGAAAATTGATATTGTAACACCTGAAGAATTTTTAGGTGACTGTTTAGGAGATTTGAACTCGAGACGTGCTCAAATTCTATCTATGGATCAACAAGCTAACTCCCAAGCTATAAAGGCATACGTGCCATTAGGTGAGACTTTTCAATATGCCACAACACTAAGATCACTCACAACTGGAAGAGCTAGTTTTTCTATGGAATTAGATCACTATGCAAAGGTTCCAAATCATATCGCTACTGAAATTTCAGGTAAAGGAAAGGAAAGCTGATGGCTCCAACTCAAAAAATGAGAATAATTTTGAAATCTTTTGATCATCGAGTTCTTGATGTTTCAGCACAACAAATTTTAGAAACTGCTGAAAGAACTGGAGCTAGAGTTGCAGGACCTGTTCCTATGCCAACAACTAAAAGAATGTTTACGGTAATTAGATCTCCTCATGTGAATAAAGATTCAAGAGAATACTTTGAATTAAGAACTCATAAAAGGTTAATAGATATTCTAGAACCATCTTCAAAAACAATAGACTCTCTTACAAGTTTGAGTGTGCCATCTGGAGTAGATATAGCGATAAAGCTCTAGTAAATAAAGGAAATTATGTCAATAAAAGGAATAATAGGAAAAAAATTAGGTATGTCCACCATTTATAGTGAAAACGGTGAAGCTATACCTGTCACTGTTATCAAAGCAGGTCCTTGTACCGTAACTCAAGTTAAAACTGAGAACAAAGATGGTTATAATTCAGTTCAAATTGGATTTTCTGAACCTAAAACTTTGAATGCTCCTCAAAAAGGACATCAAGAAAGATCTGGAGGAAAGTTTTCAATATTACAAGAATTTGAAATTGATGATTCTGCTGAAATTGAAGTAGGACAGCAAATTTCCACAGAAATTTTTTCAGAAATAAAAAAAGTTAAGGTTAGTGGAACCAGTAAAGGAAGAGGTTTTGCAGGTGGAGTAAGAAGATATGGGTTCAAAGGTGGACCTAAAACTCATGGTCAATCAGATCGTCATAGAGCTGTTGGATCAATTGGAGCAGGTTCATCACCTGGTAGAGTATGGCCAGGAACTAGAATGCCTGGACATTTTGGAAATGCAAAAACGACAGTAAAAGGATTGAGATTAGTTAAGGTAGATTCTATAAATAATATTTTATTGATTAAGGGTGCTATCCCTGGATTCAATGGATCAACAGTCAGGGTAGAAGCTCATTAAAGGTTAATGTTTTGGAAATAAATATAAAAAATAAATCAGGAAATTCAACAAAAAATCTAACACTTGATCCATCAGTGTGGAATTTGGAATTAAATCAGGATCTTTTACATCAATCAATCTATGTTTATTTGGCTAACCAACGACAGTGGACAAAATCTACAAAAACTCGATCAAATGTAAAGTATGCAAATCAGAAACTTAGGCCTCAAAAAGGATCAGGAAGAGCTAGAGTTGGTTCCAAAAGATCTCCTCTAATGATTGGAGGAGGTGTAGCCCATGGACCGCTACCAAAAAATATTAGAAAGTCATTAAATAAGAAAATGAAAATTAAAGCTTTGAAAATAGCACTTTCTGCTAAATTTAATGACAAAGAACTGAATGTTATTGATCAATCACCAATTAAAGATAACCCTTCTACAAAAATTATTACTGATTACATTAAAAGTTTAGACCTAAACGGGTCAGTTTTATTTGTAACTCCTGAAAATGATAAGGTGCTAATGAAATCTTGTGAAAATATAAATAATGTTGAGGTAATTGAAGCATCATCACTGAATGCTTACGAATTAATTAGGCCAAAAAATTTAGTTATATCAGTTGATGCCGTTGAAAAAATACATGATTTGTGGGGAAAGCCGGATTTCAAAACTGTTTCTAAATCTGCAACCCCAGCCAAGAAAGTAACTTCAGCAAAAAAAAACAACTAAAGCCAGAATAACTGCAAAAAAGAAAGTAGTAAAAAAAGATGATTAATGAAGAAATACTGCTAAGTCCTATAATAACCGAGAAATCATCTATGCTTCAAGAGACTAATAAATATGTGTTTAAGGTTCATTTGGGTTCAAATAAAATAGAAATAAAAAGAGCTGTCGAAGAAATATTTGATGTTGTGGTCGAAAACGTGAATGTTATGAAAGTAAAAGGTAAAAATAAAATGTATGGAAGAAATAAAACTCTTACTCCATCATGGAAAAAAGCTGTAGTGACCCTTAAATTGGGAGATTCTATAAGCTTATACGAGGGAGCATAACTAAATGGGAATTAAGAAAAGTAAACCTACAACTGCTGGAAGAAGAGACTCAGCGGTAGACGATTTTGCTGATATAACAACGCACGAACCCTATAAACCTTTGCTAGCGCCTCTCACAAAAAAAGGAGGAAGAAATAATAAAGGTAGAATAACTGTTAGGCACAGAGGTGGCGGTCACAAAAGAAGATATAGAATGCTAGATTTTATTCGATCTAAAGAAGGTAAAGCTATAGTTGAAACAATTGAGTATGATCCTAACAGATCATCTCGAATATCATTAATAAGATTTGAAGATGGAACCAAGAAGTATATTATTACACCTAATAATGTAAAACTTGGAGATGTTATAGAGACGGGAAATTCTGTTTCAAATTCTCTTGGTAATACTAAACAGTTAGGATTACTACAAACAGGAACTTTGGTTCATAATGTAGAACTTTCTCCTGGTAAAGGAGGTGTAATGGTCAAGTCTGCAGGAACTTCTGCTCAAGTTATGGCTCATGAAGCAGGCTATACATTACTAAGATTGCCCTCAGGAGAAATGAGAAGAATTCTAAGTAAATGTAGTGCTACTATTGGACAAGTTTCGAATCCTGATAATAAAAATAAAAAATTAGGAAGAGCTGGAACTTCTAGAAGATTAGGAAGAAGACCTTCAGTAAGAGGTTCAGCAATGTCTCCAAATGCCCATCCACATGGTGGAGGTGAAGGAAGAGCTGGAGTAGGAATGGCTCATCCCAAAACTCCGTGGGGTAAACCTGCATTAGGTAAAAGAACTAGAAGAAATAAAAAAACAGATAAGATGATTCTTAGAAAAAGGTACGAGAAGTAAAACTATGACAAGATCTATCAAAAAAGGTCCTTATGTTGACCCAAAGTTAATGAAAAAAGTAATGAAAACTAAGGAATCAGGTAGCAGAGAAGTTATAAAAACTTGGTCTAGATCTTCTATGATAATGCCAGAAATGGTTGGTGTGACCTTTGGAGTACACGATGGAAGAAAATTTGTACCAGTTTTAGTAAGTGAAAATATGGTCGGGCATAGGTTAGGAGAATTTTCTCCAACTCGAACATTTAAAGGACATTCAAGAGGTAGCTAATGGCAAAAGCTTATAGTAAAAATATTGGTTATTCTTCATATAAAATGAGAAGAGTTATTGATCAAATTAGATCCAAATCTGTATTCGAGGCAAAATTACAACTTAACCTTTTGGGAACACCTCTTGCTAAAGAAATCTTAAAGATATTAAATTCTGCAATTGCTAATGCTAATAATAATGAATCATTATCCGAACAAGAATTATATATCACTACAATTTTTGCAGATAATGGACCAAGAATAAAAAGATATAAACCAAAAGCTAGAGGGCGAGCTGGAGCATTTGATAGGCCATCTTCTCATCTAACTATTGAATTAACTACAGGAGAATTATAGAAAATGGGACAAAAAACTCATCCTACAGGATTTAGACTAGGCGGTGTCATTGATTGGCAATCTCAATGGTATGCAAATAATGGTAAAAATTATTCTCTTCTACTAAATGAGGATAGAAATATAAGAGAAATAATAACTAAAGAACTTGGAGAAAATGGAGCAATTTCTAAGATAGAGATTGAAAGAGGGTCGCAAGAAATTTCTGTTACAGTTTATACTGCCAGACCAGGTATTATCATTGGCCGAGGTGGAACAAGGGTTGAAGAATTAAAGAATTACTTAGAAGAAAAAACTCAGAATAAAGTAAGGCTCAATATCAATGAAATCAGAGTTCCAGAGTTAGTTGCCAAGCTAGTAGGAGAATCTATAGCGGAGCAACTAGAAAGAAGGGTTGCATTTAGAAGAGCTGTAAATACAGCAATGCAAAGAACAATGCAAGTAGGAGCTCAAGGTATCAAGGTAGTCATTTCTGGTAGATTAGCTGGTGCAGATATAGCTAGAACAGAAAAGTATATGCAAGGAAGAGTTCCTTTGCATACCCTTAGAGCTGATATTGATTATGAAATAAGTGAAGCCAATACAACTTATGGTGTTATTGGAATAAAAGTTTGGATATATAAAGGAGATATAATACCTACTGCAGAAAATTTATTGGCATTAAAAACAGCTAGAATAGAAAAATCTGATCAAAATGATGAAAGTTTAGAAAACATTCAGGGAAATAATTAAGATGTTACAACCAAGTCGAACAAAATTTAGAAAACAACAAAGGGGAAAAATGAGAGGAATGGCTACTAGAGGCTCAACTCTATCCTTTGGAGATTATGCTCTAAAAGCTCAAGGATCTGCTTGGATTTCATCAAGACAGATTGAAGCTGCAAGACGAGCTATAACAGGTCATGTAAAAAGAGGTGGGCAAATATGGATTAGAGTTTTTCCTGACAAACCAGTTAGTGCTAGGCCTGCAGAAACTCGAATGGGTGGAGGTAAGGGTGCTGTTGACAGATGGGTAGCAGTAGTAAAAAGAGGAAGAATTCTATTTGAAATTGGAGATGTCCCTGAGGATATTGCAATAGAAGCTTTGAAAAGAGCTGGGCATAAGCTGCCTATTCCAACTAAGATTATATCAAGAGAAGAAGTGACATTTTAATGAATATTGAAGAAATAAGAAAATTAAATAATGAAGAACTTGTTAAGGAGCAAGAGACCTTAATAAAAAATATTATGGAAAATAGGTTTAAGCATAAATCTATGCAGCTTAGTGATACTAGCCAAATTAATAAGCTAAGAAAAGATAAAGCAAAAATACTGACTGTGATAAATGAGAGAAAGATTTTGCAAAAAATAGATCAAGATGAGAAAGACGTAGAAAATGAATAAAAAAGTTAGAAGAACAGGTCAAGTTCTATCAGATATAACTGAGAAAACTATCGTAGTTGGAGTATCTTGGTCGCAGAAAGATAGAATATATAAAAAAGCTTCAAGAAGACTAACTAAATTAGTTGCTCATGATCCTAATAACGAAGCAAAGATCGGTGACAATGTGGTAATTGAGTTTTCAAAACCTATATCAAAAACAAAAAAATGGAAACTAGTAGAAATTTTGGATAAATAATGATTCAAAGAGAAACAAGGCTAAAAGTTGCTGATAACTCAGGTGCAAGAGAAGTTCTCTGCATAAATATCAATGGTAATAGCCATACAAAAGTTGCAAAAATTGGGGACACTATTACCTGTACGGTCAAAGATGCTCAACCAGGTGGTAATGTAAAAATGCATCAAATTGTTAAGGCAGTTATTGTTCGAACTAAAAAAGAATATAGAAGAATTGATGGTTCATTTATAAGATTTGATGAGAATGCTTGTGTAATCATTGGTGAGGATAATAATCCCAGAGGTACTAGGATTTTTGGGCCTGTAGCAAGAGAATTAAGAGATAAACAGTTTATGAGAGTCGTTTCTTTGGCTCCAGAGGTACTTTAAATTATGTCAAAAATTAAAATAAAAAAAGGGGATCAAGTTCTAGTAATCACAGGTAAAGATAAAGGTAAAAAAGGTGAAGTTATTAGAGTTAATACTTCTTCTAATACAGTTGTAGTTGAGGGAATAAATATATTTAAAAAACATATTAAAAATACTCCTAATGTTACTCAAGCTGGAATTGTTGATACAGAATTACCTATAAATATTTCAAATGTTATGTACATTGATCCAGAGAATTCAAGTATAGGTAGGGTAACTTTTGAGAAATTAGATTCAGGTAAATATAACCGTATTGTGAAGAAATCTAAGAGAAAGTAATTGGAGATGTAATTGGTAGCTAACAAAACAGATAAAAATAATACTGAAAAATTGAAACCAAGACTTAAGTCTAAGTTTGAAGATGAGATCGTTTCTCAGATGGTAAAGGAATATAAGTATAAAAATAAACTTATGGTCCCTAAAATTTTGAAAACTGTAGTCAATGTAGGTTTAGGTGAAGCTCTTGTTTCTTCTAATGTTGTTCAAATTGTATCTCGTGATTTACAGGCAATTACTGGTCAGAAACCTATTGAGCGTAAAGCTAAAAAATCTATAGCAAATTTTAAGCTCAGAGAAGGTCAAATAATAGGATTAACTGTTACTCTTAGAGGTGATAATATGTGGTATTTCCTTGATAGGCTTCTTAATATCGCTCTACCTAGAGTGAGGGATTTTAGAGGAGTATCTTCAAAATCATTTGATGGTAATGGAAATTATTCTCTTGGATTGACAGAGCAAGTTATTTTTCCTGAGATAGACTATAACGAAATTGATAAACTAAGAGGCATGCAAATAAATATAGTAACTTCTTCTGATTCAGATATTGAATCTAGAAAACTGCTTGAATTATTAGGCATGCCATTTGAAAGTTAAGGAGAAAATTTTGGCTAAAAAATCTGCTATAGCAAGAAATAATAAAAGAATTAAGATGGTTGATAAGTATTTGCAAACTCGAACAGAATTAAAAAGTATTGCAAATGATCCAAAAGTATCTTTTGAACAAAAAATGGAAGCTAGGCAAAAATTAGCTTTACTACCAAAAAATTCTAGTCCTGTGAGAGTCAGAAATAGATGTCAAAAAACAGGAAGGCCTAGAGGTTATATGAGATTTTTTGGATTAAGTAGAATATCAATGAGAGAATTAGCTCTCAAAGGTCATTTGCCAGGTATAAGAAAAGGAAGTTTGTAGAGGTAAAAAATTGACAATTCAAGATCAAATATCAGATATGATAACAAGAATTAGAAATTCTATTTTAGTTAAACATAGCTCTGTTTCAGTTAATAAATCAAAAGTCAATGATAAAATTCTGGGAGTATTAGCAAATGAAGGTTTTATTACTCAGTATGAGGAAAATATTACCGATAAAACAGCTAATTATTCAGTTAAACTTAAGTATTATGAAGATGGATCCTCTGCAATAACTGGACTTAAGAGAGTTTCAAAACCAGGGCTGAAAATTTATGTCAAAAAAGATGAAATTCCTTCTTACTTTTCCGGAATGGGTGTTGCGATAATATCAACTTCCAAAGGAATAATGACTGGAATTGAAGCAAAAAAAATGTCACTAGGTGGCGAAGTATTATTTTATATTTGGTAAAGAGGAATTATGAGTAGAATAGGGAATAAACCAATAAATATACCAACTGGAGTCGATGTAAAAATTGATCAAGGTTTAGTGATAATAAAAGGTCCTAAAGGAACTTTAGAAGAAGATATAAAATCAGATCAAATTGAAATAAAATTAGATGATAATACATTGATAGTGTCTAGAAATAATGAAGAAATAGAAACTAAAGCCCTGCATGGTTTATATAGGTCTTTATTAAATAATATGGTTATCGGAGTAACAGATGGTTTCAACAAAAAATTAGAACTAATTGGGACAGGATACAGGGCTCAAGCTAAAGGTAAATCTCTAGAACTTAGCTTGGGTTTTTCTCATTCAATATCTGTTGATCCAATTGGTGAAAATAAACTATCTGTTGAAGAGCAGACTATGGTTATTATTGATGGAATCAATAAAGAACACGTTGGAAGGCAAGCCGCAAAAATTAGATCCTTGAGAAAACCAAATCCATTTACAGGAAAAGGAATTAAGTACACGGATGAAGAAATAAGAAGAAAATCTGGTAAATCTGCAGTTGGAGCTGGGGGAGCTGAATAATGAAAATGTCAAAAAAAACTAGAGCCTTAGGCAGAAATAAGAGACATCTCAGAGTAAGAAAGAGATTATCTGGTACTCAAGAAAGACCTAGAGTATCCCTATTTCGGTCCAATAAAAATATTTATTTACAATTGATTGATGATTCTGAAGGTAAAACTCTTGCTTCAGCTTCTAGCTTGAAGTCGGATAATAAATCTATCAATAAGGATTTATCAAAAAAATTAGGAATAGAATTTGGAGAAAAGATATCAAAGCTAGGAATTAAGAAAGTTGTTTTTGATAGAGGTGGGTATCTTTATCATGGCAAAGTTGCTGCTATTGCAGACGGAATTAGACAATCAGGAATAGAGGTTTAATATGACTACAGAGAATAAATCTGCCCAACAGAATAATCCAAATCAAAATCAAAGAAGACGAGGTTTTAGAAATAGAAGAAGAAATAGAGATTCAGATGAGATTTCTCTAATTGAAAATGTAATAAAAATAAGAAGAGTTTCTAAAACCGTAAAGGGTGGTAGAAATCTATCCTTCAATGCTATGGTTGCTGTTGGAGATGGAGCCGGAAAGGTAGGAATTGCCTTAGCAAGTGCCTCAGCTGTTCCTGATGCGGTTCAAAGAGCTGTTCAATATGCTAAGAATAAGATGGTGAAAATAAACTTAAATAATACTACTTTACCTCATGAGGGAGTATATAAGTTTGGATCATCAAAAGTAATGCTAAAGCCTGCTGCTCCTGGAACAGGATTAATTGCTGGTGGTGGAGTAAGGGCTGTATTAGAGGCTGTAGGTGTAAAAGATGTTGTATCTAAAACATTTGGGTCTACAAATGCTATAAATGTTGTATATGCCACTGTTGAAGCATTGAAAGCGATGAAAGATCCTAAAAAAGAAATTTCCAGAAGAAAAAATTAAAACTATGAAAATAAAAATCAAACAAATTAAAAGTAAAATAGGAGTTTCCCCTGCACAGAGGGCGACTTTATCGGCACTTGGTCTAAGAAAGATTGGATCAATTGTTGAGAAAGAAGCTTCACCGCAAATAACTGGGATGATAAAAAAAGTTGATCATCTAGTTTCTGCTGAAGAAATTAAATAATATAACTTGTGAGAAAAAAATGCCTCAATTAAATGATATAAAAAGAAAAAATAAAAATACTCCCAAAAAAAATCAAGTTGGAAGAGGTAATGGATCCAAAGGAACTTATTCCGGAAGAGGTTCTAAGGGGCAACTTTCGAGGAGTGGAGGTAATCTTAATCCTACTTTTGAAGGAGGTCAGTTGAGATTAGTAAAAAAATTACCACATATGAGAGGCTTTACAAACATATTTAAGAAAAATTATGTAGGCCTTAATCTAAAAGAATTATTAGCACACTTTGATAATGATTCTATAAAAATTTCTGATTTTAGAGATAAAGGCATTATTAAGAATAAAGAAATGATTAAAATTCTTGGTCATGGAGAAATCAAAAAAGCTATAAATATAGAAGTAAATTCAATTTCATCTTCGGCTAGATCTAAAATAGAAAAAGCTGGGGGAGAAATTAAAATTATAGAGTGACATTATGACAACTACCACTCAAACAAATAGACCTGCATTAATTCAAGCGATTGTTGATGCATTTAAGCTTTCAGATTTGAGAGCTAAAATACTTTTTACTTTATTTATCTTGGTTGTCTTTAGATTTTTTGCTCACGTTCCTGTACCAGGTGTTGATAAAGAAGCTCTTCAATCAGCTTTTGATGCTAACCCTCTATTAGGTTTTATAGATATATTTTCAGGTGGTGCTTTAAGAAATATGTCAATTGCAGCCTTGGGTGTTTATCCATATATTACTGCATCTATTATCATTCAAATTCTTACCCCTTTACTTCCTCAATTAAAAGAATTGGCTCAAGAAGGAGAGGCTGGTAGAAAAGCTATTAACAGGTACACTCATTATTTGACAGTTCCTCTTGCATTTTTGCAAGGTTATGGTCAAATTAATTTATTCTCAGGAGCACTTGGTCAGGGTGCTCTAACAGGTATTGGATTTGGTGGTGGAAATAGCTTAAATACTCTAGCTATTTTATTATCTATGACTGCTGGTACTATGATTCTTGTATGGCTAGGTGAATTAGTAACCGAAAAAGGTATTGGTAATGGGATATCTTTGATTATTTTTGCTGGAATTGTTTCTACATTTCCATCAATTGGTGCAGAACTTTGGTTACTCAGAGATCAACCATTCCAAGTTGGTTTACTTATAGCTTTAGGTTTATTTATTATTTATTCAATAGTTGTATTTACCGAGGCACAGAGAAGAATTCCTGTCCAATATGGTAGAAGTGTTTTTAGAGGTAATAGAATGTATAGATCTCAAGGTTCTTCACATATTCCAATCAGAGTTAATTCAGCCGGAATGATTCCTTTGATTTTTGCATTTTCAATTCTTGCTTTGCCAGCAGTTGTCGCTTCTTACTTTGTTGACCCAGCATCCAATGGATTTGTGCCCTCATTAGCACAATGGATTTCTATTCAATTTGGTCCAACTGGTACTTTATATTGGGTAACAATATTTTTATTAGTTGTTATGTTTACTTTTTTTTATACATTGGTAGTTCATAACCAACAAAATTTAGCAGAGCAACTTCAGAATAATAATGGATTTATACCTGGTATCAGACCTGGTCCTCCTACTAAAGATTATCTAATGAGAGTAATTCTAAGAATTACTTGGGGTGGTGCACTATTTTTAGGAACAGTTGCTGTAATTCCTTCTATTGCTGCTTTTATAACTGGATTAGAGTCAACTACAAGTATTCTTCAAAGTACAAGTTTATTAATTATGGTTGGAGTAGCTCTTGATACCATGAGACAATTGGAGTCCCAGTTGCTAATGAGAAACTATGAGGGATTCGTAAATTAGAATGAATGTTATTCTATTGGGGCCTCCTGGATCGGGTAAAGGAACTCAGTCTTCATATTTAGTTAAAAAGTATAAATTAAATCATATTTCCACAGGTGATATATTGAGGACAGAAATAAGTTCAGGAACAAATCTTGGTAAACAAGCTCGTAAATATATGATCGAGGGAAACTTAGTCCCAGATCAGCTGATAATTGATATGGTATCAAAAAAATTGAAAAAATTTGATTCGGTTTTATTAGATGGATTTCCTAGAACTTTGAGTCAAGCAGAAGCATTAGATTTAGAATTTTCCAAATTATTTATGAAAATAAATCATGTACTATATTTTGATGTTCCTTCAGATGAATTAATACAAAGGCTTTCTCAGAGATTATCATGTAGGAATTGCGCTTCTACTTTTATAAAATCTGAAAAGATTGTATGCAATTCTAAACCATGTTGTAAAGAGCCAGAACTTTATCAAAGAGAAGATGATAAACCAGATGCAATTTCTATTAGAATGAAAAATTATACTGATCTGACTGCACCACTATTGGATTTTTATAATAATAAAAACCTAATGAAAAAAATTGATGCAAATGAATCAATAAATCAAGTATCTAATCAAATTGACAAAATAATGCAGATTTGATACTGTACAACATCCTACTATTACTTATATAATCATAGTTTGTACATTATTTTTAGGGAGAACTCAATTAATTGATTACTGAGGGGTCTATTAAAACTCCAGAGCAGATAGCTTCTATGAAACATGCTTGTAAGATTGTTGCAGAAGCACTAATCCAATCTGAGACTAAACTTGTAGCTGGTTCTACAACAAAAGATATAGATGAATTTCTTAGACAATTTATTGAAAAAGAAGGCGCAAAGCCGGCCTTTCTAGGATTGTATGGTTTTCCAGCTACGGCATGTATTTCTTTAAATGAAGAAATTGTCCATGGAATTCCAAGTAATAGAAAGTTAGTAGAAGGTGATTTGATATCTATTGATTGTGGTGCAATTGTTGATGGGATGTATAGTGATCATGCTAGGACTTTCCTTATAGGGGAGGAAAAGAATGAAGAAAAATTAAATCTTATCTCAGTTGCAAAAAAAGCACTAGACATTGGAATCGAGAATGCTATACCTGGTAATAAAGTTGGTATGATATCTAACTCAATCGAAAATTATGTACTTAATGAAGGTTTTGATGTAGTTAGAGAATATGTTGGACATGGAATTGGTACTCAATTACATGAACCACCAAGTGTTCCAAATTTTGGAGATAAGGATAAAGGAGCTTTATTAAGAGTAGGAATGGCAATTGCAATTGAACCAATGGTGAATCAAGGAACTTGGGAGACAAAAGTACTTGAAGACAACTGGACTGTGGTTACAAAAGATGGCAAATTATCGACCCATATGGAAGATACTGTATTGATCACTGAAAATGGACCTGAAATTCTTACAAGACTAAATTAAATATGGCAAAAAAAGAAGCAATAGAAGTGGAAGGTAAGGTAGAAGAAGCTCTTCCTAACACAACATTTAAAGTTGAGCTAGCAAATGGTCATGAAGTTTTAGCTCATGCATCGGGTAAAATAAGAAAAAATTATATAAGAATATTACCAGGGGATAGAGTATTAGTAGAACTCTCTCCCTATGACTTAACCAGAGGAAGAATTACTTACAGGTTCAAATAATTGGAGAAATAATGAAAAAAAGAGCATCAATAAAAAAAAGAAGCGCTGATGACCAAATCATCAGAAGGCGTGGGAAAATAAGAATAATTAATAAGAAAAACCCTAGATTCAAACAAGTTCAAGGATAAATATTATGGCAATGCTAGCTGGAGTAAACATACCTGATTCTCAGAGAATTGAAGTAGCACTAACTGCCGTGTCTGGCATAGGTAGATCAACTTCTAAAAAGATAATTTCTGATGTAGGAATTAGTCTTGATTCAAGAGTTAAAGATCTCGAAGAAGAAGATTTAGCAAGACTAAGAAGTGCAATAGATAGAGCTCAAATGAGAATTGAAGGAGACTTGCGAAGAGAGGTTCAGCTAAACATAAGAAGGCTATCTGATATAGGTAGTTATAGGGGATTAAGACACAAAAATGGTCTACCAGCAAATGGTCAGAGAACTAAAACAAATGCTCGGACTAAGAAAGGTAAGAAGAAAACAATAGCAAATAAAAAGAAATTAACACACTAATTAAAGTAGGAATTTTATGGCCAGAAATAGAACTAGAAAAAAAGAAAAGATTTTTGTTCCACAAGGAAATGCTTATATTAGGGCTACCTTCAACAATACAATCATAACCATGACTGATAACAGTGGAAATGTTATTTCTCAAAGCAGTGCAGGCGCTAAAGGATTTAGAGGTTCAAGAAAATCAACTGCCTTTGCGGCTCAAAAGGCTGGAGAAACTGCTGCTGAAGCTGCAGTCGAGTATGGTATGAAAACAGTAGATGTTCTAGTAAAAGGTCCAGGTGCTGGAAGAGAGGCTGCTGTCAGAGCAATTCAACATGCTGGAATCAGAGTAGTTTCAATCAAAGATGTTACACCTGTTCCTCATAATGGATGTCGCCCACCTAAAAAAAGAAGAGTATAGATAGGAATATAATATGGCAAGGTACGTTGGTCCAGTTAATAAAAGAATGCGTTTTTTAGGGTTAGAAGTTCCAAGAAAACCTGGAAAAGGTCCTAAGATGAATAGTAGAAGAAGACTTTCCCCTTATGGTCTTCAATTAAGAGAAAAGCAAAAAGCTAGATTTTTGTATGGAATACTTGAGAAGCAATTCAGAAATTACTATGATAAAGCATCTAAGGATATAGGATCAACTGGAGACTCTTTACTTATACTCCTAGAAAAAAGATTCGATAATGTAATGTACAGAACAGGAATGTTCAACACACGAAGACAGGCTAGACAAGCTGTAAATCATGGACATTTCTTGATAAATGATAAAAAAGTTAATATCCCTTCTTATGAAATAAAAGAGGGAGATAAGATTTCTTGGAAAGAAAAATCAAAAAAATCAAGCTTATTTGAGATAGCTACTTCAAATACTAAAAATAATGATACTGCAAAATGGCTTTCTTTAGATAAAAATGAACTTTCTGTTCAAATTAACAATCTTCCTTCTGCGTCTGATGCAGAGTTGGAAATTGATACAAGACAAATAGTTGAATACTATTCACGGAGGTAACATGCTAGAAAAACAATTTGGATTATCACCAATTGACGATATTTCAGTTACAGAACCTGATGTTCCTGAACTAAGTATAAGAATGATTGAAGGTACTGATGCTTATGGTAAATTCATAGCTGAACCCTTGGATAAAGGATGGGGAGTTACTTTAGGTAATCCACTCAGGAGAACACTTTTATCTGGTTTACCTGGTACGGCAATAAATTGGGTGAAAATAGAAGGAATAGAGCACGAGTACTCTACTTTAAAAGGTATGAGAGAAGAAGTAAATGAATTTCTCATGAATGCTAAAGGTATTAGACTAAGATCATTATCTGATAGATCCGGAAGACTAAGATTAGAAGTTGAAGGAGAAGGAGAAGTCAAAGCAGGAGATATAATGGCTACAGCAGACTTTGAAATAGTGAATCCAGGGCATCATTTAGCTACATTAGATTCAGCTGATGCTCATCTTTCTGTTGAATTTAGTGTTGAACAAGGACAAGGATATAAAAAAGCAACTGAAGAAGATGACACAAACATTGGTGTATTACCAATTGATTCTATTTTTACTCCAATTAAAAAAGCTAATTTTTCTGTTCAACCAACTAGAGTTGGACAGAGGTCTGACTGGGAAAGACTTACTCTTGAGATCTGGACAGATGGAAGTATAGATCCTCAATCTGCATTACAAAAAGCTTCAGAGTCACTAATGGATAATTTTTATATATTTAGTAAATTTGATCAAGGTTCTGAAGAACAAAGTCCTGCTGCGGGTTTAGGTATCAGTCCTGATATTTATAACACACCAGTAGAGACACTTGATCTGTCAGCTAGAACACTAAATTGTTTAAAGAGAGCTGGTATCAATAGAGTTGGAGAAGTAATTGCTATGCCAGAAGGAGATTTATTGAAGATTAGGAACTTTGGCAGAAAATCTTTAGATGAACTTTTTGATGTTTTAGCGGAAAGAAATATGCTTCCAGAGAGCTAGATATAGAGGTTATTATGAGACACAAATCATCAAAAAATAAATTAAGTAGATCTTCTTCACAAAGAAAAGCACTCTTAAGAAATTTAGTTTCAGATACTATAAAGCATGGTAAGATTACCACAACTAAAGCTCGAGCAAAAGAAGCTAAACCTATTCTAGAAAAAATGATTACAATCGCCAAGACTAAAGATTTTAATTCAATTAGAAAAGTATCAGAATTTATAACAGATAAAAAAGTTGTTAATGAGCTTTTCGATAATGTTTCTGTAAGATTCAATGAAAGAAATGGTGGATATTCCAGGATTATTTTGTTGGGTACAAGACAAGGTGATAATGCAGAAATAGCTATTCTAGAATTAGTTGAGTAATTACTATAATACATGCGTTTCATTATTTTATCTGGGGGGAAACTTTTTTGGATCTCAGTCTCAACCTAATTTACCTACGGTAGAATCAGAAATTATTAAGAGCCTAAAATTATACTTTTCAAACTTTAAAGATTTTACTTTGGCCTCTCGTACTGATAAGGGTGTAAGTGGATTTCAATATTTTGGATTGAAGATAGCTGATAATAATATTCACGAAATTCATAGAAAATTTGATGAGATAAGACTTAATCTTTCAGAAGATATTCATATCAAAAAAGTTTATTTTATGCCCGATAGTTTTAATGTTAGAAAAGATGCTCTTATAAGAACTTATATATATAAGATAACTGACAAAAAATTAATTGATTCAGTAAATATCGAAAATATGAGATTAGCTTCTAATTATCTAGTTGGTAAAAATAATTTTATGTCTTTTTCAGGAAGAAATGCTAAAAATAAATTTATAAGAGAAATTTATAAAATTAAAATTATTATTATAGATAAAATATTATTTTTTGAAATATCTGGAAAATCATTTATTCATCAACAAATTCGCCGAATTATTTATAGTTTAATTAGAATTGGTTTAGGAAAAGAAACTAAAGAATGGTTAGAAATTTTAATTAATTTCCCTTCAAAAGGTGGTTCTAAAGGTATAGTATCTTCCAATAATCTTACTTTGAAAGAAGTTTTATATCATAAAAATCACCAAAAAATTCTAGAAAAAGTGTAAAATTAAGTTTTATGAAATAAATACTATGACTTCTAAACTAAAACATTATTCAATAAAAGAGTTTTCTTCTGATGATACATCTTGGATTTTAATTGATGCAAAAGGTGAAACATTAGGTAGACTATCTACCAAAATAGCTATGATTTTAATGGGTAAAAATAAGCCAACATACATATCTAATGATTTAATAGGTGATTTTGTTGTTGTAATAAATGCATCTAAGATAAGGGTTACTGGTAAGAAATTTGATAATAAAATTTATATTACACATACAACAAAACCTGGAAGCACTAAAGAGAGAAAGTTTTCAGACCTAATAGTAAAAAATCCTGAATATATAATCACAAAATCAGTTAAAGGGATGCTACCAAAAAATAAACTAGCGGCTAAAATGTTGAAAAGATTAAAAGTTTATGGTGGAGATGAGCATCCTCATAATTCTCAATTTGTTGATAAAAAGAAATCAAAATCTAAAAAAGAGGTAAGCGTTGACAAGTAAGAAAAATTATTTCTATGGAACTGGAAAAAGAAAGGCTTCAATAGCTAGAGTAAAAATATTTAATACACCTGGAAATATTTTAGTTAATGGAAAAGATATCAAAGAAGCACTAGGAATGGATGATTTAGTAAATATAGCTTTATTACCACTTAAATTGACTGATAATGATAAAGTTTCAGCTGAAATAAAAACTCATGGTGGAGGGCTTTCTGGTCAATCTGGAGCAATATCTTTAGGTCTAGCTAGGGCACTTTGTGTAATGGATGAAAGTTTGAGACCAAAATTAAAATCTAATGGTTTATTAACCAGAGATTCAAGAGTAAAAGAGAGTAAAAAATATGGTCTCAAAAAAGCAAGAAAAGCTCCTCAATATACAAAGCGTTAGTTCTCACTTATAGAAATAAATCTCAAATTCTTGTTCATATCTTCAATAAATTCAATTTTATAATTTGGATAAAATTTTTCCGCTAGTTTTTTTGTAATCTTATATATCTCCTCATCTATTTCTAAAAGAAGGTATACAGCGTTATTTTTATTGATATTTTGTTCCCATTCAAAAATTTCCTTAATTACTGTAGCCCCATTCTTCCCTCCGTCTAAAGCAATTTTGGGTTCATTTTTTACCTCGTGAGATAGATTTTTTAATATATTTGATTTTATATAAGGTGGATTACTCAAAACAAAATCTATAGAAGCTATTTTACTTTCCTTTATTGATTCATTTAGTAGATTTATTTTAGACTTATGTAAATATATATTTCTTTTTGCAACTTTTATGGCTGATAGACTGATTTCAATACCAAAGTATTCTAAAGTAGGTAATTCTTTTTGTAAGATTATAGGAATAATTCCACTTCCAGTCCCAATATCTATTAGTCGCTTACCTTTAGTTTTTGAATTTCTATAAAATTTTAAAAAGTTATCTACAAGCTCTTCTGTTTCAAATCTTGGAATTAGCACATTTTCATTAACATAAAATTTATATCTATTAAAATTTTTTTCATTAGTAATGTATGCTAGTGGAATTTTAGAGAGTCTTTTTGAAAAAATTAAATCTATTCTCTTCAATTCATTTTCTGAAATTGAAAGATTATTTTCTGAGATAATTTTTAGTTCTGAAATACCCAGAGAAAAAGAAAGTAGCGCTATAGATTCTTGGTAACTATCAGTAATACCTGCATCATCAAGTTTTTTTTTATAAATTTTTCTAATATGACCTAGATTATTCATTCATTTGATTTATTAGAGATCATTTTCTTAGCCTGCTCATCTTTCATAAGAGGTTCTATGATTTCATCTATTAATCCATCCATAAATTCAGATAATCTATGAGTTGTAAGCTTAATTCTATGATCAGTAATTCTGCCCTGTGGATAATTATAGGTTCTTATCTTTTCTGACCTCCCACCTGAACCTACCTGAGACTTTCTAGTTTGAGAAATTTCATTTTGCTGTTTTTGTATCTCAAGATCCCATAGTTTAGATTTCAATATTTCCATTGCTTGCATTTTATTTTGTAATTGAGATCTTTCATTTTGACATGAGACCACAATACCTGATGGTGAATGAGTTAATCTTATTGCAGTAGCTACTTTATTTACATTTTGACCACCAGCACCTCCAGAATGGAAAACATCAGTTCTAATATCATCATCTTTAATTTCAATATCAATTTCTTCTGATTTTGGGAGAACAGCAACAGTTGCAGTTGATGTATGAATTCTGCCCTGTGATTCTGTTTTAGGGACTCTTTGGACTCTATGAACGCCACTCTCATGTTTGAGTCTGGAAAATGTTCCTTCCCCTGAAATTTCTATTACAATTTCTTTGATACCACCTGTCTCACTATAACTTGAACTCAATATATTCATTTTCCAATTTTGTGTTTCGGCATATCTTGTATACATTCTTAGAAGATCATTCCCAAAAATAGCTGCTTCATCCCCTCCTGTTCCAGCTCTGATTTCTATTATTGCATCGGCCTCATCAGTAGCATCTTTAGGAATTAGTGCTAAATTTAATTTTTCATAAATCTTTGAAAGTTCTTTATCAAGTTCTGTATTTTCTAAAATTGCTAAGTCTGATATTTCAGAATCATCACTATTTATTAATTCTTTATTTTGATCTATTTCATTTGATATATTTTGATATAAACTCCATAATTCATTTACATTTTCTAAATTTCTATATTCTTTAGAAATTTTAGTCATTTGTGATTGATTAGAAATGATTTCAGGTTTGGTCATCATTACTTCTAGATCCTTAAATCTAGTTTTAATCTCATCTAATCTATTTAGCATCCAATCTTCCATTTGTATCCTTTTGCTAAATTTCTAAAATAGCTTTTATTTGAGTTATGTTATTCATATCAATTTCTAATTGCTCTGATTTTTTGTGTAATAACTTTATTGATATCATATTGTTTTCTAATTCTTTTTTACCTACAAAAACTGCAGATTTTGAATTTATATTATTTGCAAATCTCATTTGTGCTTTTATGGATTTTTTTGGAGCAATAACAGTCGTGATTTTATTCTCTCTAAAATTATTTGCTATTTGATTAGATTTTATTCTTAGCTCTTCATCAGTGATAATCAGAACTGCATCAATAAAATTATTTTCTATGGTAAGATTTTTTTTTAATTCATTTACTAATCTTTCTATACCCATAGCAAATCCGACTGCAGGTGTATCTTGACCTCCTAAAATTTTTATTAAAGGGTCATATCTCCCTCCTCCAAGTAAAACTCCTTGAGGGCCTTGGGAATCAGTTATATATTCAAAAACTGTTCTGTTATAGTAATCAAGCCCTCTAACTAATCTATTATTTATTCTGTAAGTAAAGCTTTTATCAATAGACTTTAGATTTTCTAAATTTAGTATTAATTCTTCGTGATGCTTCAAACTTTCTGATGAAATATAATCTAGTGTTTTGGGAGCATTCTCAGATATCTTTATAGTTATTTCTTCTTTAGAATCAAGTATCCTAAGCGGAGCTCTTTCTAATCTAAGTTTGTCTACTTTAGGTAGATCATTTAAGTATTTTGAGAAGTAGGTTTTCAAACTTTCAGTATATAAAAATCGGTCATTAGGATCTCCTAAGGAATTTATATTTAGCTCAATATTTGTAAATTTTAGCTTACTTAATATATCCCAAGCTATTCTTATAATTTCAAAATCAACACTTGATGAATCATCTCCTATGCATTCAACTCCAAACTGATGAAATTGTCTGAATCTTCCTGATTGAGGTCTTTCATATCTAAACATTGGTCCATAATAAAATAGCCTTGATGGTAATGTTGTATTGTGTAAACCATTTTCTATAAATGCTCTACAAACCCCTGCTGTATTTTCTGGTCTAAGGCTGATATATTCTCCACCTTTATCTTCGAATGAGTACATTTCTTTTTCTACAATATCTGTATCAATTCCAACGGTTCTTTCAAATAATTTTGAATCTTCAAATATTGGGGTCTCAATATAGTTATAACCACTTAATCTTGCAATTTCAAAACAAGTTTTTTGAATAATATTCCATACATCTTCATCTTTTGGAAGAATATCAAAGGTTCCTCTTTTAGCTTTATAATTCAAACTTATGAGCCTAATCCAGATAATTGATAACTTTTACCTTCAGTTTTTATAGTTGGAGCATATATAAGAGTACCATCATGCATTTCTCTGACCTTTTCAGCTCCTAACATTCCCATACAAACCCTCAATGCACCAACAAGATTCCTTGTTCCATCCGTTTTTGAAGATGGTCCAAAAAGCAATTCTTTAATTGAGTATTCTTGTTTATTGACAATCCTTGTCCCCCTTGGAAGTGATTCGTGAGGTGTAGCCATTCCCCAGTGGTTGCCTTTTGCAGGAGATTCATAGGTCTTAGAAAAAGGTGAGCCTATCATAACTGCATCTGCACCTGCTACAAATGATTTACACAACTCACCACCGGTTCTTATTCCTCCATCCGTTATTATAGAAACATACCTTCCTGTTAGTTTAAAGTAATCATCTCGAGCGCTTGAACATTCTAATGTAGCAGAAACTTGGGGGACACCTACACCTAAAACTTCTCTACTTGTACATGCTGAACCTGGGCCTACCCCCACTAAAATTCCATGAATTCCAGTCTCCATCAATTCCCTAGAAACATTATATGTCACTGTATTTCCTACTATAATTGGAACATTAATAGACTCAACAATTTTGGATAATATTAAACCTTCAAGACTTTTAGAATTATGCCTTGCAGTTGTTACAGTAGATTGTATTACGATTGAATCACATCCAGCCTCTACCGCTACTGGAGCAAAACGTTTAGTAGAAGCAGGAATAAATGATGCAAAACATCTTGCATTACTATTTTTTATTTTTTTTACTATATCTCCTATCAAATTCTCCTTAACAGGAGCTGAGTAAATTTTTTGAAGAAGCTCGGTTGCATTTTCTTGAGAAGCAGATGCTATTTCATTATATATTTCTTCCGTATCATTATATCTAACGTGTATTCCATCTAAATTGATTACACCAACTCCACCTAGATCAGAAATTTCTTTAGAAAAATTTGGATCTACGACACTATCCATAGCTGATGCAAAAATAGGTATATCAAGCTCCAAATTATCAATTTTTATTCTTGTATCTACTAATTCGGGGTTTATAGTTATTTCACCTGGAACAATCGCAACATCATCATATCCATATGTCTGCTCAATAGTTTTCAAAATTATTCTCCCATTAATCTATCTAAATCTTCAATTATTTCAGAAAGATATAATTCATAATTTTTATTTTGATGTTTTAATAATATAAGTAAATTTTATATAGGTGTATCATAATCAGAATAAAATTACATCCAATACAACTCTAAATTGAGTGAAATTTTTTAAAAAGTTAGCTAATATTCTGCTAAATGACTACAAAAATTATAAATATAGAAGAAAATCTCAAGAGAATTATTTCTGATATGGGTAATGTGATTATTGCTTACTCTGGAGGTGTAGACTCGTCTTATCTGATGGATGTATCTAATGAAGTACTTGGTAAAAATGCAATTGCAGTAATGTCTTTTTCTCCAAGTGTAGCTGAAGATGATCGTAATGATGCTATTAAACTAGCTCAGAAAAAAAATTGGAAATATAAAATTATCAATACTCAAGAAATGGAAGATGAAAATTATGTTAATAATGATGTTAATCGATGTTTTTTTTGTAAAGATGAACTCTACGGTAAATTAGTTGAATTATCTGATGAATTAGGAGTTGATTGGGTCTTAAATGGTTCAAATTTAGATGATAAGGGTGATTATAGACCAGGAATGAAAGCTGCTAAAATCCATAAAGTAAGATCTCCTCTTATTGAAGCAGAATTTACAAAAAAAGATATCAGAAACTTTGCTGAGAAAAGAAATCTTGATACTTGGGATAGACCTGCTTCTCCTTGTTTATCCTCACGCTTACCATATGGAACTAAGGTAACTATGGAATCACTAATCATGGTCTCTAAATCTGAAAAGTATCTCCGAGGTTTGGGATTTAGAATAGTTAGAGTAAGGCACTATGATGAGAAAGCTCTAATAGAGATCCCTTTAGATAAATTTGATGAATATAAACTTAATGAAAATAAAATCATCAAAACTTTAAGTAGTTTTGGTTATTCTAAAATCGAACTTGATAAAAAAGGATTTAAGTCAGGAAATCTTAACTTGAAAGCGGGAATAAAAAAATAATATGGACCTACAAATTTCTGGAAAAGTTGCATTAGTAACAGGATCAAATAGGGGAATAGGTAAAGCTACTGCTATTACTTTATCAAAAGAAGGAGCTGATGTAGCTCTTTTAGCTAGAAATGAAAAATTACTCTCTCAAACTAAAAATGAAATTTCTTCAATAGCTCCAAATATCAAAGTTGAATATTTTTTATGTGATACCAAAAGTAATGTGCAGGTAAAAGATACCGTAAGTAAAATAGAAAAACTTTTTGGGAAAATTGATATTTTAGTCAATTGTGCAGCAGCTCTTCCTGAAGAAAGTACTCTAGAGAATTTTCAAGATAAAAAACTTTTTGAACAAATAGAGGTAAAGGTTGCTGGATATATAAGATGTGCTCAAAATGTAGCTCCAATAATGAAAAAAAATGGATGGGGAAGAATTATTAATATTAGTGGATTAAATGCACGGTCTTCGGGGAATCTTATAGGATCTATGAGAAATATATCTGTTAGTTCTCTAACAAAAAATCTAGCAGATAATCTTGGCCCTTACGGTATAAATGTAAATGTAATTCATCCTGGACTAACTTATACAGAAAGAAGTGATGATGGTATTGAAAAATTATCTAAAAAAAATAATATTTCTATGGACGAGGCAAAAGAACAAATTTTAGCTAATAATTCTATAAAAAAAGTTATTACAGCTTACGATATTGCAAATATTGTTGCCTTTTTAAGCTCACCTCTTTCTAAGGCTATAAATGGAGAACCTATACCAGCTGGTGGAGGACAAAAAGGATTTATATACTACTAAATTATGAATCTTAGAAAAAAAATTATTTTCTAGTAGTCCAAAATGTAATTTCAACTGGAGTATTTATCGGAGTTAGGCAAAGTAAAACAATTTCTGATTGAGCGTTTCTTCTCTGTGTTACTGACAATATCTTGAAATTATTATCATCTGATGTAGTTATATCATCAGTTATATCTCCGTCTTGATCATGATCTACAATTGGGGATTTATCAATAGGTATTCCGAGAGTTATTTGTTCACCAAAAAATGTAAAATTATAGCTTGTAATTATTGAAGTTTTTTCATACCCCAGGTCACCTGGTGGTAAAGGTGTAGGAGTCGGAGTGGGAGTCCAAGTTGCTGCAGGCCTGGGGGTCGGAGTAGGAGTCCAAGTTGCAGGGGGTCTTGGAGTTGGAGTTACTAATACTCCATCTAAGTAATATTCCCATCCAACTTTTGTAGGAGTAGGAGTAATAGTAGGAGTAGGAGTTGGAGTTGGGGTCCAAGTTGCTGCGGGCACAGGAGTAGGAGTAGGAGTCCAAATTGCTGCTGCAACAGGTGTAGGCGTAGGAGTCCAAGTTGCTACTGCAACAGGAGTAGGCGTAGGAGTCCAAGTACCTTCTGGATTATATGTAGGATCTAAATAAATAAGTTTTTCAGTTTCAACAACCTTAGTTACTTCAACAATAACAGTTTCTTGAATTCTGATAGTTTCAGGTATAGATATAGTTTCTTCTTGGTCTGAACAAGCAAGAATAAAAAAAATCAATGAAATTATAATAAGACTTTTCTTCATATATCTTTAAAAATAATAACCTTGAGATTTATTCTCAAGGTTATTATTTACGAATTTCTTATTATTCAACGCCTAATCTAATTAAATGGCGGTGGTGGCATTGGTCCAGGTCCAGGTGCAGGCGCTGGTGCAGGTGCTGGTGCAGGTGCTGGTGCAGGTGCAGGCGCTGGTGCAGGTGCAGGACCAGAATCTTCAAAACATTCTTCACCTTTGCAAATCAGGTGCTCTGATGGAGTCGGTTCTGGTTCTATTAGATCTTCTAAGTATGCAAAAGGACCATCCTCAATCAAAGGACACTCAAAATTACTAAATCTAAGTTCATCAATAGAATTTATATTATTAATGCTAAACCAGTAATCTTCAATGGCTTTAGCCTGAGACAAAATAATATTTTCTTTATCATCAAGATCTATATTTAAATATGTTTTTTCAAGATCTACATTAGTTACATCAAAAATAAATAACATCTCATTATAAATAAATATGTTCTGCTTAGATTCAAGATAAACTCTTGCATCATCCTCTAAATTTACAAGAAAAGAAGGTTTTATAAATTCAT
>PBLU01000002.1 GCA_002721875.1 Chloroflexota bacterium | reverse complement strand
AGTTTGTGTTATACAAACTTGTTGAACTCGTTTGTGGACTCAATTTATTAATACTATAATCAGGACGATACATCTCATATATCGTTCCACTTGTCCAAGAAATTTTTTTGATTACTCTTAAAACATCGCTTGATGTTATTTTTTTCGCAGAAATGAGAGTGTCATAAATGTTGTCATGCTCATCAAAGTTGTCGATAGGTGATGGAGTGTTTGTATTCCAATCAGATGCGACATCTGTTGCATTTGGCAGACCTATAAAAACATAATAACTGTTATCAGTCGTCGAAATTCCACTAACGAAATTCGTCGCATTTAAAACTCTTATCTGGTCGGTGATGACTGCTGGCATTATTTTTGCAAACTATTTTAGTTCGTAATTGTTATTTATGTGTAATCCAGTGACAATTTCGTTGTCCTTTGGATTTGTGGAGCTGTGTTTAGTCCTGTGAGTCCATTCAACGTGTTCACAGTGAATGCTAAACCTACTGCTCCAGTTGTAAATTTGGCATAAGAATAAGCACCATAGTAGTTACCTGCACCAGAACTTAGTCCAGTGACAACTACCCCATGACCTGACGAAACTTCAGTATGTACCCTGATAGTTTGACCAGATCCCACTCTAGTTATGTGACTTACTTGATATACACCATCAAGACATATTGTTGATATACCCACGACTGCTGAACCATTTGTGGTTCTAGCAGTCACACCATTACCAACATTTGATCTACTGACTACAAAGTAATCACCAGTTCCAATGCCAGTCTCTGTAAATCCACCAAAATCATTATCTCTCAACACAGAGTTAGATGGTATAGAAAATTCAAATTGTAATCCTTTTGTTGTTGCTCCTACACCAACAATAACACCTTGATCACCCTCCATACTCACATCACTGATAGACTTATATGGATTAGTGAATGTGGTTGTNCCAAATCCACTGTTATTCTTATCAGCGTCTACAATCTTGACAGCAAAAGTTGATGTGTTCGGATCTTCAGTTTTAGTGAAACCTATAATACCAGATTTCCCATACACCACAGTGTCAGTGGTGGCAACATCAGNTATAATATTTGTAGCAGGGAAAATTTGACCAGCATACAAACCTCTTGATTTACTTACCTTTACACCATCAACAATTTTATCATTCTCTTGTTTTCTCCATGTAACTGGTCTAAGTGGACTTTTAGCAGCAGTAATTCCTTGACTTTTGTATATTGTAGTTTGTAATGTATCTCTTGATTTTGATTCTCTGATAGTCCTTGGGTTTTGAGTTAATATTGATCTATTAGATGGTGGACTCTGTATTGTAATAGTATCACCCTTAGTAATAGTTTCAACTGCTTCTGCACTTCCTATGTCAGCATCAGTACCACGATAGAATAATACTTGCAATGATGACCCTAGTGCAGGTGCTTCAGTAAACTTAATTTGTGTACCACCAGTAAATTTATATGATATACCTGGTTTTTGTAAAACATCATTGATGAATACGAGCAATATATCATCCAAACTAATAGGACTACCTGCTAAAGTCTCAATACTAATTGGTTGATTATTTTCTGTGATTGTAAATTGTGTTTTACTTCCATTAAATTCATCTGAGAAATCATCTAATACTTGAAACTTACCTAATACCCAACCAGAGAATTTATCATCACTGGTCTCAGTCACAGTAAATATGGCAGGTTGAAAATTAGTACCAGCACTGAAGTTTGTGGGTATACCTGCTACAGTAAGTTGTTCACCCACAGTGAAACCGTATCCTGTATTTGTGATTTCTGTTTCAGATATGCTATCACCAATTCCTATTTTGATTGATACAGATGCACCAATACCAGTGTTAGCACTTATAAGTTTTATATCATCATATCCATATGGTGAATCAAATTCAACTAAAGGAACATTAGTCCATGTATACCCTACACCAGGTGTTCCATCCATAAAGATTTTCTTGATTCTACCGTCTTGTACTGAGAATGTACCTGCTGCACCCGTAGTTGGATTGCCTCCTATAACTCTTAGTTTGAATTGTGTACCAGCACTTCTATAACCAGAACCAGTATATCCTATGGCAACAGTTATAGTACCAAAACCAGATACAACAGCAGTTCCATAACCTGCTTTAGTTTGCTGGTAACCAAATCCTTGTGTNTTACCAAGACCAGATATAATTCCTTTTCTAGGCAACCTGTTTGCGTTTACATCAGACGTACTATAAGTTTCAGTAAAACCTGATATGTTATTACCAGTGAATGTAATTGAAGTGGCACCACCAACTTCATTATAATTGTAGTCAGTGCCAGGTTTTTGAAATGTGTTGTTCAGGAGGATGACACCAAAGTCAGTATTGATACCAGTTATATTACTACCACCAGATGTCATGGTAAATGTCTTACCAACACCAGTNAACCCTGAGGATAAATCATCTATTAAGAAATTACCTGAATAATCACTTCNTATAAANGATCTTCCTTGAAATTCAGATCCTTCCACAACATCTGCTACTAAAAGATTATGTGTACCTATTCCTGTAGATGTAAGTGTAATCCCTACCCCTGTAAGTGCATCACCTTTTGTGTTTGCAAAAGTAAAATTGTTAGTAGCATTCTTGATTATGTAATAGTCTCTATTACCTGACAGTGGAGTGGGTGGNNTGATAGATCTCAATTTTACCTGTGTACCAGTGTCAAATATTTCTGTAAGAGCAGTAAATCTATTATTTGCAACGTCAATAGATGCAGACGACACTCCTATTTTCTGTCTTGTGCCACCAAACGGAACGTCTGCAAAGTGTATTCTATTTTGTCTTATATTATAGTCACCTACCAGTTTTGTGATAGTAGTATTACCAGTATGAGGTTCTTCAAAAGTACCCATCCATGCCCTATCAAGCAAGACATTATTTGACATAGTGCCAAATCCTATGACTTGTATTCTTAGTATTTCATNACCTATTTGTACCAAATCATATTGCTTGAATCCTCTTATATCATGAAATCTTACCTCACGATTCAACATCGTGTTTGCTGTNGTAGTTGCAGTGCCTGTGTTTTTTANAAGTGGTGTTTGTATTACATTGTCTACTGTTATTAAACACTTTGTGTCTAATTTTTGTGCGGTAAANCTATGTGTAGAACCTACACCCACCGTAGTCAAACCAATAGGATCATTTGCTAAAGCAAGTGTTTTAGAAGCAGCAAGTTTGAATCTATCTTCGTCTATCTTAATTACAAATACTGAAGAAGGAAGAGTGGTGTCAGCTCCAATGCCACTGCTAGTATGATCTATACCAATAGNAGTATTTCCTGTTGCATCATAAGTNAGTTCCTCACCAGTAACATAAAANTGATTCTTTATAACAAAAGTATCTGCTCCTAGCAAAANATTANTGCTAGATCCACCATCAAACTCATGAGAGAAGATTGGATCTCCTCTATGTGTCAAGTTGAATGACCTCTGAAAACTCTCAGTTTCAGTATTGAATTGTTTATTGAGTGATCCTAATTGAAAAGACATTATAGGTTGAAAGTTNCGTCGTCGGACACTGAGTCTGGTTTATCAATTTTTAATTCAGCNACTCTTACTGTATACNCTTTATTTGCAAGTGGTAAGAAGCGTAATTGAGTATTACTACTTGTAATATGTATGTTGGTATTTTCCATATTACGTTTCTCAGTATCTGATGTGTATAAGTTATTATATTTGTTGAACGTAGCGTTCCCACCATATGAGTTTGCACTGATTATAAAGACTGAGTATGTGTTATCAGTTGTGTTATTGATTTCCACATGGAATCTATGAGATGTATAGTTGCTGTATAATGAACTTGCCACAACACACTCAGAGGGAGATCCGTTAGGAGTGATCTGATAAAATGTTCCTTTTAGTCTTGCATCACCAACTATGTAAGGTCCAGTGATGCCTGTGTTAGCATGAGTTTGTGCTATACCCACTGATCTTGATAATGCTGATACAGTAACTGCCATTCCTACAGGAGATGTGTGTCTCAACTTCAACGTATTACTCAACATGTTGATTTGGAATGTTCCAATATCNGTATCGGCATCCATATTACCGAAGTTCGTATATATGACATTATTAGNACCGTTTGCCAACCATGTAAATTCATCTATCTCCTTCTCTCCCAAAGGTCCTCTTGCCGATACAAATATACTNCCTGATTTGTACATCGAAGCATCTATAGCATCNACTTCCTGTGTAACTGCAGAACCATATATGTTNAATTGTTTTGTCATTCCCTTGTATTCTTGGAATCCAAATGATGTGGATGCTACCCCTACACCATTAGTCATAATTTCTTTATGGAAGGTTATATCATAACTAAATGATGAATTATTTGGTACAAATAGAACACTTGCAAGAGGACCACTAACGTCAGTGGTAAACTCACCCAAATCACCTGAATCACTAAGTTCTGAGTATGTGTTTAGGTATGCAGTAGTGCCATCATGGAATACAACAAACTCAGAGTATTGAGTAGCATTGAACGATACATTCAATGCTGTGTCAAGAACAACTTGTGCATAATATTTGACTGCATTTATACCATCACCACCAGGTCCACCTGTCAACATATCAAAAGTATCAAGTTCTACTGATCTTATGAGATTAGGATCTGAATAGAACTGAGGACTCAAATCATCAAGATCTAAAACTCTATTTGACTTACATATAATTGCATCACCAAATCTACCAGAAGCGAATGTAACTTCATCACTTATATTCTCATCAAGGTTTGTGTTCTCACTTACAAGATCAAAATTATGTGTATCAAGTAGTGATGCTTNAGCATCAATAATTACAACACCACCAGCACCTGACGATATTCCAGCAGGTTGTGGTGCTGTTACTGGAACAGAGTTGACAAGAAGATCAGAGTGTTTTTTGAAACCTGCTATATGAGCAAGAGAGTCAACTGGTTCACTCCAACTATTAATTCCTACAAAACTCTTGAGTGAATATGCAAAGTTTTGATAATAATCATTGTCTTGCACCCTTTGATAAAAATCACTGAGTTTTCCAGTATCCCTTTGCCATCCAAATGGTTTTTCTGTTGAGGTGTCAAGTGTAAAGTAACCCTCATAATCTTGAGAAAACTCTATTGTACCACCTGCTTTAGAAAATTTACCTGTCACAACATCACCCGTATTGAATCCTACAAGTGTGCTGACTCTAAGCACGTTTCTTGTTTTACCTTTACCTATAATAACTTTTGCCTCTTTTCCTGAAGATGATACAACTGGTTCACCGTTCAAGAAACTAGATTCTATTAGATTGACTTTGAATTTAGCAAGATCTTTATCTTTTACTACAGTTCCATACTTACCATAATCATGTGTGCCAGGATCTGTATCAACAGCATATGTAATAGTTGCCTGATTTACATTACCAAAAGCAGTATCAATACCTGTCAAAGTAAATGATTGATATGAATAGTCAGATGAATTATATCCATTACCTGTGCTTACTCCGAGGTTCTCAACAAATACTTTATCACCGACAGAAAATGGAAGTGGTATCGCTGTATTGAATCCTGTAATTGGTGTTTGTAATCTAAGTGTTACGTTAGGATCANTATAAGTGGCACTTATAATACCAACACCGTTAGTATTGTTTACAGCGAATAATTCAACGTCCCCAGAGCTGAGGTTTCCGCCAGCTGTAACGATCTTGACTTTCGATACTGCACCACCCTCTATTTCTGCCTCAAACTTAGCATTATCATTGACCGTATCTGTTTTACTATTATATACGACAAAATCAGGAGCTTGTAAATAATTTTTACCAGTAGAAGTTATTGCTACGCTATCTACAGCAAAGTTATCTTTCAAAAATAGTATTTGTGGTACTTCTGCTTGTGGTTGTAATGTTGTGTCAGATGGATAATCATATCCAGTATCAANNANTTNNACTTTATCAATACCACCNATANNTGAACCNTATGCTTTGAGATTTGCAGANGNTCCAGTGGTNGATGCNANAGATACTTGTGGNATATCTTTATAATCTGATCCACCACCCTGTAATAATATTCTTGCTACGCCACCAGTCACATAAGAAGAATCTGTAATATATGATAGTTGTGATGCACTTGTGTATCCCACTCTTTCTGGCAGTTCATATAAATTCCATCCAAATGTATTAGTTGTCGTGGTTGATATAGTGTGATTACCTGTAAATTTACTTGAGTTTACAAATATTTTTGAGTAATTATCAATGTCAGTATTTNNTTCAATAGTTTTTGTATTCTGTAGAGGTATGAACTTATAATACAATACATCTGGTACACGATTAGTAAAGTGTATAGATGTTTTAGAACCTGCATTACCAGATATACCACTATTGATTACTTCTATAGCAGATTTACCTGTACCTACAAAAGTTTTATTATAATTTTGATCTAAGAAGAATGATAATTTAGTATTTTTAAGAGAGACATCTGACGTATCGATATCTAAGGTATCTCCAAGAGTTAGAGAGATTGGTGGGTTGTCAGAACTACCAATGCTTACGTATCTCGTGCCAGGATCGTATACAGCAGTCACTGAGGATGTAGCAGATGATACAACTGTCAGATCTATCTTGTCACCAGGTCTAAATGTATGATTATTAGATGTAGCAGTGGTATTAATTATTCTTATAGTGCCTGTTACTACGTCTTTCTTNGTTTTAAAGAAGTGTGTGTTACCGATACCTGCATTAGCACTAAGCATGACTCTNTTAGTATCAAATCCTATATGTGATTGTGAGGTAACAATACCAATNAGATTATTGTCTATAACCTGAACAAAAACTTCAGGTGGCANNGGTCTANTGAANGTNACNTTCACATGTCTCATAGCATTTGTTTGATACTTGATAGATGTGCCAGCACCAGGATTGTACTCTACTCTGTCACCTGTCTTGAATGGGTGATTTGGTAAGTANAATGACCGTGTTGGTATAAAGACATCCTTTGTCTCATTATTAAAGAATGGTGTGGTTTGATTTCCACCTCTTCCAGCCACTGTAACTGTGGTGCCGATTCCTACACCAAATGTNTTACCTGTGCCCACAGCAGACTCAGCATTGAAATAGAAACTCACATCCTCTGGTGTTTCTAGANTAACNGGTTTGTTTATAGTATANGTAAATTCATTTTCAAGTCTTGTTATCTTTGTACCAAATGAATGAGCAACACCAGTAGTCCCATTCTGTGCTCTAATCATNTCCAATCTATTGTTCTTGATATCAAAGTTGTATATCTTTAGTTGCTCACCTTCTATCTGTACAATATCATTTACCTTNAATTTGGATTTTTTAACAATGTCAGGCACCCAATCATCAATCAATACACTGGTTGTCATCCCTGTAGCAGCAGATGTGCCCATAGTCATACCAAGACCTGCACTGACATCTTTCAATCCTATCATCCCTCTTGATGTAAGATTAGAATGAGTGGTGGTCGATATACCTATAACTTCTACAGCAGAGTTGGGAGAAAAACCATGAGGTCCTGTGTGTATAGCTGTTACTACACTACTATTAGATACTAGAACTACATTTTCTAAAGTTGTGATAGTAGAGGTAATATTTGTAATATCAGGTCCTTCAACATGACTTACTTTACCAATAGCACCAAATCCTTCTGTCAGTGTATTATCAAAAACAAGACTGTCTCCTACATTATAATTTTTACCTGCTGTAACTATATCAACTCTTTCTACTCCACCACTCTTGGTATTTGTTATCTTAGATGTAAGTTTTACATTCNTATTTGAGTTAGGGATGAAATCATATTCATCAATATTATATGGTTGTGTGTTTCTTACTAGGTTTAGACTTGCTGGATCTAAATCTTGATTAGAAGTAAATGATGTATTGAATTCTTGTAACTTAGAGTGATATGTGTCACCTACAATATAAGGAAATACAGGTTCTCTAACACCATCAAAAGGACTGTTAGCATTGTTTACTGGAATTGAATTGACAGTTGTATAATATGCGTACACGCCATTAGGGTACTCTGGAGTTGCAGCAAATCTACCATTATGCTCATCCAAATCACCAGTNCCNTCNACATAANTAAAGTCTTCTATNAAGAAACCAGCAGGGTATATGTTGATATTAGGTCCGTCAACTCTTTGACTTGCTAANTTACGATAACTTGACTCAAGATACTTGTAATTACCATCTACTATGGCATAAGGACCGTATATTGGGTTTCCGTCATATGCCCACCCTAGAATTGGAGAGTGTCCTTGACCTATGTCATTTTTATAATNTCTTAGTAATCTAGGTACGTAATAGTTTACGTATGGGTTTCCTAANTNAGTANNTCTTGGTGTTTCTAAAAATCCATCNTCCTCNTTTACATCACCAAACTTAGCATATCTTTCTACTTGGTTGATAGTCCATGATCTTATATTACTTGANAANATAGCACNNTCACCNGGTGTNTTTGCNNAAGCAGTNGTNTNTGNTTGTGNGTATCCAGCACCTTTTGTTATTATGTCAATACTTACAATAGATCCATTAGAAACATTTGCTTTTGCTTTACATCCTACACCATCACCTAGAATAATGATGTCTGGAGTGCTGAAGAAGTTTTCGCCACCATGTTTTATTATTATTTGATCTATTCTTCCATTGACTATGAATGGTTGTAAGAAAGCATTCTTACCAATAGTAGGTTCTATGATTGGTTTGTAGTTATCATTGATAACTGTAGAACCAAAATCACTACCTTTCTCACTAACATGAACAGATTTTATAGTTCCTCTTATTATTGGAGTAGCAGTAGCGTTGCTTGTGGATATACCTTGTCTACCACTGATGTCTACAGATATAGGAGGGTCTTGGAATACATGAGTTCCTAAACCATCATTTGTAAGAGATATAAAATTAGAGAGAGTCTGACTATTTGATAGTCTGAAGTTATCATCATCAATCTTATTGACATAGTATTGATTATTATTAGTAAGACCACCAACAGCAGATACTGTAGCAGTGTACTTTACTATCTCTGAATCTTGGAATCCATGAGATGAAATATTGATAGTGTCGGTAAAAGTATTGATACCTGCTATAGTTTGTAATTCTCTATTCTTAAAATATCCTTTGTTTTCTACAATTATCTTATCTACCTTTTGTCTTCTTGCTGTGGTTTTGAGTCTTTGTAATCCACCACCATTAGTTGTAAAAGGTATTGTACCAATACCAGCAAGTGCTTTAGTTCTTGATTCTGATAGGTGTATTTGGAAATCATCTAACTTTACGACAAAATAGGGTGCAGTATCAATCAGTGTACCAGGTGTTACACCAATACCTATAGTACTACTACCATTAGCATCGTATATTACCTCCTCTGCATCTTTAAATCCATGTGGAGCAGGGAATACAAGTCTATCAGTTGCAGTGTTTACCACTCCACCAGTTGAGGTAGAATCAAACTCTACAGTCTGATGCACAAACTTCATTTTTGCATTTGCAATAGCACTATCATTATTTCCACCAAGTATTTTTACGGTAGGTGTCTCTTCATAATCAAAACCTTCAGTGTCTACTAATATTTCTTGTAAAGTACCTTCTACCTGTGCAATCACAGATGCACCAGCACCTGTATGTCCGTCTTGTGTTACAGATAATCTAGGAGGAGTTATAACATCATAATCAGAACCAATATTCAATACCTCTACATTTTCCAAAGGTCCATAATAAACTTTATCAGATGCTTTGTAAGAATATGCTTCTACACCATTTGAAAATAATCCTATACCACCTTGAACAGTTTTATCTTTTGTATTACCAAATTCAGGTTTACTAAACTTACGGAGTAATTTTTGTCCCTCCATTTTATAACCATATACTGAAAATGGTGTCAGAATATGAGTTTTATTTCCTCCTATATCATCACCATAAAATGCTGTGATGAATTGTCCTCTTCTTACGTTCTCTCCAGTATATGCTAATTTGACTGTGCTATCATTGACTTTTTTTATATAATACGCTTCACCTTCATTTAGAAAAGTGAGTGTCGTAAGTGGTTTAATTGATGAGTATACTACTAAATCACCATCATGTAAATTATGATCTGGTATATCTATTTCTACTTGAGTAGTAGTAATACCAGAATTTCTAAATGGTCTTATTCTTTCTTGTGGNTNAATANNCCAATGTGGNAAACTATTAGATGCAACATAAACAGATTCACCATCAGTATACGTATTCTGTACATCAGCNGTGAATTTTGATCTTATTTTTATTTCTCTTCTTATTTTATATTTTNNATCGTTGTNTAATNNATCAGTGTTTACGTTGATAACTCTTTCACTTGAATCTAAATCAGATACAAATGTAACACTACCTCGGTGTGTATCATTATCATCATCTTGATTAATAACTAAGATTACATCGTCAACATATAGATCAAAATCTTGTTGCACTAATTTGAAGGTGTAATTATTTGTACTTTGGAAGAAGAATGAGTCAACTGTATATGTTGAAGCAGTATTGTGAATCCAAGTTGTGTATTTTAGTTCTTGTTCTTTTTTACCAAGATGTTTTATATTAATATCTGCATCTTCTTGTTGGTTTATTGCTTCTCCAACAAAATTATTCAATACACCTAAAATATTGAATGTAACTGCTTTGTCAATATTACCATCTTCGTATGATGTTGCTATGATACCAGAACTAACTGTAGAACCAATACCACATGGTGATGCCAGTGGATCTAGACCTGTAAATTGTGTATAATTTTTACCTTTGTAAGAAAGATTTCTATTTTCAAATCTAACTGTGCCTGTGGCACCAAATCCTATAGTAGAGTCTACATGTAATACTTTATCACCAGGTGGTGATGTTCTTGTGATNAAAGTTTTACCAACTTGTTGNAATTTACCNATAGTTGTTCCTTTAGATATTGCAATCTTGTAATATGTTTTACCACCTATAACTGCTTTTTCTACATTATAAATTGAACCACTTGTTTGTAAAGGTGTCGTCTCTTGTACTAAACTNTGTCCATTTATTTTAAAAGGATCACCTGATACTAAGTCGCATAGTAAAACTTCATTGACAATATAATCTGCATCCGATGGTCTTATCACATATTTGGATGGTTGAATCATTTCAACCTTCTCACCATACAAAGCACCAAATAATATTTTGAACGCTTCCTCAGTTCCTTTAGATTTGTAAAAATCTTTTGATTGTCTTATAAAATTTGTTTGATCTAGTTTATCGAATAAGTTTCTTTCTTCAAAACCTGGTGATATCTGCTTCTTGAGTTTCTTCATAAACTCTTTCAAGAAGATATTACTGAGGTTTGTAACCCTATCATTTACACCATGTGTACCAATACCTGAAGTAGAAAATGTAAGATATTCGGGATTATTCGTTCTTTTATTATTCTCTATTCCACNGAATCCTCTTGTNCANCCTGTAAAAGANGTGCTACCAATACCTGTGTAAGTTATTATCTCATCATTGACTTTTAGTAATCCATATTGTCTTGGCCACCCTGTTGTAGAGTCCACATAAATTGTGGANTNTTGTCTATTTACATATTGACTTATAGATGTGAATCCAGTAAGAGTCTCATTGTTGAGAAAATCAAGACCTTTGTATTCAACAAGATTGTCAGCAATATCCATTGCTCCACCTTGGAATTCTTGTGAGATATAATATTGCTTTATAAATTCACCAAAACGAGGATTCTCAGTGTCAATATACTCTGGTATTTGACTCTGAATTATCTCATTTACTTTTACTTTTGTAAGCGAGGTCTGGATCATTAGTATCCACTACTTGTGTATGATGAGGTTGATGATGAAGAAGATGATGAGACGGGTGTCGATGAACTATCTATTGCACTTGTTGGAGTGCTAGTTATAGGAAGACTATCAACAGTATGACTTGTGCCTGTCATGAGATTTCCATTTTCCATAGNATGATAAGCACCGTAATAAGGTTGTCCGTTTACATAACCAACTAATGTGCTTGCAGTTGATGTGCTTGTTATCATTGCACCTCTGACTTTTGCACCATTACTATAACTTGATTGTGGATCATATCTAGTACCAGAGGTATTAGAACCTGATGATATAGGATCCTCTCTCATATAGAAATTACTATTTGATACGTCAAATTGTAAGTACAATTCTTTTCTCGCTAATACATCATTTGACTGTGGCACTGCTTGTATCTCGACAATATTATCAGATTGCACTGTTGATGTTATATTTACTGTATCAATAATAACCTCACCTTTCTTATAATCTACAGAACCAAANGTAGTTGATAANATCTTTCACAGATGNATCNGAGTCTATTTGGAATAAGAATANAGATCCAGTATCACCAGATGTATNTTGATCAGAGAAGTAAACAGTTCCAGAAACACCNGATANATTGAATCCAGTTGACTTGATATTATAATTGCTTTGNCCTCTATGGAATGTATTNTCAAAACATATCTCATACTGTGCAAATTGATTGATCTGAGCAACAAGATTTCTTCTTATNTTTATTGTTGTTATNTTTGATGTAATAGANTCACTNGTTCTATCNATCAAAGACAANATCTTACTATACTTAAATCTACCACCAAATTTATTCAATTCTGTGCCACTTGCAAATGTGGTCATAGCACTGATTATATTTGTTTTGACATTTTGAGGGTCAGAAACAAAATTAGAATTATAATAAACGTATGAATCAAGTTCTACATACAAAAACTTCAAATCAATAATCTCAGGCACAATACCTGCAACAGAGTAATTTTTTAAAGATGTAAGTATTTGTTTTTTGGTAAAATCAGATAAGAAAGAACCATTTTTAGGTTTTGCAGCAATGTAAACTCTACCATATNTCGGAGGTGTTAGTTCCTCACCACCAAAAGCACTAACTGATTCTATATTTGCATAGACAGATGGAACTATAGCTTCATAGTCACTTGCAGTCACAGCTCTGTGCTGTGAAGAATAAAGTTTTGGTGCATAGTACCTAACACTACGCAAGTCTTCTATATCATCACCATTTTCTGATGGGAACTGAGGTGTAAGTATTGCTTGCACATTCTCTGTAGCACCATTTTGGTTCTGTAATGTTCCCGAATATGATAATCTTGCAACACCATTACCANTCTTGCCCTCCGTTTTGATATATGATATCTCAATTACATTACCATTATCTAACTTAGCACCAAAAATACCATCACCAAACAAAACCTCATATTTNTCATCTGTAGTTTCTTGTATGAGATATATGTTAGATGTTGATGTAACACCGATTATATTATCAACAAGTTTGTACTCCGTAGAAGTAGTGCTTGCATTGTTCTCTTTTATACCAACTCTTATAGTTGATGTATCAACACCATTATTGGGAATTATGAATCTTTGATTAGTTTGAGATGTATTATTGATAAATGTAGTTCGTAGAAATTGTCCTTGATAAACTTCAACTGTACCATAAGCTTTTCCATCTTTTGCAGTGCCTGTAACTTTATCAGGTATCGCAAATAAGTAATTTACACCCGAAGCACTTCCGTTTGCAATCATACCTGGTTGGAATATGATAGAAGTTGAAGTAGTGTTTATACCAGTTATACTATAATCTACAATTGTTTTTGCTGCTCTTTTAGATCGTGGAACGTATCCTATATTTCTTGCTAAAGATACCACATTCTCTCTTAGTGTTGCACTGTCAATAAAGGTTTCATTGACAACCATATTGGTATTATATGCAGTGGTATATGAATTATATGCAAGTANATTTACTATTACTGATAGGTTGGAACCCTCAAAATCCATATCAGTGAACTTAGAGTTTTCTCTTAGATATGCTTTGATTGAGGTTTTTATATCCTCAAAATTTAGGTTTGTGAATTGTTGAAGTGCCATTATAACCTAGTTGGTTCGAGAACAAAGTTTATTGATTGACTTGGAGCAGACATTCCTATGATGTCATAATCAATTTGAATATCAACNGCATTTTNGTCNGGTGTTGATTCAAATCTTACATCAGTCAATTTTACTCTTGGTTCAAAGTTTTCTATTGTTGTGCTTATTTCCGACTTTATAGGATCAACATAATTTGATGTTGCTAGTTCAAATAAAGAACCAGTAATTTTTGTACCTAACAATCTATTGAAAAATACTTCACCTAATTGTATACGAANTAAATTTTGCACAGAACGTTTGATGGCATCCTCNCTTTTCANAGCTAGGATGTCATGTGTAACTGGATGTCTTTTAAAGGATAAAGAAATATCTTTGAATCCTTGCGAAAAAGTCTGTGCGGGCACTAGATCTTTATAGTCTGGGTATATTTATCATTATTTAGAGCAAAAAAAAGACCCTNATTGAGAGTCTTCTTCATGTCCNAGGTATCTNACCTCTATTTCNTCTGGATGAGGNAACCCTTCTCGATAATAATCTTCTGCNAATTCTTGTATTTTATCTTCCATNTCCTCTTCCGTAATTGACTNAAACTCTAGCGATCCTTTGATGTATATGTCATATAAGTCCATGTGTATTGCACTTGCTGTCATGCTATCTATATGATTCTAGTTTTCTCNTGTCCNACTCTACANTGNGGATCNANCCANATTTCAAANCCTGCTTTNATNGCATCNANACAGAATGANACGTCCTCNCCACACATNTCTTGNACNTCACCAGANTCNAANACNTGCATNTGNGGNGCAAACCAAGGATANNTCATNTCTNNATGTTCAAANACACCTTTCTTGATNAGCAACCAACCAAANCCAGAATANTCAACAGTAAATGGTTTNCGNCNNTTNACNATACCNTCAACCATCTCATGATTCATNACACCACCATTTTCTTTGAAATCATCCTCTTCTAACCANTGNGCACANGANGTTGTTCNACCATCNTCNGTNGCNTACCANCCACCTGCAATATCTTTNTNCATNGNAAGAACNCNNTANAATGNTTCNTTNGANAANACNATGTCACTATCAATCCANAGTTGNTAATCATANTNNAGTTTACCATCCCAAGGTAATTGATCAGGTCCTCNNAANACATTNGCACCNAGANNCTTNCATCTNGCAAAGTTCACCATNGAACTNTAGTCTTGTGCTATCTGTATATTTGCTCCNTTCTGTACCAACTCAAAACAGAGTGATACGAAATTNTTTAGGAAGATGTATGATACTCCTCTACCAGGTAAACAAAATACAANACTTTTACCTTTNAGAAGTTNNTTTGCNNNTTCAATATCAAAAGCNTCTTTGCTTTCGCAGTAGGTGGTTTNGANACCACCTTAAATCCTTTNGCCATAATTAGAGTTCAGTCATAATCATTATAACACTTTATATAGCGTCTATCAACTCAATGATTTTATTTGCTATCGCTTTGTGACCTTTCGCACTTGGATGCCCACCTCTCACTCCTTGAGCATAATTTTCTGGAAACTCTTCAGATGTGCCAAGACAAGTTGGATGGAGGAAAGTGTAGGGTATATTCTCGCATAATCTTCTCCAATCACCTATACCTTCCTCAAAGACTCTATCAGGATGTTTTAGAATCAAATCAAAATGATCTGCAACTAATGGAATATACTTGAGACCTTTCTCTTTACAATAACAATCAAATAAAAACATATTCTTCCATAAATTTTCAGCACCCTGAGTATCTGTGTATACATCTCTGTAATATGTTCGTTGAGTTTGATCCTTAATTCTCTGTGGTGTAAATTTGTGAGGTTTACCATCCTCACTCCACCACTCAATACGTTGATGAACTGTAAATTGCATTATGATTAGATCAGGTGGCATTTTATCAACCCGATCTATAGTTCTTCTCACAATGTTGTCATTACTAATACCACACTCACTTATGTTATTGTGTGGTGCAGCAAAATGATGAGATACTAATTTGCTAAATCTCTCCATGAATTTATTTTGTAGTTCATCACCATATGTGATACTACAACCACTAAACAATAATTTCATCGACTCTCCTTATAACTTGATCTGCGATTGTTTTATGTTCCTCCGCAGATGGGTGATCTTTTTGTATTGATAATACTGTTGGGACTTGACACTTGCATAATTTTTTCCAATTACTACCTTGTTCATAAAAATGTGCATGATGATTGTTTATTAATGATATGTATTTTTGGTTTTTGCTTTTACAATATCTATCAAACAAAAAAATATTCTTCCACGCATTTTCTATACCATGGCGATTAGTGTATATGTGTTTGTAATATTCTTTACGTGGTGTATCCTTAAATCTTTCTGCATTTCTTACTGAAGGTGTCCAATCATATAATTTGCCTTTCTCACTTATCCATTGATATCGACTAACATATGTAAATTGTATAATGATAATGTCTACAGGATTTTTATCGATATGTTTTACAGTTCTACTTACTATATCATCATTACTAACACCCCGAAGAGAAATATTATTATCAATAACACCATAATGATTTGATACAACACGGCTGTATCTATCTTCCTCTGGGTTTTCTAATTCGTCACCCCATGTAATACTACACCCACTAAAAGTAATTGAGTTCATAAATCAGTTTTTTCTATAACATAGTCTACTATATTATGTGAGATAATATTAGTGTCTCGTACATACTTTGAATATTGCTGTATTCTTTTGAATAATCTAAGTGATCGTCTTGTATTAAGTCTTGATGCCCTTACAATTTTAGTTATTATACTTCTGTCAAAAATGTAATCTTCTTTTCCTAAGTAAGTGAGTAAAATAGTTTCCAATTCTTGCTCACTAGGTTTGACTTCATGACAAACAAATTTAGACCTCAAATCATCACAGAGAAGGTTTAGGTCTTTAGTTGCACCTATAACAACATCATGATTCATAAGCGTCAGAATACTTTCTTGATATCTGTGTATCTCATCAATAAAAATGTAACCATAAGTATCTCTCAATAATTCCCCTAGAGTAGATTTCCCCACACCCATCTCACCGTAAAGTAAAGTATGAGATTTAATATTTGGAATCTGTCCGACATATTCTTCAAGACTCTGTGGTTTAGAAAACTGTAATTTCATACTTCTGCTCAAATAATTTTGCATCTGCTATTGTGTTGACCATTGGTTTACCCTTGATATTCAAAGATGTATTCAATAATACAGGACATCCAGTGCGTTCGTACCAGCACTCCAGTATGGGTCTTAGAATACTATCTGAGTCTTTTGGTACTGTTTGTACCCTAGCAGACCCATCGACGTGTATACAGGCAGGTATCGCCCTTGGTTGCTTACATTTATAAACGTAAGACATATACCTTGATTGTTTAGGCATGTCAAAGTAATCTTGACAGTGCTCTTCAAGTATAGCAGGTGCGAAAGGTCT
>PBLU01000001.1 GCA_002721875.1 Chloroflexota bacterium | reverse complement strand
GAAGGATCTAATGCTAGTTGTGGTTTTAATGACCAAAAATTAGTTGTAGATTCTAATTCTTGTTTGTCAGTATTAACAGTGACGTTACAGTCAACGTTTTCAATATTAATTAAATTGGTATTTTTAAAATCATCTACAAAAAATCCAGTTTTAAATCTAGATAAACCATCAGCATCTTGAATCTGAAGTGTTTTTGTATCTAATTCTAATAAACTTAAAGATGATGTAACTTCTAAATTTTCAATTCTATCTTCCAACTTACCTATGTCCTTCATGGTAAATCTTACATTATCTTCGATAATAACTTTTGCATCATCTGGATTATAAAGATATGCAGGTAATTCTATGGTTGCTAATACCATAGCGTTATCAAGCACAGATATTGGAGTTGGATTAATTGAGGATTCACCTGTTATTATAACTACATCTCCACCTGAATCTAAGATTACTTTATCGATTCTTGGTAAATAAAAATTATATCCAATAATTGAACTTTCATTTGGAGTTACAATAGTAGTTGGATTAGAAGAATCGTTAAAATTTCTATTTGAAAATGCAAACGGAGATCCTGTTCCACCATATGCGCCAACTCTTGGTCTGAAATCAATTGTATCAGTAGCTCTTAATTCATCTTTTAAATGTGGGACATCTTTTCCAAATCTTTCTTCGGGGTAGGAAGCAACTGTATAGAAATCACCCCTATCACTAGATGGAACATCATATCTATCATAAACTATTAAAAGTTTTCTAGATGCTGGTGGAAAATCTTTTCTTCTTACGATTCTAGAATAGTCATAAAACTCTTCTCTCTGACCTTTATCTAATTCATATCTATTTGTAATATTTAAATTATTACCAAATGTTATATCTTGTAGGGTAGTTGTAATATTTGATTCTTCAAAAGTAATTATTTCACCAATACTAAATGCGTTTGATGATAAAATTGATATCTCAACTTCAGTTGCTGAATTTCTACTGACAATTTGCCCAACTGCTCCAGTATCAGAACCAACTATTTTTTCTCCTAATATTGATTCTGTATTCAATGATAATCCAGATGGGAAAGTAAACACATCTAAAGTAGGTGATAATGTATTGAGTGATTCGTAAACACCTATGACTTTTACTGCATCTGGCACGTTTAATGATATTTCCTTATCTTCAACACGAAGACCATAATTTTTGCTTATCTCCATTCCAGTCAAAGCAGTATTAATACCAACAGCTGTTTTTTCAACAGTGATTTTTTGACTTCTTATATAATTTTTTTGTTTACTCTTTAAAGATTCTTTTTTGAGAGTTGAACTTACAACAACATTAGATTGACTTGTTTCTAATCCATTAATAGTAACTGTTTGACCATCAGAACTTAAAACAAATTGATCAGAAGTTAAATCTTCAATTGTTCCATTACTATAATGAACTGAATATCTTTCCTCATCAAAAGTTTCATAAAAAGCACTTGATATACCACTTGCAGATAAATCAAAAGTTAAAACACCAGATCCATCAGTGCTTTCACCAGTAATATTTTTTCCAACTAGTAATGTAGCAGTTGATAAATCAATATCTGAAACATTTTTATTATCTATTTCTGCATATAATCCTCTACTATCTTCTAAATTAATGTTCGGCACACCAAAAGCAAAAGTAGTGCTTATTTTTGTAGTATTTAAAGCTCCATTACATATACCTGTTACACTAGGAACTGCAGAAAGAGTAACACTTAATCCATCTGCTGATACTGTTTCTATACGATTAAATCTTTCAACTGTCTCTCCTGATGGAGTATATTTTAATATAGTTCCAGTACTAACCCCTACAAAATTGTATGCTCCATTTGTAGTTGCACCTGCACCAGTAATAGTAATTTGATCAGCATTACTAAAATTAGGTGCTATTACTCTCTGAAGAACAGTATCTGCAACAAAATCAACAGCATATCCAGTTAAGACACTGGTATCTTGATATACTGACTTTACATCTTGTATACCAAAAGTTTTAACAGTTTTTATTGATCTAACAAATGATGTATCCTCATTAATAATAACCTGTTCACCTGCCATAAATTGACCTGTGACTTCACTTAGATAAATGCAACCATATCCACCTGAGACTATTGATACAAATCCTGTAGCACCACTACTTACTCCTCTAACAAAAGATGTAAGTGGTACTTCAGAGTTACTAACATTCTGATTTAGTTCTACTTTTGTAAATACCTGAACATCAAATAAATGTAAATCCCACTCAGTTGTATCACCTGTATATGATGCATCTGATACTGCAAATGAATATACTCTTGCTTCACCTATTTTATCACCAGTTCCTGCTGTATTTGAATTAGTTCTTTTATTATAGAGTTCTACAAATTTAGTATCATCGTTAATGTTTGGAGCTGGTACACCAAATACATTATTAACTTTAAAAACAGTTCCCATCTGATATGGAACTAAAGCTGAATCAACTACTTGCTTATCTCTTGGTTTTATTACATCTATAGTTTTTGAAGAATCTAGTGAAACATCATAACCTTTAACATATGCCTTTCCAGAAGATACTTTAACACACATCAAGTCATCACTTGGTACATTACCACTATCGGTTATTTCATTAGATCTATAAACTCCATCACCAGATATACCATCATTTAAACAATCTAATACATCTATTCCAAATTTATCTAATGTATAATTTCCTGATTCTTCAAAAGTTCTTTTTGCAAAATAATCTCTGATTAAATTATATTGAGTATCNTCATTTAATATTTTTATTTCACCAAAATCAATTCTTAATAATTCTATAAAATTAGTATCATCATAATCTGTTAGTGCTTTTTTAGCAAGAGTTGTTTTTATTCTTAATCTATCTGCACCTGGTGCTGCATAATTAGAAAATCCTCTTGCATTATCATATAGAGAATCTTCATCCTTTGCGGTAATTAACTGTTCATCAATATTTAAACCAACTCTATAAGAAGGCATATTATCATAAGGGTCTAATACTATTTTGTCTGTGGGAACTTGAACAAATTGTCCTCTAATAAAGTAAACACCAGCAGATAATGCAACAGCAGAACCTGTTTCTTGTCCGAAATTTATCAATTTAACAACAGTCTCTCCAGCATTTACCGCAGTATTACCATAAGTAAATGTTTCTTCTACAATAAGATTTTCATTATCAAGTAATCCACTATCTACGTTATCTGGTCCAGATTGTAAATACTTAATATAAAGTGTTAAATCGGTTACATCTGGATTATCTTCTGGATATTGATAATTATCAATTGTTACAACTGCTCCTGATGTTTCTCCCCTTAATCTTAAACCAACTAATTGATCAATGTATAATGATACTGGTATGCCTAAATGATCATCAAAAACTTTAATAGAATAATAATTACTATCATATGCAATATTACCAGGTATTATCATTGAACCATCTTTGAACATATGAGATCCAAAAGATTCAATTTGATCCTGAAGNATAGACTGTAAAGTGCTTAACTCTCTTGCTTGAACAGGAAAACCAGGTTTAAATAAAACTTTATAAAATTGATCGTTAGGATCAAAATCATCATAGTAAGGACTTATATTTAAATTCGTTTTTTGTGCCATTTCTTAAAATTCCAAGATGATTTTGATGTCTTCTTTTTGTCTAGAGTTTCTAGTGATTAAAGGTCTATTATCTAAATAAATTACTTCACCAGACCCTTTATTTATCTCAGGACTTGCAATGCCTGATTCAAAGTTAACTCCTAATGAAATGACCTTGTTTCCAGAAGGATTTGTACTAATACCAGAGAAGTTTGTNTCAACTGATGCTGAAAATCCACTTGTTGGAGCAGAAATTTTATCAGCACTAGATACAAAATCTAATACCTTTGAATTAGTTGTAACACCAACATAATCAGTTTGATCTCCAGTTGTTTGATTAAAAAATAATGATCTATCCTGATAGTATTTAACAACGTTAGTATCAGTATCATAAGAAACAATATAACCCAATGCTGTTCCACCAGTTACAGATTGTTCAAGTTTTTCACCTATTACAGGTGTTCCTGTTGGTGAAATAACCTTTATAGCATTTACTGAAGAAAATTGATTAGCNGTAAATGTAGATGTAGAACCAATAGATGTTGGATTTTTAATAATACTAATTTGTGAAAATTTTGTATCAGTTGGGAAATCTTTTGTAGAATCATCGAATCTAGCATAAACTAAAAGTTTGTCAGTTCCTAATTCTTTATACAAATCAAATCCATGTCCTNTTGATGGAGGAATAATTGGAATTAATTTTGCTCTTGTGGATGGTGTTCCTAAAGTTCCTAAATCTACCATTCCATAAGTATATCCCTGACCACCAGAAGAAACACTTGTTTTAGTAATTTTTCCTTCACTATCAGTGTCAATAACAACTTTNGCACCANTTCCATCACCTATAATATCTAATTCTTTACCAGTTTGATTTTGAGTGTAACCAAATCCTTGNTGATCAATATAAACCTTTTTAATTTGGTTATTATTTACAGTTGAATCACCATTTTCACGAACCGATTGTATTTGAGTGGTTGTCGAAGTTGGCCAATCACCAGGAACAGAGATGTATTCGGTTGAATCAAATTTGATTATATCACTTGGTGGAACCGTAAATAAGTATTTCCAAATATACCCATCTCCACTCTCACCTGCTCTTGTTGGTTCTAAATCTGTGAATAGAGGTTCATCNTGNGANGCNTTNCCNGTTGTACTAATNCCNNNNGAACCATTATCNATACAAACATANACGTCAAAGTTTTTATTCATTACATAATAACTAGAATCATATAATCTTGATGAACTTGTTACTGGAGAAGGATTACTAATACTATAATCGTGACGGAACATTTCATATCTTGTTCCTTGAGTCCAGTTTCTCCTTGTTATTAGTCTTCTTATATTATCTGATGTTACTTTCTTACCAAATACTTGAGTATCTCCAGTATGATTAATATAATTAAAACTATCTTCAGGTGATGGTGTGTTTGTATTCCACGTAGTACTTCTTCCAAAACCAACGGATGGTGAGGTTGGATTTGTAAGACCAACTACAACATAATATGAATTTGCAGAGTTATCCACTGTCTCTACAAAGTTGTTTGCATTTAGAATTCTAAATTGATCTGTTACAATAGCAGCCATATCATTAGCTTTTTTCTATATTTATACTACCCAAGATCCTTTCTTAAAGCACCACTGTCTCTAAGACCAAAATCTCTTCTCTGGATCGTTGGGTAAGTCGATAATCCAGAGTTTAATGTCATACCAGTAACTCCAATTGAAATAGGATTACCAGATCTAGTTATACCTGATAATTTACCCCAAGAGAATGCACCTATAGATGTGACACCGACTGCAGTATCTATGTTAGTAGTATTTACTCCAGCCATTATATTACAAGTAATNATACCAGAATTGGCACCACCACTTATATCATTAACAATGTAAACATTATCTACACATGTTGTTCCTGTTGCAACAACTGCTCCATCATTAAATACTGATGTCACTCCATGTCCAACTTGAGTGTCAAAAATGTATATAGGTGTTCCAACTGTTAAATTAGAGAAAGATCCATTAGGATTACCACTTGTCCCACCAATATCGGACTTTATTGTAAATTTAAGTGCAAGTGGGTTTCCACCAACACCATCAGTTACTCCGATAGCAATAACATCACCATCAAATCCTTGAATTTGATTTTCTGCAATTCCATCTACATCTTCTTTAACTATTGTTGGGAATGGAGCAATAACCTGTGGGGGATTTGATATTGTGTAACCAAAACCAGGATTAGTTATTGTGGTGCTTGTTATAACACCATTAGTGATCGATGCTGTTGCTGTGGCAGTTCCTCCTACCCCAGTTACCACACCTACAGGATTTGATATTGCGATTGATGTGGTTGAACCCACATACCCACTACCACCATTGGTTATAGTCAATGCTTGAATTGTTCCACCTATAGAAACTGTNGCAGTTAATCCAGCAGCTACTAAAGANGTTGATTTAACTATTAATCCACCAACATTAGAAACNTTGATACTTCCNAAACTTTGNTCATANCTGAAGAAAGATGCATTNTCAAGATATAATATATTAGTNNTTANTCCAACATCTCCAATAATTTTTGCTGTTGGGTATACAAGTGATTCAATTGAATCTCTTGTTTTATATACAATTTCACCATTTATTTTCTTATCAACTTTTTGTTTTGTCCAACTAAATGGTTTAAAGTTTCTTTCATCAATTCCAATACCATTATATAAATTAGTCTCAACTTCATCAGATGCACCAATATCATATATCGTTCTTGGATCTTGAGAAGTAGTAATACCTGAACTTGTCTTGAGAACCTGAACTACATCACCAGTTTTAATAGTAGGTGCTACTGAGGCACCTGCTGATACTTGAACAGCATCAACTCCCTCAGTTCCTTTGTAGAAGAATATATCAATTATATCAGATGCCTCTGGTGGTTGAGCAAACTCAAAGGAAGTACCACCATCGAAACTATAAGCTTCACCTGGATCTTGTACTACACCATTTATGAATATCAACAATAAAGATTTTAAATCAATTAATGATGACTGAGCATCATTTGGATCTATTTCAAAACTGAGTGTATTTGCATTGTATATTAGTGGGAATCTGGTTCTCTTTCCGTCTTGAAGATCTTTTATTGAATCTATAAAATCAAATTGTCCAAAATTCCAAGATGAATATTGATCATTAAATACATCAGTTACTGTTAATTCAAAATCACTTATTAATTTTGATGTATTTAAGAATCTATCAGTTACTAATCCAACAGGCTTGAATACATCTCCAATTTTAAAGTTATAACCACTATTGTTTAATTCAAAATTAGTTATTTGGAATGAAGTTGAACCTATACCAACAGTTGTTGAAGCAGCACCAACATCTAATGTAAGTGTAACTCCAGTTCCAGTGTCTGTTGTAGATCCAATACCTCTTCTTGAAACACCAGTTATTGAAAGATCAGAATAAGAAGGTGCTTCAACTATGAATTNNTGGTTNAGTATATCCNGTNCCTGCNTTATTNATNNTAAATTTAAGNGCACCACCTGTNCCTGTATTNGTAATACCTACNTTNACTGTNAATGTATTTGTNGTTTTTGANNTAATNGCTAAAGTTGNNNNATGTGCAGGATCTCCTCCANCNGAACTTGGTGTNGGACCAGANCNNGGGTANGNATGATCAGTTGAGAAGTTATCTTGAGCACATCTGAATACAAAACCATTTGTAGCAAGACCAACTGTATTACTTGTTGTTAAACCATGAGATGATTTTGTAATTACTAAATCTCCTGTTGCTGGATCATATGTGGCATTTGTAGGAGTAAGAGAAAGACCTCCAGTAACTGAAACAGCATTTGCTACTGCACTTACAAATACGTGTGTGTTAGAAACAACTTCTGCTGTGATATCTGCACTCGCACCATTTCCAGATAAATCAGTAACTGCTACAGAAACTGGATTTCTATATCCTGAACCAAATGATAAGTCATTTAGATACTCAAATGCAGTTCCAGATCCAACGTATGCATGAGTTTGTGCACTTGTACCAACATTTACAGAGAATGTTCTAGCAGATGCAATTCCTGTAATTCCAAATGACGTATTAACACCAATTGCAAGACTAGGTGTAAATGTTAAACCTTCTAATCTAGCAAACTCATTTATATCTCCAAAGTCATGATCGACTGCAGTTGTAATTTCTAATTCACCAGAAATATTATTATATGATGCTGTNCTTATATTGTAGGCACTACCAGTTGTTCCAAGACCAACAATTCCTATTATTGATCCACTACCATCTATAGTTGCTTTTACTTTTGCTGGTCCTAGTGGTGCTACACCTAAACCACCTGTTGATCCCAATGATACAATTACACCACCTCTAGGTAGTTGATTTTGATTAACATCACTATCACTAATAATTAATGTTCCATTAGATGAAGTAATTCCTGTAAACACCACGTTAGTTGATGTTCCAGCTCCAACTGATTCAAAACTATAATTATTACCTAAGTTATTAAATGTTGATGGAGTTTGNAATATTCCATTTAATAATAAAATACTACTTCCAGTATTAATTCCAACAGTATCAGCACCACCTACTTTAACCTTATATCTTTGATCTATACCTGTAAACTGCTCTGAAATATCATCAAAAATTTGGTTAGTAGTATAATCTTGTCTTAAATAAACTCTACCAGTAAATGTTGATCTAACTGGTTCAAGATTAGATNCTGTTTTTTGTGATGTATTTGATCCTCTAGGAGCCTCTGTAAAATGNATATTATTATCAACAATATTATATCCACCAGAATATAATCTACTTACATCATTAGCACTATGATTAGTTGCAGCAGATCCAATATATCCCCTTTCAACAACTAATAGGTTAACATCACCAGTTTCAGTTATAGGTCCTACAGATGTAGTTCCAAGACCAACATTGGTAATCTTCATATATTCATTATTTACTTTGATAGTATCTCCAGTATTAATTGATGAAATTCCAGTAACACTAAATGTTGTTGCACTATTAGTAATAGCATATTCTAAATTAGTTGATATTGGAGTAAAAGCTATTGGGGATTGAATTATTCCATCAATTGAAAGTAATGCTTTTTCATTCTTCTTAGACATTTCAAATTCATGATTATTACCAGAACCAGAACCAGTAAATGTAACTGATATACCAGCAAGGGCATCTGCACGNCTTTTAGCAATTTTAAATTTGTCTTTATTGTTAGTTGACTTTATAGCAAATACTTCAAGATCATGNGCAAAAGTACCACCACCAGTTGCAATACCAGCAACTGTAGCACCTGTAAATGTAGATCCTGGTCTGTAAATTAACTTTTCACCAGTTTCAAAGAAATGATCAGTAATTGTAAATTCACCAGTTTCTTGATTTAAAGTGGAAGAATCAGATGGATTAAAATTCTTCTGGAATATAGGTATTGTATTGCTTTGTAGTGGGAAACTTGTTTTATTTGATCTAGAACCATTAATTGCATCATATTGAGCTAATGATAATGATTCTGTTGCAGTTCCATATTGTAAATCTAATGGAATATTTAATAAATCAATATCAGTATAGAATGCCTTAGTTAAAACTTGTACTTGAACACTATTNGTGCCACCAGTGTATAATGGATCNGGGTGGAAGTTTAAATTAAGATCATTTCCAACAATNGTTGANGANAATGTTCCNATTCCTGAAGTGCTTCCTATTGAAAGGAATGGATATTGTGTGTTATGTGTGTCTGTTTCGTTATGAGCAACTAAAACTTGATGTAATGCACTAGTTGATCCACTAGAGACTCTTATAATACTCTTTAAACTTGATATTTCTTCTTGTAAGAAAGTTGCAACAGTAGTTGCAGCAGATACATTAGCATAGTTTGATTCAAATCTTACAGTTCTCTCAGATCCATCCATCTGTCCTGTAGATTTAAATCTATATGTTCCAATTCCAGATGTNGTTGTTCCAATTCCAATAATATTAGANCTAACTCTTATTTCATTTAANTCAGTATTTTCAAAGTTTAATGATAATACACCTGAATCTATACTTGATTTNAATGTNCCAATAAAATTAGATACTGGTCCTTCTTCNGAATCTGTAAAGAATTCAGACATNTATGTATTTGTTCCATCATGNGTTAGATATAATTGAACNAAATTAATTTCTTCAGTTGTTGGATCATGAACCTCTACAGANGCAAAATATGCATCAGTCACACCTGTATTACTAGAAATAATNTCAGATGTAGAAGCAGTTGCCACAATNGCATTACTTCCAGTTAAATTAATNAAACCAATTGATTGTGTTCCAATACCAGCAAGNTTACTATTAAATGATGATTTAAATATTTTTAGATCATANTCATTATTATCAGGATCATCAGGAGTAAANTTCAAACTAACTAAACCAGATGTATCCATTTCAGCTTTTAGTTCACCTAATTCTGATGGAGTGTTATGTATTTTTGTTTGCTCTGCTGTAAATACATCATTAGTATCTTTAAATAATACAAGATCNGATAATTGTGTATTTTTATTATTAGGATTTCTAATTTGAACTANAACTCTTGCATATTCTGAATTTAATGATAAATCTAAAAATTTGTTAAGAGATACTGATGTATTTGAGAATAATGAACTAATATCATCTATCTCTAATACTCTATTTGTTCTACACTCAATATATGGTGATAATTTTGTATTTTGTAATTTTAAAAATTTAGATTTATTATCAACAGTATCAATATCTAAAGCAAAGTCAAAATTATTGATTGTATCAACTCGTTTCTGATCNATAAAATCAAGTGCTAAAGTATCAAGGAAAGTTGATGTTGTAACACCTGCACTTGTAGANGAAGTTATACCAACATCAGCAAAATTCTTTAATCCACTTGTATGAAGAAGACGATTAACTGGATTTATCAGATCTTCATATAAAATTGAACTTTTAACTGTGTAAGATAAATTTTGATAGTAATCATTATCAGGCAATAATTGATAATCTTGATTTAATTTACCAATGTCATCCTTCCACCCTTGATCTTGTCTCAAAGAGTAATTGATTTTAAATTGTCCTGTATTTTCAGATATAGTATTAATAGTTGCTACATTACCACTATTAGATCCTCTTATACGTTGTCCTGCAATTAATTGAAAAGCACCTGGTGAATCTTCAACTACTTTAATAAATTCATTAGTTGATTCTGTTATAGTTAACTCAACTGATGTAAATTCATCTTTAATGAATGCAGATATTTTTTCACCAACATTAAATTTAGATATTGCTTGCGTAACTTTAAATGATGGATAATCACTCTTCTTAATAATTTGTGCATATGAATTTTGTGTTGTTTTAGCAATACCAGCATTAGTTGTAATACCTGATATATTAAATTCTACAATTGCAGGGTTATTATTAACCATAGAAGTAACAGTATAGAATTTAAATCCATTATCATCAGAATTAAATCCAGTTCCACTATCATCATATCTTTGTATTCCTTCAACGAATATTTCTTCACCCACAGTAAATGGTGCAGTGCTAAATCCTAAAATAGGTGTAACTAACGTACATGTAACTATTCCAACACCTGAATTAAATCCAACAGATTTTATTGTTGATCCATTACTATTATTAAGTGTAAATATTTCATGAGTTACAGGATCAAGACCTTTTGGTGCAACAACAATTTCTACATCTTGTAAAGAACTACCCCTTAAACTTACATCAATACTGGCACCAGATGTATCTTGTATGCCAGTTGTTGGATTTACAATTACTAAATCTGGAATTGCTGTGTAATTTTTACCACCATCAATTATTTCAATATTTGATATTGTATTTGAATTNATAATNGANATNANTGGNGANACAAANGCTTCTGGTTTTAANGTATTATCTGATGAATATTCAAAACCTGGATTTAATATTCTTACATCNTCAACTTTATTAATTGTTTTAGAATCTGGNAATANACTAGCATTTNTTCCTTGAGTTGAAGCNATNCTTACAAATGATGGTAAACTATTATATCCAACACCACCAAAATTGATTTTAACATCATTAATTGAACCACTTGCCTTTAAGGATTTTGTCGAATAATTTAAAATTTCAGTATTTAATTGATTATATGTTGTAGTNTCTGGAATTTCTAATAAAGAGACACTAAAAGAAGTGCTTGCTGTAGAAGTAACATTAAAGATATTATACTCTCCACTATAAACACTATCCTGATATTCTATTTTTGAATAATTATTAACTTCAGTNTCNGAGGTNCTTATATAACCACTTTTTTGNACATTATAAAATAAAANATTTGGATTATCTTCATAAAAATTAAGAGTTACAGTNGCNTCATCAGATTTATTAATACTTGTNGTTCCAATACCAACTGTTCCAATACCAGTTACTTGGAAGGTGCTGGTTGTTCCAGTTGAAACAAATTCATTTTTAAAATCTTTATCATAATATAATTTAAAATTAAAACCTTCTAAGGAGGAATGACCTACACCAAAAACTAAATTATTATTTTTNACAACATTTATTTTTGGATTTATTAAAGAAAATTCATGATTNTTTCCAGTTGAANTTAATTCAATAATTTTTATTGGATCAAACAAAACATCTATTGCAGTTTCTCCTAATTTAAAATTATCATCATCTACTTTATAAACATAGTAAGATTCCTGATTTGCAAGACCTTCAGATACAGAGGTTGAAATATAGTGAACTTTATCTCCACTCTCTAAATNATGTGATGTAATATTAAATTGATTAGTTGATGTTGTAACTCCACTAGATGAACATGATANTGGATTTATTAGNATTTTATCATTTAATTNNTCATANTTTACATTNATNAAGGTTGATGTTCCAATTCCNACAGATTGACTTGGAANTANATTTAAATTAANAATTTCATCATNAGTTAAATTATGAGATGTTGATACTGAAACTTGTGCATGTATTCTTTGAAGTTTTCCAGTAATCTGTTCAAAATTTGANTTTAAACTATATTCAAAACTNCTAGAACCAACTTTAGTNTCNCCAAAGAAAGCTAATCCAANACTACTTGTTGTTAACCCAACTTGAGTAACTATTCCAACATAATCTTTTGATTTTCTAATTATAAAGACATCTTCTTCTGTAGTTCCACTTTTAGGTATTGTAAAATTAGTTACACCATCATCTTTTGAAACTGTTATTCCATAACCAGTAGCAGGTTTAGTTAATGTTACTCTTTGATTTGTTTCAAATGGATGATTNGGTAAGAAAATACTATNAGTTGGAGTTGAAACTATCTTTTTAACATCTCCAAGTGTTGAAAATGCAGTTGAACCTAAACCTACTACAGTTCCTACACCAATTGATTCATGTGGATTAAAAAATATTTCATCATTTAATTTTGAATTAATACTAGTTGTTCCTAATGATAATTGCAAATTAAATGTATTTGGTATTAAATTTAGNGTNGTTCCNACTGTATGAACTCCAGATACANCACCTCTTTTTACTCTTAAAATATTATTTNGATCAAATGTGTTTAATACTTTTAATTTTTCTGTTCCTATACCAATACTACTTCCTATTGATATTAAACTAGGAATATTTGAAACGTAAATATCAGTTACTACACCAGTCGTTGNTGAATTAGGTATCTCNTTATATACAANTGTTTTTGTAGTTTTTATNCCAATATNAAATGAACCTNNNAGTTCTGGNATTTCNGTTGTGCTTAATCCAGATATTACAACATTATCACCATTATTAAGTGATGGTGATGTTGAAATAAATGCTGAAATTTGTTCAAGTTCATTTTCTATAAAAACAACATTCTCATACGTGTCTATAGTAGTGTCAATTGATGTTATTTCTTTTCCTAACACACTATCAACTGAGACACTTAATCCCCCACCATCAGTGCCAGTATTGTCAAATATAACAGAATTTCCAACTTTATAATTATCACCACTATTAACAATTTGAAGAGAATCTACAGATCCAAATAATGTAGATTCAATAACACTTTTTTGTTCTGATATTTCATTTGATTCTACTATAAAATCATTATCAGCAAATTCATCAGAAACTTTATATGGATATGTATTTCTTATTAANTTTGAATTTTCAATATCAAATGTTGATTGATTTAATTTATAATTTTCTATTTCAGGTTTAGCTCTATATGAGTCTCCAATAAAATANGGAAANACTGGNGATAAAGAATTTGTTGCAATTCCTACAAAGTAAGCNTAAGTNCCTTTTGGATAGTCAGGTGTTCTACAAAATCTTCCATTATGAATATCTAAATCACCAGAATTATTAAATACAAAATCATCAACAAAAAATCCANTACTAAATGNTGATGGTCTATNTTTTATTGTTGAAGNATCTAAAATNTANCCACTATTTAAAATCCTTATTTGTGAAGTTTCATCTTCTGGATTACTATATGCGTATGGTCCATAAATTGGATTTCCATCATATGCCCATCCTATAATTGGTGAGTGTTCAATACCATCATCACCAAAAGCATCAGCACCTATTTGAGTAGAATAACCAACAAGTGAATATTGCAATTTATCTTGAGATTCTATTAGAGCTTCATTTCCATATCTACTAAAGTTGTTAACATGTAAACCTCTTATATTAGATTCTAATATTGCACCACTACCTGGAGGTGTTACTTTAATATTGACTTTATCTTGTTGATATTGTATTCCACCCTCAAGTATAATTACATTTTCAATTTTTCCATTCTCTACAACTGCCTTTAACTTAGCACCAATTCCAGTTCCTACTCCAACTACCTCTAAATCAGGTGCAGAGGAGTACTCTTGTCCTTTTGATTGTATTTCTACATAACTTATTTTTCCGTCCGATACAATCGGTTTTAACTCTGCATTTTTACCAGTTTTTATAGTAATTGTAGATGTTTTTTCAAGATTTAAAATGTCTGATCCATATCCCGATCCTTCTTCATAAAGATAAATCTGTTCAATAGAACCTCTTACTATGGGAGTTGCAGTTATTACTCCAACTTCTGTATTTTTTAATTCATATTTTAAATTTAATTTAATGTCTGGATATTTAAATACTTGGAAACCAGTACCTTGATCAGAAAACTTAATATGATTTAATCTTTCATAATTATCAGTTGATGTTCCACCTAAACCAGCATTAGAAATTCTAAAAGAATCATTATCTATTTTTAAAATATCATAAAAGATAGAAGTAGTAGAAATNCCAGTATAAGTTGTCAATCCAGTAATTGTTTGNGGTTGAGTAGATCCCANTCCAANAGCAGTAGANTATACAACTTGATCACCATCATTAAATCCATGATTTTCAAAATTTATAGTATCATTAATAGTATTAATTCCTATTGGTTTAACAAAAAGTTGTCTATTTTGATAATTATTCCCACCATCTAAAACTCTAAGACTTTTTAAAGTATTTTCTTCTTTTTTAAGTTGAAAAATATGAACACCACCAGTTTGACCTAATGTTGTAAATCCAACAGTGTTTATTCCACTACTATAATCAGATAATGTCTGAAATAATTTAATTGTTTTTGAGTTTATAACTTGAGGATAGTAAGTTGCTTTATCAACTAAAGATGTTGTACCTAACCCAACAATAGATACTGCATCATTACCAACAGTNCTAACTCCTAAAGGATCGTTTCCATTTTTATCATAAACTANAGGTAAACCACTTGATATATTATGGTTACTAAAAAATGTTATTGTTTCATTTACAGTATCTACTCCACCAGCGTCAAATGTTGTTCTTCCATCAAAAGAAATTTGTCTTTTTCTTTTTGACAATACAGATTCTAAGATAACACCATTACCGTTACCACCTTCAATAGTTGCTGATAAAACTTTTTCTATATCAAAATCTTGAGGTTCAACTTGTATGTCAGTTACCTCTCCAATAATTACTGGTTGCATTAAAGCTGTAGTATTACCAATTCCAGATGATGTAATAGTTACTGGTGGAGGGGTTATAACATCATAATTTAAACCACCATTTAGTAAATTTATTTTATTTAAAGGTCCAAAAAATATTTTATTGTCTGATTTGTAATTTAGTATTTCTACACCATTAATTAATAATCCAGTTGGTCCTGGAATTGTTTTTTCAATAGTAGAGTTAGTATTATTTGGTTCTAATGGAAATTTTCTGAATAATCTTTGGGCACCAATTTTTTGATTTAAAATACCAGTTAATGAAAATGTATGTGTTCCAGAACCAGATGGTAGTGGTTCAAATTCTTCGTAATCTGATATTGGAATAAAAGATCTAGATTTATATAATCTTATTTGATTTGAATTAGATAATACTTCGACAAAATAAGATCCCTCTACTAATCCAGGTAAAACTGTTCCTTGTGCAGTATAAAATATTTCATCACCTGTTATAAATGGGACAGGACTAGAAAATGATAAAGTATTATATTTTAATGTATTAGCATCATATCCAGATTGTGGAAGTTGAACACCTGCAATCGCATTTGAAAGTGTAGATCTTGGAATATTTGCAGTAATTTGATATGATGGTAATGAATTAGAAGCAGCATAAAAATTTTCATTTGACTCATTATAAACATTAGTAATATCAGATGTTAATACGTTATTTCCAAATTCTATATCTATTAAACTACTAGTTGCTTTTTTTATTTTTCTTCGTAAATCATATNTTCGATTAGAATCAGGTAAAACACTAATACCTGTTTGTAAAATCAAATTATTTAAATTAATTGTTTGTGTTGATTGATTTACATTTGCAACTANACCAGTAGCTGCTCTATTTTCTTCGTTTCTGAATAATATTTCAACTTCATCACCTACTTTGATGCTAGATTTATTAATATCTCTTGTTGAGAAGACTATGTTTGATCCAGATATTGATTTTACTTGAAATCTTGATGAAGTATTATAAATCCACGAATTAGCAAATATTTCCTTTCTAGTTTTATTAGTTAATGGTTCTACTATCTTTTCACCAACATTTTTAACTGATATTTTTTCTCCCTCTGATAATAATCTTATATCAGATGTTGGAATAAATTCAGATAATACACCAGTTAATCTAAGTTCAACTTTTTTGGTTAAATCCCCATTTTCATAACCATAATAAAATTCATCAGATCTAATATCATCTGTGGTGGAGATTGTATCTACTATATTTTCACATCCAAAGAATTGGTTTAGAGATTTACTACTNTAGTAAATATTTGTATTAATTCCAGATATTACTATTCCTGTAGATCCAAATCCAACAGTAGAATCCACAGTTATTACAGAAGAACCTACGGATACATTTTCTACAGATTTTGTTTTAGGAGAAACATTAAAAGTTCCCTCTATTAAGTCAACATCATTAAAACCAACAAATAATCCAATCTTATAATAAACCTTTCCTTTTCTTGTTATTGGTTCTATTTCAGATATAGATGCTCTAGTCTCACTATCTGAAGATTTAATTATTGTTTGTCCAACTAAATTACTAGGATTGCCAGAAAGTGCTTCTGCAAGAACTATCTCTCTTCTTATGAATTCTGCTGTTGAGGGTTTTATTAAATATTGCTCAAGATCTATGATCTTTGGAGTTTCATTATATAAAACATTGAATAATATTCTAAATGATTCATCTGTTCCTTTTGATTGATATAATGATTTTGAATTTTTGATAAAATTACTAACATCTAAATTATTAACAAAATCAACATTCTCTAAACCAGGTGTTAAAGTAGTTTTTGTTTTTTTGTAAAATTCTTTTAAAAATAAAGCACTTAAATTAACAACTGTTGCATCTACATCATGATTAGTAGCAGTAGAATCAGTGAATACAAGTTCATTAGGTTGATTTGTTGCATGATATGTTGTAATACCACTAAANCCTCTAANACAACCAGTAAACGTATTAGTAGTTAATCCAGTATATGTAATTACTTCTTCATTAATTTTAAATAGACCATATTCTTTAGGAAAACCCTTGGTACTACTTACATTTACTGTGGTTGCAACTGTTGCAATACCACTTGTTAGTTTCGTTTCACCTACTACAACTTCTGGTGTTAAATTATCTAATTTTATATACTGATCTAAATTATCAGTCAGGTCAATAGGACCTCCNTGATATTCNTGNGAGATATAATACTGTTTTAAGAAATCTACTGCCTTTGGACTTTCAGATAATAA